>JAGWYN010000016.1 GCA_018969295.1 Chloroflexota bacterium | reverse complement strand
ATGCTCTGTTTTCTATAGTGTGGGTTTTTTGTAGCGTGTATTTTTTATAGTGCAAGCGGTGCGGTTGGCAGAAGCCAGCCGTTTTTTGTTCCCGTCGCATCTCCAGACGCTGTCGCATCCTCTTCTGCCGCACTGCGTTGCTCCTCCGTGAAAGTTGCTTTCCCCTTCTTGTTCAAGGGTGAATGGCGGTTGCCGGATAAATTGTCTGTGTGCTACAATCTTTGTACACGACATCAACTGGCTGACAAAGACAAACTCATGGAAGACGAACCACCCCACCCCTTGCAATTCTGTACAATTCAGACAAATAGATCCTGCTTTTCCTCTGTCTGGCGCTGGATCTTGCAAATCCATTCGAATCGAGGGCCTGTATGCGGACCGCTGCTGTGATTCTGGCTGCCGGCTATGGCACGCGCATGAAATCGGATCTGCCCAAAGTGCTGCATCCTCTGGTGGGTCGCCCGCTGGTGGATTGGGCTGTACGGGCGGTCGTGCCGTTGCTTCAGGCTCCCCCTGTGGTGGTTGTCGGCCATGGCCAGGAGTTGGTGCGTTCGTTTTTGGGGGAGCGCGGGCGGTATGCTGTGCAATCTGAGTTGCTGGGCACCGGTCACGCTGTGCTGCAGGCCCTGCCTGCCCTCGACGCAAACCTGGATCGTGTGGTGGTCACCTACGCGGATATGCCCCTGCTGACGACGGCCACGCTGGCCCGTCTGCTGGATTTGTACACTGCTCTGGCCGTAGACCCGGCGCTGGCGATTGCGATGCTTTCGATTCGGCGCGAGCTGCCGCAGGGGTTTGGGCGGATTGTGAGGTCGGCGGAGGGGGATGTCGCTGCGATCGTCGAAGAAGTGAATTGTACACCGGAACAGCTGGCCATTCGTGAGTTGAATCCAGGGGTCTACTGCTTCGATGCGCGCTGGCTGCGTGAAAACCTGCCCCACCTGCCCCGGAGCAGCCAAGGAGAGTATTATCTGACCGATCTGGTCGCGATGGCTGCCGGCCAGGGGCGGCGTGTGGTGACGGCAGAGGCACCGCTGGAAGAGGTCTACGGAGTCAACAACCGGATTCACCTGGCGGAGGCGAGCGGGGTGCTGCGCCGCCGGATTGTCGAGAAGCACCTGTTGGCAGGGGTGACGATTGTGGATCCGGCCTCCACGTATATCGAGGCCGAGGTAGTGATCGGCGCCGACACCACGATCTGGCCAGGTTGTGTGCTGCAGGGTGCCACACAGATCGGGCGGCGCTGCACGGTGGGGCCGTACAGCCAGCTGGTCGATACCGTGCTGGCCGACGGCTGCCGGGCGGTCTACTCTGTGCTTGAACAGGCCCGCATGGAGGCTGGCGCGGAGGTGGGCCCCTTTGGCCACCTGCGCAAGGGGGCCCATCTGGGCGAAGCTGTGCATCTGGGCAATTTTGGCGAGGTCAAAGACAGCTACCTGGGGCCTGGCAC
The DNA here is from genome assembly GCA_018969295.1 of Chloroflexota bacterium. Lineage (GTDB taxonomy): Bacteria > Chloroflexota > Anaerolineae > Caldilineales > Caldilineaceae > Caldilinea. The sequence continues at coordinate 91,794 of JAGWYN010000016.1, read as the reverse complement.
CAAAATGGGCCATTTTGGCTACATTGGCAATGCCGAGATCGGCGCCAATGTGAACATCGGTGCCGGTACAATCACCTGTAACTACGACGGCGTCCAGAAGGCCAAAACTGTCGTCGGGGACAACGCTTTTGTGGGCAGCGATGTGCTGTTGGTCGCGCCGGTCTCGATCGGGGAATCTGCTCGGATCGGTGCGGGGGCGGTCGTCACCCGGGATGTCCCGGCGCAGGTCACCGCCTATGGGGTGCCGGCGCGCGTGCAGACGCGCACGGCCGAGGAATCAGTCGGGTAGGAGTTGATTGTGGAATCAGATTGGTTGGCATGGATCGTCCTGATGGCAGGCGTGTTTTTGATAGGGATGGCGGCTGCGGCCGAGATAGCTCTTTCTGCAGTCGATCGCAGCGCAGTCCGGCGCAGAAGTGAGGCTGGGGAGGCGCGGGCACAACTGCTCAGCCAGCAGCTGAGCGACCCTGCTCAGTTTTGGCTCACGGTCATGGCGATCAAAAGTCTGGGGTTGGTGGCTGCCGCGGTGGCTGTCGGCTTCATGCTGCTTCCGCAGGATTGGGTGTTGAATCTGTTGGTCGGAATCCTGGCCACATGGCTGGCGCTGACCCTGGTCCAGATTGCCGTGCGCTCGTGGGTGCTGCGCAACCCGGACCGGGTTGCTTTCTGGCTGGCTCCTGCACTGCACACGGCCACCTGGCTGCTGGCGCCCATCACGTTTGTGTTTTACCACACAGGCATCCGAATCAGCGGCGAGAGCAAAGAGGATTCCGACGAATCCATCTTTTTGTCGGAAGATGGGTTGCGCCTGCTGATGCAGGTCAGCGAGGAGGAGTCCGAAATCCAGGAGAGCGAAAAACAGATGATCGTCAGCATCCTGGAGATGGATGAGACGGTGGTGCGGGAGGTGATGGTGCCGCGCATCGACATGGTGACTCTGGAGGTCAACACGCCGTTGCACGACGCGCTGGCCACCATCATTGAGGCTGGACACAGCCGAATCCCGGTCTACGAAGGTACGGTCGATCTGATTGTCGGCCTGCTCTACGCCAAAGATCTGCTCAAATGCTTTCGTGAGAACCGGATGGAAGCTCCGATCCGTGAACTGCTCCGCCCGCCTTACTTCATCCCGGGGAGCAAGAAGGTCACGGCACTGCTGCGTGAAATGCAGCAGCAGCGGGTCCATCTGGCCATCATCGTCGACGAATATGGTGGAATCGCCGGGATGGTGACGATCGAGGATATTTTGGAAGAGATTGTCGGCGACATTCAGGACGAATATGACCTGCACGAAGTGGTGCAGGCGCAGCCGATCGGCGAAAATGCCTATCTGGTCAACTCACGGCTGGATCTGGGCTCGTTGGCCGAACTGCTGGATATTGAGTTGAACGACGAAGAGACCGACACAGTCGGCGGGCTGATCTACAGCCATCTTGGGCGTGTGCCTTTGCAGGGGGAAAGATTGCCGCTGCAGGGCTGGCTCTTCACGGTGTTGTCCGTGGACGGGCAGCGCATCGAGCAGGTGCGGGTCGAGCCACTCTCTTCCGGGGCGATGCTGGTCGAAGCCTCGGAAAAGAGCCGTCTGCGCAGCCCGAATTTGACCTTCAGAAACGCAACCGGAGAGCCATGAACCCAGAAGAACTTGTCCAGCATGCCTTGGTCGCGCGCACGCGGGCCTATGCCCCGTACAGCAACTACTTCGTCGGTGCTGCGGTGTGGGCAGACGACGGCGATGTGATCTTGGGCTGCAATGTGGAAAATGCTGCCTACCCCTCTACGATCTGTGCCGAGCGGGTGGCCCTGACCGCTGCGGTCGCCCAGGGCAAACGCCAGTTTCGGGCGATTGCCGTCGCCACGCGCAACGGCGGTTCGCCGTGCGGGGCATGCCGACAGGTGATGTGGGAATTGGGGCCAGAGATGGTGGTCTATATCGCCGACGAAAGCGGTGTCTATCGCACCACCACTGTGCGTGAACTGTTGCCCGACGGGTTTCACAAAGCACGTCTGCTGGAGTAAAGATAGCAGCGTTCGCCATGGCCAATGTTCCTTCTCTGCTGGCGACCTATCAGCTGCGCCAGCTGGAGTTTTTGCTGCGCATCTCGCGGGCTATGGCCTCTCGTCTCGACTTGCCTAGCCTGCTCGAACTGATCCTGCGCAGCGCCGCCGAGATGGTCGGGGCGCCTGCTGGCATGATCCTGCTGCAGTCCGAACACACCCTCTTCGACCCTGCGCTGGCTGTGACACCGCAGTTCCAAGTGCGGGCGCTCTACGCGATCCCAACGGAGGCGCTGCACCATTTTGAACCGCTGCTCGATGCTTCTGCCATGCGTCTGGTGCAGGAGGCTGTCGCTGCTGCAGCAGAGAGCCCGCCGGTGATCGACCTGGGAAGTCGGGTACACCTGGTCGAGGAAGAGCTGGACACCGTGCTGGGGCAGGTGGTGGCGCTGCCGCTGCTCTTCGAAGAAGAGCTGCTCGGGCTGATCTATCTCTTCCGAAGCAACTATGCATTTTCCCAGCTGGACTGGCAGTTTTTGCAAGGCTTTGCCGACCAGGCTGCGGTTGCTGTGCGCAATGCCCGTTTGTACACCTTGCTCAGCGCTGAACGCAGCCGACTGTTCACCATTTTGAGCAACAGTGCGGAAGGGATTCTGATTCTGACGCGCGACCGGATCGTGGTTGCCATCAACCAGGCCCTGGCTTCGATGGTCGGGATGGCGCCAGAAGATGCTGTCGGGCGTCCTTGCAGCGCTGTGCTGCCCCTGGAGTCGGTGAGCGGGACAGATTTTTGTCGCGACGAGAGCTACAAGGGGCAATTTTCTGAACCCAATCTGCACAGTGAGGGCGTGCTGATCCGGCCAGGAGACAAACGGCTGGTGCTGGCTGTAACCTACACGCCGTTGTACACGGAGAGTGGGCGGCTGATCAACATCATTGTCAATGTGCATGACATCACCCGCTTCCGCGAGGAAGAGGAGATGAAGTCAACCTTTACCTCGATCATCAGCCACGAACTCAAGACCCCGGTAGCACTGATCAAAGGCTATGCACAGACCCTGGCGCGCCCTGATGCCCGCTGGGATGCTGAAACCTCGCGCAGCAGTCTGCAGATTATCGAAGAAGAGGCTGACCGCCTGGAGGGGCTGATCGACAACCTGCTTGACGCCAGCCGGATTCAGGCGCAGGGGCTCAAACTGGATTTTGCCGATGTCGACCTGGAACATCTGCTCCGGCGCCTGGCAGAGGCCTACCGCACCCAGACGCAGAACCACCGGATCGAGGTCGTCTTCGACAACTCTTTGCCGTCGATCTGGGGGGACGAAGAGCGGCTGCGCCAGCTGTTCACCAATCTCTTGAGCAATGCGATCAAGTATTCGCCCCAGGGCGGCGCGATCCGGGTTGGTGGCTGGCTGCACCGGTCAGAGGCCCCCGAGGCTGCTCCGCTGCCGGGCAACCCGTTGGCGCCCTTGGCTGCTGGCGACTTTGTCGTGATCTATGTGGCCGACCACGGGATTGGGATTCCTGCGTCGGATCTTCCCCGGATTTTTGACCGCTACTACCGCGTCGACAGCACGCTGCGACGGTCGACCGCAGGGGCGGGGCTGGGTTTGTACCTCGCGCGCACGATCGTGGAGGCGCATGGGGGGCAGATCTGGGCCACCAGCGAGCAAGGCAAGGGCACCACCTTCTTTGTCGCCCTGCCTCTCGATACTTTTTAAGCGTTGCGCTCGGACAAACGCAAGCTTGCTGGCGGCCAACACTGGTCCACCCCGCTGCAGCCGTGGGTATGGCGCAGGAGAACCAGAAAGGGGATCTGGCGCGCAGCCCACTGTTGGCATGTCTCCTCCAGAATAGAGCGGGCAATCTGCCAGACAGCCGGCTGTGTGCAGGCCAGCCACCAGAGATGGTCGTAGAGCAGCAGGTAGCCGCGAGCGGGTACCCACTCCAGATCGTTGATACACTCTTCCAACGCATCCCAGTTGTAACCAAAATAAGAGGGCAGCGACAACGCGTCGGCTGCGCTTTGCAGCAGGCTGGCCTGGTTGCGTGTCTTGCGTCCGTCGATCCAGAAAAAACGCCAACCTTGGGCTGTGGCCTGACGGGCCAGGCTGGGGGCTGTCTGCACGGAGGGCCACCGGTAGACGCCGGCGTGGGCAGGGAGACTCGGCCAGACGAACGAGCGCTTCATGGCATCCAGATCCGTGCAAAGCTGTCGTAGTGATTGTCAGTATAGTACCGTTCACCTTGGGCGCCGCCGACAATCCGCCTCGCCCCTCGTGTGCTGGCACCTGGGGTGACCACAGTGTATTCGCGATAATAGCCTGTCGGCTGGCGCGGGAGCAGACGCTCTCGGTTTTGAAACGTGGTCCCATCCTGGCGAAATGGAAATGGACCTTCGCGCTCGATCAGGGTCAGTGTCTCCAGCGCCTCAGGTGGCAGTTCGTCCAACGTGATGACTGGCAACCCGTCGATCCGGGCAGGCGGGCCGCGCGTCGCAGTGGGCGGTACCGGCGTGGCGGTCGGTGTTACTGTGGGAGGCACTGGCGTGGCGGTCGGTGTCGCAGTGGGCGGTACCGGCGTGGCGGTTGAAGGCAACGCCGTGGGTGAGCTCTCTGTGGGTGAGCTCTCTGTGGGTGAGCTCTCTGTGGGTGAGCTCTCTGTGGGTGAGCTCTCTGTGGGTGAGCTCTCTGTGGGTGACGGAGAGAGCGGCGTAGTGGGAGCGGGGGCGGCAGCCTCTTCGTCCCCTGCTGTTGTGCCGGCTGGCGGGGTTGATGCGTCCGGATCTGCAGCGTTGTTGGCCGCTTCTGGTCTGCTGGGCTGCTCGGTTGCAGCCAGGGTTGCGCCCGTGTCCTGGACCTGTGGCTGTTCGAACAGATACCAGCCCAAGGCGGCGGCCAGCAGGACGATCAGCCACGGGCCGAATTTGAGCTGGGAGGGTGGTGAAGTGCGACGCATCCTCAACGGTTCTTTCCAAAAATTGGTGGGCAGCTGCGCAAGCCGATGCTTCCCACATGTACAGATAGACGCAAGACTGACTTGCAGCATACACGATCTCGGGGGCAACTGCAACCCGAAGCCCCCCAGGGCCGGCGACGGGGGTGTTGTTCAAAGGTTTACGGGATTACTCAATGTTATGAATGGTCTGGACGGGGCATACTCCATCACTTCGCTTGATTCGCAGCGTCTGGTGTACCTGCGTCGTCAGCAACCGCTCATGCTTGCCTTTCGCCCCATCGGGGCGCATGACTTTAGAACCAAGACCTTTCAGATAAGGACCACCGCCTCGCGAAACGGTATTGTTGGCTGCGGGGAGCGAGCGTGTTCAGGCCGTTTGAGGTGGAACTTTGACATTTTACGTTTGACAACGCGTGGATTGGTCCGATTGCGGCGTTTGGGAAGCAGGTAGCGGACCAGCCACGTCAACCGCGATGTCTGTCCAGCGTATGCCCGGAGCCGAGTTTGATGAAAAAACTCAGCTCCGGCGACGGGGTGCGGTGTCTGCTCCATTTCTCCTGCTGCGACCTCCCTCTCATCAAGCAGCAGAAACAGGACACAATCGGTGTATACTATACGGTGTAAGCAGGATCCAAAATCTGTGGCCGTCACCCTGTGGGGCGCAACGGCCCTTGAAGGGGAAGGCTGGGCATGTCAGCGGCGTCTCGAGGTCAACTGGGGTTTGTGCGGGTGGCGAGTATGGCGCCAGCGCTGCGGGTGGCGGATGTGGCCTACAACGTGGCCCACATTGAGGAAGCGCTCCAACAGGCAGCCAGCCAAGGAGCGCAAATAGCGGTGCTGCCTGAATTGTGCATCACGGCCTATTCGTGCGCAGATTTGTTTTACCAGGAGCAGCTGCTCAACGCCGCATTGGACGGGCTGCTGGCCGTAGCGGCAGCCAGCGCACGCTGGGCGATCAGCTGTGTGGTCGGTCTGCCACTGCGCGTAGAAGGGCGGCTCTACAATTGTGCTGCGCTGGTCAGCGCAGGCCAGGTGGCAGGGATCGTGCCCAAAGTCTACCTGCCCAACAGCGGGGAATTCTACGAACAGCGGTGGTTCACCCCGGCCAGCCGGCCGCTGCCCCCCACTCTCCTGCTCCAGGGGCAGGCCGTGCCCTTTGGTACAGACCTGTTGTTTGTGGCCGCCGAACAGCCCGAATGCACCGTGGGCATCGAAGTCTGCGAGGATCTGTGGGCAGTCGAGCCGCCAAGCGGGCGGCTGGCCTTGGCAGGGGCTACCTTGCTGCTCAATCTGTCGGCCAGCAACGAACTGCTCGGCAAAGCCAGCTACCGACGCACCCTGGTCTGTCAACAGTCCGCCCGCTGCCTGGCTGCCTACGTCTACGCCGGCGCCGGCGCCGGCGAGTCAACGACCGACGTCGTCTACGGCGGGCACTGTCTGGTGGCCGAAAACGGTACGTTGCTGGTCGAAAGCGACCGTTTCCAGTTTGAGACCGAGGGGGTGGTTGCCGACCTCGATCTCGTACGACTCCAACAGGAACGGGCCCGCAACAGCTCGTTCAGCCAGGCCCAAGGGCCCGCCGGCGTGCGGGCCGTCTACTTTGCGCTGTCACATACAGGGGCCGCAGCCGCCCCCCTCCTCAACCGTCCGTTGTCGAGCACCCCGTTTGTGCCGACAGATGCGGCCCGCCGCGCCGATCACTGCCGCGAGATCTTCAATATACAGACCGTTGGGCTGGCGAAACGTCTGCGCCACCTCGGCGCCCAGCAGGTCGTGCTCGGCGTCTCGGGTGGGCTGGATTCGACCCTGGCGCTGCTGGTTTGTGTGCGCGCCTTCGACCGGCTGGGGCTGGCGCGTTCTGGGATTGTCGCGATCACAATGCCAGGCTTTGGCACCACGGCCCGCACGCGCAGCAACGCCGAACAGCTGGCACTGGAACTGTCGGTGACGCTGCGCGTGATCCCGATCGGCGAGAGTGTGCGGCTGCATTTTCGTGACATTGGACACGACGAAGCGCGTCATGACGTCACCTACGAGAACGCACAGGCGCGCGAGCGCACCCAGATTTTGATGGATGTGGCCAACCAGGTGGGGGGGCTGGTGGTGGGCACCGGCGACCTGTCAGAAGCTGCACTGGGCTGGATGACCTTCAACGGCGACCACATGTCGATGTACCATGTCAACGCTGGAGTTCCCAAGACGCTGGTCCGTTTTCTGGTTGGGTGGTGTGCCGAAGAAGTGTTTGCGGGTGCGATCGCTGCTCTGCTTCAAGATGTGATCGAGACCCCGATTTCGCCTGAGTTGCTGCCGCTGGCCGAGGGCGAACAGCTGATGCAGAAGACTGAGGAGACGATCGGCCCCTATGAGCTGCACGATTTTTTTTTGTTCCAGGTCGTGCGGTACCACGACGCGCCCGCCAAGGTCTTTTTTCTGGCCCAGCAGGCATTTGCCGGCGTTTACAGCGATGCGACGATCCTGCGCTGGCTGGAGGTTTTCTATCGCCGCTTTTTTGCCCAACAGTTCAAACGTTCGGCCATGCCCGACGGGCCCAAAGTCGGCAGCGTGGCGCTCTCCCCGCGCGGGGATTGGCGCATGCCCAGCGATGCCGCCAGCGCGCTGTGGGTGGCGGCGTGTGAACAGCTGGCTGCTGGCCTCGATTGAATGGAGTGAAAGGAGTGGAGATGCTCGATGAACTTGCCCGTTTCAACAAAGAACGCTGGGAAGCACTGGCCGCAGCTGAATTTTTCTACACCCGACCCTGGCTTGATCTGGATCCTGCTTCTGCCCGGCAGCGGGTCGACAGCCAGAATCGGCTGGGAGAGCTTGCCGGGCAGAAGGTGCTCTGTCTGGGCTGTGGAGGGGGACAGCAGTCGGCAGCGCTGGCGCTGTTGGGGGCACAGGTGACGGTGCTCGACCTCACCGACAACCAGCTGGCCGGCGACCGCCGGGCCGCTGCACACTACGGGCTGAGCGTGCAGACCGAACAAGGCGATATGCGCGACCTCTCCCGCTTTTCTACCGCCAGCTTCGACCTGGTCTACCACGGCTATTCGATCAACTTTGTGCCAGACCCGACCGCCGTCTTCGCACAAGTCGTGCGGGTGCTGCGGCCCGGCGGCAGCTACTTTCTGCAGTGGCACAACCCGTTTACCCACGCCGTCGACGACGCCAGCTGGGACGGCACAGGCTACCGTCTCAGCCGACCGTACCAGGATGAAGAGGTCCTCCCCGAATTTTTTGACGACCCAGCCTGGAGCTTCGAAGATGCCGCCGGAGTGCCCCAGCGCATGCAGGGCCCGCGCGAGTTCCGACATCGGCTGAGCACGGTGGTCAATGGCCTGGCCACCCAACAGTTCCGGATCGTGCATTGCCAAGAGTTGCTGGCCGATGTGCCGAACCCCGTGCCCGGTTCCTGGGAACATTACAAGCAGGTCACCGCCTGGATCCTCGAGCTGTGGGCTGTGTACCAGCCGTGACAGCGACCCAATCAAAGGAGTTGGTTATGAAAAAAATGCATCTGCTGTACAGGGGAGTCGCACTCGGGCTCTTGTTGCTCACCCAGACAATCCAGGGGGCTGCCCTCGCCCAGGGACCGGTAACCCCACAGCTGCCCCATCCGATCCTCTTTGTGACCCAGCCGCCGATTCGCTCTGATTTTGCGACGATCGCCTCGACATTTGGCAACCACCTGGCCGGCATGGATGTGGCAGCCCGCGGCGGCGCGCTGTGGATTCGTTATCCCGATGGCACGCTCAAAAACCTCACCGCGGCAGCTGGCTACGGCAGCGATGATCCCGAAGGGTTTCAAGGAGCAGACGCCATCGCCGTGCGGGACCCGGCCGTGCACTGGGACGGCCAGAAGGCCCTCTTCAGCATGGTGGTCGGCGCCCCCGAACGCCAGTACGACAACAGCCGTGTCTTTTACTGGCAGATCTACGAGATCACCGGGCTGGGCCAGGAGGAGACCCCTTCCATCCGCCACCTTCCCAACCAGCCAGCGCAGTACAACAATGTCAGCCCGATCTACGGAACAGAAGAGCAGATTTTTTTCACCAGCGACCGCCCCCGCTCGGGGGAGCGCCATCTGTATCCCCAGCTGGACGAATACGAAAGCGCCCCGACGGTGAGCGGGCTGTGGAGCCTGAACCCCGCCAACGGGGCCTTGCGTCTGCTCAACCATGCCCCTTCGGGAGATTTTACCCCGCTGATCGACAGCTTTGGCCGTCTCCTCTTTACCCAGTGGGACCATCTGCAGCGCGACCAGCAGGCCGACGCCGACGCGCTGGCGCTGTTGGCAGGCAATCCGGAACCGTATGGAACCTTTGACTACGCCGACGAGGGGGCAGCTGCCGCGGTGCTGACCAGCCGCAGCGAGCTCTTTCCGGAGCCACGTGCAGCACGCGCCGACCTGCTGGCCGGCACCCCTCTGGTGGGCCACACTTTCAACCACTTCTTTCCCTGGACGATCCACGAAGATGGCAGCGACGGCGAGCTGCTCAACCACGTGGGCCGCCATGAACTGCACGCCTACATTGCCGCCAGCATCAACAACGACAGCAACGTCATGGACTACTATGGGCAGCTGGCCCGTTTCAACCCCAATCCGGTCAACAACCTCTTTCAGATCGCCGAAGACCCGACCCAGCCCGGTCTCTATTATGCGATCGACGCCCCTGAATTTGGCACCCACGGAGCAGGCCAGGTGGTCAGCCTGGCAGCCCCGCCGGATCGCTCTCCCGGACAGATGCAGGTGACCTATGTCACCCACCGGGCCACAGCCAGCACGGACGATCGGCCAGAAAACAGCGGCCACTACCGGGATCCGCTGGTGCTCAGCGACGGCACCCTGGTGGCCGCACACACCGCCACCCAGGGTGAGGAGGCTGGGGTGGGAGGACCTTTGAACTCCACCTACGCGTTCCGCTTGAGGGTTCTGGCACCTGCCGGCAACGGCTACGCGGCCGCTGCCCAGCCGCTGACAGCGGGCATCACGGCAACGCTCCGCTACTGGAGCCCGGACGAGCTGGTTTCTTACAGCGGCCCTTTGTGGGAGTTGAATCCGGTCGAAGTCTACGCCCGCCCACGGCCGATACGCCCTCGGGCGTCCCTGGCGCTCCCAGAGCCGGAGGCGGCTGCGTTGGCGCAAGCGGGGGTCGACGAGGCTGTGCTGCGTGCCTATCTGCGCCAGCACAACCTGGCGTTGGCCGTGGTGCGCGATGTCACAACTCGCGATGACTTTGACCTGCAGCAGCCCTTCAACTTGCAGGTTGCCAACAGCACACACCAGACAACAGGCGCCCCCGGCACGATCTATGAGGTCGCTGCCCTGCAATTTTTTCAGGGAGATCAGGTGCGCGGCTGGCGAGGAGGGGGCAGCACGGTCGAGCCTGGCCGGCGGGTGCTGGCCCGTTTGCTGCACGACCCAGCCGCACTGGCGGCCAATGCCCCGGTCGCCGCAGCCCTGCCCGGCAGCGTTGTGGTTCATGCCGATGGATCGGCTGCCGCGTTCGTGCCGGCCAGCCGCGCCCTCACCTGGCAGCTGACCGACGCACAAGGGACAGGGGTCGTGCGCGAACGCTACTGGGTCACCTTCCAGTCTGGCGAGATCCGCGTCTGTACCTCCTGTCATGGACTCAGCGAACGGGACCAGGCTGGCCATTCTCCCCCGCGCAACACCCCGCAAGCCCTGGTCACCCTGCTGACGGCCTGGGCTGCTGGCCAGCCGGAAGAAGAGACCGGGCAGACCTTGTATCTGCCGGCTGTGAGCCGCTAAAGGCCGGGGCAGGTGGACTGCCCCCTCTGCAAGCGGTCTACCTGCCCTGTTTGGCAATCTCTGAAAAAAATGGTATGGTATGCGCAAGAAAATTCAAGAAAATTTCCCCTGCTCAAATCAAATCGGTCAGTCTGTTCAGGAGAAGGTGCAGTGGCTGGTTACGCTGTCGAGCTGCGTGCTGTATGGAAACGTTTTCTGGGCCCTGCTGGGGAGACGGTGGCAGCCGTCAAAGAGCTCTCTTTGCAAATTGCCGACGGCGAATTTTTTGCGCTTTTGGGACCTTCAGGCTGTGGCAAGACGACAACCCTGCGCATGGTGGCTGGTTTTGAACTGCCCAGCGACGGAGAGGTTCTGATCCAAGGAAAGCCGATGGGCAAAACCCCTCCCTATCAACGCCCTGTCAACACAGTCTTTCAAAACTATGCCCTCTTCCCCCACATGACGATCGGGGAAAATGTGGCCTTTGGTCTGCAGATGCAGAAAGTTGGCAGACAGGAGGTGCAAAGACGAGTCGGGGACGCGCTGGAGATGGTGCGGCTGAGCGGCCTCGAGCGGCGGCGCCCCAAACAGCTCTCTGGTGGGCAGCAGCAGCGTGTGGCGCTGGCGCGCGCGCTGGTCAACCGCCCGCAAGTCCTGTTGCTGGATGAACCGTTGGGCGCGCTTGACCTGAAATTGCGCAAAGAGATGCAGCTTGAACTCAAGAAACTGCAGCGCGAGGTGGGGATCACCTTTGTGTTCGTCACCCACGACCAGGAAGAGGCCCTCACGATGAGCGACCGCATTGCGGTGATGGACGCCGGAGTGGCCCTGCAAGTGGGAAGCGCCACCCAGATCTACGAGCAGCCCAATTGCCGTTTTGTCGCCGATTTTATCGGCGAGACCAACTTTTTGGAAGGGAGCGTCCAGCAGCTGCAGGGAGGCCAGGCGCTCGTCGAACTGCCCGGTGGGCTCTCGGTGTGGGCGTCCATGGCCCAGCCTGTGGCTGTGGGGAACCCAGTCACTGTGGCGGTACGGCCTGAAAAGTTGACGCTTCGCCCGCTGGAAGCGCCGTTGGCCAATCAGCTGCAGGGGCAGGTCGTCGACCAGGTCTATATCGGCACCGATACCTACTACAGTGTTCGCCTGGCCAGCGGCCAGACAATCCGGGTGCGCGAGCAGAACAACCTGGCGGCCCTGCGCCAGGGGGCACAGCCAGGCGACACGGTCTGCGTACAGTTTGTAGCAGAGACAGCCAGCGTGTTGACAGGATGAGTGCCATGCTCCAATCGCTGCGCGAAAATCGCCGTTGGCAGGGCTTTTTGCTGATCCTGCCTGCGCTGTTGGTGTTGGGGCTGCTGCTGGTGCTGCCGCTGGGGTTGACGGTCGTCACCAGCTTCGCCCAGCGAGACGTCGACGGCAATGTGATCTACACCTTCACGCTGGGCAATTACTGGCGGCTGCTGGGCTTCACCGAAACGGGCTGGGACGACCTGTATCTGAAAATTCTGCTGCGCTCGTTGGCCCTGGCACTCCAGACGACCACGGTCGTGCTTTTGTTGGCCTATCCCCTGGCCTATTTCATTGCCCGTGCGCCGCAACGACGGCGCAACCTGCTGCTTTTTTGGGTGCTGGTCCCCCTGTGGACCAATTTTGTGATCCGCATCTATGCCTGGGTGATGATCCTGCGCAGCCAAGGTGTGCTCAACAGCACCCTGGGCGCTGTGGCTGGGCTGGTTGACCTGCCCTGGCAGCCGCTGGACCTGTATCCCTCGCAAAGTGCTGTGTTGATCGGCATGGTCTACGAATTTCTGCCGTTTATGATCTTGCCGGTCTACACCTCGCTGGAGAAGATCGAGCCCGCACTCTACGAGGCAGCCGCCGATCTCCATGCCAACGCGCTGCAGACCTTCTGGCGGGTTACAATCCCCCTCTCGATGCCCGGCGTCATTGCCGGGACTATCTTGACCTTTGTCCCGGTGATCGGCACCTTTGTCGTCTCGGACATCCTGGGCGGGCGTCAGGTGATCCTGGTGGGCAATCTGGTGCAGCGGCAGTTCCTGGACGCGCGCGACCCGCCTTTTGGCTCTGCGGCCTCGATCGTGTTGTTGGGGATCACCCTGGTGTTGACGCTCTACTACACCCGGCGCTTCGGGCTGGGAGAGGAGATTGCCGCAGGATGAGCCAGCCGCGACAGTCCCCTTGGCTGGCCGCTCTGTCTGGGCTGGTCTACTTTTTTCTCTACGCACCGATCGTGGTGCTGATCGTCTTTTCCTTCAACGTCTCGCGCACCAATGTCGTCTTCGAAGGGGTGGTGAACCAAGGACCCTGTGGGCCGTTTTACTGGTACTGCGAACTTCTCCAAAACCGCAGCGTGGCCGATGCCGCCCGCAATACATTGATCATTGCCGTGACTTCGACCGCAGTTTCGACGCTCATTGGCACTTTGGCCGCGCTGGCGCTGCAACGCTATGAGTTTTTTGGGAAAAAAAGCGCTGAGACCGCCCTCTATTTCCCAATGGTGACCCCTGAAATTGTGATGGGGATCGGAATCCTGGTGCTCTTCAGCGCACTCTTTGGCTGGGTCAACAGCATGCTGCCCCCCGGCCTGCGGCTGACCCTGGGGCTGGGCACTGTGATCGTCTCCCACATTGCCTTCAGCATCCCCTTTGTGACCTTGGTGGTGCGCGCTCGGTTGCATGGCTTTGACAGCCGCCTGGAAGAAGCCGCGATGGATCTGGGAGCCCCTCCCCTCACCACCTTCCTGCGGATCACCCTGCCGTTGATCGCCCCCGGTGTGCTGGCCGGGGCAATGTTGGCGTTCACCTTGTCGTTGGACGATTTTATCATCACCTTTTTTACAACAGGGCCTGGGGCCACCACGCTGCCGATCTACGTCTACGGCCTGCTGCGTCGGGTCGTGACACCGGAAGTCAACGCACTGTCCACCCTCTGGATTCTGGTGGTGCTGACCGTCGTCGGGCTTTCACAATGGTTCCAACAGCGCGAGTAAGCCTTGGAGAGGAAAAAATGGTTAAAAAACAGCTTTGGCAGGTATGGATCGTGGGGTTGGTGTGGTTGCTGGCAGCCTGCGGCGGAGACAACGCGCCCAGTGCCGAACACGCAGCTTCAGAGTGCCCAGCGCCAAACCCACGTCTGGAAGTGAGCTCCACCGAGCTTAATCTGTTTGTCTGGACCGAATACATTCCACAACGAACGGTCGATTGTTTTGAAGAAGTCTACGGGATCCGGGTCAACCGAGAAGAGTATTCCAGCAGCGAGGAGCTGTATGCCAAACTCTCTGTGGGCAGCGCCAGCTACGATCTGGTGCAGCCGACCGACTACATAGTGAATCTGATGATCCGGCAGGGGCTGCTGCGGGAACTGGACCGAAGCCGGCTGCCAGTCCTGAACAATTTTGACCCCAACTACCTGGATCTCCCCTTTGATCCGGGCAATCGCTACACCCTTCCGTACCAGGCTGGCAGCGATGGAATTGTCGTCAACACGGCTGCTGTAGAAAACCTTCCCCAGTCATACGCCGACCTGTGGAAACCAGAATATGCTGGCCGTCTGGTGCTGCTCGACGATTCTCGCGCCATCATCGGGGCCACCTTGCTGGCGCTGGGCTACAACGTCTACACACAGGACCCAGCCCAGCTGGCAGAGGCCAAGACCAAACTGGCAGAACTGGCCCAGGGCGTCAAGCTCTTTGACAGCGACAGCCCCAAAAACGCGCTGATGGCCGGCGACGTCGATCTGGGGATCGTGTGGACGGGAGAGGCGATCCTTGCCCAGCGCGCGGTGCCTTCGATCGAATATATCTACCCCTCGGAAGGGGTGATCCTCTGGCAGGACAACTACGCCATCCCAGCAGAGGCCCCCCATCTGGATGCAGCCTACGCCTGGCTGAACTATTCGCTGCAAGGAGATCTCTTCTGGCAGATGCTGGAGGAGTTCCCCTACACCAACCCCAACCTGGCTGCCCTGGAGTATGCGCGCCAGAACCATCCAGAGCTCTACACGAGCTATGTCGAATCCCCGATCACCAACACTCCTTCTGACGTGCTGGAGAAGGGGCACTATCTCCAAGATGTGGGGGAAGCTACGTTGATCTACGATCGGATCTGGACCGAGATCAAAGGGGAATGAGCCAGTGCCTGGCCAGGACCGGCCAGCACAACAGCTGGCGGTCCTGGCCAGATTGGGCGTTGCCTGTTCCGCACAACAGGGCCACGCGCGATTCCCTCGTAAATTCTGGTGGCGTAAAAACGCGCAGCCTACAGCCCGCTGGTGGCTGCGCTGCTGGCGACCACGAGCAAGCCGACAACCCCGATGATGCCCAGGATCAACATTGTATAAAAGAGGCCCGTGTAGTTGTTCTGATCGCTTGAGTTGTCCATGCTGTTCCTCCAAATTGTTCGGGTAAGGACTCCGAGGGAACAAAGAGAGGAACAGCGCGGAGTATAAATGAAAAAGCATCTTTGATGACGTTGCAGCAAAGAAAAGGATACGCCCAATTGGGGGATTGTACAGTTGCGAGCAGAGGCCCTGCAGGGGCCCAACAAGAGGGGAGCGGGGGAGACTCCGTAGGGGGCAAACGCCTTGCGGCTTTTGAGGTCAGCGGTGGGCAAAAACTGCCTGGACGGCCTCCTCGAACAACGTCAGTGTTTCGTCGACAACTGCTGTCTGGTGGCTGTAGGAGACAAACCAGGGTTCGCGCGGGTCGTCGTCGACCAGCACCCCGCGTCGGATCAATTCAGCCCCAAGCTGGCCGAAGAGCTGGCTGTCGAACTGACTGTAGCTGCGGTAGTCGGTGGGCGGCTCGTCATGGCCGAGCAGCACGCTGAACATCGAGGGGACGCCAGAGACGACATGGGGGACGCCAGCATGCTGTAGGACAGTCTGAATGCCGTCAATCAGCCGGCGACCGTGGGCGAAAATGGTGGCGAGGATGGGCTGAGTTTCCAAAAGTTCGAGGGTTGTGGCGGCGGCCGTGGCGGCCACCAGATTGCCGCAGTAGGTGCCGCCGTGGGCCACGCGCCCGGGTCCAACGACCGCCATGACTGCCTCGCGGCCCGCGACGGCGGCAACCGGAAAGCCGTTGCCCATGGCTTTGGCGTAGGCTGCCAGGTCAGCTTTGACACCAAAATAGGATTGGGCCCCCCCATTGGCCAGGCGAAAACCGGTTTTGACCTCGTCGAAGATGAGGAGAATCCCATAAAGATCGCAGAGCTGGCGCACACCCCGCAGCCAGGCAGGGTCGGGCATGATGCAGGCGACATTGCCCATGATCGGCTCCAGGACGACTGCAGCCACTTCCTCACCCTGGGCCGCCAGGGTGCGCTCGAAGAGCTCCAGGTCGTTGTAGGGCAAGGAGATCAGGTAGTTGCGAATCGCAGCCGGGATGCCTGCGCTGGCGAGCTGCCGGTGAGGATGGCTGCGCGGGCCAAGCCGGTTGGCCTGGGCAGTGGGCCCGCTGTACATCACATAGTCGAAGTTGCCATGATAGTTGCCCTCAAATTTGACAAACTTTTCGCGGCCTGTGCTGGCTCGGGCAATGCGCAGCGCATGCATGTTGGCTTCCCCCCCGGTGTTGCAAAGACGAACCTTGTCCATCCCGGTCATGCGCGTGAAACGCTCGGCCAGCTCGATTTCGACCGGGGTGGTCGCGGCGAAGAGCACACCGTTCTCGATCGCCTGGGCTACCCGGCGGTTGACCTCCGGGTAGGCATGGCCCAGAATGATCGGCCCAAACCCCAGCCGATAGTCGAGGTAGCGGTTGCCGTCGACATCCCAGACGAAGGCCCCAGCCCCGCGTTCCAGGATGGGGGTCTCCTCACCCCAGTAGCGAAAGTTGGAGTTGACACCGTACGGAATAAATTGCTGGGCTTTTTGAAAGAGGGCACGGGTTTTGTTCAGGTGATGGATCATCGATCGGCACGCTTTGGAAAGATGGTCGGCCGCCAGGAACCGCTGGCGGCCGACGGCTGTTACTGGGCAGGCGGGAGGGGGGGCTGATAATAGGCCTGGCCTTTTTCTTCGCGATAGGCGAGCTGGCCAAGCAGGTTGAACTGGTAGAGATAGAGCAAAAAGACAGCCAGCGGCACGGTGACGACCAGGCCGACCAGACAGAGCAGGGTGCCGACGATGCCGGCGACCGCCGAGATGACAAAGCTGGCAACAACGTAGGCCAGCATGAACAAGATGACATCACCCAGATGGCCGCGCGTCCAGGCAAAAATCTGGCTGAGCTGCAGCCCGCTTTGAATCCTTTCGTCTCGGGCAAACCAAAGCACGAAGCCCGGCGTCGCCAAGGTAACCAGAATGGCGTAAAAGAGGGTCAGACAGGAGGAGGCCACAACCAACGTGATCCCAACCACCTGGATCGCGCTGTCCGAATCGGCCAGGACGCCGCCGACAGCCATCGGGAGGGTGACCAACAACAGCGGCAGGCCCCAGACCAGATAGACAACCGTCAGCTTGAAACCACGCACCAGATCCCCGCTCCACTCCTCCCACTCTGGCAAGGGGAGCAGGCTGCCCGCGCGCATGTTTTGGATCAGGCGCACGCTGTAGCCGAGCAGAATGAACAGAGGGACGATCAAAAATGAAAGCAACGCCAGGACAGAGCCGACCGCCACCTTTTCTTTCCACCGTGGGTCGTCGGTCACAAAGGTCAACGCTTTGATAAATTCCATGCTGAATCTCCTCTTTGCAAACAACCGTGGCCGGTCAACTCCCCCCAGAGAGTCTGCCAGCGACGCTGGATTGGATCTATCAATCCATTCTACGTATTGTCAAACAAGAAGTTGCATTGGGCAACTTGGTGGGCTGGCCGTCAGCTGTCAGCCAGGGCGACCCGCAGCTCTTCACAGACGCGGCTGTCCGTTTCCCAGGCTATCGTGCGACGCAGCAGCTCGGCAGCCGGGGGGTGTTGCCGCCTCAGCACCTCTCCGACAGCCCAGGCAGCATGGCAGCGCACGACCGGGTCGGGGCTGCCGAGCGCCAGCTCGAGCGCGGGCAACGTCTCTGGGGTCCCCCAGTTGCCCAGCGCTACACAGACATTGCGCAGCATGCCAGGCTGCCGGGCACGTCTGATCGGCGAACGGGCAAAGTGGCGGTTGAAGAGATCCGGCTCAAGCCAGTAGGGGGTGGAGGGCGCAAAGCCCTCCAGAAGCGGGGGGGCGATGCGATGATGGTGGGCCTGGAGGCCGGTCAGCGACGTCGCGCGCGGCGTCAGACGACGGTTGTAGGGGCAGAGCTCCTGGCAGATATCGCAGCCGAAGATGCGATTGCCAAAGCGGGAGCGCAGCGCACGCGGGATGATCGAGCGCGCTTCGATGGTCCAGTAGGCGATGCAGCGCCGCGGGTCAAGGTCGTAGGGGGCAGAAAAAGCTGCTGTCGGGCAGCCAGCCAGACAGCGGGTGCAGCGCCCGCAGGTCGGCTGGGGCCGGCTCCCCAGCGGCTCTGGCCCCAGCGGCTCTGGCCCCAGCGGCTCTGGCACCAGCGGCTCTGGCACCAGCAGCGTGGCCAGCAGCAGCCAGCTGCCGCTGCCCGGCCGGATCGTGCAACAATTCTTGCCGGTGAAGCCGACCCCCGCTGCCGCCGCCCAATCTCGTTCCAGGACGGGCCCGGTGTCGACCAGCCCTCGTCCCAGGCTTTGCCGTCCGCTCTGTGCCCGCAGCCAGCGGTCAAGGGCATAGAGCTGGGGGCGGATCAGCTCGTGGTAGTCGTCCCCCCAGGCGTAGGCGGCAACCAGCCCCCGGCTGGGGTCGTCGCGCCAGCTGGGAGGCAGGTCAAACTGATGGTAGTCCACCCCCAGCACGATCAGTGTGCGCAGGGGAGGATCGCCCGGCTGAGCGAGCAGGGCTGGGAAGCGCCGCCGCTCCTGGTTGCGTTCGAGATAGTGCATCTCGCCGGCACGCCCTGTTTCGATCCAGCTGTCAAAAAAATTGGCGTGGGGTGCTTCGCCGACCGCCACGAACTCGCACAGGTCAAAGCCAAGCTGCCGGGCGGCTGCACGGACAGCGTTCTGTCTGGAAACATCTGCTTTCATAGCTCTCCTCCAGCGCCACATCCTTCGTTGGGGGGATTGTGACACGGCCGGGCCACTTCGTCAACCCCTCAACGGGCAAGCGGTGCCCAGCTACCTTTCGCCATCTGGCATTTTGCAGCTCTGTGCTATCCTGAAAAGATACTTTTGGCCATAATTTTGAAGGGATTCGGTACGATGAACAAGCCACGTTTGTTAGCCGCTGCCTACGGGCATTTTTCGATCGACATCGTGAACTCCTCGGTGGCGATCATCCTCACCCTGGCGGCTGCCCGCTTCCAGCTGAGCATTGCCCAGATCGGTTTTGGGGCGATGATGTACCAGATGTTTGCCGCGATGAGTCAGCCGTTGTTTGGTGGGCTGACCGACAAACTCAACGGGCGCTGGGTCGGAGCCCTCGGTGTGCTGTGGACGGCTGTTTTTTATGCGGCTGCCTCCTGGATGCCCACCTATCCGCTCTTCATCACGCTGCTGATGGTAGGAGGGTTGGGCAGCGGTGCCTTCCACGCTGCCGGCATGGTCAACGCCGCCGCTGCCGGCGGCAAGCGCTCCGCGACGGCGACATCGTACTTTTTCCTGGGGGGCCAGGTGGGGCTGGCGGTCGGGCCTGTGCTGGCCGGCGCCCTGATCGGAGCGATCGGGCTGGCTGGGATGCCCCTGATCGCCCTGCTGGCCCTCCCGGCCATCGTGCTGATGTTCAGACAGATGAACGACGCGCTGCCATCTGTCCAGCCGACGGGCAGCCATCTGCGCTCCAGCCGGGCTCCTGCCGCAACAATTCTCCTGGTCGTCGCGTTCGTGCTCTTCATTCTGTTGCGTTCTGGCACGAGCCAGGGCTACGCCACGCTGCTGCCCAAATTTTATGAGGAAGTTGGCTTCAGCCCGGCCCAGTTTGGTCTTATGCTCGGCTTGTTCAACCTGGCCAGCGCATTCGGGACGCTGGCTGGCGGTTATCTGGGCGACCACTTCAACCGACGCACGATTCTGGTCGTCTCCTCGATCGCCAGCGTCCCCTTCGCCTATGCCATGCTCCACCTGGGCGGCGCAGGCTATCTGGTCTCCGCCGTGCTGGCAGGGCTCCTGCTCAATATGCCCCACAGCCTGTTGATGGTGATGAGCCAGGAGCTGGCCCCCAACCGTCGCGGCCTGGCAGGCGGGCTGGTGTTGGGCTTTATCTTTGCCAGCGGCTCCTTTATGGCCTGGCTGGAGTCGATCGCTGCGGAATCGTTCGGCCTGCTGGCTGTGCTCTCGGCCGTCGCCTGGCTGCCCGCAGCAGCCGCCTTCTTCGCCTTGGCATTTCCCAGCAGCCAGCGAGTCAGCACGCCCGCCACCCCCTCCCCGACGACAGCAGGAGATTAAACAATTTGTATAATTAAAACAGTTTAATTTGACAAAATTGTTGGGTTCTGATAAAGTTATCACAAGTTCGTACAGAAGTCGAGCAAGTCGAGCTGGGTTCTTTGGATGACAGGTATCATGGCCTTGAACGAATTTGGAAAACGTGAGTCGCCGCTCTGGCAGATTGTCGAATATCTCCAGCGCCGTTCCCCGGCGACGATCAAGGAACTGGAAGATCTACTGGGCATCACGACGACTGCCGTGCGCCAGCATCTGAACACGCTGCAGGCAGAGGGCTATGTCGAGCGTCGTCTGGTGCATGCAGGGGTAGGGCGCCCGCACCATGTCTACTGCACGACCGCTCGCACGCAGGAACTCTTTGCCTGCCACTGCGACGATCTGGCGCTGACCCTGTTGGAGGAGGTCTTTCAACTGGAGGGGGCTGAGCGCACCGCGCAGCTGTTGGAGCGGGTAGGGGAACGGCTGGCGGGAAAATATACCTCTGCGGTGCAGGCTTCCCTCTTGCACGATCGAGTCAGTCAACTGGCAGATGCGCTCAACGGCCACGGGGTGTTGGCCGACGCCGTCGTCGGCGAGGTGATCACCTTGCGCACCTACAATTGCCCTTTCCATGAGCTTGCACAGGATCACCCAGAGATCTGTGAAATGGACCGCGGCATGTTGCAGAAGGTGTTGGGGGCAGAGGTGCAGTTGAGCGAATGTATGTTGGAAGGGCATTCGGGCTGTGTCTTTACCGTGCATCCCTCCGCACAAGTGCTGGGAGGGGAAAGAGCGCGCTGAATTGGATGGTGCAACGCTGTTGCGGTTGAATTTCAACCGTACTCTATGGACAAGAGACTGAGACAAGGCCACTCAGGCTGGGTTGGCAGCATTAAAAAAATTGTTTTACATGAGGAGTCATCACGATGAGTGTTTTGGAAATTCGCAACCTGCACGCCTCGGTCGAGGATCGAGAAATCTTAAAGGGTGTCAACCTGACCCTGCGCAGCGGCGAGATCCATGCTTTGATGGGCCCCAACGGTTCGGGCAAGTCGACGCTGGCCTATCTGATCGCCGGCCACCCCCACTATGTGGTGACCGAGGGGGACATCCTGGTCGATGGGGAGAGTGTTTTGGAAATGGAGCCCGACGAGCGTACCAAGGTAGGGATCTTTCTGGCCTTTCAGTACCCGGTGGCCGTGCCGGGGGTGAGTGTGGCCAATTTCTTGCGCACGGCGGTGAGCAATGTGCGGGGCTACACTGCGCAGAAGGCCGTGGCCGAGGGGCGTGGCGGCGTGATCGGCAGCAACCTGATGCCGATGCGGGAATTCCGCAAAGAGCTGAACGACAAGATGAAGGAATTCAACGTAGACCCCAGCTTTGCGCGGCGCTATCTCAACGACGGGTTTTCGGGCGGCGAAAAAAAGCGCACTGAAGTGCTGCAGATGGCGATGCTGGGGCCCAAATTTGCGATCATGGACGAGTCAGATTCGGGGCTGGACATCGACGCGCTGCGTGTGGTGTCGGATGGAATCAACAAGTTGGCAACTTCAGACCGTGGCTTTTTGCTGATCACGCACTACCAGCGTCTGCTCAACTATGTCAAGCCCAATTACGTGAGCATTTTCTACGAGGGTCGGGTGGTGATGACTGGCGGGCCCGAAGTGGCCCACATGCTGGAAGAAAAAGGGTACGGCTGGGTGGAGCGCGAGTTCGGTTCCGAGGCTGTGGTGGCCTGAACCAAAAGGTGAGGGGGCACTGTCTGTCTCCTCTCGATATATGCTGCAGTGATGCGAAAGGATTGTTGACATGGCAACACAGTCAGACCTCCAAGCCCTTGAGGGCGTCAAAGAAGAATACGAATACGGTTTCCACGACGATGTGAAGCCGGTGTTCAAGACCGAGCGTGGACTGAACCACGCTGTGATCGACCAGATCTCCGATCAGAAGAACGAACCGCAGTGGATGCGGGAGTTTCGTCACCAGGCGCTCGATATTTTCTTTGCCAAACCGATGCCGGGTTGGGGAGCAGATTTGAGCGGCATCAATTTCGATGAGATCTACTACTATTTGAAGCCCAGTTCAGGCTCTGGCAAGAGTTGGGACGAAGTTCCTGAAAATATCAAACGAACCTTCGACCGCCTGGGAATCCCTGAAGCCGAACGCAAGTTCCTGGCGGGGGTCGGCGCCCAGTATGACTCAGAGGTCATCTACCACAGCCTCCGCGAGGAATGGGAGCGGCAGGGGGTGGTGTTCCTAGACATGGACAGCGGGCTGCGCGAACATGAGGAGATCGTGCGCGAGTATTTTGCGACGGTGATCCCGGCGGCCGACAACAAGTTTGCGGCGCTCAACAGCGCGGTCTGGAGCGGCGGCTCGTTTGTCTACGTGCCCAAGGGCATCCATGTGGATATTCCGCTGCAGGCCTATTTCCGCATCAATGCGGAGAACATGGGGCAGTTCGAACGTACGCTCATCATCGTGGAGGAGGGGGCCAGCGTCCATTATGTGGAAGGGTGCACGGCTCCCATCTATTCGAGCAACAGCCTGCACAGCGCAGTGGTCGAGATCATTATCAAAAAAGGAGCGCGCTGCCGCTATACGACGATCCAGAACTGGAGCACCGATGTCTACAACCTGGTGACAAAGCGTGCGGTTGCCTACGAAGGGGCGACCATGGAATGGATCGACGGCAACCTGGGCTCCAAGGTCACGATGAAATACCCGGCCGTCTACATGATGGGCCCGAAGGCGCACGGCGAAATTTTGTCGATCGCCTTTGCCGGCCGCGGCCAGCACCAGGATGCAGGAGGCAAGGTGGTGCACGGCGCGCCGTACACCAGCTCCAAGATCGTCTCCAAGTCGATCAGCAAGGACGGCGGCCGGGCCAGCTATCGAGGTCTGCTCAAGGTGGGCAAGGGAGCCCATCACAGCAAAAGCAATGTCGTCTGCGACGCGCTGCTGCTCGACGAGGCGAGCCGCTCCGACACCTATCCCTACATCGAAATCGAAGAGGAACAGGTGAGCGTCGGCCATGAGGCATCGGTGAGCAAAATTGGCGAAGAACAGCTCTTTTATCTCATGAGCCGGGGAATCGGCAAAGATGAGGCGGCAGCCATGATTGTGGGCGGCTTTATCGAACCCCTGGTCAAAGAGCTGCCGATGGAGTATGCGGTGGAAATGAACCGTCTGATCCAGCTTCAGATGGAAGGGACGATCGGTTGAGAGCCGCACGTCGTCGTGCGCTCGCAGCCGACCGCTCTGGGGAGCGCAGGTTCTCGGCAGAACGTGCAGACGACACAAAAGCAGGGGAGTATTCACGTGAGCGTAATTGTCAAAGAAGCGGAAGCAATCATGCAGTCCGCCGCGGGGTTCAGCGAAGCCACCGTGCGTGCCCACTCGGCAGCACGGGGCGAACCAGAATGGATGTTGAATTTCCGTCTGGAGGCCTGGCGCCTGTTCGAGGCGCTGCCTTGGCCAAAAGCGACAGACGAAGCCTGGCGGCGCACTCGCCTGACCGGCTTTGACCTGACCCGCTTCAAACCGGTCGTTATCCCGGCGGCAGAAGGAAAGAAGAGTGAGCTCTCTACTCTGCTGCAAGAAGAGCTGGATGAAATGGAGAGCGCCGCCAGCATCGTCTTTGAAGAGAGCGAGCTGCGCAACAGCGTGACGCGCAGCCCGCTCGACAGCCAAGGAGTCATCTTTCTGGATCTGCAGAGCGCAGTGCACCAGCACGCTGACCTGGTGCGCAAGTACTTTATGGCCGAAGCGGTCAAACCGGGCCAGAACAAGTTTACAGCACTCCATGCCGCGCTCTGGGACACAGGAGTATTTGTCTACGTGCCAGCAAGCGTCCGGGTGACCCTGCCGCTGCAGGTGATTTTGAACCAGAGCAGCGAAGGTGTCGGCGGCTACCACCATACCCTGGTGGTCACCGAAGCCGGCGCCGAAGTGACCGTGGTCGACGATCTGCTGGGCGCCCGGGATGGGTTGCAGGCCAGCGTCGTCGAACTTGTGATCGGCGACAGCTCGGTGGTCCGTTATATGAACCTGCAAGATTTTGACCACAGCACCTGGAATTTTCTGACCGGTCGCGCCGTCCTGGGCCGTGACGCAGATCTGCGCTGGATTCAAGTCAGCTGGGGGAGCCGTCTGACCAAGGCGTTTTTGGATGTGGAACTGAGCAAGCCAGGCGGCCATGCCGAACTGCTGGGCATCTACTTCCCGATCGGCAACCAGCATATCGACCACCAGACCTTGCAGATCCACCGAGCACCCCACTGTTTCAGTGACCTGCTCTTCAACGGTGCACTCAAGGACAAAAGCCGCAGTGTCTATATGGGGATCATCCAGGTTCTCCCAGGGGCCCAGAAGACCGATGCCTACCAGCGCAACGGCAACCTGATCCTGGATACGTCGGCTCGGGCAGACAGCATTCCTGGGCTGGAGATCGAAGCCGACGATGTGCGTTGTACACACGGCGCTACTGCGGCCCAGGTCGAAGAAGAGTATGTTTTCTATTTGATGGCGCGCGGCCTGACCCGTGCCCAGGCTGAACGGATGATCGTACAGGGGTTTTTCCAGGCTGTGCTCGACCGCGTCCCGGTCGAGAGTGTCGTGCACAAGCTGGAACGGGTGATCGAACGCAAGATTGGTGGCTGAATTCAGAGGGGGAACCATGCATATTGCAGACAGAGGGTATGCCCAGCCAGACGCGCTGGTCAGCACAGAGTGGGTTGCAGCCCATCTCGACGACCCGTCGATCCGGCTGGTCGAGAGCAACGAGGATGTACTTTTGTACGATGTCGGCCATATCCCCGGCGCAGTCAAGGTTGACTGGCAGGCCGATCTCAACGACACGACCGTGCGCGATTACATCAACCAGACACAGTTTGCAGCGTTGATGGGCAGGCTTGGCATCGCCAACGACACGACGGTGATTTTTTATGGAGACAAGAACAACTGGTGGGCGACCTACGCCTACTGGGTCTTTCAGCTCTTTGGCCATCGCAACGCCAAGGTGATGGATGGTGGTCGGATGAAGTGGGTTGCGGAGGGGCGAGACCTGACGCGCGAACTTCCTACCTATCCTGCGGCACGCTACACCGCGCAGGAACGGAACGACAGCGCCATCCGGGCCTTCCGCAACGAGGTGCTGGCCCATATTGCCGCCGCTCGTCCGCTGGTGGATGTGCGCAGCCCCGGCGAATACAAGGGAGAGCTGCTGCACATGGCCGACTACCCGCAGGAAGGCACGCTGCGGGGCGGGCATATTCCAGGGGCCAAGAGCGTGCCGTGGGCGCGTGCAGCCAACCCGGATGGCACCTTCAAGAGCGCAGCCGAGCTGCGGGCCATCTACGAACAAGAACAGGGGCTCCGCCCCGACGACGATGTGATCGCTTACTGCCGGATCGGCGAGCGCAGCAGCCACACCTGGTTTGTGTTGACACGCCTGCTGGGGTATTCGTCGGTGCGCAACTACGACGGTTCTTGGACAGAATGGGGAAACGGCGTACAATTACCGATCGAAAAATAGCGCGACCAAGATGGAAACGATGGGACCCATGAGGATTGCTGAAAATTTGCTGTCAGACCAGACCGCAGCCCTGCGCCAAGATTTTCCAATCCTGGGCCGCGTGTTGCCGCAGGGACAGCCGCTGGTCTATCTGGACAATGCAGCGAGCAGCCAGAAGCCGGCAGCTGTCCTCCAGGCAATGGAGACCTATTACCGGCAGTACAACGCCAATGTCCACCGCGGGGTCCACACGCTGAGTGAAGAAGCCACCACAGCGTTTGAGGCCGCACGAGCCAAGGTGGCTCGCTTCATCCATGCCCCAACCCCCCGCCAGATTATCTTCACCCGCGGGGCGACTGAGTCCATCAACCTCGTGGCCTACAGCTGGGGGCGGGCCAACCTGGGCCCTGGGGACGAAGTGTTGATCACGGCCATGGAGCACCACGCCAACATCGTGCCCTGGCAGATTCTGCAAGAACAGCTTGGTTTCACCCTCCGTCATGTGCCGATCACCCCCACAGGGACGCTCGACCTTAGCCAGCTGGAGAAAGTGCTGACGGAGCGCACACGCCTTTTCTGCTTTGTCCATGTCAGCAACGTCGTCGGCACCGTCAACCCGGTTCAACAGCTGGTGACAGCGGCCCGGGCAGTTGGCGCACGCGTCCTGATCGACGCCGCACAGAGCGTGCCCCATATGCCGGTCGATGTCCAGGCGCTCGACGCCGATTTCCTGGTCTTCAGCAGCCATAAAATGTGCGGGCCGACAGGGATTGGGGTCTTGTACGGCAAGCGAGAACTTCTCGAGTCGATGCCTCCTTTTCTGGGGGGCGGCGACATGATTCGTGAGGTGACGCTGCAGGGAAGCCGCTGGAACACCATCCCGTACAAGTTTGAAGCTGGTACCCCGGCGATCGCTGAGGCGATCGGCCTGGGAGCGGCTGTCGACTATCTGACCCAAGTTGGGATGGAGTGGGTGCATGCCCACGAACGGGCGTTGACTGCCTACGCGTACGCACGGATGGCTGAAGTCGAAGGGCTACAGATTCTGGGGCCTGGCCCCGAGGCGCGCGGCGGGTTGGTGGCGTTCACTTTGAAAGATGTCCACCCCCACGACATTGCGGCCATCCTGGACCGTTCGGGGGTCGCAGTGCGGGCCGGCCACCACTGCGCCCAGCCCCTTCACACAGAGCTGGGGGTCCAGGCCAGCGCCCGGGCCAGTTTCTATCTGTACAACACGGTGGAAGAGGTCGACGCGTTGGTGGCAGCCCTGCACAAAACCCGCCAACTGTTTGCTGGACAGAAGGGATAGACGCTGTGAGCGACGATCTTTACCGAGAAGCCATCCTGGACTACTACAAACATCCACGCCACAAAGGGCACCTGGCCGCCCCGGACATCCGTTCCCACGACCACAACCCGTTTTGTGGCGACGAAGTGACGGTGGAGCTGAAGGTGGTAGATGGGATCGTCGTCGATGCCGCCTTCGACGGACATGGCTGCGCCATCAGCCAGGCGACCGCCAGCATGTTGATGGAGGAGATCCTCGGCAAGACGATGGAAGAAATCCGGGCATTCGACAAAGAATATATTCTGGAAATGTTGGGGATCGAAATCGGTCCAGTGCGTCTCAAATGCGCTCTGTTGCCCCTCAAGGTGCTCAAGGCAGGCGCGTACGGTTTGGAAGAGTGGCCCGAATGACGGAGAAAAGAGCAAGATGTTTTTTGCACCGCCCAATGCCGCCCAATCACATGACGATGAAACAGATCCAGAAATTTTTGACCTCTTTGTCGAAAACACCATGAGCCAATCCATTCAAATCGCCGCCGTCACCGACCTGCCGGCTGGCGCCAGCAAACTGGTCGAAGTGAACCGCACCCGGATCGCCCTTTTCAATCTAGACGGCGAGATCTATGCGATCGAAGATGTCTGCACCCACGATGGGGGGCCGCTTGTGGAAGGGAAGCTCGTCAACGGCTGCCAGATCCAGTGCCCACGGCACGGCGCCCGTTTCGATCTCCGCACCGGTGCTGCCCTGAGCTTCCCGGCCTTTGAGCCGACCCGAACCTATGCCGTTCAGATCCGGGAGGGGATGATCTGGATCGAGCTGTAAACTGTCTGATGCGAATGCAAGGAGGGATGCGATGGCTCTGCCAACCAGTACAGACGTGCGGGAGGTGATCCGCGACCGGGTCAAGGATCCAGAGTTGATGATGAATGTCGTCGACCTGGGTCTGATCTACGATGTCGAGATCACCGAAAAGAAGACTGTTGAGATTACGATGACCCTGACCAGCCCGGGCTGCCCGGCCGGGCCCGAGATCATCACCAATGTGCAGCGTGAGACCCACGCAGCGTTTCCAGAGGTGGAAGAGGTCAATATCCATCTGACCTGGTCTCCTTTCTGGAACCCAGACATGATGTCAGAGGAAGCCAAAGAAGAGCTGGGAATTTTCTGACCCGGCCAGCGGACACTGGCCACAAGGTTGTCGGGCGCGTGCTGTCAAACAGCACGCGCCTTCGTTCTGGGGGGGAGGAGCGATGCAGGACCCACATCGGAGGCGGCGTACACCGCTGCAGACCGTCTGGTATGGGCTTTTTCGTCTGTTGGGGTGGCGTGGGGAATACCATGCGCCGTCGGGCTGCAAGTTTATCATCGTGGTGGCTCCCCATACATCCAATCTGGACTTTGTGATCGGCTTTATTTTTAGCCGTGCCTACGCGCTGCCTTTCTCCAATTTTTTGGTCAAAGACTCGTTTTTCCGAGGGGGGATGGGGAGGATCACGCGTTGGCTGGGCGGAATCCCGGTCAACCGTCGTGAGCAGACCCAGTTTGTCGACCGGGTGGCCAACGAGTTCGCTCGTCACCCCCAGATGGTTCTGGCGATCACCCCCGAAGGAACGCGCAGCCGGTCGGAATACTGGAAGAGCGGCTTCTACCACATCGCACAGCGCGCCAACGTGCCGGTGATCCTGGCTTCGATCGACTATGCCCACAAATACATTGCCTGTGGGACAGCGGCGCCGATCACAGGGGATATGGAGGCGGACCTGGCCAGAATTCGCGCCTATTATGCTGGCGTCACCGGCCGTCACCCGGAGCTGCAGGGCGAAATCCGGTTTCGTCCTCGCCCTGACACCCTTCCACCGACAGGGTAGTTGTGTAAATCTGAAACGAGCGTTGTGGGACCTGGCAAGAGAGAAAGAGGGAGTATGTCCATTCATTTTGGTACAGACGGCTGGCGGGCGGTCATCAGCGAAGAATTCACCTTCGACAACGTGCGCAAGGTGGCACAGGCGATCGCCGAGAAGACGTTGGCCGACCGCGCCAGCCAGCCCGGTGACAGGCCGCGTGCCCAGCAGCCGTCGCTGGTGGTAGGCTACGACACGCGCTTTTTGAGTGACCGCTACGCTCAAGCGGTGGCCGAGGTGCTGGCAGCCAACGGGATTGCTGTCTGGCTCACCTCCAGCGACGCCCCGACGCCGATGGTCAGCTACGCCGTTGTCGACAAGGGAGCAGACGGAGGGGTGATGATCACCGCCAGCCACAACCCGCCGCGCTACAACGGAATCAAGCTCAAGGCTGCTTTTGGGGGGTCGGCCAGCCCGGCGGAGTGCAAAGAGGTGGAACGGCGGATCCTGGCGGCTGGAGATACGCTCCCGCGGCGCATCGAATTCAGTGCAGCGCAGGGGCTGATCACGCGGTTCGACCCGTTTCCGGCCTATGAATCCCATGTGCGTCGTCTGGTCAATTTTGCAGCGATCGCAGAAGCACAGCTTGTGGTGGCGGTAGATGCGATGTACGGTGCGGGCCGCATCTACCTGGCCAGGCTGCTGCGCGATGCCGGATGTCAGGTGCACGAGCTGCGCAGCGAAATGAATCCGGGCTTCAACGGGATCCATCCAGAACCGATCGCCCGCCATCTTGGTCCGTTGATGGAGACGATGTGTTCCGGGGAATACCATCTGGGGCTGGCGACGGACGGCGACGCTGACCGCATCGGTGCAGTCGATGTGGATGGCCAGTTTGTGGACCCGCATGCGATCATGGCGTTGGTGCTCGAATACCTGGTCGGCCAGCGGTCGTTGCGGGGCAGCGTGGTCAAGACTGTAAGCACGACGCAAATGCTCAACCGGCTGGCCGAGCGCTATGGGCTGGCGCTCTACGAGACGCCGGTCGGTTTCAACCACATCACCGAGCATATGCTGCGCGAACCGGTGTTGATCGGCGGCGAGGAGAGCGGCGGGATCAGCATCCTAGGCCATATTCCGGAGGGGGACGGGGTGTTGATGGGGCTGCTGTTGGCCGAGGTGGTGGCTGTCCAACGCCGGCCGCTGGGGGCGCTGCTGGCGGATTTGATGGCGGCCCAAGACATTGGCAGCTTTCGGTATGGCCGGATCGACCAGCCGGTGCGTCCTTTCAAAAAGGCGGATCTGGTGCGCGAGCTGATGGCCCAGGTGCCGCAGCAACTGGGGGGGGTCGCGGTAGGTCAGGTCAGCGACCGCGACGGCGTCAAGTATACACGGGTCGACAACAGCTGGCTGTTGATCCGGCCGAGCGGCACCGAACCGGTGCTGCGCATCTATGCCGAGGCCGCCTCAGAGGGCCAGGTCGAAGAACTGCTCAAAGCAGGGGTCGGGCTGGCCGAGGCGCAGCTCGCAGCGCTGGCCAGAGCGTGAAGCCATGCCTGCACTGGCGGCGCTCCCTGCCAGTGCAGGCGTTCGTTCAACTGCCCAGCACGTAGGCAAAGATCAGCGGCACCACAATCGTGGCGTCGCTCTCCACAATAAATTTCGGTGTGCTGATGTCGAGCTTTTCCCAGGTGATCTTCTCATTGGGGACAGCCCCTGAGTAGGAGCCGTAGCTGGTCGTCGAATCGCTGATCTGGCAGAAATAGGCCCACAGCGGAATGTCTGCGCGATCGAGGTCCTGCCGCATCATGGGCACGACACAGATGGGGAAATCGCCGGCGATCCCGCCGCCTATCTGAAAAAAGCCGACCGGGCTCCTGGCGGTCGTCGCCGAATACCACTGGGCAAGCTGCATCATGTATTCGATGCCGGTGCGCACGGTGTGGATGTTGCGGAGATCCCCGGCCATGCAGTGTGCTGCGTAGATGTTGCCCGTAGTCGAGTCTTCCCAACCGGGCACAAAGATCGGCAGATTTTTTTCGCAGGCTGCCATGAGCCAGGAATCTTTGGGGTCGATCTGAAAAGAGGGGGCCAGTTTGCCGCTGCGCAGGATACGGTAGAGAAATTCATGGGGGAAAAAGCGCTCGCCCGCCTGGTCCGCCGCCTGCCACTCTGCGAGAATGGCTGTTTCGATCCGGCGGATCGCCTCTTCTTCGGGGATGCAGGTATCGGTGACGCGGTTGAGATGGCGCTCCAGCAGCGCGTGTTCGTCTTCCGGGGTCAGGTCGCGATAGTTGGGCACGCGCACATAGGAGTCGTGGGCGACCAGGTTGTAGAGGTCTTCCTCCAAATTGGCGCCGGTGCAGGAGATGGCATGGATTTTGTCCTGGCGGATCATTTCTGCCAGCGAAAGGCCTAACTCTGCGGTACTCATTGCCCCAGCCAGAGTGACCAGCATCTGGCCCCCTTGCGCAAGAAAAGAGACGTATCCTTCGGCGGCGTCGACCAGCGCAGCAGCGTTGAAGTGTCGGTAGTGGTGGCGAACAAAGGCCCGGATCGCCTGTGCGTTTTCCATAGATCCCTCCTGAAACAAAGGCGAGCGCTGCCCAGGTTCATGCAGCGCTCGCCGACCGCAGATCGTTAGATCGGGGAAGAAATTGCGTAAGAGATCGCCTTGTAGAGCAGCTTGGCGACGGCAAAGTCTGCCATATGCAGGCCGGCCACAGGCGACAGCTCGACGCAATCGATTCCGACGACAGTTGCATGGGCATTCAGCGCACGCAAGATCGACAAGCTCTCGGCCCAGGTCAGCCCATCGGGTTCGGGCGTGCCGGTGGCCGGCACGACCGCAGGGTCCAGCCCGTCGACATCGATGGTCAGGTAGACGCGCCGGCCCCGCACCCGTTCGAGGAAGGCTGCATGCCAGCTGCCGTCGTGCACGGCTTCAGCGTACCAGATGCCCAGCCGTTCTGGATGGGCACGGCTGTACGCAACCTCCTCTGGGCAGACCGAACGGATGCCCAGTTGCAGAAGCTGTTCGACCGCTGGCAGCTCCAGCAGGCGGCGGGCAACACAGGCATGGCTGTAGGGTGTTCCTGCGTAGCGGTCGCGCAGATCGCTGTGCGCGTCGATCTGCACCACCGTGATCGGCCCTCCCAACGCTTCGACCAGCCCGCGCCCGAAGCCGACACTGACCGTATGTTCGCCGCCCAGCCCCACGACCAGTTTGCCGCTGCGGGCCGCACGGGCGACGGCAGCCTGGATCGCGTCCACCGCTGCCGCAGGGTCAGCGGGCAGCTCGACCGCCGGCAGCGTATGGACCCCGTAGGCGAGGGCCGGTTCGGCGTCGTAGTCCCGGTCGTAGAGCTCTACCTGCTGTGAAGCAGCCAGGATGGCTTGCGGGCCGGCGGCAGTCCCGCCGCCGTAGCTAACGGTCGCTTCCAGAGGAATGGGCAAGACCAGCACCCGTGCCGTGTTGTAGTCGGAGAAGGGCTCGTCCAGCCCCAGAAAATTGTCAGGTATGTCCGCCATAGGTCAGATCAGGATCGCTGCACTGATCACGGTCGTCCAGACGCCGCCAGGTGCTGCGGTGACTGCCATCGTGATGCTGGTGCTGTCGACAATCTCGCCGCCCATCATGTACTGTTCACGCCGCTCGTTGTAGTCTTTGTTGGCATCGAAGTTGATGCCAAGGGTGGTGGCAAGCATCGTGGCCGCGAGGTCTTCGGCGTAATCGCCGGCCTCCTGTTCGGTCTGGCCATAGGTGTGGTGTTCGGAAAGGTAGCCATATTTGTCGTGGTCGGCAGGGCGGGCGACCCCGATCGAGGCAGCAATACGCCGACCTGGTTCGTTGCTGGCCATCTCCGCGATCACAGAAAAGACGATCTCGCCAGGCTGGAGGAGAAGCAGCCCATTTTCTTTGGTCACGATCTGGCAGTGGGGTGGAAAAATTGACGAAACCCGCACCAGGTTGAAATGGGCGATGCCGGCATCGCGCAACGCCAATTCAAAACTGGTCAGTTTTTCTTTGTGGGTACCAACGCCGCATGTCAAAAACAGTTTGCGTGGAATCAGACGCATTAGAAACTCCCCCCATGAAACTCAAAAAAAAGGCGCCGGTCAGCCTGATGCCGCGCACCGAGACTGTATAGTAGGACTTTTGACAGCGCGCGTCAAATAAAGGGGAGAGAATTGATACAATTCTTGTAGGGAGAAGGCGTTAGAAAAACCAATGAAACAAAATCGGCAGCAGCGGTGCCAGGAGAAAGTTGGCGATCTTGAGCTTGGTCACACCGAGCAGATTGAGTGCAATCCCGATGATCAGCAGCGACCCTACGCAGTTCATCTCGTCGATCATGGGCTGGGTCAAAAAACCTGAGATCGCCTGGGCTGCCAAGGTGAGCGCCCCCTGGTAGACCAGCACAGACGCCGCCGAAAAGAGGACCCCGACCCCCAGCGTGGTGGCCATGACCAGGGCAAAGACCCCGTCCAACACTGCCTTGGCAAACAGGGTCGCATGATCGCCGCTCAGCCCGCTCTGCAGCGAACCGACGATGGCCATCGCACCGACACAGAAGACAAGCGTGCAGGTCACAAAGCCTTCCACAAAAGAGTGGCTTGAAGCATGAACGGCCAGTCGGGCGCGCAACGCCTCCCCAGCCTGGTGGAGCCTGGCATCGATGTCGAGGAATTCGCCGAGCACGCCCCCGACGACAACGGACAGAATGGCCAGCGCAACATTCTCCCCGTCCAATGAACCCCGGATGCCCACATACAGCACACCCAGCCCCAGCCCCCCGAGCACCGTCTGCGTCACTTTTTCCGGGACCCTTTGGCCCAGCAGCAGCCCGAGCAGGCCGCCGAAGACAATTGCCAACATGTTTACAAGTACCCCAACCAGAATCATCGCCTGCTCTCTTTCTCTGAACGGTGGCTCTATTGTATAGGAGAGCTGCGGGGCAAGGCCAAAAATCCGCTGCGGCTGAGCAAGCTTGCAGAGCGGACCTGTCGGGGCAGCTGTGTCTCCCCGACAGTTCTCCGGCCTCAACGGTTGCGCCAGCCTTCCGAATCAGGGGTGAAGAGCGACTGGCCGAATACATCCTGGCCATAGGCGGCGATCTGCTCCTGGACTGGCACGGAGACAAGCCAGTCGACAAACTGGTTGGCCAGTTCGTCGTTCACATTGGGACAGCGCTCGGGGTTGACCACAAGGACCCCGTAGGGGTTGAAAAGGGCTGGGTCTCCCTCCACAGCGACCCCCAGATCGATGCCTTCGAGCGTGCGGGCCAGGTAGGTGGCGCGGTCGCTCAATGTGTAGGCCTGCTGTTCGTTGGCCATGGTCAACACAGCCCCCATGCCCTGGCCGGCAGAGATGTACCAGTCGCCGGCTGGCTCGATCCCCGCAGCCTTCCAGATCGAAAGCTCTTTGGTGTGGGTTCCCGAGTCGTCCCCGCGCGAGATGAAAGAGGCCTCTGTCTCGGCAATTTTGGCCAAGGCGGCGGCGCTGTCAGCCATGCCGAGGATCCCTGCCGGGTCGTCGGGCGGGCCGAGCAGGACAAAATCGTTGTACATCACCTCTTCGCGGCGAATGCCGTCGCCGGCTTCCAGAAAGGCCTCCTCGCGCGCCCGTGCGTGGACAAGGACGACGTCGGCGTTGCAGTCGGTGCCGAGCTGCAGCGCCTGGCCCGTGCCGACAGCGACGACACCGACGCTGGCCTGGGCGTCCGCTTCGAAGACGGGCAGGATCGCGTCGAGCAGACCCGAGTCCTGGGTGCTGGTGGTCGTGGCCAGGATCAGCTCGGCCGGTGCCTGGACAGGCTGACAGGCGCTCAGCAAAAACGTCAACAGCCCAAAAAGAGGGAGAAATCGCTGTTTCATTGTGAACTCCTTGATGATGAGAAAGAGGGCGAACAAAAAGATCAGTACACCATGTCGCCGCGCACAAACGCACCGGTGCGCGGGTCGTGGGGAAACTCAAAAAAGGTCTGCGTGACAGCCGTTTCCACCGGATGGCCGTCGAGCAGGAAGAGAACGCGGTGGGCCAGCCGTCGCGCCTGGTGGAGGTTGTGGGTGACCAGCACGATCGTGGTCTGCTGCTCCTGGTTGAGCCTGGCGATGTTCTGTTCGATCAGCCCGACATTGTAAGGATCCAGATTGGCGGTCGGCTCGTCGAGCAAGAGCGCCTCCGGGCGCAGCACCAGCGCACGGGCCAGCGCCACGCGCTGTGCCTCTCCGCCGGAAAGTGTGCGTGCTGGCTGCTGGGCCAGCTCTGCCAGACCGACCGACGCCAGGGTGGCGTGGAGGGCCTCAGCGTCCCCGCGCTGGCCACGCAGCCGCAGCCCATAGGTGACGTTGGCTTCTACACTGCGGCGGAGCAGCACAGGATGCTGAAAGACTGTCGTCACGCGGCGGCGCATCTCCAGCGTGGCGGCCCGATCTGCGCTGAAGGGGATGCCGTCGAAGTGGATCTCGCCGCTGGTGGGGGGGTGGAGAAAGTTGAGCAGGCGCAGCAGGGTGCTCTTGCCGGCGCCGCTGGGCCCGACTACAGACAGGATCTCGCCCCGCCGGATTGCCAGCTTGTCGACAGCCAGGACCGTGCGCGCGCCGTAGCGCACCGTGATGCCCTGCAGCGTGTACAGATCGGTCATGAATGAAAAGAACGCCCCTCCAGGCGCAGAATCAGCAAGTTGGCTGCAAAGGCGATGCCGAGCAGGACCCCGCCGAGCGCCAGGGCCAACCCGAAGTTGCCTTTGTTGGTTTCCAGCACGATGGCGGTAGTCAGCACGCGCGTCTGGCCGGCGATGTTGCCGCCGACTAGCATGACAGCCCCTACTTCGGAGATGATGCCGCCAAACCCTGCGACCACAGCTGCCACCACCCCGACACGCGCTTCCTCGAGAATTGCCCCGGTCGTCTGCCAGCGGGAAGCCCCCAACGCTTGAATCTGCAGGCGCAGCGCCGGGTCCACACCCTGCACCGCCGCCAGCGTAAAACCGGCGACCAATGGCAGGGCAATGATTACCTGGGCCAGGATCATCGCCTCCGGGGTGAAGAGCCGGGGAATCCAACCCAGCGCCAATGCCCCCAACGGCCCCGAGCGCGAGAGCAGCAGATAGACGAAGAGGCCAACCACCACCGGCGGGAAAGCCATCCCGGTGTAAACGAGCGCAACGGCCAGCGGGCGGCCGTAAAACCGGGTCAGCCCCAGCAGCGCGCCGAGCGGGATCCCGATCGCTGTGCTGATGGCCAGGGCGATTCCAGAGACGCGCAGCGAAAGCAGGACGATGGCGGCCAGCTGCGAGTCGCCGCCGAGCAGCAGCTGGAGTGACTGGTGAAATCCTTCAAGAAAATTGGCCATGCTTTTGTGACAGATCCATCGAGCTGAAAACGACCTTTACACTTCTGCCAGCAGCTGGCCCATCGGCCAGGTGTTGTAACCGCCCAGGGCTGCCACATGGCTGCAGAAGCCAGGGTCGCGGCGGCGCAGCAGGGCCAACAGCGGTGCCAACAGGGCGCTCTCAAAATACTCCACCGGAATCACCAGGTCGAAGCGTTCCACAGCCACCGGCAGAAACTCCAGGTTGAACACCTGGGCCGCAGCCTGAATGCCCAGCCCACAGTCAGCATTGCCCTGGGCGACCGACGCTGCTACGGCCAGATGGGTGGTCGCTGTGTCGGTATAGCCCTGAATCTGGCAGGGATCGAGGGCCAGCCGGCCAAGCTGATAGTCCAACAACACTCGGGTGCCCGCCCCACGCTGGCGGTTGATAAAGTGCACATCCCCGCGCGCCAGGTCAGCCAGCGAATGGATCTGTCTGGGGTTGCCGCGGGCGACCAGAAGTCCCTGGACGCGTTCTACGAAGCCGACGATCACGACATGCAGCCCACTGGGCGCCAAGATCCTGTGCACAGGCCCAATGTTGAAATCACCCGTCGCTGCATCGAACAGATGGCTGCCCGCCAGATGGGCCGTCCCCTGCAGCAGCGACACCAGCCCGAGCAGGCTGCCGACCGGATCGGCAGTGAGCCGTCGGTCTGGATGTTCTGCGTGCAGCCAGTCCGCCAGCAAGTGCAGAGAAAGATCATGGCTGCCGCTCAGGTGGATCGTGTGGGGGGCAGGGGGGCGCTCTATGGGCAGCAGATCGATCTGGCGCAACTGGCTGCACACCTGCAAGGTCGGTATCCCGGCATAGCGGTCGGGCCTGGCAGTGACCAGGACGGCGCGGTGCTGCAGCGCCTGAGCGGCCACCAGCAGGTCGTGGCTGCCAGCTCTGTCGGCTGCTGCGGGCAAAGCCCCCAGCGTGCACGCAGCGCTGCTGTCGAAGTCGAGTACGGTCAACGGAAGCAGAAACTGCTCGAGCGCCTGCTGGTTGCGTTTGGGGTTGCTGCTTTGCCAGCCGTGCCTCCGCAAGGCAGCGACCGTCAACGCAGAGACTGCAAGGCTCCCCGGCGTCTGGGCTGCCAGCACCGCCACCTCTTCGGCTGGGCGGCAGCGGATCAAAAACAGACAGTAGCTGGTGTCGAGCAGGGCCCGGATCGGATAGGGTCTGGCCATTGCTATCTGGAATCTGCCGGGCAGGGTTCAAAACCAAAATCGGCTGTGAAGAGTTCCAGGCTGTCGACCAACGCCTGCCAGGGCGCGTGCTGGGGGAGCAGCACGACAGCGTTGCCCGCGCGTTGGAGATAGACCCACTCCCCTTCAAAGCGGAATTCTTTGGGGAGCCGCACGGCCTGGCTCTGCCCATTGGGAAAGAGACGTGCTTTTTGCATACACTTCTCCAAAAAATGAACCAAAAGTATATTAAAATAGTATATATGTTTTGCGGTGAGAAGCAAAAATGGTGCGACGTGCAGCGGGTCGGTTGCCTGGCGCTCTGCTGCATTTGGGTGCATCGTTGGGGAGCGGCTGTGGTATGATGGGGGCAGAGAAATTGAGAGCAAAGGAAACAGGGCAGAGATGGATCAGAGAGCACTGCGCCAACTGCTGGATCAGTTGGCAACCGGCGAAGTCAGCGTGGACGCAGCAGTGGAACGGTTGCGCACTTTGCCGTTTGAGGATTTGGGTTATGCGCAGGTGGACCATCACCGCGCGTTGCGTTGGGGATTTCCTGAAGTGATTTTTTGTGCAGGCAAAACCCCCGAACAGGTTGCCGGCATTGCCGAGCGGCTGGCGGCACGTGGCCCCCGTCTGCTGGGCACCCGGGCCACTGCCGAGCAATATGAAGCCGCCTCTGTGCGTGTGCCGGATCTGCGCTACGATGCACTGGCACGGTGTCTCTGGCTGGACCGTGCGGCGGACCGGGTGCGTCAGCCTGGGATTGTGATCGCTGCGGCAGGGACCAGCGACTTGCCGGTGGTCGAAGAGGCGGCGTTGACTGCCAACCTGATGGGGCATGCCGCAGCGCGGGTGGTGGATGTCGGGGTGGCAGGGTTGCACCGGCTGCTGCCCCATCTGTCGACCCTGCAGCAGGCGAATGTGGTGGTTGTGGTGGCAGGGATGGAGGGGGCGCTGGCCAGTGTGGTGGGGGGGCTGACCGACGCGCCGGTGATCGCAGTGCCGACTTCGGTGGGGTACGGCGCACACTTTGGCGGGCTGGCGGCGCTGCTGGCAATGTTGAACAGCTGTGCCTCTGGGGTCTCTGTCGTCAACATCGACAACGGCTACGGCGCTGGCCATCTGGCTGCGTTGATCAACAGCCGGATCGTCGGGGCCGGATTGTCATAAAAAATTGAATCGGCCAGGCTTTGGCCACAGGGAAAGGAAAGACGAAGAGGAACGTGGAACCGAAACAAAAAGAAGTGCCAGCCGCAGCAGGTGCAGCGCTGGAGGGTGCGGCCAAGCTGGCCGCCTTGCGTCTGTGTTTGCGCCAGCTGGGTTCGGTCTTGGTCGCCTATTCAGGGGGCGTAGACAGTGCGTTGGTGATGGCGGTGGCCCATGCCGAGTTGGGGGATCGCATGCTGGCCTGTATTGGGATGTCTCCTTCCTACCCGCAGCGTGAACTGCGCGACGCCGTGGCGTTGGCGGAGCGCCTGGGGGTCCCTTACCGGGTCGTTGCCACGAACGAATATTTGGACCCCAACTATGCGGCCAATCCAACCGATCGCTGTTACTTCTGTAAATCTGAGCTGCACGACCAGCTGCGTCTGCTGGCTGCTGCCGAGGGGTGGAATGCTGTGGTAGACGGCACCAATGCCAGCGATCTGGGCGACTATCGACCGGGAATGCAGGCTGCGCGCGAGCGGGAGGTGCGTTCGCCGCTTTTGGAGGTGGGCATCACCAAAAGTGATGTACGGGCGATCGCCCAGCAGTTGGGGCTGCCGGTCTGGGACAAACCGGCGATGGCCTGTCTGTCGTCGCGGGTGCCCCATGGCACGCCGATCACCCCTGCGTTGTTGCGTCAGATTGAGGCGGCAGAGGATGTGCTGGTCGCGCATGGATTTCGTCAGTTTCGGGTGCGCCACCACGGGGAGATCGCGCGGATCGAGCTGCCTGTGGAAGATCTGGCGCGGGCAGTGGCTGTGCAGGCGGATCTGGTTGCTGGCGTCCAGGCGGCGGGCTATCGGTTTGTGGTGCTGGACCTGGCAGGGTTTCGCAGCGGGTCGCTGGCCGGAGAGGGAGCCAAGGCTGTCATCCGTCTGGAAGAGCTTGTAGCGGTATGAGTCTGTTCTGGGCTGGCCACCTGGATCTGCCATCGGGGGTTTCGGGAGACATGTTGTTGGGCTGTCTGGTCGATGCTGGCTGGCCGGTCGAGCAGCTGGTTGCTGCGGTGCAGGCGCTGCATCTGCCAGCGGGAAGCTGGTCGGTGCATGCGGAGCGGGTGGCGCGCGGCCCGATCGTCGCGACCCTGGTACAGGTGTCTGCGACCGAAGGGCCTGTGCACCGTCATCTGCGGGAGATCGAGGCCTTGTTGGCGGCGGCGGAGCTGCCGCCCACTGTGAAAGAGCGGGCGGGCGCTGTCTTTGCGCGCCTGGCGGCTGCCGAAGCCAAGGTGCACGGGGTAGGGATCGAGGAGATTCATTTCCATGAAGTGGGGGCCATCGACGCGATCATCGACGTGGTGGGAGTCTGTGCGGGTCTGGATGCCTTGGGGGTGGTTGCACTCTCTGCCGGTGCGCTGCCGCTGGGCAGCGGCTGGGGCAGCAGCGCGCACGGCAGGCTCCCCCTGCCAGCGCCAGCCACCCTCGAACTGCTGGCTGCAGCGGGGGCGCCTGTCTGTCCTGCGCCTGGCCCTGGAGAGCTGGTGACCCCGACCGGGGCTGCCCTGGTCTGCACCCTGGCAGAATTTGGCCAGCCGCCGATGGTGTTGCAGCGGGTCGGCAGCGGGGCTGGCCAGAAAGAATTTGGCTGGCCCAACGTAGCTCGTCTCTGGCTGGGCAAGAAGCTCGAACCTTCCGTGGAGAATCTGCCCCAGCTGGTCAAGTTGGAGACCAATATCGACGATATGAACCCCGAATTGTACGGGCCTTTGACCCAGCGGCTGCTCGATGCAGGGGCTGCGGATGTCTGGTTGACCCCGGTCTATATGAAAAAAGGGCGTCCGGGGGTGCAGGTCACTCTGTTGGCCTCCCCGGCGTTGGAGGGAACGTTGGCCAGAATGTTGCTGGCCGAGACGACCACGCTGGGGGTGCGGGTGAGCGGCGTGCGTCGTCACGAGGCAGAACGCAGCCAAACCACCGTTGCAACCCCGTACGGATCTGTGCGGGTCAAGCTCAAATGGGTGGACGGCGAGCTTTGTGGGGCCAAGCCCGAGTTTGCAGACTGCCTGCGTCTGGCCGAGGAACAGGGGGTGCCGCTGCGCCGGGTCGAGTCGGCCGCGGCAGCAGCGGCACAGCAACTGCTCCAGGCGTGACAGGCGCCTGGTCGCATCCTGCACCTACAACAACCAAACTGCTGCTCGGTGGGAAGCGCCCCTCTCTTTTCGTGCACACAAAACGCTCTCCCCACGCCTGGGCTTACAAGCGTGGGGAGGGAAGGGTCAGACCGCGACGTCGGTCAGCCAGACAATTTCCATCCCCTCTTCCTCTGCCAGCGCAACACACTGCTGGCAGAGCACCACATAATTGGGGAAAGGCTCCCCTTGGGGGCGCAACGTCGTGCATAACCCCAACGCAACCGTCGGTTTCCCGCACACACAGCGGGCTTCGATGTCTCCGTGCACTGCCTGAACTTGGTCGATGCCGCGTCGCCGGTTGCGGCGACAACGGCGCAAATAGCCAGCTGATGGCATTGGAGAGAATAGGCATCGCCTTTCTGCTGCCTCGCAGCTTTATGGGTTTGTCACTCCCCATTCTACTCCGCAGCTGGCAAGCTGTCTAGGGACAGTTGTCCCCCGTTCTGGCCGTGAGAAAAGGACATTTCAGCGCCCCAGCCGCTTTTTGAGTTCAGCGGTCAGGGCAGGCAGCACCTGGAAAAGGTCGCCGGCAACGCCGTAGTGTGCCTTTTCAAAGATCGGTGCAGCTTTGTCTGGGTTGATCGCGACGATCCGTTTGCTCCCCCCCATGCCGGCCA
This sequence comes from Chloroflexota bacterium, assembly GCA_018969295.1. Lineage (GTDB taxonomy): Bacteria > Chloroflexota > Anaerolineae > Caldilineales > Caldilineaceae > Caldilinea. The sequence continues at coordinate 50,546 of JAGWYN010000016.1, read as the reverse complement.
GGTGCTGGATCGCGCCGCTGATCCCGGCAGCAATGTAGAGGTCGGGTTTGACAGTTCTGCCCGTTTGCCCGACCTGGTGTTTGTAGGGGATATAGCCGGCGTCTACAGCAGCCCGGCTGGCGCCGACCGCTGCACCGAGCACCCCAGCCAGCTCGGCCACCAGTGCAAAGCCCTGGCTGGGATTTTGCGCGACCCCGCGGCCGCCAGAGACAATGATGGCAGCGTCGGCCAGGCTGACTTCGCCGTTGTCGGTGTTGCGGGTCGCCAGCAGTTGCTCGCGCAGATCGGCTTCGGCCAGCCCCGGGTCGAGCAGGACGACGGGGCTGGCCGTGGAGCAGGTTGCTGGAAATGGGAACGAGCGCGGGCGTATGCTGGCCACCTGAACTGCGCTGGTAAAGGTGACATCCACCAACAGGTTGTTGGAATAAATCGAGCGCACGGCCACCAGCCGACCTGTCTCCACACCCAGGTCGACGGCCTCCGGGGCGTACCCGGCCCCTAGCTGGTGGGCCAGGGTGGCCGCGACCTCGCGGCCCCGGATCGTGGCTGCTGTCAGAATGACTGTCGCCGCAGCGTGCTCCGCGGCCAGGCGCAGCGCCGCAACACAGCCGCTCAACCGATACTGGGCCAACAGGGGGCTGACCAGTGCCAGCACGCGGTCGGCACCGTAGACACGGGCCGCTTCAGCGGCCGTCGAATCTGCGCCGACAACAGCGGCTACGACCGGCACGCCGAGCTGCCCGGCGATCTCTCGGGCTTTGCCCAACACTTCACAGGAGCTGGCTACCAGGCCGCTCTGATTTTGTTCGATCCAAACCAGGACAGACATCGCTTTCCTCCTAGATCACTTTTTCGGCCAGCAGGAGATCGACCAGCCTGGCGGCCTGTTCGGCGGCCGAGGCACCTTCGATCCAGTGGCAGCTCTGTGGCCGTTCTTCCGGTTTGCGCAGGTTGCGCCACTGGGTGCGGGCGCTTTCGGCAGCGACGCCGAGGCTGGCTGCAGAGACCACGGGAATGGAGGCCTTGTTGGCTTTGCGAATCCCGATAAAACTGGGATAGCGGGGTTCGTTGATCTCTTTGTTGACGCTGAGGACCGCAGGAAGCGGCACACGAATCCTCTCTTGTGCGCCCTCGATCAGCCGTTCTACGGTGATCTGGTTGTCGGCGATCTCGACAATCTGGCAGACGGCACTGACCAGAGGCCAGCCCAGGTACGCTGCCACGCCAGCGGCGACGGCACCGCTGTTGTCGTCGACGCTCTGGCGGCCGGTCAAGACCAGGTCGGCTCCTTCGGCCTGCACGGCGGCTGCCAGGACAGAGGCTGTCGTCCAGAGATCGCCGCCCTGCAGCGAGCGGCTGTCGACCAGCGTCGCTGCTCCCACACCCATGGCCAGCGCATGTTTGAGCACGTCGACGGCGCTGGGCAGTCCCAGGCTGATCGCCACCGAAGTGGCGCTGTAGCGTTCGCCCAGGAGGATTGCCTCCTCGGCGGCAAATTCATCCCACGGGTTGATGACCAGGGGCGCCTTGATCTGGCCACTGCGCACATCCTCGGCTGCCACCCTGGACAGTTCGGCTGTGTCTGGCGTCTGTTTGACGAGAACAGCAATTTTCACGTGTTTGTCCTCCGGTAGTCTTTGAAAAGGGATCGAGAGGCCGGCTGCCCTTCTGCAGCAGCACAGCAGGGCAATCGGTCACAACAAAAAAGGTGAAAACGTCTTTGTTTTCACCCCGAGAGAAGCCGGGTTCAGGAGCCTGCCTCACACGAAGGCTGCCTCACACGAAGGCGCAGAGCAGAAGTGGGCGTTCTTCGCATTCGTGAAGGGCTGGGATGACTTCTCAATGGCAGGCCATGATACTACAGGTCGTGCGGGGAGGCAAAGCGTGTCCCCGAGGCTGCCACGGCGTAGAGGCCGGCGCGGCCGTTGCGCCGAATTTTGAGCAGTTCGCGCACCATGTTGAGGGTGTCTTGCACCGGGCGGACTCGGCTATCGCTCTGATAGTACCAGTGGATGGGCACCTCGACCAGCCGGATTCCGTGCTGGCGAGCGATGTAGAGCACTTCGACGTCGAATCCCCAGCCGTCGATGCGTTGCAGCGGAAACACGCGGGTGGCAGCGGCCCCTGTGAACATTTTGAATCCACACTGGGTATCCTGGATGCCGGGCACGGCCAGCAGCCTCACCAGCAGATTGAAGACCCGGCCCATGATGTGTCGGTAGGTGGGTTCGTGGTAGCGCACGGCGCCTGGCAGCTCTCGGCTGGCGATGGCGACACCGAAGGTGCCCTCTGCGTGGACGGGTGGCAGAAACTTGGCCACTTCTGCGATCGGCATGGCCAGATCGGCGTCGCAGACAAACCGGTATTCGCCGCGCGCGACCAGCATCCCTCTTTTGACAGCAGCCCCTTTGCCCGGGCTGCTGTGCAGCAGGGTCAGCTGGGTGTTTGGGCAGGTTGGCTGGTATTCGGCAATAAACGACTCGACCACAGCGGTTGTGGCGTCGGTCGACCCGTTCTCGACGATGAGAATTTCGCTGGTGTAGGGCTGCTCTTGTAGATAGGCGACAATTTTTTGCAACGAGGGGGGCAGACGGCGTTCTTCGTTGTAGGCAGGTATCACAATACTCAAAAAAACCGTCTGGCTGGAATCGCTCACACCCAAATCCTTACCTTGGTTCGTTTATGTGATCAGGTTCACGAGTGCCAGCAGCAAAAATAGCTGCACGACAATGGCACCGCCCCACAACATGTGGGCCCCGATCCGTTGCCCTTCTTTTGCCAGCCAGAGCCCGCCTGCTGCATTGACGATCCAGGCCAGCAGGCCGATGGCCAGCAGGCGAAAGAGCGCACTTTTGGAGCGAATCTCTTCTGGTAATCCCCGACTATTGTAGCGAACAGCCAAAACATCGGGCAAATCAGGGAAGCGGATCGTCAACACGGCAAAGAGCAGCAGCACACCGGCCAACCCCAGCAGCAGCAGCCAGGCACCCTGCCGATCCTCGGCAAGGAGGCGGGTCAGCCAGTTACGTTGGACCCGTTGGGCTTCCACGATCTGGGTGGCCCCCAACGGGTAACGGCTCTGCAGGGCTGCGACAAAACCCTCTGGGTCGGCGGGGGAAAGTGCGTAGACGCCAGTGGTTGTCCGCAGCACAAGGCATTCGCTGGGCGTCTGCGTGGCACAGAGGTTGACTGCATGGGGGGTGGGCTGGTCAGCCAACGCCAGAAAGGGCAAGGGCCAGCGGTGCAAGACCTCCCTTTTCTCTCTTGCCAGCGTTGTCCCAGCCAGTTCGACTGCCTGTACCCCTTGGGTTGGAATGACCTGCTGCAGATGTGCCCAGCGGAGCGTAATGGCGTTGCGGTCGATCCAGTATTCGAGTGTAAAGGCTGCCCAGGTCCGGTAGAAGAGAACGATCAACAGCGGTACGCTGGCGACCACGCCCAGGAAGAGGAGAAACTGCAGCCAGTCGATCGGGCGGCGCAGCGCCCAGACGACTGCCAGCAGGTCGACCAGGACAAGCCAAAGGATGGCAACAGCCCCCTCCCACCGCTCGGGCGCCGGTTTGGCGGCGAAGATCATCCTGTACCTCCTGTCGGGAGAGCCGCCGCAAACAGGGCCCACTCGCGCAGCTGGGGCAGGGAGCGCCGATCGGTCAGGTCGAGCGAGATGGGGGTCACGCTGACATAGCCGGCCTTGACGGCCCCCACGTCGGTGTCCAGGTCATCCTCGTCGACCGGCTGTGCGCCTCCCAGCCAGTAATACGGGCGTCCAGAAGGGTCTTGCCGTCGCTCGACTTCGTTGGCTGTGTAGTGGCGATGGCCCATGCGGGTGACCCGGAGCCCAGCTGCCGGGCGGGGCGGCACATTGATGTTGAGCAGGGTATGGGCCGGTGCAGCCTCGGCCAGGAGGTGGGCGGCAATTTGGCTGGCGACGGCGGCCGAGAGCTGGCGTGCGGTCGCGGCGTCGCAGTGGTCTTCGCCGAAACTGGCGGTGCTGACGGCGATGCCGGGCACCCGTTTGATCACCGCCTCCATGGCGCAGGCGACGGTCCCGCTGTAGGTCACGTCGATGCCGAGGTTGTATCCGGCGTTGACACCGGCGACCACCAGATCTGGCACAATGCCCAGCGCTCCTCCCATGGCCAGCGCCACGCAGTCGGTGGGGCTACCGCTGCTGCTGTAGGCCGCGCTGCCGTCGGCCAGGGTGGTCGGGTGGATACGCAGTGGCTTGTGCATGGTTTTGATGTGGCTGGACGCGCTCCAGTTGCGTTCGGGGGCCAGCACAAGTACGTCGGCGACCTGCCGCAGCTCCTGTTTGAGGGCCAGGAGTCCAGGGGCAAAGACTCCGTCGTCGTTGGTCACAAGAATGGTTGGCATGGCAAGCTCCTTTATGGCTCTGTGCTCTTCTGATGGCGGACATAGACCCGCACCGGCGGGCTTTCGGCCTTGTTCCCGGCGGCGTCGTAGACGACCGCTCGGATGAGATGGCCCTCGAAATAGACGCCCCCGTTGGTCACGATCGCCTGAAAGCCTTCGACATCGGGCAACGTGGCGACCTGCCCGGGCTGGACTTCGGGGTCGTCGGATTCAAAGCCGGGCCATGGGATGCCCCCGGCTGCCGAGTTCAAGTCGCGCATCGTGATCGGCCAGCGCTCGTTGTAAGGGGCAACCGTGCTGGTGACCAGGGTCGTGCCGTTCAAGACAAACTCGACGCGGTCGATCGCCAGGTTGTCGTTGGCAAGCGCATTCATGTTGATCTGTTCATCTTTTTCCATCACAAACAGCTGTTCTGGCTTGGGCTCGCTCAGCACGATCGTGGGGGGGGTGTTGTCGATCGTCACGGGGATCGCGCTCTGGCGGGCGCCATCCCCGCGGTTGACGGTCAGCCGTACGGTATACAGCCCTTCCGGCAGCGATCGGGTGTCGAGCCGTTGAAGCACCCCGTTTTGCACGTCGTTCCCCTGTTCTTGGCCAATCTGCAGCCATTCGCCCGGATCCAGCCCCTGGCCGATTTCGAGCCGGTAAGGCCCCCCCCGTGCGTTGCCGATGAATTCGACCTCACCAGAAATGTAGCTGCCCAGTGCTGGCTGGATGATGGCGCTGTCCGGGTCAAAATCTTCCAGCCGCAGCGAGGCCATCTCGGTAGGTGGCTGGGGCAGCCCGCTGTCCAGCACCCAGTCGGTGGCCTCGCGCGGCAAAATCTGATAGACCCGCCGTTCGATCCGATCGGGGGGGGTGGTCGGCCCAGCCAGCAGCCCTGTTTCACGGTCCACCTCGAATTCCTGCCAGATGTTGTCTGAGACGGTGGGTTCGGTGCCGGCCACAAAAAGTTCAGAACGTTGTTCCTGGCAGGAGTCGGTCGGCAGCAGCCCGCTGGGCTGGCAGACGACCCGTTGGATCACACCTGGCGGGCTGTCGTACCAGCGCGCCGGTTCATTTTCGTGGTACTTGCGCATCACAGCGTTCCAGATCGGGGCGGCGCCGGAGAGGCCGGTGACATTCTGCATGGACTCGTTGTCGGTGTTGCCGACCCAGACGCCGACCGTCAGCTGCGGCGTGAAGCCCATGGTCCAGTTGTCTTTGAAGCCATTGGTGGTGCCGGTCTTGGCTGCCACCTTGCGGTCGGGCAGCGTCAGGGCTGTATTGGCGCCGAAGGCGGGGGCGCGCGCGACGTCGTCGCTCATGATGTCCTGGATCAAATAGGCGACCTCGGCGCTGAAGATGCGATCGGCCTGTGGCTGTTCGTATTTTTTGAGCAAGTTGCCTTCGCTGTCACGCACCTGCAGGACCGCAACCGGGTTCAGGGTGCGATAGCCGCTTTGCAGCTGGCTGGGGGGGACTGGCTCGCCGACCAGGCTGCCGCTGTTGGCAAAAACCGAATAGGCGTAGGTGTGGTCCAGCAGCGACACTTCGCCGCCGCCCAGCACCAGGCTGAGCCCGTAGAAATTCAAGCCTCGGTTCAAACCGTTGATTCCCATGCGGTGCGCGGTGCGCAGCGCGTCGGCCATCCCCACCTGCTGCATGACCCGGATCGCTGGAATGTTGTACGAGCGCGCCAGCGAATTGCGCAGCGAGACCGGCCCATGGTACTGGCGGTCGTAGTTTTCAGGGCGATAAAAGGTGCCATCTGCCTGGGGAAATGCAGTGGCCACATCGAGAATCATGCTGGCTGGGGTCATTCCCTTTTGCAGGGCGGTCAGATAGACATAGGGTTTGAAGCTGGAGCCAGGTTGCCGCTCGGCGGTCGCCACATTGACCTGGCCGTCGATCTCCCGGTTGTTGTAGTCGAGCGACCCCACCATCGCCAAGATTTCACCCGTATCATTTTTGATGGCGACGACCGCGGAGTTGCTGGCATTTTTTGTCTGTTCTTTCAGAATTTGGACCTGTTCGCGCGCCACGAGCTCGGCATATTTTTGGAGCTCGACATCCAGGGTGGTGTAGACGGTCAGCCCTTTGCGCCAGATGTAAAACGGGTCTTCGAGGGTGTTGTACTGCGCTTTGAGCTGGTCGAGCACATACAGGGCGAAGTGGGGCGCGGTCAGAATATCGAACCGCTCGGCGACAGACCGGCGCAGCGTCAGCTCCTCTTCAAAGGCAGCCCCGGCTTGGTCCTGGGTGATGTAGCCTGACTCCACCATCGCCTGCAGCGTGACTCCTTGACGGCGTTTGGCGTCCTCCGGGTTGTCGATCGGGTTGAGTGCGGGGAACTGGGGAATGGCCGCCAACATCGCCGCCTCGGCCAGACTCAGGTCGTGTGCGCTCTTGCCGAAGTAGACCTGGCTGGCTGCTTCGACCCCGTAGGCCAGGTTGCCATAAAAGTTGTAGTTGAGATACCACTCCAGCAGTTTTTCTTTGGGGTAGCGTCGTGTCACTTCGAGCGAGAGGATGACCTCTTTGATTTTGCGTGCGTAGCTCTGCTGCGCCCGTTCTTCGGGCGGGATGAAGACATTTTTGATCAGCTGCTGGGTGATCGAAGAGCCCCCCTGGACAGCGCCACCTTGCAGGTTGGAGACAAAGGCGCGCAGCAGGCCGCGCGCGTTGATGCCAGGGTTTTCAAAAAAATTGCGATCTTCGAGCGCCACAGCCGCCTGCCAGACAGCCGGGCTCAGCTTGTCCAGCGTCAAGAAGCGGCGATCCCCGCCGAAGGGGCGTGGGTCGACACTTTCGTAGAGCAGATGGGTGCCTGTGCGGTCGTAGAGCCGCACCGTCTGAAACTGGTCCTGCTGCTGTTCGATCGCGCTGACATCGGGCAGCTGGGCTGCATACTCCTGGTAGACCCCCAACACCGTAGCGGCCACCACGCCGGTCGCGGCCAGAAGGACAATGGTTGTCAGAACTGCGCCCGCCAACAGGAACTGGGCCAGCCGCAGCCCGATCCTGGGCCGCGCAGCCGCGGCCCGCTGCCGCTGTCGACGTGCCATCAAAATGGTGTCATGGCGATTCAGCCGTTTTGTCATGCCTTCTCCATCTCCTGCCCGTTCAGCGGGCCGGTTCTGTCACAACACGTTCGACCACCAGCAGATGGCTCAGCCCCACGCAGCACAGCGGCGACTCTTCCAGCACGTAGGTCACCCGGCGCAGCCAGCGCCCGAGTCCTGGCCGCCGCTGGACCAGATTGTCGTAGCCCGGAAAGATCTGGGTGTGGTGGAGCACGCGCACCGGCTGCCCGACAAAGAGACGGCGCAGCCCATCCGCCGTATAGGCCCGCACATGGGGGGCCAGCTGGCTGCGCAGCCGGTCGGGCAGATAGTTGACCAGCGGGATGTTGCCGAAACGATAGCGCCCCTGCCAATAAATGCCGTGGGTTTCGAAGGGGTACCAGCGGTTGGGCACGAAGATCACAGCCCGTCCCCCTGGGCGCAGCACACGGACCATCTCGGCGACGGCAGCCCGGTCGTCCGCCACATGTTCGAGCACTTCATGGCTCAACACCAGATCGACCGTGCTGCTGGCGAAGGGCAATGCTTCAGCGGCAGCCAGCGCCAGCAGGGCAGAGGGCACCGTGCGCGCAGCGATCGCCAGATGCTCCTGCTCGATGTCGATGCCGCTGATCCGTTCTGTATAGGGGGCCAGCGCCCGAACATACATGCCGACCCCGCAGCCATCGACCAAAATGTCGTCGACCTGGCTGCGGCCAGCCAGCCCCCATTCGAGGATCATCGCCAGCCGACGATCCTGTCCGGCCCGCCAGACAAAACTGGGGTTGCCCCGCCGAGCAGCCCTTTCCCCGTGCAGATCGAGCGTTTTCATCATCGGTTTGGCGGCTTTCCCCACCAGGGTGGAGGAAACCGCTTTCCTCCTTTTGTGGCGCACTGGTTCGCATGGCTGAAAATTTTTGTGCGCCTCTGCTCTCCTAGGACCCCCTACAAGCTTGACCGTAGGGCCGTCTATGAATTCTATCCTTTGCAGGGGCGCTGCCAGCTTGTTCGGTCAGAGCTGCCCCTCCGGCGGATCGGCCAGTTTGATCCCCACGTGGATCGCCACTGCACCCAGCATGCGTTCTACATAATGAACGTAGTGCAGCCCTGCCTGTTCCATCATCCGTGCCAGCTCTTCAGGTTCTGGAAACTCGACTGTGCTGTGGGGCAGGTAGGCGTAGGCCTGGCGGTCCCGGGCGATCCACGAGCCGATCAGCGGTACGATCTGGAAGAAATAGAGGCGGAAGAGCGGGCCCAGCAGCGTATTGGCGGGCGGGGTGGTCTCCAGACAGACAACCCGCCCGCCGGGTCGGACCACGCGCACCATTTCGCGGAAGGCAGCTACCCGGTCGACGACGTTGCGCACCAGGAAGCCGCTGACCACTGCGTCGAAGCTGTTGTCGGCAAAGGGGAGTGCGTAGGTGTCGGCCTGGAGGAAAGGCAGCAGAACTCCGGGGACTTTGCCCCTGCCTGCCGCCATCATTTCGTAGGTGAAATCGGAGCCGACCGCCTGCAGGGCGGGGTTGCGCTGCAAGGCTGTATAGGCGATGTCGCCGGTGCCTGTGCCGACGTCCAGCAGACTGCCATGCGGCGGCAGGTTGCAGTGCTCGATCAACTCGCGCCGCCAGTGTCGATCCTGCCCAAAGGTCATCAGGCGGTTCATCCGATCGTAGGTCGGTGCGATCCGTGCAAACATTTGATTGACATAGAATGGTTTTTGGTCGCTGGTCGGCAACATGTTTTCACCTCAGCAGGTTGACAATCTGTTCGGCCAGAATGATGCTGTTCATCTCGCCCATCCAGATGGAGCGAATGACCCCGGCAGAGTCGATAAAGTAGGTGGTGGGCAGGCCTCGCACGTTGTAGCGTTCGCCGACCTCCTGGGTGCTGTCCAGCGGCACAGTGAAGGTCAACCCAAATTTGTCGGCGAAGCTTTGGACTTGTTGGATCGGTTCGGCCTGGTCGACCGCCGCAAAGGTGACGAACTCTGCATACTGTTCGGCTGCGCGTTGGAGGGCGGGCAGCTCACGCTGGCAAGGTCCGCACCAGGTCGCCCAAAAGTTGAGGACCACCGCTCTGCCTCGCTGGTCGCTCAGGCGAAATTGGCCGCCATCGAGTGTGGGCAGCAGGAAGTCGGGGGCCAGATGGCCGACCGCAGGCTGGGCTTTCTGGCGGGGGTTTTCGGCCGCGAGAGGGGCTGGTTTTGTCCACCAGACCCAGCCCGGGCCCACCAAGAGCAGCAGCAGAAAAAGTGCACTCCATCGCTTCATGGGTCGTTTTTCTCATCCTTTGGTCAGGACAGAGCGAAGGTAGCGGGGGGGCCTGGTGGGTGTGGGGTGCAGCAGAGGGCGTGCAAAGAGTTGACCGTCGCCGACTCGACTGACCAGCTGGGGCAGCCCCCAGCTGGCCCCGCTCTCTTCGAGCAGGGCTGCACGCCGGGCTTCGGCCACTGCCTCGTCGACGGGGCGAAGGTTGGCTATCCCCTCGTACAGTTCGTGCAAAAAAGCCAGAGAGGGTCGCCCGCGCAGCCGGGAAGGGAGGTAGAGGGCAGCTGGCAGCCCGCGGCGTACCAGCTGTTCGGCGATGTCGCTGCCAGGGTCGATCCGTTGGGATCGGGCCGCGTTGCGCACATCGAGCAGGGCCAGACGCAGCGAGTCCTGGTCGCTCAGCAGTCTGCCAAAATGTTCCCCGCTCACCGCCCGGCCGCGACCGGTTTCGTCTTCAAAGACCAGCACGCCACATTGCAGCTGTGGGTCGTTGACCGCAAAGCCGATAAAGTGAAGAAGGTGGACGGGCTGTTGGCGCAGACGCCTTTGAAGGTCGAAGAGGGTCGGGCGCACCAGCCGCTCAAAGGTCATCCGCCCATCTGCGGCCAAGTAGTCGACGGTATCGAGGAGGGCGCGCCAGTCTCGCCCGACGGCCAGCGGGGGATAGCCCTCCGGCCCTGCCATCACTACCAGCACGCGCAGCGGGGCTGCGGTGGTCAACGGTCGAATTTGGTGCGCTGTTTTTTGTTGGCGGGTCAGAGGGGTGTGGACCGACAGCGCCAGAAATTCTTCGCGGGTGTCGTCGTAGAGATATTCCCAAGGGACCGCACGCAGCAGCGGCAGATCGCCCAGGGTCAACTGCACACGCAGGGTGGCTCGGCTGCTGTACGCCTGCTGCCAGCTCTGCTGCCAGCATTCGAGGATGGAGCCGGTGAAGATGGCATGGAAAAGTGTGCCACCTGCCTCGCGCGCGAGCGCAAACTGAGCCGAACGCAGAGGGCTGTCGTCGTCGCTCTCTACAAGCAACTGCTGACCAATGTTGTGTGGATGCTGGAGCGGCAGCACAAACGGTTCGCTGGCGGTTCCGGCTGGTGCTCGCCGCACGACCGCACGATAGCCCTCTTCGGTCAGCTCCAGCAACAGGTCGAAAATCCAATCCTTGGTCATATCCTGTCATTGTAGCGTGTGCAGAAGAAAAGTGCCAAAGTGGGGAGAGAAGGGGGCTCATGCTGGCAGGATCTGGCTGGACAAACTGAACAGCTCGGTGAGCCCCTTGGTGGTTCGAGTGGCGTGCACGTATAATAGGGGCGGGAGGGTGTGGCAGGAAAAACGGCCACGCGCCCGAATCGGTTGTCGGCACACAGCGGCACACAGCAGTGGAGAAAGCCATGAACGTTCTGATCACCGGCGGTGCCGGATTTATTGGTGCGCATCTGACCCGCGCGTTGCTGGAGCGGGGGGAGAGTGTGGCGGTGCTTGACAACCTGAGTACTGGGACGATCGAAAACATCCGTCAGTTCGCTCATCATCCGCTCTATTCGTTTGCGATCGACGATGTGCGCAACGCGCTTGTGCTCGACCGCCTGGCCAGTGAGGCAGATGCCATCGTGCACCTGGCGGCAGCGGTCGGGGTGCAGCTGGTCGTCGAGCGACCTACACAGACCATCGAGACCAATGTATTGGGGACCCATGCGGTGCTGGCTGCGGCTGGCCGCTACCGCTGTCGAACGCTGTTGGCCAGCACCAGCGAAGTCTATGGAAAGGGTGTCAAAGTTCCCTTTGCCGAGGAAGATGACTTGCTGCTGGGTTCGTCCAGCCGCAGCCGCTGGAGCTACGCGGCCAGCAAACTGCTGGACGAATTTCTCGGGCTGGCTGCCCACCGCGAGTACGGCTTGCCAGTGACGGTGGTGCGTTTTTTCAACACAGTAGGCCCTGGCCAGACGGGCCGGTACGGCATGGTCGTGCCACGCTTTGTGCGGGCTGCTCTGCGCAACCGGCCGATCTCGGTTTTTGGGGACGGCAAGCAATCTCGCTGTTTTTGTCATGTGCGCGATACTGTGCGTGCAGTTGTTGACCTGCTGACCTCGCCAGAGGGTACATCCGGCCAGATCTACAACATTGGCAGCAGCCAGGAGGTGACGATCCACGAACTGGCCCAGACAGTGATTGACCGCACAGAAAGCCAATCCCCGATCGAGTATATTCCTTACAACGAAGCCTATGCACCCGGTTTCGAGGACATGCGGCGCCGCGTGCCAGATACGACCAAGCTGCACGCAGCCATCGGCTGGGCAACCCGGTATACGTTGAACCAGATCCTGGACGATGTGATCGAATACGAACGACCCTTGATGGTGGATGCGATTTAAACAGAGTGTGTTGGTTTTTTTAACCAGAGGAGGCATGCATGATCCCGACCAGACGCCTATGGGCTGGCTTGTTGTTGGTGGCTTTGCTGCTGGCTCCAGCCAGGGTGAGTCTCGCCCAGACCGACGATCCGTCGCCCGCCCCGATTGAAAACGAAGAGGGTGGGGCTACGATTTTGCGTGGCAGCATGGACTACAGCAACCCGATCATCACGATGGGGGTGGCCCAGCCGTTGATCGTGCTGGAAGATCAGGCTGGTTTTGTAGACCGGAACAAAGGCTTTCTCTTCCCGCCCGAATCTCAGGTGTTGGGCCAGATTCTGGGCGATTTTTTTGAACCGCCGTTTGATTGGACCCTCTCGTTGCCTGCCGAACCACAGGGCACCTTGCGCGACGTGGACAACGACGATCAGACTGAATCGGGCGTCATGGTGTTTGCGGTCGCCTACTGGACCAACGCCTTCGGCGACGCCTATCTGGAACAGCGCGACCAGGGCGGTGGTGGTTGGTCGACCGCCTTTGCGACGACCGAGGCCGCCAATGACCCCAGCGGCAAGGGGGAACTGATCGGCGGCAAGCTGATCGTCTGGGCCCCCGACGACCAACAGGGATTTCCGGGTGGCTTCGGCGAAGATGGCAAGCTCTTTACCGCCGACGACCCGATCGTGCGCTTGCCGGCAGGATACACGATCGTCGATCTGGACAGCGACCCCTTTGTCTTCGACCGCTCGCGCTATCCAGAACTGACCTTGATCGAGCCGGAAAGCCTGACTCTCGACGATTTTTCAGAGCTGAGCTACACCGAAGCGTTCGACGCCATGCTCGACCTTTTCGCAGACAAATATGCGTTCACCGAGCTCAAAGGAATCGACTGGACTGCCAAAGCGGCTGAATTTCGTCCCCTGTTTGAGGCGGCTGAGGCCGACACCGATGCCTTGGCCTACCGGCGTGCGCTGCGCGATTTTATCTGGTCGATCCCAGACGGCCACCTCAGAGCCCCCTTGCTCCAAGAGGAGTTTGTCGAAGTCACCCGGGGAGGGGTCGGCATCGCAATTCGGGATGTCGAAGATGAGAGCACGATCGTCAGTTTTGTGACGCCAGACAGCCCGGCAGATCGGGCCGGGATCGAGCGCGGGGCGGTGATCCTGACCTGGAACGGCCAGCCGATCGACGAGTATGTAGACAGCATCGTTCCTTTTTCTTCTCCCTTCTCGGCGGAGCATGTGCGCCGCCTGCAGCAGCTGCGCTACGCCACCCGCGCACCGGTCGGCAGCGAGGTCGAAGTCACCTTCCAAAATCCGGGAGATACCGCGATCAAAACTGCTCTGATCACCGTCGATGTGGAAAGCGAGAGCTTCCGGGCCTCTTCTTTCAACATCGGGCGGACTGGCACCGAGCTGCCTGTCGAGTTCCGCCTGCTCGACAATGGCCTGGGCTACGTCAAACTCTACAGCTTTTCCGACAACGAACTGCTCACCGTACAGCTGTGGGAGCGTATGCTCGAAGCACTCAACAGCAATGGACTTCCAGGCCTGATCATCGACATGCGCCAGAACGGGGGAGGCAGTGGCTTCCTGGCCGATCAGATGGCGGCCTATTTCTTCGACGAGGCCAAAGAACTGGGCAAGAGTGGCTACTACGACGAAGAATTGGAGGACTTTTATTTCGACCCTGACCGTGTCGATCAGATGTATCTGCCCGACGAGACGCTGCGCTATTCAGGGCCGGTCGCTGTGATCACAGGCCCGAACTGTGCCAGCGCCTGCGAATTTTTCACCTACAACATGGCATTGGATGGACGTTCTGAGATCGTCGCCCACTACCCGACGGCAGGGCTTGGGGGGTCGCAGAATTTTTTCCTGATGCCTGAATCCGAGTTTTTGCAGATTTCGATCGGGCGGCCCGTCGATATGGATGGAAACATCATTATCGAAGATGTCGGTGTGCCGCCGACGCTGCGCGTTCCGGTCACCGCAGCGTCGCTCTTTGCTGAAGGCGACCCGCTGCTGGAAACTGCCATTGTCGCACTTACTGGGGGCGATCTGCCCTACGACGCGCAGCGTTTTGAAGGAAGTGCGCTCAGCCAGCAACCTGCCCCGTCTGAGGAGGCCACGCCTGCCCCGTCTGAGGAGGCCACGCCTGCTCCGTCTGAGGAGGCCACGCCTGCTCCGTCTGAGGAGGCCACGCCTGCCCCGTCTGAGGAGGCCACGCCTGCCCCGTCTGAGGAGGCCACGCCTGCCCCGTCTGAGGAGGCCACGCCTGCCCCGTCCGAGGAGGCTGGGGCTGTGATCGTGACCATCGTCAGCAGTGGTCGAGTCATCGTGCGCCCTCAGCCAGCTCCAAGCGGCATTCTGGGGGTCGTCAACAACGGCGAAAGCTATACGCTGCTTGAGCGTTCTGCTGATGGAAACTGGGTCAAGATCGACTTTGGGGACGATGGCGGCTGGATCAGCGCCAGCCTGGTCCAGATCAACGAGTGAGGCTTTTTCCCATCGGCACGACCAGGTCGTAGGCAAAAGCAGACAAATTGTGCATGGTGCCGTCTGGCAGCAGGGCTACGGTGTCCTCGATTCGGACACCGTAGCCTTTTTCAGGGTAGTACAGCCCTGGTTCGACGCTGACCACATGGCCTGGGGCCAACAGCGTTGCGTTGCCAGCGGCAACGCTCAGGTTTGGCATCTCGTGGATATCCAATCCTACGCCGTGGCCCAGGCTGTGCACGTACCCGTTGTGTCCTCCGGGGTGGGTGCGTGCTGTAGGATGTCCTTTGGACTCGAAGTAGTTGAGCGTAAGCGTCTGCAGGTCACGGCAAGGGATGCCAGCCCGCAGTGTGGAGAGGGCGCGGTCGAAGATCTCTTTGACTTGCTCGTAGAGAGCGTAGGTTTCATCGGTTGCGTAGCCGAGGCACCAGGTTCGGGTCAGGTCGTGGTAATAACCACTTTCGACCCGTGGAAAGATATCGAAGATGATCGTCTGGCCGAGCCGCAGCACCTCGGTGGCTGTGCCTCGGTTGTGGGGGACGCCCGCCTCACGTCCTTGGGAAAAGATGGTGTCGTTGTTTTCAGTCAGGTCATACGACAAAATCCGGCTGCGTAGGAACGCTTTGACCTGCCCGACGGTGAGCGGTTCGCCGTCGGGCCTGACCAGGACTTCGTCGCGCACCTGGTGGCTGCGCAAAAAATCCTGAACTTCTCCCACGACGATTCCGGTCAAGCGTCCTGCGTTTGTCATCTCTGCGATTTCGGCGGCGTCTTTGGTCTCGCGTGCCCGCGCAAACAGGCTGTCGCCAAACTCGCCGACCAGTTCGCTGTCTGGCAGGCGTTTTTGTAGCTGACCGAGCAGGGCCCAGGCAGCTCCGGCGTCGTAGTTTCCATAAACGCCGATCCGTCCTTGCAGCCCTTCATTTTGGAACAGGTCGGCGAGGTAGGCGACCTGGGCTGCCAGTGGGTCGCCATTTTGCTCCTGCAGATAGCGGAAGGCATTGTAGTGGGCGTCGCGGTCGACCCGCCGCAGGCCAGTGGCGGCTGCGGTATCTCGTTCCATGGCGCCATGGATCAAGGTCAACGGTGCGCCGCGGCGTTTGACCAGCAGTGCGCGCTCCAGGTGAGCACCTCCGGTCAGATAGTTCATGGGGCCGTTGCCAGGGGAATCCCCGATCACCAGCAGCGCGTCCAGATTGCGTTCTGCCATCAGGCGATCCAGTTCTTGTTTCACGATTCCCTCCACGCTCTGCCAGGTGTTTGTTGGTTTAACAGTCGATTGGGGTGCATCGGGGCTTCTGTGGGCACCTGTTTTCAGCCTACCATGCTTTGTGTGCTCCGGCAAGCGTACCGATGTGGCTGGGTATGAAATCGTTTCCTTGCTGCGGTACAGGTTGGCAGATTGGGGGAATTCTTCTACAATAGAGGGGAACACCTCGATACAAGCGCCATTGTTGACTCGAACGGGAAGGATGCCCATGCGAACGATTGCCATGATTCTGGCTGGCGGGGAAGGGACGCGATTGACGGTCTTGTCGGAGGAGCGCGCAAAGCCGGCGGTGCCTTTTGCCGGCAAGTTTCGGATCATCGATTTTACGATCAGCAACTGTGTCAACAGCGGGATTTATACGGTCGGCATTCTGACTCAGTATCGGCCCCACAGCCTCAACGAGCACATCGGGATCGGCAAGCCGTGGGATCTGGACCGCAGCCGTGGGGGGGTACGCCTTCTGCAGCCCTATCAGGCACGGCGGGGCCAGAACTGGTATGCCGGCACCGCCGATGCCATCTACCAGAATCTCAATTTTATCCACGAAAATCGTGCTGACAACGTCGTCATCCTTTCTGGCGACCATATCTACAAGATGGATTACCGTCCGATGATCGACTATCATCTGGCCAAGGGGGCTGATCTGACGGTCGGGGTCATGCCAGTTCCGCTGGAAGAGACACATCGGTTTGGCATCATGATGGTGGACGACGAACAGCGGATTGTACAGTTCTACGAAAAACCCAAGAATCGGGACAAAGGGAACCTGGCTTCGATGGGGATCTATGTGTTCAACGCCCACACACTGGAGCAGCGGCTGGGTGAGGGGCGGCCGGAGGCCCCGCGCAACGACTTTGGCAAGGATATCATTCCGGCCATGATTGAGGCTGGCGACAATGTCTTTGCGTATCGTTTTGAAGGCTACTGGGTCGATGTCGGCACGATTGACTCGTACTGGACAACCAGCCTCGAACTTTTGGGCCCCAGCCCTGCACTGGACCTGTACAGCGACAAATGGCCGATCCTCACCAAGTCTGAAGAGCGTCCGCCGGTCAAAGTGGGTCCGCAGGCCAGGATCGTCAACAGCATGGTGTCCAATGGGTGTATTGTGCGTGGGTTGGTGGTCAACAGCGTGTTGAGCCCGGGGGTCTATGTGAGCCCGGGTGCGGTGGTTCAGGACAGTGTGGTCATGAACGACAGCTGGATCGGGCCGGGTGCCCGGTTGGATCGGGTGGTGGTCGACAAAAAGGTGGTAGTCGGTGCCGGCGCCGTCGTCGGGACCGGCGACAGCACGGTGCCCAACGAACAGATGCCCGACCGTCTTTTTGCAGGGATCACAGTGGTCGGCAAGCATGCCTATGTCCCAGACGGCGCCCAGGTTGGCCGCAATGTGTTGATCAACAGCGGGCGCAACGAGACGGACTTCCCATCTGACAAAGTGGTTGCCGACGGCAAAACGGTTTAGGAGAAACAGAAGATGGCAAGCGCATTTGCAATGATCATGGCAGGCGGTTTCAGCGCCGATCTCAGTGTTCTGACCGAGACACGTGCCGAAGCTGCTGTGCCATTTGGCGGCAAGTTCCGAATCATCGATTTCCCGCTCAGCAACTGTGTCAACAGCGGCATCTTCAACGTGGCGGTGTTGACACAGTACAAGCCGCGCAGCCTCAACGACCACATTGGCATCGGCAAGCCCTGGGATCTCGACCGTGCCCAGGGAGGGGTGCGGCTGTTGCAGCCCTACCAGGGCGGTCCCTACGGGGACTGGCAGAAGGGGACGGCCGACGCAGTACGCCGAAATTTAGATTTTGTTCTTCAGCAGGATGCAGAGCATGTGCTTGTGCTGGCTGGCGACCACATCTATCTGATGAACTACCAACCGATGCTGCGCGAACATATCCAGAGTGGGGCCGATCTGACCGTCGCGGTGCGGCGGGTCAACCCCCACGAGACCCATCGCTATGGGATTGTTACGCTCGGCGCCGAGGAGCGTATCGTCGGTTTTCAGGAGAAACCGCGGCGTTCGCGCGAGACCCTGGCTTCGATGGGGATCTATATCTTTCGCCGCTCGCTGTTGGTCGAAACGCTGCAGGCCCAGGACTACCTTGATTTTGGCCGGGATGTGCTGCCGGCGCTGGTGGCGCAGCCACGCCTGGTGCGCGCCTATGCGTTTCCGGGGTACTGGGCGGATGTCGGCAACGTCCAGGCGTATTGGGAAGCCAACATGAGCCTTCTTGCAGAGGACCCTGCCCTCAACCTGTATGACCCGGACTGGGTGGTTCACACCCGCAGCGAAGATCGGGCGCCGGCCAAGCTGGGGAGCAACGCCCAGGTCGGTGGCAGCCTGATCTCCAATGGCTGTTGGGTCGATGGGACTGTCGAACGCAGCATCTTGTCGCCAGGGGTGCGCGTCGCCGAAGGGGCCGTGATCCGGGACAGTGTGATCCTGGCAGACAGTGTGATCGAGGCCGGTGCGTTGGTCGACCGGTGTGTGGTCGACAAACGGGCCTGGATCAGGGCGGGGGCTCGGGTCGGCGACGGCGACGACAACACCGCCAACAAGCGGTTGCCCGAAGTGCTCAACACCGGCCTGACCCTGGTGGGGGAGGGTTCGTCGATCCCCGAAGGGATGGTGCTTGGCCGCAATGTAGTTGTGCATCCTTTGAGCGACGAAAAGGCCTTTGGGAAAGACAAAAAAATTGCCAGCGGTGCCGACGTAGGTGTCAGCTTGCGTTGAAGCTGGCCTGGGAAGTGCAGTGGCTCCAGGCGCGTTTATTCTGAACGGACCGCGATCGCCGGGGCTGTGCCGCCCAGCTTCCAGGCGGGGTAGAGGCCTGCCAGGAGCGCTGCGAAGAGCGCGACACCGAACGCCTGTACGAATTCCAGCGGGTCGAGCAAGAGGGTCAATGTCCAGCCGAATGAACGCAGATTGATGATGTAGATCAAAATCACAGCGAGCAGCAGGCCGGTCGGCAGGGCCAGCAGGCCGGCTACGCCACCGATCAGCCCGGTTTCCAGCAACGAGAGCCGCCAAAGCTGCCAGCGGGTCATGCCAGTGGCGCGCAGGACACCGATCTCCCGGCTGCGTTCGAGCTGCAGGCTCATCAACGTGCTCAAAATGCCGATAAAGGCCACAAGTGCGGCCAGAAGCTGCAGGGCCACTGTGATGGTAAAGGTGCGGTCAAAGACGTCGAGCGCGTTTTGGCGAAGACCGCGATTGGAACGCACCAACAACTCCTCCGCGCCGGCAAAGGCCGCCCGCAGTTCCTGCACCTTGGCATCTACCTCGACGCCAGGCTCTACAAACAGGGCCACCCCGGAGATGCGGTCGTCCAGATACCAGCTGCGGTAGATCGCGTCGTCCATGAAGACAACCGACCGGACGTCGAAATCGACCGTGACCCCGGCGATCGGAAAGGGTTGCTCCCCCCGGTCGGTCTGGAGGTACAGCGTGTCGCCTGCTTTCAGCTTCAGCCGGTGGGCCATCGGTTCGTTGACCAGAATGGAGCCTTTCTGCACAGCCTGCCAGGTCCTTTGCCAGTCCCCCAGTGCGCTGCGATAGCGGCGGTCAGCGCCAGCCAGGTCGTCGCTCAGGGCAACCAGATGGATGGGCAGAATGTCGCCGCCGGGTGCAGTGGTGGCCACGACTTCGACCCCCCGTGTCGTTGCTGCCCTGGCGATGCCCGGAAATGAAGAGAGGCTGTCCAGCAGTGTCGGTGCCAGCGTGCTGGCGGCCGCACTGGAGCTCACACCAGGCGGTGAGAGAAAGATGTCTGCCTGCAGCACGTCATCCAGCCACAAGACCACGGTCTGGCGAAAACTGCCGATCATGATGCCAACCCCGATGATCACGCTGACCGCCACCATCAAGGCGGCCACTGCGACGGCGACTCGGCTCAACGACCGGGTCACCGTGCGCGGGGCCATCCGCACCAGCAGCCCGCGCCGCTGGACCAGCCGCTCGGCCAGAGCCATCAGCCACAAGGTCAGCTGCGGCGTCAACAGCGCCACCCCGATCACGGCTGCAAAGAGGCCGGCAAAGGTGAGTGCCAGCGGCCATTCTGGCACCATCAAACCAACACTCAGGGCAAGAAACGCCAGCCCAGCCAGCGAAAGCCAGGGCAAGAGCCGCAGGGCCCGTTCCTCCACGTCGCTGCGTTTGAGTGCCCCGGCTGGCGGCACACTGGTGGCCTCCCAGGCGGGGAAGGCTGCTCCGATCGCGGCTGCTGCCAGCCCGATCGCCCCCCCTTTGGCCAAGGTCCAGGCGGGGACGGTCATCTCACGCACCGAGACCACAAAGAAAAGATCGTTGACCGTCTGGGTGACTAGCTGCACGGTGCTGCGCCCCAGCAGGACCCCAAGCCCCAGCCCCAAAAGCGTGCCCAACGCACCGAGCACCATCGCCTCTCCCAGCACCAGGCCAAAAATTTCTCCCCGTGTCATGCCCAGCGCACGCAAGCTGCCCAGCACCGGCCGCCGTTGCACCACGCTGAAGGTGACCGTGTTGTAGATCAGAAACATGCCGACGACCAGAGCCAGAAGGCTCAACGCCGTCAGGTTGAGCTGGAATGCGGCCGTCATCTCCCCGACCGCGCCGGCACGTGCCCCAGCCGGGTCGATGCGTGCGCCAGGCGGCAGCAGCGCAGCCAGCTTTGCCAGCTGCTCTTCCCCCGCCGCACCCGGCGGGACAATCAGGTCGATGCGGTCCAGCCGGCCCACCTTGTTCAACACTTCCTGGGCCGTAGCAATGTCGGTGGCCAGCAACCCATCCAGCGCGCGCCGACTCAGATCGTCGGAAGGTTCGAGCAGCCCTGCGATCACCAGCTCGATACGATCTGCTCCGTGGCGGACAGTGAGCCGGTCGCCGACCGCAAGCGCATAGCGTTCTGCAATTTCGCTGCTCAACAACACCGTGTTGGGCCGCACCATCAGCTCGCTGAGATAGGCCGCCGCCGGCCCCTGGGCCTGGTCACCTGGCCCCAGATAGCTGCGAAACGGGGCTTCTGCAAACGGGTCTACCCCCAGCAGCTGCATGGGCTGCCCATCCAGCGCCTCTGCGACGACATAGCTTTCCACGACCGGCGCGCTCCGCCGGTAGGCGGCTACCGTGCGAATGCGCGTGTAGATTTCCTCGTCCAGCCCGCTGGGCCCCCCTCGGATCTGGTGGGTGGCCCTGCCAGCAACGGTTTCAGCCCCCAAGGCAAAGGCTCGTTCGGCGGAACCGTTGGCCAGGTCGATCGCCACGATCATGGCGACTCCGATCGCAACCCCAAGGATCAGA
Source organism: Chloroflexota bacterium (assembly GCA_018969295.1). Lineage (GTDB taxonomy): Bacteria > Chloroflexota > Anaerolineae > Caldilineales > Caldilineaceae > Caldilinea. The sequence continues at coordinate 29,464 of JAGWYN010000016.1, read as the reverse complement.
AAGATGCTTTGCCAAGGGCGACGCCAGGCGTGACGCCAGGCCTGACGGGCAATCGAACGAAACGCGCTCATACGCTGTGCTCCGCTCGCCAGAGCTGGTCGCTCATCAGTTTGCCGTGGATGAGATGCAGGACACGATCGGCACGCTGGGCCACTTCGGGGGCGTGTGTGGCCATAAACAAAGTCTTGCCGCTGTCGCGCGTCAGCTCCAAGAGCAGCTTCAGCACCGTCTCCCCAGTGTCTTCGTCCAGGTTGCCGGTCGGTTCGTCGGCAAGAATCAGCAGTGGGTCGTGGGCCAGTGCCCGGGCAATGGCCACGCGCTGTTGTTCTCCCCCGCTCAGCTTGTCTGGAAAGGTCTGCAGCCGGCTGCCCAGCCCGACCCGTTCCAGCAGCTGGCGGGCACGCGGCTGGTTGCCGCCAGCCAGCCCGTTGAGCTCCAGCGGCAGGCTGACGTTTTCCAGCACGGTCAATGTAGGAATCAAATTAAAAAACTGAAAGATGATCCCAATGTGCCGGCGGCGGAAGAGTGTCCGTTCCTGCTCGCCGAGCGCTGTCAGTTTGACAGCCGTCTGCCCGGTGTCGATGGTCACATCCCCGCGGCTGGGGGCATCGATCCCCGAGAGCAAATTGAGCAGTGTGCTTTTGCCGCTGCCCGATTTGCCCAGCAGACAGACAAACTCGCCTGCATAAAATTCTCGATTCAGCTCGTCGAGCACAGTGCGGCTGACGCTGCCTTCCGTGTAGATTTTGGTCAGCGCTTCCAGCCGAATCAGCGGCGGCCGTGTTTCGTGCTCGCTGCGGGCAAGCTGCCCTGTTTTTTGTCCAAATTGCGTTTTCATCGTTCCTCGCCTCTTTTGATCGTTGTCCCCTCTATTCTGCCCCAAGGTGGCAGATCAGTCTGTCGGCTTGCCGACAAACCCCGGCCAGAGCCCCCAGGCAGCTGCCTGGATTGTTGAAAAGTTTGGGAAATCGGGTGGCTCTGTGGAATAATGAAGCTGCCCGAGTCGAAAGTTGCCGTCGGCCAGATGGGCTTTGGGCAAGGAACTTTGGGCGCAGTGAAAACGTTGCGGCAAAGATGCGCGTCCGCAGAGCGAATCTGCGGATGGAGCGACTGGGAGGGTGTATGCAAATTAAATCTGTGTTTGCGCTGTTGACTGTAGGGTGCGGGGTGTTGCTGTTGTCGGCCTGCCAGCCAGTGACGGCCGACAGCATGGCCAGCATGCTGGCGGGTCAGCCAGCAGAGGCGCCAGCGCAAGAGGAGGGGGAGCCGGCTGTACGCGGCGAAGAGGTGCGTCTGCTGGATGGAAGCGCCGTAGCGACGGTGACCGCCTCTTCGCTGCGTGTGCGTGCGGAGCCCAGCGCCGGCGCTGAGGTGGTGGCTGGGATTCGTCAAGGAGAGCAGTACAGTGTGATCGGGCGCAGCAGCGACGGACTCTGGATCGAACTGGCCATTCCGCGGGCTGTAGAGGGACGTGGCTGGGTCTCGGCTGATTTTGTGACGGTCGCCGGTTCGGTGGCTGCCGCTGAGGTGATCGATGTTGTGCCGGCTACCGCGGCGGCGGAGCCGCCGCCGGCGGGGAGGGCGCGGGTCATCGCCGAGGGGGCCCGTTTGCGGGTGCGTGCCGAGCCGTCGGCTTCTGCAGCGATCGTGGGGTGGCTGCAGCCAGGCGAGGTGGTCCCTGTGACGGAACGCTCTGCCGACGGTCTATGGGCTCGGGTGGAGGCCGGCGCTGGGGTGGAAAACCCGGAGGGTGGCTGGGTGCTGGTTGAATTCCTGCTCTTCGGCAGCGAATAATTGCGGGGCACGCGCAGCCCCGCGTGGGGCTCTGTCAGGCGGAACGGCCTGGAGCAAGCGGAGGAACGGTGGCAGAGATGCGCGAGGCCGCAGCTAGACGGCGACAGCAAAAAGCGATCGTTCTGTTGCATGGCTGTGCTCTGCTTCTGCTGGGAATGCACCTCTATGCGCGTACGCTGCCAGCAAGCCCTGACCCGGTTCCTGCGTTTCACAGTGCTGAGACGGCCTGGTGGGGAGTTTGGCCGGCAACCTATCTGCCGCCGTGGGGAGTTTGGCTGGGGGTCTTGGGGGTGTGTGCCCCGATCGTCTGGTACTGGTGGGGCGGTCGGCAGAGCGTCTCCAACGTTGCCGCTGGCAGCTGGCCAGCGTGGCTGCTGCCAGGAGTCAGCGTCGGGCTGGTCGTTGCGTTTGTACTTTTCCCGGTCGCACACACCCGTTGGGGAGATGCCTTCCTCCTGGCCAAGGGGATTGCCTTTCCAGACCCTGCATTGCGCCTGACGCGTTCCTGGCAGGCGCCCTTTGATGTGGCGCTGCACAGCCAGCTTTGGCACCTGCTGCATGGCCCGCTGAATTGGGAAGATGCGGTGCCAGTCTATCGGTGGCTGAGCCCTCTCGCCGGTGTGGTGTACCTCTCCGTCGTGCTGGCACTGAGCCGTCTGCCGCTGTTGGCTCCGGCCTGGCTCTCTTACGGCCTATTGGTGACCCTTGGCCTGGTCCAGCTTTTTTTTGGCTATATCGAAAATTACAGCTTTGCGGCAGCAGCTGTGCTGGCCTATCTGTGGCTGGCCCTGGCTGTGCTCGGCGGACGCCGTCCGCTCTGGCTGGCAGCCATGGTGCTGGCCTTTGCCCATGCGTTTCACCCGAGCACGATTGTGCTGGCCCCCAGCCTGCTTTATCTGGGATGGTTGGAGGCTACCAACCGCTCCCAGAGTTTCCTGGCCGTCTCTCTCCAGATTTTGTTGCCTATGCTGGCGATCGGAGGAGCTACCTGGGGGCTGATGGAGGCCAGCGGCCACGGGGTGATCCGGCTGTGGACCACAGACCGCCCCGGCGGGGGGGATGCCAGCTGGTTTGTGCCGCTGCTGGAGACCACGACGCGCTGGGAGCGCTATACGATGTTCAGCTGGCCACACCTGCGTGACTGGTTGAACAACCAGCTGTTGGTAGCGCCAGCTGTGCTGCCAGCATGGCTGGCGGTCGGGCTGAGCCTGCGCGGCACCTCGGAGGAGAAGCGTCCGCTGCAACAGCGGGCTGTACAGCTGTTGCAGCTGGCCAGTGGCAGCTATCTGTTGTTTACCTTTGTGTGGAACCCAGACTATGGGGGGCAGCGGGACTGGGATCTCTTCAGCCTGGCGGCGTTGCCGACGACAGTCTTGTTGGCCCTTTGGCTGCCGACAAGGCTCCCACGCCCCGCCCTGTGGGGGGGAATGCTGCCGTTGCTGGCCCTGCAAGCCTGGCACACCGCAGCCTGGATCTACCAAAACACCTTGCCTTGGCAGTGGCCGGATGGATGAGCATCGCTGAACCATGTATCAACTGCACTCTGTTCGACGCCCGGTGACTCGCCCCACCGGCCCATACAACCGTTTCTGGCAGGGGGTTGCGGCCGGTGCCCTGACTTTTGTGCTGTTGACGCTGCTGGCAGCCGGCATTTTGCTGGCCGGCTACGCAGTGATGGCACGCGACTTGCCTGCACCGTCTGAACTGCGCCAGCGCGCCAGTACATTTCAGACGACGCGGATCTACGACAGCGCTGGCAATCTGCTCAACGAAACCTTTGACCCCAATACTGGGCGGCGGATTGAAGTTCCGTTGGCGGCGATTGCCCCCGCTGTGATCCAGGCAACGATCGCCACCGAGGACGCCAATTTCTACACACACCCAGGAATCGACCCGATCGCCTTGCTGCGTGCGCTCTACTATGCATTTCAGGAAGGGGACGTCGTCTCTGGCGCATCTACCATCACGCAGCAGCTGGTCAAGCGTGTGCTGCTCAGCCCAGAACGAAGTGCCACCCGCAAGATTAAAGAGGCGATTCTGGCCGCTGAAATCACCCGGCGCTACAGCAAAGAGGAGATCTTGGAGCTGTATTTCAATGAGATTTATTATGGAAACTTTTCTTATGGGATTGACGCTGCCGCAGAGACCTATTTTGGCAAGGAAGCGGCCGACCTGACCCTGGCAGAAGCGGCGCTGCTGGCAGGGCTGCCCCAGTTGCCGGCATACTACGACCCCTATACCCAGCCCGACCGTGCCAAGGCTCGCCAGGGGGTTGTGCTGCGTTTGATGGTGGAAGCTGGCTTCATCACGGCGCTGGAAGCCGACGCGGCCTGGCAGACGCCGCTGGCGTACGAACCGCTGCAGTTCAACCTTCAGGCTCCTCATTTTACCCTTCTGGTGCGTCAGCAGTTGGAACAGCTTTTGGGCCCTGAATCGCTCTACCAGGCTGGCTACTCGGTCTATACCACGCTGGACCCGCGTCTGCAGGCAGCGGCCGAACAGATCGTGCGCCAACAGGTCAGTGCGATCGCCGACCGCAATGTTTCCAATGGGGCGCTGGTGGCGCTGCGGCCGCAGACCGGCGAAGTGGTGGCTCTGGTCGGCAGTGCGGATTTTGACAACGTAGAGATTGATGGGCAGGTCAATATGGCGTTGGCTCCCCGCCAGCCCGGCAGCGCCACCAAACCTTTTGTCTATCTGTCAACTTTTGCCTTGCCGGGCCGTCCTCCGGGAGAGCAATGGACGCCCGGGACGCTGCTGGCCGACATCACCACCGCGTTTCCCGACGGCGCCAACCCTCCCTATGTGCCAGCCAACTACGACAACCGGGAACTGGGGCTGATCCCGCTGCGCACGGCTCTGGGGACCAGCCGCAATATCCCAGCGGTGGCTGCGCTGCAAAGAACGACCCTGCCACTCTATTTGGAACTGATGCAGCGCTTGGGCGTCACGACCCTGACCCGCTCTGACTTTGGCCTGAGCCTGGCGCTGGGAGCTGGCGAAGTCCCGTTGCTCGAATTAACCGGTGCCTTTGCTGTTCTGGCCAATGCTGGACAGCGCCTTCCCCCCGTCACGATCCAGAAGATCACAGATGTTCAAGGCGTGCTCGTCTGTGCCCAGGGAACGTCCCGCCCCTGCCAGCCAGGGATCGAGGCGGCCACGCAGGTCGTCAGCCCGGCCGACGCCTTTCTGATCACCGACATTCTGAGCGACAATGCGGCCCGGGCGCCTGTCTTTGGCCCCAATTCCTTGTTGCGGCTGGACCGCCCGGCTGCGGTCAAGACAGGAACCACCAACGATTTCCGGGACAACCTGACCGTAGGATATACGCCGCAGCTGGTCACAGGGGTCTGGGTCGGCAACGCCGACAGTTCGCCGATGGTCAATATCTCCGGCGTCGCTGGCGCCGGCCCGATTTGGAATCAGTTTATGACGCTGGCCCATGCGGGAGAACCTGTCCTGGCTTTCACCCCGCCGCCCGGGGTCCGCCGATATTCCGTCTGTGTCGACACGGGGGCGCAGCCCAGCCTGGCCTGCCCAGAGCAACAAGAGCAGTGGTTCGCCGAAGATCGCCCACCGCTCCCCCCAGAACAGGATCTTTGGCGACAGATCCGCATGGTGCGTGGAACCGACCAACTGGCCACCGAGTACACGCCGACCGACCAGATCGAGGAACGCCCCTTCAAGGTCTATCCGGTCGCGTATCGTGACTGGGCGATCCGCAACGGCCTTCCCCAACCCCCGATCGAGGCTGTGGTTGCGCCGCCAACCCTGGCACCCGGCGTGTTGCAGCTGGCGATCCAGAGCCCGGGTGATGGCGAGACCGTGCGCGGGGTTGTGGCTGTGCGAGGCAGCGCTGCGCTGCCTGATCTGGCCAGCTATGAGCTGCAATATGGCATCAGCCACGACCCAGGCGCTTTTAGCCTGCCGATCAGCGGCCCCTTTGCCAGTGCTGTGACCGATGGCCCGCTGGGTACCTGGGATACCACCAACCTGGAGCCCGGCCCGCATACCTTGCGATTGCTGCTGCGTGCCGCGAATGGGACGCAGTACGAAACACGCGTGCGCTTGTTTGTCGACAACATACCGTCTGCTCCATCTGCGGAGGTGCCGCCGCCGACTGCGACCTGGACTCCTGTGCCTCCCACAGAGGTGCCGCCGCCGACTGCGACCTGGACTCCTGTGCCCCCCACAGAGGTGCCGCCGCCGACTGCGACCTGGACTCCTGTGCCCCCCACAGAGGTGCCGCCGCCGACTGCGACCTGGACTCCTGTGCCTCCCACAGAGGTGCCGCCGCTCCCAGTGGAAGGCTGACACAAAGGGAACAGGTTTGTGGCTGAATTCTCATTCTCTTCTGGTATAATAGATTCTTACGGTGGCAGTAGGTGCCATACCGGAACAGCGTATGCAAGGCAAATTGATTTAGAGCGTTAAGGAGAGTTGTATGAAACGACGTGTTCGCATTTTGCTCCAGCTAATGGTCGTCTCTGTGCTGGTGTTGACTTTGCTTCCGTTCGCTGCGGCGGCGCAGGACAGCTTGAGCGAAAAAGCTGACATCGTGGACACTGCGATCGCAGCTGGAAATTTCACGACGCTGGTTGAGCTGGTGCAAGCAGCTGGGCTGGTCGAAACCCTGCAGGGGGAGGGACCTTTTACTGTCTTTGCGCCAACCGATGACGCGTTTGCTGCGGTGCCGGCAGATATTTTGGAGACACTGGCCGCAGATCCTGCTCTCTTGGAGCGGGTGTTGCTCTATCATGTGGTGCCTTCTCGTCTGATTGCAGCGTTGATCAGCGATGGAAAAGAGGTTGCCACTGCCGAAGGCAGCAATGTGATGTTTGGGTTTGTAGATGGAGTCAAATCTGTCAACGGTGCTGAAATCATTGCGCGCGATATCCAGGCGTCCAATGGTGTGATTCATGTGATCGACAGCGTAATTTTGCCGCCCGATGTAGCGGCGTTGCTGCCGTCCGCTGATGTCTCCCCGGCTGCGGAGGAAGAGGCTGCTGCGACCGAGACTCCGGCTGCGGAGGAAGAGGCTGCTGCGACCGAGACTCCGGCTGCGGAGGAAGAGGCTGCTGCGACCGAGACTCCGGCTGCGGAGGAAGAGGCTGTTGCGACCGAGACCCCGGCTGCGGAGGAAGAGGCTGTTGCGACCGAGACCCCGGCTGCGGAGGAAGAGGCTGTTGCGACCGAGACCCCGGCTGCGGAGGAAGAGGCTGCACCAGAGACTTTGCCTGTGACAGGCAGCACCTATGGGAGTGCGTCGCCGTGGATTGTTCTGGCGTTGGTTGTGGCTGCCGCACTGACCTTGGTGGTCCGACGGCGCATGATCTAAAGGAGTGCCGCAAGAGATGTGAGGGGGGGAGGACTCTCCCTCTATTGCAGCGGGGTGTGCGGTGGAAGCAAATCTCCATCGCACACCCCGGGCAAGCAGCTTTTAAACTTGGTGCAGACAATTTGGTGATAGGTACCCCTGACAGGACTCGAACCTGTGCACCCGGCTCCGGAGGCCGGTGCTCTATCCTCTGAGCTACAGGGGCTCATTTCTTTCTTCACACAAGCATACACCAGAAGTTGAAAAAGCTCAAACAGTTGGGGGGCTTTGTGTGACAGATGGTATACTACTGCTATGTATTTAGACCATGGCTCTCGCGCACGGCGGAGACGGCGGCGTGGAATCGGACGATTCTGGCCTTTGTTGGTTCTGGTTGCGGTAGGAATTGTCTTGTATGAAACACGGCCTGGCTGGCTGGTCGAGCGGCCGTTGATTGTGACCCCGACACCGACGCGCAGCGCTGTTTCGTTTTTGGCAGAGGCCCAGGCAGAGTTGCTGCGGGGCAACTACGCTGGTGCGATTGCAGCCTACGAACAGGTCGCTGCTGTGGACCCCCAGAACCCTGAGCCGTACGTGGTCAAGGCGCGCCTGTTTTTGGTCGAGGGCAATGCCCAGGCTGCTCAGGCTGTGGCTGCCAAGGCGGTCGAACTGGCTCCAGCTGACCCCAATGCGCTGGCCGCGCTGGCTCGGGCTGAGGACTGGCTGGGCAACTACGAAGATGCCATGCGTTATGCACTGGATGCCTATGAACTGCAGCCAGACAACCCGGAGACGCTGGCGATCATTGCCGAGATCTACACGGATGTCGGCAACCTGGAACGGGCAGAAGAGTATTTGGGGAAGGCGCTCTCGCTGGATCCTGAGAATGTGCTGGCACTCCGCAACCGGGCCTATCTGCTCGAACGACAGGGGCAGTATCAGGAGGCAATCGCCGTGCTGGAGCAGGCACTTGCCCTGGCCCCCCAGCGCGCGGATCTCTATCTGCAAAAAGCCCAGATCTATCGGCTGCGTCTTGCGGATTATCCGAATGCGATTGCAGCCTACCGATCGGCGGTCGATGCCAACCGGACGCCGCAAACGCTGACTGCGTTGGGGGAAGGGCTCTATATCACCGGCGACCATCTGGTGGCAATCCGCACGCTCAACAGTGCGCTGGATCTGGATCCGGACTATGCCCCGGCGCTGGTCTATCTCGGGATGGCGTTGTATCTCCGCCGCAACTACGAGGATGCAGCCGCCGCACTGGATCGGGGGTTGCCCTTGTGGGAAAAGCAGGCGCGGGAAGAACATTACTACACGGCCGGGCTGGCGCATGTCTACAAAGAGCCGCGCGAATGTGAGGCCGCACAGGTATGGTTGAAAAAGGCGCTGGAGAAGAACCCGGAAAGCGGGCCAGCACTGGCAGGGATCAAACTCTGTGACAGCAAACCGTGAGTGTTGGGCCGGCCAATGACCACTCATCGTTCGCGTTTGAAATCTACCTTGCCGGAACGGGCTTCCTGGCGGCGTCTGCCAGAGGGCAGACTGGTGGGGGCTTCTGCGCAAACGTCGGCTGAGCCCCGAACGGCTGCCGGACGGCAGAACTCGGCTGTGCGTACGACGACCAGCAAACGACGGCTTCAGCGCCGCCTCACCCCGCTGGAGATGATCCAGTATCCTTTGAAAGCCACACAGCAGGCAGTCTTTGACCTGCGGCGTTTCTTCGTTGTGCTGGCGCTGACGGGTGTGGCGTTGCTGTTGCCCTTTCCAGAGGGACTGTCGCCAGAGGGACAACGGGCTGTGGCTTTGTTTGTCTTTACGGGCAGCATTCTGGCTCTGGAGCCTGCGCCGCTGCCGATTTCAGCGTTGCTGGTGCCAGTAGCCCAGGTTGCTTTGGGGATCGACACGGCTTCGGGGGCATTTGGTGCGTTTGCCCAGCCCTCACTCTTTCTGGTGCTTTCCAGCCTTTTTTTGGCCGAGGCGCTGCGCAAACATGGGCTGACCCGACGGTTGGCCATCTATGCAATTGTCGCCAGCGGCGGCTCTCTTCCCCGTCTGCTGTTCAATTTGATGGCCATGACGACCCTGCTGAGTATGTGGGTGCTCAACACAGCGACCACTGCTGTTCTGATCCCAGTGGCGTTGACGATTGCCCAGCATGTCACCCAGCCGGAGCTGGCGCGCCGGGTGGTCGCCACCCTGGTGCTGGGGATCGCCTATGCGGCCAGCCTCGGAGGAATGGCCACCATCGTCGGCAGCGGCGAAAATGCGATCGCGGCTGGTTACCTCAATACCCTTCAGCCCTTCACATTTATGGATTGGGCAGTCTATGCGGTGCCGCTGGTCTCGCTGTTGCTGCCGCTGACCTGGTGGCTGTTGATGCGTGTGATGGAGCTGCCGGCTGGCCGGATTGACACCTTGCCAGTGCTGCGCGAGTTTGTGCGTCTGGGGCCCCTTGCTGAGAAGCAGACCAAAATTCTGTGGGTCCTTGGCCTGTGTGTCTTTCTGTGGGTCTTTGGCGCTTCTGTCGAACGAACGTTCGGTCTCCCGCAGACCCTGCTGAGCAGTGCCATCGTCTCGATCGTGGCCGTCGCTTTTCTCTCTGTCAGCGAAGTAGTCGACTGGAACGATCTCAAAGGGGTCAACTGGGGGATTTTTTTGGTGATCGGTGCCGGCTTTACCTTGGGGGACGCGCTGCAGAAGAGTGGGGCCAGCGCCTGGTTTGCGGAGATGCTGGCACCGCTGTTGATCGGTCTGCCCTTTGCTGCTGTGTTGTTTGTGATGGTGTTCATCGGGTTTGCTCTGACCCAGCTCATGAACAACGTCGCCCTGGGTGCAATTTTGTCCCCTTTGTTGATTTCTGTGGCACATGCCAGCGGGATCGAGCCTGTGCGGCTGGTGCTGCCGGTCGTGCTGGCGATTGGAATCGCCTACATGTTGCCTGCTGCCTCGGCCCGCATGACGTTGGTTGCAGTCTCTGGAGCTGTCTCTGCGCGGGAGATGGCGCGCAGTGGTTTGTGGGTCGGGCTGCCCTCGGTTGTGGGGATTGGTCTGTTGTTTTTTCTGTTCAGTCTGTTCGGGCTGATCTGAGCCGGGCAGCGTTGGCCAGGCCCGATGCTGCTGGGGGAGCTCGCCGTTTGTCCAGCGTGTGGCCGAAAAATTTTCAGGAGGTCCCGGATGCGTGTCTGGTTGATCGGCGCAGATGCGGCTGGCACAGCTGCGTTGCGTCAGCTGCAAAAAAATCGGAACATTCAAGTCGTTGTGAGCGATGCGATCCCCAATCCTCGCGCAGTCGAGCAGCGTGCGATCGCGCACATCGACTACGTGGAGTCGGTGACCCCTCTCAACATCAACCAGCTGGCCAAAAAAATTCGACCGGATCTGATCCTGCTCGACCGGGGGGCAATCCAGCGTGCCTTCAGCCGTATCTCGGAAGGCTTTGCGTTTGCTGAGTCGATCCAACAGGAAATCGCTGCTGCCAGCGAAGTTCCCTGCATTATGTTGTAAGCCAAGCCAGGAATTTGTGAGAGTGGACTGTGGAGAATTCGAGGACGCCCAACAATCTGACCGCGTATCGGCTGCAGGGGTTTGTCGGCAGCCAGCAGCGGCTGTGGACGCTGCATACCTGGCTGACCGGCCGCGACGACCTGCCTGCCATTGCCATCAGCGGCGAACAAGGCAATGGGAAGAGCACGCTGGCGGTTGCAGCGGCCTGGAACCATTTTTACAACTTCAGCGATGGGATCATTCAGGTCAGTCCAGCGGGGGTCAGCCCTTTCCGTCTCTACGATGTGGTGCGTACGATCGATACGGTGCTGGGGACAGCACTGACTCGAAGCAGCGACGACCGTTGGGGGATTGGAATTTTGGAGCAGCTCTACAAGCGTCGGCGCCTCTTGATCCTGGACAAACTGGCCGGGGCCACCGAACGTGAACTGGCTACCCTGGTCGAAATCATCGGCCACCTCCACGAGAGCGAAGGAGACTCGCGCCTTCTTCTGATCGACCGGCGCTTCAGCCCCAATATTGCTGCCTTGGTTCAGCACCAACGGATCCACCTGGAGGGGTTGCCCTACGAGGATCTGGTGGCTTTTGTGGCTGCCCGTGCCCCCCACTCTGTCCGAACAGCTGCCCTGGAAAGCGCCCAGGCGATCTACGCGTTGACGCAGGGCAACCCGCTCTGCATGCGTTTTGTATTTGGCCTGCTGCTCGAATTTTCGTTTGCAGAGCTGGAGGGCGTGCTGCGCAGCATGGAGGAGGGGGCCGGCAGCGTGCCTTCTGCCAGCCTCTGTGCGTTTGCTCTCGAAACCTACGCGCTGCAAAATCCGGCTGCGGCTGTTTTTCTCGGCCGACTGGTGCGTGCCGTGGGAGGGGTCTCTGAACAGGCCCTGCACGAACTCTTCTGGCAGGATCTCGGTTCGCAGGCACGCTTTGAGCGAACTGTGGCTGAGCTGGCAGATCGGGCCTTGATCGAGCGGGACCGCTTTCGGCAGCGTGTGGTGATCCACCCCATCGTGCGCCGCTATCTTGAAGAAAACGCCGTCATGCTGGGCGAGGAGTGGGACCGCCGCCATGCAGCCTTCTATGTCCAGCAAGCTGAACAATACCAGCGCCTGCCGCTTCACCGCTGGCCCGAGGTCGACCTGGATTGGGGCAATATCTTTGCCGGCGCCGATTGGTGTGCCCGGCGTCTGGTCCGGATTTTTCAGTGTGAGCCCGATGAACTGGTCGACGGCGAGGAGTCTGCCCTCTCGGCCCGCTGTGCAGGGGTCGATCTGGCCGCAGTGCACGCCGATTTGCAGCTGGCCAAAGATTACGCCCTGGCCCTGGCCCACTACGCGTTCTGGCGCCACCCGCCCGGGATTTTGCGCTGGCTGACCGTGGGGGCTGCCGCCGCGCGCGCCACGCAAAACCTGCGCGACTACGGCTGGTTTCTGACCAATATCGGCCGCCAACATTTCTTCCTGGGCCGCGTGGAGGAGGGAATTCGTTGGTTGCAGCGGGCTGTGCAGATCTTTGACGAACGCGATATCCTGGCGGAGCTGGCCTATGTCCTGACGGACCTGGGAACCTCCTACCGGGTGCTGGATGACCCGCGGCGGGCGCTGGAGTATTTTATGGCGGCCTTCAGCTGCGTCGCGCAGCTGGGGGATCCACATGGGTTGGCAACCGCCTATATGAATCTGGGAAGCGCTTACTTCAGTTTGAACCAACCCGAGCGTGCCCTGGTGGAGCACCGCCACGCCCTGCGCGTGGCCCTGCGCCGCGACGACAAACATGTGCTGGCCAGCATCTACAACAACGTGGGGCTGGTGTTGGAGGCCCTTTCCCGCCACGAGCAGGCCATCCAGGCCTACGAGTACGCGCTCAAGATATTTGATAAGATCGAGGACCTGACCGGCGTCAGTGCCTGCTACAACAACCTGGGGTCGGTCTGCTACGCGCGCGGGGACTTTGGCCAGGCCCAGGCCTGGTACATCCTGGATGTGGCTCTGCTCCGCCAGCGGGGGGCATGGACCGATCTGGCCGCTACGCTGCACAACCTGGGGCACGTCGCCCTGGAACAGGCCATGCTCGAGCAGGCCGCCGCCTACTTTGTGGAAAGCCGGGAACTGTACGCGGCCTTTGATCTGAGCGAATATGTCGCCGAAGAGGAAGAGATGATCCGGTATACACAGTCCCTGCGCGCAAACAAATCTCTAACAAAGCGTTAGCGTTTTTCAAGCAAATTTGCAGCGTTGCCTACTTGCAACGTGGCTGTCATTACGCTATGATAGGAACTGTTAGCACTCAACACAGTCGAGTGCTAACAAGTTCTTTTCTAAAAGACCAAAATTCTTGCATGCCAAGGAGACGAACCGATGAATCTAAAACCGTTGGGCGACCGCATTGTGGTGGAACCTGCCGAACAGGAAGAGCAGACCGCATTGGGCATTTTTCTGCCTGAAACTGCCAAAGAAAAACCGCAGCAAGGCAAGGTGATTGCAGCCGGGCCTGGGGCTCGCAAAGAGAATGGCGAGCGGATCGAAATGGATGTCAAAGTCGGCGACAGAGTGCTCTATGCGCGCTACGCCGGAACCAGCATCAAGCTGGATGGCAAGGAATATCTGATCCTCAAGGAAAGCGACGTCCTGGCGATCGTGGCGTAGTGTCCCTGTCTCGCCTTCCCGCACTCAGCGTTGGCTGAGCGCCGGACGCAAAAAAGGCGATGGCTGATATTTGAATTGACTGGTTGCAGAGCAAATTTAGAGGAGAGTCAGACAATGGCCAAGCAAATTATTTATGAAGATGACGCACGCCGTGCCTTGAAGGCCGGTGTCGATGCCCTGGCAAATGCCGTCAAAACCACCCTGGGGCCCAAGGGACGCAACGTGGCCTTGGACAAGAAGTGGGGGAGCCCGACGGTGACCCACGATGGTGTGACCGTTGCGAAAGAAGTAGAGCTGAAGGATCCCTTTGAGAATATGGGCGCCCAGCTGCTCAAAGAAGCTGCTACCAAGACCAATGACGTCGCCGGCGACGGCACGACCACAGCGACCGTGCTGGCACAGGCCATCGTGAACGAAGGCCTGAAAAACGTGACTGCGGGTGCCAACCCGATGATGCTCAAGCGGGGAATCGAGGCAGGCCGCGATGAAATCGTCTCTGCGCTCAAGGCCATGGCGACCCCGGTCGCCGGCAAGGCTGAAATCGCGCAGGTGGCAAGCATCTCTGCTGCCGACCAGACGATCGGCAACCTGATCGCCGAGGTGATGGACAAGGTCGGCAAAGATGGCGTGATCACGGTCGAGGAGAGCAAGGGCCTGCAGTTCGAGACCGAATATGTCGAGGGGATGCAGATCGACCGCGGCTATCTGAGCCCCTACTTCGTCACCAACGCCGAGCGCATGGAAGCTGCGATCGAGGATCCCTACATCCTGATCACCGACAAGAAGATCAGCAGCGCCCAGGATATCGTGCCGACCCTGGAGAAGCTGGTCCAGATCGGCAAGCGTGAGGTTGTGATCATTGCTGAAGATGTCGACGGCGAGGCGTTGGCGACTTTGGTGCTCAACAAACTGCGTGGGATGGTCAACGCGCTGGCGATCAAGGCTCCTGGCTTCGGCGACCGCCGCAAGGCCATGCTGCAGGACATCGCCATCCTGACCGGCGGTCAGGTGATCACCGAGGAGCTGGGACGCAAACTGGACAGCGTCAAACTCGAGGATCTGGGGCGTGCCGACCGCATCGTCAGCACCAAGGACGAGACCACCATTGTCGGCGGCGCGGGCGCCGCGCAGGCCATCAAGGGGCGCATCGAACAGATTCGTGCCGAGATCGAGTCCAGCACCAGCGACTACGACCGGGAGAAACTGCAGGAGCGGCTGGCCAAACTGGCTGGCGGTGTGGCCATCATTCGTGTGGGAGCCGCCACGGAAACCGAACTGAAGGAAAAGAAGCACCGTGTCGAGGACGCGCTGAGCGCCACCCGTGCTGCTGTGGAAGAAGGAATCGTGCCCGGCGGTGGCGTGGCGCTGATCAACGCCATCCCAGCCCTCAACAATGTGGGTCTGGAAGGAGATGCTGCTACGGGTCTGCGCATCCTGCGCCGTGCATTGGAAGAGCCAATGCGCATGATTGCCGGCAACTCGGGGCTGGACGGTGCCGTGGTGATCGAAAAAGTGCGCATGCTGCACGTCGACGGCAAAATGACGACCGGCTACGATGTCATCGGCAACGACTATGTCGACATGCTGCAGGCTGGCATCATCGACCCGGTCAAGGTGACGCGCAGCGCCGTGGAGAACGCCGCCTCGATCGCGGCCATGATCCTGACCACGTCGGCGCTGGTTTGCGACATCCCGGAAGAGAAACCAGCCCCTCCTGCTGGGGGCGGCGACATGGGCATGGGCATGTAAAGCCCTGATCGCTTGCTGCTCTCTTTGTTCTGGAGGGCAGCGCAGGGGGGGGGGCACATCGGTGCTCCCCCCCCTTTTGTTTGCACAGGCCCATATCTCTGGGGCTTGGTCTGCGGGGCTGCTGCGTGTCTTCGCCGCCAGAATCTGTGCTATGCCCGTTGACGCAGGTTGCGTGCGACGATCGGTTTTTCTTTGTGGACACTGAAATGGTCGAGGTCGCCGGCGACGAAGGTCGCTGGAAAGATCGACCGGGCTTCTTCGAGCACCTGCTGGGTGGAGTAGCGTCGGCTGACATGGTGCAGCACCAGCTGGCGCACGCCAGCGCTGCGTGCCAGGCGAGCAGCGGCAGCGGCCGTAAGATGGCCGTGTTGGCGGGCC
This sequence comes from Chloroflexota bacterium, assembly GCA_018969295.1. GTDB lineage: Bacteria > Chloroflexota > Anaerolineae > Caldilineales > Caldilineaceae > Caldilinea. Next base: position 14,077 of record JAGWYN010000016.1, on the reverse strand, counting down.
AGCGACTTGTCGGCCTCGAGATAGGTGGCTTCGACCACGAGCAGATCGGCCTCCTCCGCAGCTGTCTGCAAGGGAGCTGTGTGGCTGACATCCCCGACAAAAAAGAGGCGCGCCCCGCGCTGGGGAGGGCCCAGGACCTCTTCTGGCTGCACCACACGCCCCCCGGGCAGGGTGATCGGCTGTCCTTGGGCCAGGTCACGCCGTTCAGGCCCGTGGGGCACGCCCAGCCTTTCGGCGGCTTCAGCCAGAAAGGGACGATGCTGACGTTCTTCGAAGAGAAAACCGAAGCAGTCGGGCCCACGATGGGGGACCGGGACCGCCGTCAACGTGAATTTTTTGTCCTCAAAGAGCTGCCCAGCCTCGAGCAGGGTCAGGGTGACACCGGAGGTAGGGATCTGGCCCGGGCCAAAGACAACCTCCATCAACAGGTTCACGCGCGCCAGGGTCATGGCCCCGCCGTAGATGTGGAGCTCTTCCAGCGCCTCCCAACGCCCCAAAGTCGAAGCCAGCCCACCCAGCCCAAGGATATGGTCGAGATGGCCATGGGTCAGCAGAATTTTGTCCAGCCGGCGAAAGCCGAGCCCGGTGCGCAAGAGCTGGCGCTGCGTGCCCTCTCCACAGTCGATCATGAAGCGATGCTCGTTTACCATCACCAACGCAGAGGACAGCCCCCGTTGCACCGACGGAGCCGATGCGGATGTACCCAAAAAAACCAGTTCAAACACGCGCCCTCCTGCCCCTTCTGAAAGCTATCCAGCTTGTCCAGTGTACCGGAAGTGCAAGACAGTGCCAAATTTTTGCCTGTTTGCATACAATGCTTCCTTGGCAGGTATAGTAAGATAAAACGGTGTACCTGCGTGGCAGCTCTCTGGTCGCTGCCCGCTACAGTTCAGGAACGGATAAGGATGCAGGAGTGACCACAATGAACGAAAACACCAAACTGCCTGTCAATGGGACAGGGATCCACAATGAAGTGCTGACCGGCAGCTTTGCCGTCAAAGTAGGGCTGGCGCAGATGCTCAAAGGCGGCGTGATCATGGATGTCATCGACGCCGAACAGGCACGCATCGCCGAGGAGGCGGGTGCCTGCGCCGTGATGGCTTTGGAGCGGGTGCCCGCAGATATCCGGCGAGATGGCGGGGTCGCACGGATGAGTGACCCGCTGATGATCAGAGGGATCCTCGAGGCGGTCACGATTCCGGTGATGGCCAAGGCACGCATCGGCCATTTCGTGGAAGCACAAATCTTGCAGGCTCTGGGGGTAGATTATATCGACGAGAGCGAAGTGTTGACCCCTGCCGACGAAGAACACCATACCAACAAACACAAGTTCACTGTCCCCTTTGTCTGTGGCGCCCGCGACCTGGGCGAAGCCTTGCGACGGATCGGCGAAGGAGCTGCCATGATTCGGACCAAAGGCGAGGCAGGGACCGGCAACATTGTCGAGGCGGTGCGCCACGCCCGTACCGTCAACGGAGCCATCCGGCGGCTGCGCAGCATGGACGAGGATGAACTGTTCAGCTTTGCCAAGGAACTGCGTGCGCCCTATCCGCTGGTCAAATTGACGGCCGACCTGGGGCGTCTGCCTGTCGTGAACTTTGCGGCCGGCGGCGTTGCGACACCGGCAGATGCCGCGCTGATGATGCAGCTGGGGGTCGACGGTGTTTTTGTCGGCTCTGGCATCTTCAAAAGCGGCAACCCGGAGAAGCGGGCACGCGCGATCGTGATGGCTGTGACGCACTACAACGATCCACAGGTTCTGGCTGAGATCAGCGAAGATCTCGGCGAGCCAATGGTCGGTATCAACATCGATACGCTGAAGGATACCGAGAAGATGGCGGCGCGAGGCTGGTAAAGGGGCCACGGGGGAGGGCACATGCCCTCCCCCAGAGGTAGAACAGACAGAACAATGACGACGATTGGAATTTTGGCGCTGCAAGGCGCTTTTTTGGAACATGAAGCGATGATGAGGCGCCTGGGAGCCCAGACTGTCCAGGTGCGCAAGCCGCAACAGCTGGCTGGCCTCGACGGCCTGATTCTGCCTGGCGGAGAGAGCACCACGATGGGGCTGGTGGCCGAGCGGTGGGGGCTGGTCGAACCGCTGCGGGCCTGGGTGAGGAGCGGCCGGCCAGTTTGGGGCACCTGTGCCGGGCTGATCCTGCTGGCCGAGCGAGCCACTGGCCAGAAGGCGGGCGGGCAGCCGCTGATTGGTGGGTTGGATGTGACAGTGAGCCGCAACTATTTTGGGCGTCAGAACGAAAGCTTTGAGACCTCCTTGGTGGCTCCGGTGCCAGGCGATCCGCCGGTGCGGGCGGTCTTCATTCGGGCACCAGCCATCGTCGAGAGTGGGGAACAGGTCACCGTGCTGGCGACGGTGGCGGGCCACGGCGAAGAGGTGGCTGTTGCCGTCAGCCAGGGCGCCCTGTTGGCGACCGCATTTCATCCAGAATTGACTGCTGACCTGCGCTGGCATGCATTTTTTTTGGAGAGGGTGCGTGCAGGCGCTTGAGAAAACAGCTGGTCAGGGGGTGAAATCGTTGATGTGGGTGACGCGTTGAAAGAAACGACGGTAGAGGGCGGCAAAGACAACAAACAGGGAGAAGGTCGCAAAAAGCGCAAAATAGCGCAGCCCTCGGTCAAGCGCGTTGATGTAGTTGCCGAGATGGCTGCCAGCGTAGATCAGGGCCCCGTTCCAGATCGGCTCGAAGACGACGCTGATCACAAAGAGGCGTAGCCAGGAAACCCGGGCAATTCCAGAAGCAACGAGCACTGGGATCGACATGATGCCAACCGAAGCTTTGGCCACCAAAAACAGGCGGGTGGCCCGCCGTTGAATTTTGCTGCTGAGCCTTTGGATCAGCCTTTCGTTGTGTTGAATCCAGCGCAATTGCAAGAGCAGCGGGTGCTGGCTGCCAAAATAGCCAAGCAGGTACCAGGTATAGTCCGCCATCGTGTTGCTGACCACTGCGGTAAAAAAGACCAGGTCAAAGCGCAGAATGCCAGCCCCTGCCATTGCTCCAGCGGTCATGGTGATCGCAGGGCCTTCGATAAAGATCAACACAAAAAGAATTACGTAGCTCCACACGCCGAGATCCGGCAGCGTGGCCGTGTGGAGTGCACTCCAGATCTGTTCGATGAGTTCCATTCAACCGCTTGCCCACTGCTGACATCACTTTGTCAGGAAGCTGAATTTTAGAGTATCAGGATGCCTGTTCTGCCGTACTTTGTGTCGCCCCTGTGCCCCATGTGAGAAACCAAGGGACTTTGCAACCTGTTGAGAAAACAGTATAATCGACTTTGCTGTCTTTTTGAAAGATGACCCGAAGGAGCGAACCGTGATTACACCATTGCAAATCCATCAATTTGAACAGAATGGCTATACTATCGTTCAGCAGATGTTTTCGCCGGAAGAGGTGGAAACGTATGTCGACCATTTTATGCAGCTGCGTCGCGAAGGCAGTTTCGCCGGTGATTTTGCTGGCGTCAACGCCGATGAGAAAGATCCCCTCAAAGCCTACCCACGCATGATCCATATGCATCGGTGGGACGATCGTTCGCTGCGTTGGATGTTGGAGCCGCGCATCAACCGCGCCCTGACAGCCTTTCTGGGGAGTGAACCCTATGCTGTCCAGACGATGCTTTATTTCAAGCCGGCTGGGGCGCGCGGGCAGGCGCTGCACCAGGACAACTACTATCTGCGTGTGCAACCGGGCACCTGCATCGCCGCCTGGCTGGCCTTGGACGACTGCGACGAAGAGAATGGCTGTATGCAGGTGGTGGTGGGCAGCCATGCATGGCCGGTGCTCTGCACGGTCGGTGCTGACCTGAACCAGAGTTTCACCGATGTGACCGTGCCGCTGCCCGCCGACGCTGATGTGCGCCCTGTGTTGATGAAGGCCGGTGATGTGCTCTTTTTCAACGGACAACTGGTGCATGGAAGCTACCCCAACACCAGCAAGGACCGCTTCCGCCGCTCGCTGATCGGCCATTACATCGAAGGGGATGCCCAGCAGGTGGGGCGCTGGTACCATCCGGCTCTGCGGATGGATGGTACCCCTGTCGAGTTGGAGGAGAGCTCGGGCAGCACTCAGTGTGGCGTCTGGGTCGAGCAGGATGGCAGCCCTGTGATCGAAATGGCTGGAGTCAACGTGGTGGATCGCACCCTCCACGACTGAAGCGCCGGATCGGGCCTAGGTATGCTGCCCCTCCTCGACACTGTCGAGGAGGGGCAGCGAAGGCTGGACGTCGAGGGCGAGACCCTCGGCGACGGTTGGATGGTAGTAGGCGGCGGCGCCGATCATGGCCGCGTTGTCTGTGCAAAAGGCCAGCGGTGGGATGTAGAGCGGCATCCCGAGCACTGCCATCTGTTCGCTGGCCTGCTGGCGCAGCCTCTGGTTGGCGCTGACCCCCCCGCAAAGACAGACCTGTTCTGCGCCGACGGCCAACGCGGCGGCGGCAGTTTTTTCGACCAGCACATCGACCACAGCCTGCTGAAATGAAGCCGCCAGATCGCTGCGCAGCTGGGGGGAGCGCAGATCGTGGCCCGCCGCACCCAGCTGTGTCACGAGATTGAGCACGGCTGTTTTCAACCCAGAAAAGCTGAAGTCGAAGCGGTGGCTGGCGGGATGGCGCAGCGCGCGCGGCAGGGCAAAGGCGGCTGGGTCGCCCTGGCTGGCTGCCTCTTGGATGGCAGGCCCCCCCGGAAACCCCAGATCGAGCAGGCGTGCAACCTTGTCGAACGCTTCGCCGGCGGCATCGTCGAGGGTCCCTCCCAGGCGCCGATAGCGGCCATGGTCGCGCATCTCGATGAGCTCGGTGTGGCCGCCCGAGACGATCAGCACCAGGCTGGGAAAGCGGCTGGCCGGACGCTGCGGGCCATCCAGCCAGTTGGAATAGATGTGCCCTTCCAAATGGTTGACTGCAAGCAGCGGTTTGTGTGCGGCAAAAGCCAGCCCTTTGGCTGCGTTGACGCCGACGAGGAGGCTGCCAGAGAGCCCTGGCCCACAGGTGACGGCCACTGCGTCCAGCGCCGCTACAGGGGTAGCAGCAGTTGCCAATGCCTGCGCGATCACCGGCTGGATCGCCAGCACGTGCTGGCGGCTGGCCAGTTCAGGAAACACACCGCCAAACCGGCGATGCAGTTCGATCTGGGTGGCCACGACATTGGCGTGGACGATGTGGCCATCTTCGACCACCGCAGCTGCCGTCTCGTCGCAGCTGGTCTCAATTGCCAGGATTTTGGTCATCGAATTCCCCGATGGCTCCCCTGTCAGGCGATCAGAGGGGCCAGGAAGGCGTAGGCCAGACGCAGCCCACGCAAGGCCAGCTCGGGAGTCTCGCTCCAGACCGGGTCCTCATGTTCGACGCTGAGAACGCCCTCGTACCCAATTTGCACCAGCGCGTCCAGATAACGGTACCAGTTGACCGCTCCGTAGCCGGGCAGGCGGTAGCGCCACCAGTCGGCCTCCGCGGTGGCAGCAAGCTGGCGGCCATAGATCCCATACCGGTTTCGCCCCTTCTCGAGGATTTCGGTGTCCTTGGCATGGGCATGCACAATGCGGTCGCCAAAGTCGTAGATCGGCTGAAGATATTCGATGCCTTGCCAGTAAAAATGAGAAGGGTCGTAGCAGAGGCCGATGGCCGGTGAGGGAACCGCCGTGAACATTGCGTCCCACATCTCTGGGGTGGTCGCCAGCATTGTGCCCCCGCGCGGCCAGTTTTCAAAGGCAAATTTGACACCCTTGGCTTCGGCGTGGGCGGCCAGCGGGGTGAAGAGTTCGCTGAAGAGGGCAATGTTGTCGTCCCCGTTGTAGCCAGGGGCACGGCCGATGACCGTGGTGATCGTCGGAATCTGAAAACGAGCGCAGCTCTCGATCGCCGCCGTCGCACGGCGGGCAATCTCTTCCTGAACCGTCGCGTCCGGGCTCAGATCTGGCAGATGAAGGGCGCCGGCGCTGTGGATGTGCAGCCCATGTTGACGCACGATCGCCGCTGCGTCGGGGACGTTGAGTGGCATGTCGATGGCTGTATAGCCGAGCAGGGCAACCTGCTCGACAAAACTGGCAAATTCGATTTGGTGCAGGCCGTGGTTGCTTTGAAAACAGCCGAGTTGCATAAGCGTGCTCCTTTGGGTGAAGGGGTACTTCAGAAAAAGATTACAACGATCCTGGCCCCTTATTGTAACAGCAAGGGAGGTCACGGGCGCGATCACAGCGGTGCTGTGTGGACGGATGCAGCTTTCCAAGGCAGCCAGAGCAGATTGCCAAATTTCCCCGATGTGGCTATGATCAGGCTGTCGTATGTATGTCGCATGTACAAAAAAGTAAGGCGGGGAGGACCTGCAAGGAGAGCGGACGATGCGCAGCCGTCGATTGTGTGTGCTTGTGTTGCTTGGCGTGATGTTGTTGTTGATGGGCAATGTTCCTGCCCCATACTATGCTTGCCAGGGCAAGTCGGCAGGGGATCCTTGCAGCTATGGTTACGGTTCCTCCTGCATGGGGCCCAATGGCATCTGCCAGTTGTCCGATTCGTCTGCCGACAACCCCAGCACCGTCGATCTCAACGAACAGCTGGTTTGCGAGAGCCGTTGAGCCGGTGTTGAGGGCTGGCCATGCAGCTGTGGGCGTTGGGGGTGACGTTGCTGGTGGAAGGAGGGGGGATGGCTGCGGCTACCTGGCTGTTGCCTGGCTGGCGTGCACGCAGGCGGCGCTCTGTCTGGCTCGCTGTCTGGCTTGCGCTGGCCCTCAATCTGGTCAGCCACACGGTCTTCTGGTTTCTGCTGCCAGCGCTGCCGGTGGCACCGCCGTGGAAAGTCCCGGTCGGGGAGGGGGCTGTCGTGTTGCTGGAAGGGGGCGTCTACGCGGCCTGCCTGGCGCGGCCGCGCTGGAGCGGCTGGGGGGTCAGCCTGGGGCTGAATCTGGCATCCTGGGGGCTGGCCAGCCAGCTTTGGTTTTGGCTGCTCTGAGAGAGGCTGCTAACGCAGGAGTGCCGGCAGAAAACCGCCCACAAAGGCATCGCCCAGCCCGATCGTCGTCGCGTTGGTTTGTTCTACAGCAGCGACCGGCACACAACAGACCTGTGGGCCAAGCCGCCGGTGAAGCGCTGCGGCAAAGTGGGATCCGGCGGGGGGAGGCGGGCGCTGTTCGATGGTGCGATACGCTTCCACCCCAAAATCGTCTCCGCAGCAAAAGCGTGTGGTCGCCATGGTCACGCCGCCTTTGAGGGCAGCGGCCAGGGCAGGGCTGTTGTGGCCGTAGGCGATCGCCCAGTACATCGAATGCACCACCAGTGTGGGAACTGGGATCAGGCGATGGAGGTCGGCGAGTGCCCGGGCCATCTGTTCCACATCCAACAGGTCGAGTGAACGCCCCAGGTGGGCCTGCAACTCATCCTCGTTCAAGCTGAAAATTGTGAGCTGGCTGGCCAGCGCTGCCAGAATTCTTTGGCTGAACGCCGGGTTGTAGAATGCAGCGTCTTCGTAGAAGAGGGCTGCGTTTTTGGGCAAGCTGCGCAGGATGCGGCGCAGCGAATCCAGGCGCTCCTGGAGCAACGGTTCGCTCTGCATGGCGTTGAACCCTGAGACGAGCAGGACTTGTGCATCGGCGATCAGATCGGCAAAGTCTTCGTTCAACGCCAGCGCAATATTGTCGCGGTCGTTGTGGTAGATGATGCGATTGGCCCGGCTGCTGCACAGGGTGAAGCCGTTGGCCTGGATCCGGGTGCCTGGGTCGAACTGCACGATCAGATGGGGGTAGGCTGTATCCTGGGGGTTGCTGCAGACATAGGGGCTCTGGGGGGGGATCAGCCGGCGGACGTGGTCGTTGAGGGTCACCAGGTGGAGGGCTGGGGTATATCCGAGCTTGTGCATGGCGATCGCTGCGCGCACCGAGGTGCCGCCCAGCGTAATTTTTTTGGTGAAACGGCTGGCAAACTGCTCGATGAGCGGCGAGGAATCGACAAAGCGTTCCCCTCCTGTGCCGGACTGCAAGAACTGTAAAATGGAGAGGAGCAGATCTCGTTCGCAGCCGATCGGCTGCGAGTGCAGCAGCTCTTCTGGCTGGATCGCGTATTGGGCGACCAGCCCTTCGATCACCTGCGAATCCCAGACAATTTCGTAGTCGATGTTGTCGCCGAGCCCTAGAGCAATGTTTGCTGGCACGGTGCGTTCCTTGTTTTGGCTCTGCCCAGCCTGGCGCGCGCCGGCTGGGCAGAGCTGCGGTTGGGTCAACTGTCAGCGCTGTTTTTCAGGGGAGGGGCCGCCGATAGAGATCTGCTTTGCCTGCGGCGTCGAAGAGCTGAATTTTGTAGCGGGCCACTTCTTTCATGGCAGCAATGCAGGGGGGGTAGATCGAATTGGGCTCGCGCAGGACCGGGTCCGCCAGGATTTGGCGGCATTTTTGATAGAATGCGTCTTTGATGTCGCTGGAGATATTGATCTTGTTGATGCCCAGCTTGACGGCAGCGGCAATTTCATTTTCTGGGTTGGCCGAGCCGCCGTGGAGCACGAGGGGGATGTCGACGCGCGCTGCGATTTCTTTGAGCAGGGCCAGCTTGAGCTCCGGTTTTTTGTTTTTGGGGTAGATGCCATGTGAGGTGCCGATCGCCACAGCCAGGGTGTCGACCTGGGTCGACTCGACAAAGGTGACCACGTCGTCTGGGTTGGTGTAGATGATCTCTTCCGAGCCGGCCTCTGCTTCGGGGCCGGTGGTGCCGATCGTGCCCAGTTCTCCTTCTACGGAGACATTGACTGGGTGGGCCAGTTCGACGACCTGGCGGCTGATCGCGATGTTGTCGGCCAGCGGCAGCGTGGAAGCATCGATCATGACCGAGGTAAAGCCACACTGGATCGCTTCCATGATCTGGCCCAAAGAGGATCCATGGTCGAGGTGGATGCAGACGGGCACCGACGCCCTGATGGCCTCCTCCAGGGCGGCTTTGACAAAAGAAGTCCGCACAAAGTGCAGCTCGTCGGGGTGGATGGCCAGGATCACCGGCGAGTTCATCTCTTCAGAGGCTTCCATCACCCCGCCGAGCAACATGTTGCTGCTGATATTGAATGCTGGAATGGCAAAGCGGTGGGTGTGGGCGACCTTCAGCAGATCTCGCATGTTCAGTAACATTGTGTTTCTCCATCATATTTGATAACAGTCAACAAAACAAAACCAAAAATAGCATGGGGGCATCGGGCGCTGCAAGCAAACCGGCAGCCTTCTGAAAGACCCATTGGGGTAGGCACTCTCCGATTTGGGCAATTCACGCACGGTTTGGGGGGTCAACCTTTGACAGAACCGGCGGTCATGCCGGCAATAAAGTAGCGTTGAAAAAAGAGAAAGAGCAGCAAAACGGGCAGCGAGCCCAGCACACTCATCGCCATCATTTCATTCCATTCGTAGGAGTGCTGGCCCATCAACAGCTGAATGCCGACGGGTACCGTGCGCATGTCGGTGGTCTTGGTCAAAGTCAGCGCAAACAAAAATTCGTTCCAGGCCAGCATAAAGGTGTAGATGCCGACCGAGACGATCCCAGGCAGCGAGATAGGCACCAGCACGCTCCAGAGCGCCACAAAAGAACTGCCGCCGTCGATCATCACTGCTTCGTCCAGCTCGCGCGGCAGGGTGTTGAAATAGCCGGTCATCATGATGATGGCATAAGAGAGCGTGAAGACCATATAGGTCAGGATCAAGGCCAGGTAGGAGTTGTGCAGCTTCAGCCCGACGATCAGGCTGAAATAGGGGATCAGCAGGGTGATCGGCGGCACGGCCTGTACCCCGATGATGAGCATATTCAGCGGCTTTTTGAAAAAGAAGGTGTACCGGCTGAAGCTGTAGCCCCCCAGGATGCCGACCAGCAGGGTCAGCAACGTCACCATTCCTGAGACCAGATAGCTGTTCAAAAAGAAACGCACTTTTTCGGCGTTGGTGAAAACAGCCAGGTAGGCCCCTGCGGAGAACGATTCGGCGATCAGCCGAGGTGGATACGCGAAAATCTCGGTGTTCGACTTGAACGAAGAGGCGACCATCCACAACACAGGAAACCCGGCGAAGAGGGCCCCCAGCAGGAGGGCCAACAGCACCCCCAAACGGGCAAGGTAGGTCTGGGTTGATTTTGAAAAACGGCTATTCATCGCTGGCCCTCTGTTTGCGCACATAAAACCAGGCGACGCCCATTGACAGCAGCAGAATGACAAACGCGCTGGTGGACGCCAGAGAAAATTCGTAAGAGCTGAACGCCAGTTTGTAGGTGAACGTGCTCAGCATTTCCGTGACACGAATCGGCCCTCCCCCGGTCGTCATCCAGATCAGGGTAAACTGCTGCATTGTCCAGATGAAGTCGAGCATTGCCAGACTGACGATGATCGGGGTGAGCTGGGGCAGGGTGATAAAGCGGAACAGCTGGCGTCCGTTGGCCCCATCGATCCGCCCTGCCTCGTACAGCTCGTCTGGAATCCCCTGCAGACCGGCCAGCAGGCTGACCATGTAAAACGGGTAGCCGGCCCAGATGTTGATAAAGGTCACCGTGTGCAGCGCCAGCTGTCGAGAACTCAGCCATTCGATCTTGTCGCTGACCAGCCCTGTCCAAAGCAGCAGGTAATTGAGGACGCCGTTGGGGTTGAGCAGCAGCCGCCAGAGGATGGCAATGATCGTCGCTGTGAAGACCCAGGGCAGGATATAGATCATGCGAAAGAGCGCTTTGGGAAGGGGACCGATCAGGCGGGTGTTGAGCAGGAGTGCAAATGCCAGCCCCAGGAGCAGGTGGAAGAGCACGCTCATTCCGGTGAAATACAAGGTATTGAGCAGGGCCTGCTGAAAAACAGAGTCCCCCAAAATTTCGATATAATTTTCGAACCCCACCCATTGGGGGGTTTTGTTCATGATCACATTGTCCTGCAGCGAATAGAAAAAGACCATGGCGATCGGCAGGAGCGACAGCATGGCCAGCAGCAGGAGGGTTGGGGAGAGGTAGGCGAAAGGCACGAGCTTTTTGCGCAGGGCGGGCAGCTTTTGAAAACTTGTGGCCTTACTGTGGTTTGTGGACAAGGCGGTTTTCTCGCTTGGAAAACAGGCTTGGAAAAGGGCTGCAGAGCGGGGCCGGAGACAGGAGCCCCTGCACATTTGGGAACGCCTGTCTCGGGCGTTGGCCGGCGTTTTCAGCTGCAGCAGAGTGCGCGTGCACCCGAAAACGCCGGCCAGGCTGCGGTTACTCCTGGAAATTTTCCATCCAGGCTGCCTGTGCGTTGGCGAGCGCGTCGTCCAACGACTGGCTGCCGTCGAGGTAGAGTTGGAACTGTTCGTCGAACAGACGCATCAGATTTTCGGCGACCGGCAGGCCTACAAACTCGTTGGCCAGATAGCCGGCCTGGAAGACCTCGAAGGCCGCTGCGAAGAGTTCGTCTGTCTGCACGAAGTCAGGGGTCGAGTTGACATTGCCTGGGAAGGCGTTGGCGATCGAGGAGAGCTTGGAGTTGACCTCGGCGCTCATGAGGAACTGAACCAGCTTCCAGGCCTCGGCCGGGTGGGGGCTGTTGGCGGCGACGCCGATGCCCCAAGAGGCGTAGGGGAGGCCCCGTTTGCCTTCGTAGCCGTCTGCGGCGGGCAGTGCAGTGATGGCAAAGTTCAATTCTGGGTTGCGTTCGCGGATCATGTTGATGTGGGCCAGCGAGCTGACCATCATCCCGACGCGGCCATTGGTGAACTCTTCGACCTTGTCCTGCTCGCGCAGCGAGAAGGCGCCGGGTGCGATCGCGCCCGCATCGTAGAGCCCTTTGATGAACTCGGCGACACTGCGCACTGCATCGTTGGTCAGGTCAGGCTGGCCCTCTTTCATCATGCTGCCGCCTGAAGCCCAGACCCAGGACATCACATCGTTCTGAATGCCGTTCGGCTGCTCCAGAGAGAGCGGCAGGATCCAGCCGGAGACGTTGTTGGCGGGGTCGGTCAGCTTCTGCGCGGCGTCGGCAAATTCGCTGCGCGTGGTCGGCGGCGCGGCGATCCCGGCTTTTTCCATCAGGTCCAGGTTGACAAAGACCGGGTAGACAAAGTTGACGACCGGGATCATGTAGGTGGCGCCGCCGAGTTGGATCTGCGCTGCCAGTTCGCTGTCGTCGTAGCTTGCCTGTGCCATCAGGTCGGTCAGGCTGGCCAGCGAGCCCTGTTTGACAAAGTCGCTGACCCAGGCGCCGTCCAGACCGACCACGTCGGACATCGTGCCGGCAGCGGCGCCCGCCACCACCTGCTCTTTGGTGGTCGCATACGGGCCGCTGATCAGTTCGACCTGGATGCCAGGATTCTGTGCCTCGAATTCGTCCATCAAGGCGCGGAAAGAGCCTTCTGGCAGCTCCGGCTCCCACCACTGGGTGAATTCCAGGGTGACGGTCTCGCCGCCGCTGTCGCTGCTTGCCGGCGCAGAGGTCGTATTGACCGGCGCACAGCCAGCGATCAAGCTGGCGAAGACTGCCAATACCAGCAGCAGGCTGATTACTTTTTTGTTCATGGTTTCGAACTCCTCAAAGGTTTGAAAAATTGACAAGGGTACAACACCGACGCCACACACAGACTCCTTGCATTGCTCCGTTGGGGTGCTGCCAGTGTGCAGCTGGCAGCGTGGACCTCCTTTCTGACCTGTCCTGCAGACAAACTCAATATTTACGATGGCGGGTGGCCCGCATGGTTTTGGAGACAGCCTGGGCCGCAGCGTCGGAACGCTGGACACAGACCCCCACATAGAGCGCCTCGGTCAGCGCCAATGTGGCCAGGTTGGAGGCCATCTCCTCCTCGCGAAAGTGGCTGACCCGCGTGGATGTGAACAAACAAAAATCGCCGTGACGCGTCAGCGGGGAGTCGGAGTGATTGGTGATACAGACCGTGCGTGCCCCGCGCTGACGGGCCAGTTCCAGGGCATAGACAGTGTCCTTGGAGCTGCCAGTATGCGAAATGCCGATCGCCACATCTTCGGGCGTGGTCAGGCTGGCATACATTTCTTGCACCGTAGGGTCGATCGAAAAGCGACAGTACAACCCAATCTTGGTCAGCCGAAAATTGAGATCCATGGCCAGCGGAATTGAGTTGCCGGAAGCAAACAGCTCGACCCGGTGGGCAGCACAGATCGCCTGGATCGCCGACTCCAGCACGGTCATTTCCAAAATTCGGACCGTGTCTTCCAGCGAACGCATGCCGGCTGTCATCGCCTTTTGGACAGCATCGGCCGCACTGTCGTCGGTGGTCAGGTCCTCATGGACGAGCAGCATGGGAGAGACCAGGTCCTCAGCCAGCCCGATTTTGAGAGCATGAAAGCCAGAGTAGCCGAGCGCCTGGGCGAAACGAACAATGCTGGCCTCGCTGACCCCAACGCGCGCCCCCAGCTCGGTGATCGTGAGGTTGATCGTCTCGCGCGGCGAGTTGAGAATGAACTGCGCCGCTTTTTGGGCTGACCCCTTCAATTTGGGCAGTGCATCCGAAATTGCCGCCAATGCACCGCGTTCATAGCTGCTTTGGTTGTCCATCGCTGATTCTGAATTGCTTGTGAAACTTATTTTCATTATTGTAGCATTTGTGAAAATAATTGTCAATAGCTTCGCCCAGGGCAAAGGAGTGCAGAGTGCAAGCAAGAGTTGTCAGCCAGGCCGCCTTGCGGACGTAGGTGCGACGTGGTGCTGGGCGTAGGGCCAGGGTCTCGTCCCAACGGCGACTTTTGAGGCGTGTGCGCAGTTTGGCGACAAAGCGTGCGCCATCTGGAGACCAGATCATGCCCGCTGCACACATTACTTCCTGTTCCAACCATGCCAGCGTCCGCTCTGCCTCGCCGCTCGCCGTACCGAGCCGGTGCGTAATCCCTTTGATCTGTTCGGCAATACGGTCCGCCGACCTGCCGGGTGTCTTCCCAGAACAGCTTTTTTGTGTTACAATGGACCCATCGGTGTAGGTGAGGAGAAAGCTCAGAGCAGCCTATGCGCGTCGATACAAAACGACCCCACGACAAACTCTTTCGCTCCGTCTTCGCAGACCCCCACGAAGCAGCCACTTTTCTGCGTCCCCACCTGCCGCCCGCCCTGGTCGAACGGTTTGACTGGTCGAGCCTGGCC
>JAGWYN010000111.1 GCA_018969295.1 Chloroflexota bacterium | reverse complement strand
TCGGGCACAGCCTGGGCGATTTTGCCGCAGCCTACGCAGCGGGCGTCCTCGGTCTGGAGGAGGGGCTGCGTCTGGTGACCCGGCGCGGGGAGCTGATGGAGCAGGCAGCAGGGGAAATGGTGGCCGTGATGGCCTCGGTCCAGGCGGTAGCCCCCTTTGTCGAGCCCTACCCGGACGCAGCGATCGGGGTCATCAACGGCCCGGCCAGCGTGGTGGTCTCGGGGGCCCGCGTTTCGGTGGCGGCCATCACCCAGGCCCTGCAGGGTGCCGGCTTCAAGAGCCGGCGGCTTGCGATTCCTGTGGCAGCACACTCCCCGATGCTCGACCCGGTGCTGGACGAATTCGAGGAAGCTGTGCGTGCGACGCCGCTGGCCCCCCCCCAGCTGCCCGTCGTCTCCAGCATGACAGGCAGCTGGGTCTCCGAGGAGCTGACCCAGCCCGGCTACTGGCGTGCGCACCTGCGCAACACGGTGCGTTTTGCCGATGGGCTGACAACTTTGTCCGAAGCAGGGGTGAGTTTGTGGGTCGAGATCGGGCCGCGGCCCACGCTCCTGGGCATGGTTGAACAACAGACCATCGATTCTGGCAGCCGCGATGTTGTTCTGATTCCTACGCTGCGTCCAGAGCAGAGCGATTTGCGGCAGCTGCTGGTGGCAGTATCTACCCTGTACATGTGTGGGGTGGAAATTGACTGGCAGAGGATGAACAGAGAGGGAGAGCATGCTCGCGTCGTGCTGCCGACCTATCCATTTCAGCGGCAACGCTGTTGGGTAAAACCCAAAGCAGAGCGGCGCGGCAATGCTGCCTTGCGTCCGCTCGTCGACAAACAGCTGCGGCTTGCCCGCCAGCAGCTGACGGTGTTCGAAAAGCGGTTGAGCACGGCCATCACACCGTTCGTTGCCGACCACATTGTTCTGGGTGAACCTGTCGTTCCGGGTGCAGCCCATCTGGCGCTGGCGTTGAGCTGTGCAGACCTGCTGTTCGGCGGGGCTCCCTGTCTGCTGGAAGATATCGTCTTTTCACAGGCGCTGGTGCTGTCTGGCGAAACCGAACGAAATGTCCAACTGCTGCTGGAAAGTGCAGAAGACCTGAAGCGGTCGGGCAACCTTGCCCCGTTTCAGATTGTCAGCGTCGATGGCAGCAGCGGAGAAGACGAGCAGGTCCATGTCTCCGGCTATTTGGGGTGCCGTCTGCCCGCTGTGCCAGTGGTGGATCTGTCTGCACTGCAGGCACGCTGCACAAAGGAGTTGTCGCCACAATACTTCTACGACACCCTTGCTGCGGGTCCTGTCTCTCTTGGGCCGACATTTCGCTGGTTTACTTCGGTCGGACAGGGGGAGAACGGGGAACTGCTGGCATGCTGTGAATGGCCGGAGTCCATCACGGAGACAGAGGGGTATCTCTTCTTCCCCACACTGCTCGATGCCTGTTTCCAGCTGGCCGCAGCAGGTCCCCTCTATGACGAGGGCAATGTCACCTTCAGAATGCCTTTTGTCTTGGGTGCCCTGCATCTCTACCGGCCAGCACAGGGAGAGCGCTGGTGGTGCCACACCGTGCAGAGTGCCAAAGACACCTGGGACATCACGCTGCTGGACGCAGCCGGCGAGCTGGTCGCCTGGATGCAAGGGTTCCAGACACGCACTGCCTCTGCGGCCACGGTTCAAGCCATCCAAGGCGGGCAGAGCGGGGCGGATTGGTTTTACACGGTCGATTGGCAGCAGCGCCCCTTTTATGGCTTGTTGCCTGACTACTTGCCTGCGCTGAGCGAAGTGACTGCAGCGCTGCAGAAGAAAGCGCAGCAGCTGCTCCCAGCCGGCGCTGCGGCTCAATTTTTTGCACAACAGAGTGAGTTGGAGGAACTGAGCCGCGCCTTTGTACTGGCGTGTATGAACCAGGCTGGGTTCCCTTGGCAGATCGGCAGCCTCTGGAGCAGCGAGCAGATTGCCCGCCAGCTCGGCGTTCTTCCTGTCTATCGGCGCCTGCTGGAACGGCTGCTGACCCTGCTGGAAGCGTGGATGCAGCGGGAGGGGGCCGGCTGGCGTGTCATTGGCCTGCCTGATCCTGTAGACCCTGCCCGTCTGGCTGCGGCACAGCGCCAGACGGGGGGAGATCGGCCAGAACTACGTCTGCTCACACGGTGCGGTGCACAGCTGCGCGCTGTGTTGAATGGCACCCAAGAAGCGCTGGAACTGCTCTTCCCAGGAGGGGATACGACAGAACTTGCCGAGCTGTACGCGCAATCGTCCGCCACGAACGCGCTGGCACAGGAGGTGCTTGGGCAGATTCTGCACCGGCTGCCTGAGGGAAGGGGTCTGCAGATCGTCGAGGTTGGCGCCGGTACTGGAAGTGTGACATCCGGCCTGTTGGCGCTGCTCCCTGCCGCCCGGACCGACTATCTCTTCACCGACGTCGGTGCGAGTTTCTTGTCAAATGCGCGTGAGCGCTTTGTTGAGTATCCGTTTGTGCGCTATCAGCTGCTGGATATTGAGCAGCCGCCATCTGCACAGGGTTTTCCCCTGCACAAAGCAGATCTGGTGATTGCGGCCAACGTGCTGCACGCCACGCGTGATCTTGGAGAGACGCTGGCCCACATCCGCCAGCTGCTGCAGCCAGGGGGAGAGCTGCTGCTGGTGGAAGCGGTCGAACGGAGTGCCTGGTTGGACTTGACTTTTGGCTTGACCGACGGTTGGTGGCGTTTCACGGACCACCGGCAGGAGCATCCCTTGCTCACAGCACAGCAGTGGACAGCGTTGCTGCAGGCGCATGGTTTTGCCGTCACCTCCATCGAACAACAAGGACAGGGGGTGATCCTGGCGCAGGTAGAGGCTGCGCTGCCAGCTGCGGAACCGGCGGAAGCGGCCTGGTTGATTTTTGCCGACACACAGGGGGTGGGTGACCGGCTGGCAGCGCAGTACCGCAACGCTGGGGTGAGTTGCCGTCTTGTCTATCCAGGAGAATACAGCAGCCTGTCGCTGGCGAGCAGCGAGCTGGCCGACTACCGGCACCTGCTGCGTAGCTGTCCTGCTCTTCAGGGAATTGTCTATCTCTGGAGCCTGGATCTTCCTGTCTTGCAGCTGGAAGACGACCCGGTTGTTGGATTCCAGCAGTGTACCATGCCGATTCATCAACTGGTGCAGGCCCTGGCAGAAGAGCAACGCACGTTGCCAGCAGGGCTCTGGCTGGTCACGAACAATGCCCGCTCGGTCACTCCAGCGGACGATCCAGTCGATGGGCTCTCACAGTCTGTTGTCTGGGGGCTGGGCGCTGTCGTTCCGACCAAAAATCCTGGGCTGAAGACGGTCTGTATCGATTTGACGCTGCGTGCTGGGGCTGTGCAGCAGGCAGCTGCCCTCTACGCAGAGCTGACTGCAGAAACCACTCTTGCTGCGGAACGGCAGGTTGCGTTCCGGGAGCGTGGACGCTACGTGGCTCGGCTGCGGCATTGGGTGGCAGAGAGCCCCTCCCCGACGGTTGTCTGCCGGCCCAATGCCACCTATCTGGTCGTCGGCAGCCTGCAAGGGGTCGGGCAGCAGGTGGTGCAGTGGCTGAGCGCGCAAGGAGCCAGACAAATCTTGTGGTTGGACAGAGATGGCCAGGTTGACCTGGCTGTCCAGACCCAGCTTGCTGCATGGAGCGCCCAAGGGATCGCCGTGACCCGCCACCTGCTTGCGAGCGAAGAACCAGCTGCCATACAGAACCTGCTCTCTCAGATCGACCCGGAGCTCCCGTTGGAGGGCATCTTCTACCTGGTCAGAACAGATTCCTCTACACACGCCTCTGCCTTGCAGATCGAGGAGGCTGCAGGGGCTGAGATCCGGCGTGCATGGCAGCTGCACGCAGCGACCTGTGATCGGCCGCTTGCCCGTTTTGTGGTGATCTCTGCGGCAACGCCCCTGCTGGAGGAGCAGGGGCTTGGGGTTCGACATCCTGCCGACGTTTTTCTGGTGGATGCGTTTGTGCAGAGCCTTATTCAGCACAGAGAGCACCAGGGGTTGCCTGCTGCGCTCATCCAGTGGGGCCTCTCTTCCACCGAGAAAGACGATCCGAAATTGGCAAGGCAGCGAGAAAGCGCTCTGGCTGTCCTGCTGGCCCAGCCACAGGCAGAGGTCGGTGTGCTCGACGGAACGCTCTGGTCGAAGGAATCTGTATCTGCGTTTTACCACGAAGTTGTGCAGGGCTCTCCACGCCTCGTACCCCTGCCTGCTGTGGCTGCTGTTGCCCCCCCGTCCTTGCTGCAGCAGCTGGCGGAGGCGCTGGAGGACGAGCGCAAAGAACTGTTGAGGACCCATCTTCAGGAGATGGTGGCCAAGGTGCTCGGCCTCTCTGTTCTGCCGGCAACCCATCTTGGCTTCACCGACCTCGGGATGGATTCGTTGATGGGCATTGAGCTGCGCCGAATGTTGGAACGGAGCCTGCAGCTCTCGCTGCGTTCCACACTGGCTTTCGAATATCCGACGGTTGAAGCACTGGCCGACTATCTTTTGACGGCTGGCCTCGCCGAACGATTGGCTGCAGCCAGCGGCCAGAGTATCAGCACGCTTTCCCCTGCAAAGTTATCTCCAGGCCTGGTGGAGAGCGTCGAACATGAAAAGAGTGACCTGTCCGTCTCAGGGGGGGGCGAAGAAGCGCGTCCGGATGAGGAATCGGTCGAGGCAAAACTGCGCCGGCTGGAGGCGCTGCTGCAAGGAGATGACGATGGCGGAACGTACCACAGCTGAACTGATCGATCGGATGTCGCGTGCGCTGGATGCAGCCAGCACGCAGTTGGAACAGTACAAACGCAAGGCCATTGAGCCCATTGCCGTGGTTGGGATGGCCTGTCGCTTTCCGGGCGCTGACACCCCGGAGGCCTTCTGGAGGCTTCTTCAGCAGGGGGAGGACCGTGTCAGCGAGATTCCC
>JAGWYN010000110.1 GCA_018969295.1 Chloroflexota bacterium | reverse complement strand
GCAGAGCGGAACCCCGATGGAGGAGTATATTCACCAGCGCAACAGCTATGGCCTGCCAGTCGACCCCATCCTGGCTTTTCATGTCGCGCACGGCGCCCAGATCCGCCGCACCATCGACGGCTACCGCCCCCCCGATCACGCCAATCTGGGCAAGGGAGTTCTGGTCGAGTACGACCTGCGCAGCCGCCTGGCTGCACGCAGCGCTGCGGCAGAGCCTGCGGCCCCGCTCGACCGCTCCGCCCTTTCCGCAAAGGTCGAGGCAGCCGTCCGGCAGGTGATGCTCCCGCAGCACGCGGCTGCGTTTTCAATCCAGCGGCCGCTGCGGGAGCTGGGCTTCAGTTCGCTTGAGCTGCTGGAGCTGGCCCAGCTGCTCTCCCAGCAGCTGAACACCGAGCTGGATGCCAGCTTCTTTTTCCGCCACAGCAGCGTGGCGGAGATCGTCCACTTTTTTGTCCAGGGAGCCGGGCAAGCAGCCCTCCCCGCAGAGGCGACCTCGGCCGACAGCCCCCCGCAGGCCTTCCCCCATGCGGTGGCGATCGTCGGCATGGCCTGCCGTTTTCCGGGCGGGGTCGATTCGCCCGCTGCATTCTGGCAGCTCCTGGCCTCTGGACGGGACGCGATTGGGGAGGTGCCAGCCTCACGCTGGGAGATCGACGCTTTCTACGGCGACCAGCCCGGCCAGATCGTGAGCCGCTGCGGCGGCTTTGTCGACGCAGTCGACCAGTTCGACGCCCCGTTTTTCGGATCGCACCGGTCGAAGCCACGAGCATGGACCCCCAACAGCGGCTGCTGCTGGAGACCCACTGGGAGGCACTCGAAGACGCTGGTATCGTCCCTGCCCAGCTCAAAGGGAGTGCGACCGGAATTTTTGTGGGGCTCTACGCCGACGACTACAAGCTGCTGCAGGTCAAGCAGCAGGAGTCGCTGAGCCCTTACTTCGGGGGTCAACCTGCTCCTCTCCCCCGAACTGAGCGTGACCTTTTCGCAGGCTGGCATGCTCGCCCCTGACGGCCGCTGCAAGACCTTCGACGCGGCGGCCGACGGCTATGTGCGCAGCGAAGGGTGCGGGGTGGTGGTGCTCAAGCGGCTGGCAGATGCGCTGGCGGCGGGCGACACCGTGCTGGCGGTGATTGCCGGCAGCGCTGTCAACCAGGATGGCGCCAGCAACGGGCTGACCGCCCCCAACGGTGCCGCCCAGGAAGCGCTGTATCGCACGGCGCTGGCCGCCGCCGGGCTAGAACCGGCACAGATCTCCTATGTGGAAGCACACGGCACCGGCACCAGACTGGGGGACCCGATCGAGGTGCGGGCCCTGGAGGCAGTCTACGGCGCTGGCCGCACCGCCGACAACCCGCTGGTCGTCGGCTCGGTCAAGACCAACATCGGCCACACCGAGGCCGCCGCAGGGGTCGCCGGGCTGATCAAGCTCGTGCTTTCGCTGCGCCAACGCACGATTCCCCCCCATCTGCACTTTCGTGCGCTCAACCCGCATTTGGCGGGCAGCCGCATCCAGATTCCGGTGCAGGGGCGTCCCTGGGATGCCCAGGGGGCTGGCCAGCCGCGACGGGGGGCGGTGAGCTCGTTCGGTTTCAGCGGCACCAACGCCCACCTGATTGTCGAAGAAGCACCTGCTGTGGTCGGCGGGCAACGTCCAGCCTACCTGCTGACGCTGAGCGCCGACGATGCAGGAGGGGTGCAGGCTGCCGCCCGCCGGGTGGCCGTTTTTCTGCAGGAAAACCCCGACCGCACACTCGCCGACGTTGCCCGCACAACCCATCTGGGGAAGCACGGCCGCTGGCGGCTGCCGGTGGTGGCAACGACACGGGAAGATGCGCTGACACAGCTGGCCGCAGACGCTGCATCCGGCCGACTGGCTGCTGTCCCGTCACCCCAGATTGCCTTTCTGTTCACCGGGCAGGGCGCCCAGTACAGCGGCATGGGGCGGGAGCTCTACGAGACTGAACCGGTTTTTCGGCGCACCGTCGACCGCTGCGCTGCGCTGCTGGCCGGGCAGCTGGAAGCGCCGCTGCTGGAAGTGCTGGGCTACACGGAAGAGGCAGCAAAGCAGCGCATCGACCGCACCGAAAACACCCAGCCTGCGCTCTTCGTACTCGAGTATGCGTTGGCGCAGCTCTGGCGCAGCTGGGGTGTCGAGCCGGAGATTCTCCTCGGCCACAGCGTAGGAGAACTGGCCGCAGCCTGCGTGGCCGGGGTTTTCAGCCTGGAGGATGGGCTTCGGCTGGCCGCGGCGCGCGGGCGGCTGATGGGTGCGCTGCCGCAGGAGGGGGAGATGGTCTCGCTGCAGGCTGCGGAATCGCGGGTGCGGGAGGCGATTGCGTCCTACGCGGACGAGTTGTCGATTGCCGCAGTCAACGGCCCGGCGAGCGTGGTGCTCTCCGGCCGCCGCGCCGCGGTGCTGGCGGTCGGCAAGTCTCTGGCCGTCGAGGGGGTCAAAAGCCAGCGGCTGACCGTCTCGCACGCCTTCCACTCGCCGCTGATGGAGCCGATGCTGGAGGCCTTCCGGCAGGTGGCGGAGCGGGTCACCTACCACAAGCCCGGCTTGCGTCTGGTCTCGAACGTGACCGGCCGGCTGGCGGGCGACGAGATCGCCACGCCTGACTACTGGGTGCGCCATGTGCGCGAGGCGGTGCGCTTCGCCGACGGTGTGACCACGCTGCACAGCCAGGGATGCAGGCTGCTGATGGAGATGGGGCCACAGGCGACGCTGCTCAAACTGGCCGAACGTTGTCTGGACGAACCGGTCGAGCTGCTGGCAAGCCTGAACCCGGGGCATTCGGACTGGCAGCAGGTGCTGGAGAGTGCCGGTCGGCTCTACGCACAGGGGATAGAACTGGACTGGCAGACACTCGATCGAGGGGCCGGCGGGGAGCGCATCGGTGCGCTGGCAGAAGAATCGGAGAGAGAACGCAGCCACTTGCTGGTTGTGTCCGCCCGCAGCGAGACAGCGCTGGCCGCACAGGCTGTCCGCTATGCAGATTGGCTGGAGGAGAACCCGGCGGTCGACCTGGCTGACGTCTGTTTCAGCGCGTTCACCACGCGCACCCACTGGGAGGAACGGCTGGGTGTTGTGGGGCGCTCCGGCAAAGAACTTGTCGCTGCGCTGCGGGCGTTTGCAGCTGGAGAACGTGTTCCCCACAGCCAACAGGGCAGCCCTGGGGCAGGCAGGCCCAGAACAGCCTTCCTCTTCACCGGGCAGGGGGCACAGTACAGCGGCATGGGGCGGGAGCTCTACGAGACTGAACCGGTTTTTCGGCGCACCATCGACCGCTGCGCTGCGCTGCTGGCCGGGCAGCTGGAAACGCCGCTGCTGGAACTGCTGGGCTACACGGAAGAGGCAGCAAAGCAGCGCATCGACCGCACCGAGAACACCCAGCCCGCGCTCTTCGTACTCGAGTATGCGTTGGCGCAGCTCTGGCGCAGCTGGGGCATCGAGCCGGAGATCCTCCTGGGCCACAGCGTGGGCGAGTTGGCTGCGGCCTGCGTGGCTGGGCTCTTCAGCCTGGAAGATGGGCTCACGCTGGTGGCGGCGCGCGGGCGGCTGATGGGTGCGCTGCCGCAGGAGGGGGAGATGGTCTCGCTCCTGGCTGCGGAAACCAGGGTGCGGGAGGCGATTGCCCCCTACGCGGACGAGCTGTCGATTGCCGCGATCAACGGGCCGACCAGCGTGGTCATTTCAGGCAGCCGTGATGCGGTGCTGGCGGTCAGCGAATTGCTTGCCGCCGAGGGGGTCAAGAGCCAGCGGCTGACCGTCTCGCACGCGTTCCACTCCCCGCTCATGGAGCCGATGCTAGAGGCTTTCCGGCAGGTGGCCGAGCGGGTCACCTACCACAAGCCCGTGCTGCGACTGGTCTCGAACGTGACCGGCCAGCTGGCGGGTGACGAGATCGCTACGCCTGGGTACTGGGTGCGCCACGTGCGCGAGGCGGTGCGCTTCGCCGACGGCGTCGCCACGCTGCACAGCCAGGGCGTCCAGATCTTCCTCGAAATCGGCCCCAAGCCCGTGCTGCTCGGCATGGCAGGGGGTGACAGTGGCCAGTGGTCAGTGGCCAGTGGCCAGTGGGGAACAGGGGGCAGGGGCCAGGAGGCAGAGAGAACAGCTCTTTTGCCCTCGCTTCGCCCCGGCCAGGGGGAGTGGCAGCAGCTGCTCGCCAGCCTGGGTGCGCTCTACGTGCGGGGCGCCGCCATCGACTGGGAAGGCTTCGACCGCGGGTACGGAAGGCGCAAGGTGGCACTGCCCACCTACCCCTTCCAGCGGCAGCGCTACTGGGTGCAGAGCCGCCCAGCCGGGCGAGCCCCCGCACCGCTGCACCCGCTCATCGACAAGGTCACCCCTCTGCCACAACAGCAGCTGACCCTCTACGAACGGGAGTTCAGCGTCGAGTCGCTCCCCTTCCTGGCCGAACACCGGGTCTATGGGGAGCTGGTCTCCCCCGGCGCCTGCCAGATTGCGATGGCGCTGAGCGCTGCAGCGCTGCACTTCGGCGACCAGCTCTCGCTGACCGACCTCGTGCTGCCCAGCGCGCTGGTGCTGGCGGAGGGAAAGCCGCGCACCGTGCAGCTCTTCTTTGAGCAACAGCCCGGGGCTGTGCAGCGGCCTTTCACGCTGGTCAGCTTTGCGTCCGCCCAGACAGACAACGAGGTCGAGCTCCACACCCATGCCTCGGGGCGTGTCGCTCCGCTGCAGGCCCTGCCTGCGCAGATGCAGCTGGCCGCTCTGCAGCAGCTTTGCACAGAGCCTGTGGACCTCGCTGCGCTGGACGCCCGCCTGGCCGCAGCGCAGCTGGATCTGGGCCCGACCTTCCGCTGGATCGCCCAGGGCTGGTCTGCCCCGGCACAGGCCGTGCCCCAGCTGCTGGCACGCCTGGCACGCCCCAGCGTGGTCGAGGA
>JAGWYN010000109.1 GCA_018969295.1 Chloroflexota bacterium | reverse complement strand
TGGCGGACAACGGCGGCCCGGCCTGGAGCCATGCGCTGGTACCCAACAGCCCTGCGATCGATGCCAGCGGTGCCTGTTCCGTCGACTTCGACCAGCGCGGGGTCAGCCGCCTGTTCTGGGGGAGCAGCCTGCGGGCCTGCGACATCGGGGCCTATGAATTTGAAACGGCCATCAGTGGGCTTGCTGCTGCCAACAGCGGGCCCACGGTGCTGGGCAGTGCGACCCGCTTGACGGCGACGGTGGCAGCAGGGACGAACGTGGGCTACACGTGGAATTTTGGCGATGGTACAACGATCGTGACCACTACGTCCGTCCTGGAATATGTCTATGCTTCACCTGGCAGTTACACGGTGACCCTCACCGCTGTCAACAGTATAGGCAGCGCGACACCCACGACGACTTTGGTAATTGTTTCTCCAATCTATGTGAACAGCCAGGCAACAGGCAGCGGCAATGGCACCAGTTGGGCCAACGCCTACAACAGTCTGACCGCAGCGTTGAGCGCAGCGCGGCAGGGCGCGCACATCTGGGTCGCTGCGGGCGTCTACAAACCGGGCAGCACCTCAACCAGCAGTTTTGCGATTCCGCCCGGCGTGCAGGTGTATGGCGGCTTCAACGGCACGGAAAGCAGCCTGAGCCAGCGCAATTGGAGAACCAATGTCACCATTCTGTCGGGGGATGTCGACAACAACGATACCAACACAGACGGCAATTCGATTGCAGAGACGACCGCAGCGCTTGCCGGCACCAATGCCGTTCATGTCGTCACCCTGAACGGCACAGGCGGCACCCCGATCACAGGGACGACCCGTCTCGATGGCTTTGTGATTACCGCAGGCAATGGAGATTTCGGCGGAGGGCTGTACTGTGATGGCCAGAACGGTGGCGTGTGCAGCCCCAGCCTGGCCAATCTGACCTTCAGCGGCAACCGGGTATCGGGTGGCGGCGGCGCCATTGTCAATCGCGGCGCCAGCGGGACCAGCAGCCCCACGCTGACCAATATCTTCTTCCAGGGCAACACGGCCTTTGCCAGCGGCGCCATGCACAACGAGGCGCAGAGCGGCGGCACGTCCAGCCCCACGTTGGTGAATGTGGTGTTCTACAACAACTCGGCAAGCCAGGAAGCAGGCGTGATGTCCAATCTTGCCACGGCAGGCGGCACGTCTACCCCTCTTCTGGTGAATGTCACTGCCTACGGCAATTCTGCCGGCTATGGAGAGGCGCTTTGGAAAAATTATAGCGACGCTGCAACGGCCGGCCCCACGGTGGTCAATGCTGTGCTGTGGGGAAACAGCGGCGGCACCCTTTTTACAGCATCCGGGAATACGATCAGCTACAGCCTGGTGCAGGGCGGCACAGCTGGTACGGGCAACCTGGCAGTCGACCCACAGTTTGTCAATGCCGCCGGAGGCGATCTGCGTCTGCTGAACAGCTCACCGGCGATCGATGCCGGCAGCAACAATGCCCCCGGCCTGGCTGGGATCATTGCCGATCTGGCTGACAGCGCGCGTTTCTTCGACAACACGGCAATCACGGATACCGGAAACGGGCTGGCACCCATTGTCGACATGGGGGCCTACGAGAACCAGCAACCTCCCCCCGCCTATCTGCGGCAATGGGGCAGCGGGCCAAGTACAGGAGACACACAATTCCAGTGGCCGGTCGGGATCGCCGTCACGGGCAGCCATGTCTTTGTGGGCGACTACTGGAAGCTCCGCAAATTTGATCGAAATGGCACCTTGGTGGCCAGCCAATGGGTCAATACTCTGGGAATGACGGTGGAGGGCAACACCCTCTATTTAGCCGAGGGAAACAACCAGCGTGTTTGGACAGTGGGTGTGGACTCCTTCAGCGTTCTCGCACAGTACGCGGCTGACGGTCTGCTCTACGACGTTGTGCGCCACCCCAACGGCAAGTTTTATGTGGTTCGCTACGGCCAAAGTGTCTACGTGTACAGCAGCAATTTCACCTATGAGAGTTCGTTGTTGAACGGGCAGCTCAGCGGCAACGTGCGGGATATTGCAGTAGACAGCACCGGTGCTCTTTACCTGGCGGATACAGGCAATGACCGCATTCTGGTCTTCGACACAAATGGGACGATCCTGCGCCAGTGGGGTGGGTTGGGTTCTGCGCCAGGAGCGCTGAATAAACCCTGGGGGTTGGCCATTGACCGCAACGACTGGGTCTATGTGGCCGATACCGGCAATCATCGGATCCAGGTCTTTACCCGCATGGGAGAATTTTTGACCGAGTGGGGCAAGAAAGATGCCAACGGGTTGCCCGCAGCAGGGACGGGCAACGGGGAATTCAACGGACCAGCGAGCCTGGCGTTCGACAGCATCGGCCAGCTGTATGTCTCTGACAGCAACAACCATCGCGTGCAGGTCTTCGGATATCCTGGAATGCTCAACGGTACCAGTGCACAGGGCAGACCTGCCTCCAGCGGTGAATCTGGCCCGGCGGAGCCTGTGCTTTCCCCGGCTCCTTCCGAATCGCCAGAGCTGCCGGCCGCCCAGCTGTATCTGCCCCTGATTGTGCAGCCGTCGACCGAGCAGGGCGCAGAGTCCGTTGCACCGGCTCTCCCAATGACGCCAGACACGCCTGTTCCTCTGGATGCAATTCCAGAGTTGACCCCTGTCGCTCCCATCACGTCGACGTCTGCGCTGCAGGTGCCATAAAGGGAGGCGATATCGACACAAAGACAATTCTTGTCAATCCATTGGTTTTTTTTGGCAGATTGGGCCTGTGAGAACAGTTTCAATGGGTGTATGAAGCGATCTTTGTGGCATAGAGTTTTCGTCAGATGGATTGTACCGGCACTCATGGCGGTGATGGCCGTGGGTCTGTTGTTTGCTGTCAGTGCTACCTGGGTCTCTGCTATAGAGGACCCGGTGGTCTCTTCGTGGGTTGACCCGGCGAACGTGCGGAGCGCCCGCGCCCAGCGGGTTGACATTCGGGGTTGGCTCAGCTGGCTGGTGCCAGTCGATGTGA
This sequence comes from Chloroflexota bacterium, assembly GCA_018969295.1. Taxonomy (GTDB): domain Bacteria; phylum Chloroflexota; class Anaerolineae; order Caldilineales; family Caldilineaceae; genus Caldilinea. The sequence continues at coordinate 1,947 of JAGWYN010000109.1, read as the reverse complement.
TTCCCGGTGCCTATGTCGCTGCGGAGGAGCGGATGGCGTTGGGCGGCCGTCCCCGCCGGTCTGTGGTGCGCGCCAGCCTGCCCCAGCTGGCTGCGGGTGGGGAGCTGGTGTCGCTGGGGGGGACGCCGCCAGAGGAGGAGGGGGAGGTGACGCTGCCCCCGCCGGGGAGCGGCTATGTGGTCGAGTTTGCCCTTGACCAGGACGGGCTGGGCTTTCGCAACTACGGCTCGCGCTTTCCCGAAGGGGATCTGACGGCGGACGACGTGCGCAGCCTCTTCGGAGAGCAGGTCTGTGTTGCGGTGGAAGGGGGGAGCTGTACGCCGACCCCGGCTGCCCAGATCTGGATCGACACGATGACCGACTATATGCGTGCAGGACACTGTGCTGGGTTCACGGTGTCGGCGTCCCGCTTTCGCTTGGGAGAGCTGACACCGGTCGAGTTCATCCCCGACGCGCAACACCCCTTTGAGATCGACCAGAATGTGGCGATCATGCGGCAGATTGCGCGGGACTGGGTGCTGCAGGTGACGCCGGAGGTGTCGAGCCAGGCGGTCACCGGCACCCCACGCCAGATCATCGACAGTCTTCTGGAGAAGAAGGCACTGGTGGATCTGGGGATTTTCAGCCGGTCGGGCGGGGGCCATTCTGTGCTGGCCTACGGCGTGGAAGATCAGGGAGAGGGGCTCTTCCATATTCTGATCTACGACAACAACTGGCCTGGTCAGCCGCTCTATGTGGAGGTGAACTATCTGGCGAATACGTGGCGCTATTCGCTGGCCGCCACCGACCCGTCGCAGGATGCCGGTGCCTGGGACGGGGATGCGCGCACACAGTCGCTGATGTATGTGCCCTTCGAGGCCTATCTGCAGCCGGTGAGCTGCCCCTTCTGCCCGGGAGAAGGGGAGGCGGAGGGGATGCTGGATCTGGCGTTGAGCGGTGCGGAAGCGCACCTGACCGCCACCGACGCTGAGGGGAACCAGGCGGGCTACGTGGACGGCGAGTTTGTGGCGGAGATCCCGGGCGCTGAGCTGGTCTTCATCAAAGATACCATGTACCAGGATCGCCAGCCGATCATCGTGCTGCCGTCGACCACGGAGGTGGAGACCGCGATCACGGCACGGCCTGGGTACGAGCATGCGCGTAGCAGCCTGCGCATGCTGGGTGGGGGGGTGACTGCTGCAATCGAGGGGATTGCGGTGGAGAGCGGCGTCCGCCATGGGCTGACGGTGAGTGAGGGGGGAGCCAGCTTTGCCTTTGTGCCTGGCAGCGAGACCTCGCCTGTCTTCAAGATTGGGGCGGAGCAGGAGGGGGGGAGCGCTACCCTGGCGACGCTGGCAGGGGCCACTGTCGGGGCTGGGGGCGAACTGGCGCTGACGATCGACCCGGCAGACGGAAACCTTGAGTTTGGGGGGACAGGTGTGGAAGGGGCCAGCCTGATTCTGACCAAGATGGACGAGGATGGGGGGACGGAGTTATTTGCGACCGACAACGTGAGCATCCCGGCCGGGGGCGCCCTGCAGCTGGATGTGGCTGGCTGGGACGGGAGCAGCCCGCTGCAGGTGGCGGTCGATGCGACCGGCAGCGGCACCTTTGTGGCGGCAGAGCCTCTGGAAAACCAGCCGCTCTCTGCGGTGCTGGCTGGAATCGACAGCGCAGAGACGATGGGGGTGTTGCTTTCCACAGCCGACAGTTATCTGAGCGCGGAGGCGACCGCCGAGGTGTTGACGGTGCTGGGCGAGAGCGGGTTCAGTGGCACGGAGATCGGTGGGGTGCTGGCCGTGCTGGCGAGCGCCAATCTGGACACGGCTGCGATCGCCGACTTTGTCTCGACGCTGGCGTTGCCTGCGGGGGAGCTGGCCAACGTTGTCTCCGGCCTGCCGCTCGACCCTGCAGGCACCGAGGCGTTGGTGGGGACGCTGGATCTGCCGGCCGAGACCCTGGCCGAGT
>JAGWYN010000049.1 GCA_018969295.1 Chloroflexota bacterium | reverse complement strand
GGGGGCGGTGGCGGCATTTGTCATCCCGACGGATGTGGCCCGCTATGCCTACCAGAACGGGCTCTTTGTCATCGCCCAGTCTGGGCAGAACCTGGTCATTCTCAACGACAGCAAGTTTCGTCCCAAAGCCTGGTAGCGTTCGCCCCCTCTGTCGGGCTCCCGCTGTGCAGCCAGCTTTTTCCAGCTGCAGGCTTTGCCCCCATCCAAACAGCAGCGAATCGACAAGTTCGCTAGTTTCCAAGTACAAAATTTGTGCTTGTTATGCTGTTGCGTTTCTACATAGGCGGGTGACGCATCAAGAGGACGCCAGCGCATCACTGCTTCACCCGATCCACTGGATCGGACCGTTCGCGCGCCGGATCGGCCAGGTCCTGACGCAAATTTTATTCTTTCTATTCGATTTTCAACGTGCGAAATCCAGGTTTACAAACCCTTACCCGCGGTGTCATCGGGGGCACCCGCAAGGGGTGCCCCTACAGGGTCGCCCTTGTGATCGCCCGTGTGGTCGCCCTTGGTTGCCATTGTGGGCACCCGCAAGGGGTGCCCCTACGCGGTCGCCCGTGGGATTGTGGTCGCCCTTGGTTGCCATTGTGGGCACCCGCAAGGGGTGCCCCTACGGGGTCGCCCGTGGGATTGTGGTCGCCTGTGCGGTCGGTCATGGTTGCCATTGTGGGCACCCGCAAGGGGTGCCCCTACGGGGTCGCCCGTGTGGTCGCCTGTGCGGTCGGTCATGGGTGTCATCGGGGGCACCCGCAAGGGGTGCCCCTACGGGGTCGCCCGTGCGGTCGCCCGGTGTGCAGGCCACGGGTGTCATTGTGGGCACCCGCCTGTAGGGGCGACCCTTGCGGTCGCCCTTGTGGTCGGCCATTACTAGCAGTTTGTCGAACAGTCCTGAGGGGTGCAAGCAAGAGTTGTCAGAAAAGTTAACATAAAAATTATTGCCTGATTTCGGCATGTCATATCGCACTTTGAAGACCGCTCGACACGTAATTCAAGCGCCACTTTTGCCCATTTTGCGCAAGAATTTGCCGTTTTCTGACCCTGCAAGATGCGTAAATGCCCTGGTTTCAATCTCACTGACAACTCTTGCTTGCACCCCGTTGACAAGTGGGAGTTGACAAGGGTTCTTGCCTGTGCTATTCTAGTGAACAGTCTTGCACACGTGTGCACCATTTTCCTGAGCAAAGAAAAATTTTGGGCCCCTGTACGGACAGGCCATGTCTGGTGCCAGGGGAGAGCAAGGCATCCCTTCTCTCCCGACCCGAGCAGGGTCAAAGCGGTGCCTCTCTATCTTTCTGGAGGTTTCTGATGACAAGTCCGCTGTTGCAGACCGTTTCGACGACCCAGACCGACTACTGGAACGATTCCTGTTCGATCGAAGAATTGACCTACGCGATCGGGCACGGCGCTGTCGGGGCCACGACCAACCCCAACATCGTGCTCAATGTGCTCAACAAGGAGATGCATCTCTGGGAAGAGCGCATCCGGGCGATCATTTTCCAGAACCCGACCTGGTCGGAGGCAGAGGTGGCCTGGAAGCTGATCGAAGAGATGGCGGTGCGCGGGGCTGGCCTGCTGCAGCCGACCTTTGAGCGCAGCAGCGGCGCCAAGGGAAGGTTGTCGATCCAGACCAACCCGATGTTTTACCGCAACAGCGAGGCGATCGTGGCGCAGGCGCGCCATTTTGCTACGTTGGCGCCCAATATGCAGGTCAAAATACCGGCTACGTGGGCAGGGGTGAAGGCTGTGGAAGAGGCCACCTACCACGGGGTCAACGTCAACGCGACCGTCAGCTTCACGGTGCCCCAGGCGGTGGCGGTGGCCCAGGCAGTTGAGCGCGGCCTCAACCGTCGCGCGGCCGAGGGCAAAGACATCAGCGGGATGCGCCCGGTCTGCACGATCATGATCGGCCGCACCGACGACTGGATCAAGATGGTGGTCAAGCGGGATGGGCTTGACGTCGACCCAGCCTATCTGGAGTGGGCTGGGATCGCTGTGTTCAAGAATGCCTACCGTATCTGGCAAGAGCGGGGGTATCGCACGCGCCTGCTGGCTGCTGCCTACCGCCATCTTGGCCACTGGTCTGAACTGATCGGCGGCGACATTGTGCTGACGATCCCCTACGAGTGGCAGCTCAAGATCAACAGCTCAACCATTCCAGTGGTGGAGCGCATGCACTACCCGGTGGAGAGCCAGATCGTCGACACGCTGTACAGCCGGGTTGCCGATTTTCGGCGGGCGTACGACGCGGACGGCATGGTGCCGATGGCGTTTGATGTCTACGGGGCGACAGTGCGCACGCTGCGCACCTTTATTGCGGCGGCCCATGATCTGATGGGGGTGGTGCGTGAGTTTATGTTGCCCAACCCGGATGTCAAGTAAGCGGTCGTTCAGACTGCCGGAGAGGATGTAGAAGATGCGACAGTATACGGCTGAAACCCTGGTGGTCCATCCGGGCAATGCTGCCGACCCGGACGTGATTGTCGAGGTCACGCCGGCCCGCGCCGGCTGGGAGACGATTTCTTTTCAGGCGCGGCGTCTGCGGGCGGGGCAGCGCTGGTCTTTTGGGTGTGGGGCGCACGAACTGGCGCTGGTCATGTTGGGGGGGGTGGTCGATGTGGTCTCCAGCCGTGGCAGCTGGCAGGGGGTGGGGGGGCGGGCAAATGTCTTTGCCGGCCTGCCCCATGCGCTCTATCTGCCTCCCCACACCGACCTGACCGTGACTGCGGTGACCGACTGCGAATTTGCGGTGACCTGGGTGGCTTCCTCTGCAGCGCATGCGCCGCTGCTGGTGACCCCGGGGGAGGTGACCGTCGAAATTCGTGGGGGAGATCACGCCACGCGCCAGATCAACCAGATCATGCCGCCGGGTTTTCCGTGTGAACGGCTGGTGCTGGTGGAGGTCTACACGCCTGGCGGCAACTGGTCGAGCTATCCGCCGCACAAGCACGATGTGCATGTAGAAGACGCTGCCGGCAAGCTGGTCCAGGCGGATCTGGACGAGACCTACTACTACAAAATAGACCGGCCCGAGGGCTACGCCATCCAACGGGTCTACACCGATGCCGACTCGCCGCTGCACCGAGCAGGGTTTCCGATCGACGCCGCTGTGATTGCGCGCAACGATGCGGTTGTGCTGATCCCGGAAGGCTACCATCCGGTCTCCAGCCCTGTCGGCTACACCACCTACTATCTCAACGTATTGGCGGGCAGCGCCCAGAGCCTGGCTGCCCAGGACGACCCGGCCTTTGGCTGGGTCAAGCACTCCTATCGCAGCCTGGACCCACGGGTGCCGGTCTACGACATCAGCGCAGCGCGCGGGATCCAGTAAAGATCGCCGTTTGTAGAAGGAGCTTTGGTACGTGACTACGTTCTCCACGGTGCGCCTGACCATGGCGCAGGCCCTGATCCGGTTTCTCAAAAATCAGGTGGTCGAGCACGACGGGGTGGAAACGCCCTTTTTTGCGGGTGCCTTCGGTATTTTTGGCCACGGCTGTGTGGCCGGGGTGGGGGAGGCGCTGCTGACCAACCCTGACTTTCGTTACTACCAGGTGCGCAACGAGCAAGGGGCGGTGCATGCGGCCACGGCCTATGCCAAGGTCAAAAACCGATTGCAGACCTTTGCCTGTGTGACCTCGATCGGGCCGGGGGCGACCAACATGATCACCGGCGCTGCGACGGCGACGATCAACCGGCTGCCGGTGCTGCTGCTGCCCGGCGACATCTTTGCCAGGCGCAATGTGGCCCCGGTGCTGCAGCAGCTGGAATCGGCGCAGAGCCAGGATTTTTCGGTCAACGACTGTTTCAAGCCGGTCAGCCGCTACTGGGATCGCATCAACCGGCCCGACCAGCTGCTGACGGCGCTGCCGGAGGCGATGCGGGTGTTGACCAGCCCCAGCGAGACGGGGGCGGTGACCTTGGCGCTGCCGCAGGATGTACAGACCGAAGCCTACGACTACCCGGTCGAGCTGTTTCGCCGCCGGGTCTGGCACATCTTGCGCAGCCGGGCTGACCGCAGCGCTTTGCAGCGGGCTGCGCAGCTGATTCGTGCGTCTCGACAGCCGATGATCGTGGCGGGGGGGGGCGTGATCTACGCCGGGGCGACCGAATCGTTGGCGGCTCTGGTCGAAGCGACCGGGATTCCGGTCGGGGAGACGATGGCGGGCAAGGGCAGCCTGCGCTGGGACAACCCGCTCAACCTTGGGGCGATCGGCGCGACGGGCACGCTGGCGGCCAACCGGATCGCCCGCGACGCCGACCTGGTGATCGGGGTGGGCACCCGCTACAGTGACTTTACCACTGCATCCAAGACTGCGTGGCAGAACCCTGCTGTGCGTTTTGTCAACATCAATGTGACCGAGTTTGACGCCGGCAAGCACAATGGGGTGGCGGTCGTCGGCGACGCGCGCGAGACGCTGGTCGAACTGCAGGAATTGCTGGCTGGGTACAGCGTAGACCCGGGCTACCGGGCCGAAGCCCAGCGGCTGCACGACGCCTGGGACGCTGAGGTACAGCGGATCTACGACATCCGCCTCAGCCCGCTGCCCAGCCAGGGAGAGCTGATCGGGGTAATCAACGAGTTGTCGGGCCCGGATGCGATTTTGATCAATGCGGCGGGGTCGATGCCGGGGGATCTGCACAAGCTGTGGCGGGCGACGCACCCCAAAAATTTTCATCTCGAATATGGCAACAGCTGTATGGGCTACGAGATTGCCGGGGGGGTGGGGGCCAAGCTGGCGGCGCCGGAGCGCGAGGTCTATGTGGTTGTCGGCGACGGCACCTGGCTGATGCTCTCCTCGGAGCTGGTGACTGCGGTGCAGGAAGGGATCAAGCTGATCGTGTTGTTGTGGGACAACAGCGGCTTCAAGAGCATCGGTTCGCTCAGCCGTTCGTTGGGGTTGGATGGGTTTGGCACCCGTTTTATCGAGCCCAAGGCGGGTCTGCTGGTGGGGGACTCGGCGGGCGACGATGTCAAGCCGTTGGCCATCGACTATGCCATGAACGCACGCAGTCTGGGGGCTGACGTGATCGAATGTGTGACGCGCGACGACTATGTGGCGGCTTTGCAGATGGCCAGGAGAGCACAGCGTACGACGGTGGTCGTGATCAGAAATGACCGGCTGCACGGGGTGCCCGGCTACGAGAGTTGGTGGGATGTGCCGGTGCCGGAAGTCAGCGAACTGCAGTCGGTGCAGGCGGTTCGTGAAGAGTACGGTGAAATGCGGGCTCGCGAGCGGCACTTTTTGGGCTGAGACAGGATCTTCAGGAGAACTGGAAGAAGGAAAAAAGCATGGCTGAGCAACTGTTGAACTATGTCAACGGAGAATGGCGCCGGTCGGCGGCCGACCGTTTTCTGGAGGTTCCCAACCCGGCGACGGCTGAAGTGCTGGCGACAGTTCCAATTTCTCCGGTCAGCGAGGTCGACGAAGCGGCTCGGCTGGCGTTGGCGGCGTTTCCGGCCTGGCGGCGCACGCCGGCGACGGCCCGCATTCAGCAGCTGTTCAAGCTCAAGGCGTTGATGGAAGAGCACTTTGAGGATCTCTCCCGGTCGATCACGCTGGAAAACGGCAAGGTGCTCGACGATGCGCGCGGGGAGATGCGGCGGGCGATCGAGAATGTGGAGGTGGCCTGCGGGATTCCGACGATGATGATGGGGGATTTTGCCGAGGATGTGGCGCGCGGGGTTGACGAGTACATGATTCGCCAGCCGGTCGGTGTGGCTGCGCTGATCTGTCCGTTCAACTTTCCGGGGATGATTCCATTCTGGTACCTGCCCTATGCGTTGGCGACAGGCAACACTGTGATTGTCAAACCGTCGGAGCGTTGCCCGATCACCTTACAAAAGGCTTTCCGGCTGCTGGAGCAGGTCGGCTTTCCCAAGGGGGTCGTCAACCTGGTCAACGGTGGGGCCGACACGGTCAACGCGCTGCTCGACCATCCGGCGATTTCGGCGGTGACGTTTGTCGGGTCGACGCCGGTGGCGCGGCACATTTATGCGCGTGCCTCGGCCAACGGCAAGCGGGTGCAGGCCCAGGGTGGGGCCAAGAACCCGGTGATTCTGCTGCCCGACGCCGATGTGGCGTTGACCACCAGCATTGTGACAGACAGCGCGTTCGGCAACGCTGGCCAGCGCTGTCTGGCTGCTTCGCTGGCGATCACGGTGGGGGAGGCCGACAAAATTTTTGTGCCGGCGCTGGCAGAAGCGGCGGCGGCGCGTCTGGTCGGCAACGGCCTGGAGCGCGGTGTGCAGATGGGGCCGGTGATCTCACCGCAGAGCAAAGCCCGGATCGAGGGGCTGATCCAAAAGGGATTGGACGAAGGAGGGGAGATGGTGCTGGACGGGCGTGGCGCGTCGATCGCCGGCGGTGAGAACGGCTATTTTTTGCGGCCCACCATTCTCAGCGACCTCCCTGTGGGGGGGACGATCGCCAAGACCGAACTCTTTGGCCCGGTGCTGGGCATGATGCGGGTCGACAGTGTCGAGGAGGCCATCCAGCTGGTCAACAGCGGGGAGTACGGCAACATGGCCTGTATCTTTACCAGCAGCGGGGCTGCCGCCCGCAAATTTCGCTACGAGGCGGATGCGGGCAACATCGGCATCAACATTGGGGTAGCTGCGCCGATGGCCTTCTTTCCGTTCAGCGGGTGGAAGAGCAGCTTTTTTGGCACGCTGCACGCCCAGGGCAACCATGCGGTCGAGTTCTTCACCCAGACCAAGGTCGTGGTGGAGCGCTGGCTGGGCGAGTGGGCGCGCAAATTTTAAGGGCAGCGACGGCGTGGTGCGGCCGTGATGGGGCTGGGCGGGCGGGGGGTCTGTCCGCCTGGCTCCAGTGAGCACCGACTCGTGAGGGAAACACAGCAGGCGTGAAGCAATGGGCGGCACCCGCCAAAGCCTTCGCTGCGAACGCAGTTGTGTGCAGCAGAGAAAGGAGTTCAGCCAGAGCTACACAAGCCATCTGTAGAACCGTTTGTCGTCTCTCAAATTCATCAACCGAAAAAGGAGAACTGTTCGATGTCTTTTAAGAAGCATCTGTCGATTGGAATTGCACTGCTGCTCCTGCTGGCGATGGTGGCCGGCTGTGTCGCCCCGGCGGCGGCCCCGGCGGCGGCCCCGGCGGCGGAAGAAGCGGCGGCGGAAGAAGCGGCCCCGGCTGAGGGTGGAGATGCGATCCGTGTCGGCGTCACCATGCTCTTCGACGACCGCTGGCTGACTTCGATGCGCGAGGCCATGGCCGCCTACGGCGAAGCCCAGGAAGGTGTGGAAGTCATCTTCGTGGACTCCAAAGAAGACGTAGCGGTGCAGCTGGGCCAGGTCGAAAACTTCATCACCCAGGGGGTGGATGCGATCGTGGTCGTGCCGGCCAACACCGATGCGACCGACCCGATGACCCAGGCTGCGTTGGATGCCGGCATTCCGCTGGTCTATGTCAACCGCAAGCCCGCCAACCTGCCAGAGGGCATTGCTTTTGTCGGTTCTGACTCGATCGACGCTGGGATTTTCCAGATGGAGTGGATCGCCGAGGCGCTGGGTGGCAAGGGGAACGTGGTCATCCTCAACGGCAACCTGAGCCAGGAAGCGGCCCAGATGCGCACCGAGGGGGTCAAGCAGGTGGCTGCCAACTTCCCGGACATCGCCCTCACCAAGGAGCAGTCCGGCAACTGGTCGCGCGAAGAGGGGCTGGCCATCATGGAAAACTGGCTCGCCAGCGGCGACCAGATCGACGCCGTCGCCTCGAACAACGACGAAATGGCGATCGGCGCGCTGGCTGCGATCGAAGCAGCTGGCAAGCTGGGCGAGATCATCGTCGGTGGTGTGGATGCTTCCGCCGACGCTCTGGCGGAGATGGATGCCGGGCGCCTGAACGTCACTGTCTTCCAGAACGCAGTGGGACAGGGCGAAGGTGGCATCGCCGCCGCGATCGCACTGGCCCGCGGCGAGGCGATCGAGCAGATCACCTGGATTCCGTACGAGCTGGTCACGCCCGAGAACTACAAGGACTACATGAAGTAAGTGTGGGGAGCTGCCAGCAGGGAGGGGGAAGTTTGCCCCCTGCTGGCAGCTGCAAACGTGGTGGCGGGGCTGCCCAGAGGACAGGGAGGAGAGCATGGGGGAAGAGACGGTCCTGGTCATGGAGCACATTTCCAAGGCATTTCCAGGGGTCCAGGCATTGAGCAATGTGCACCTGGCGGTGCGTCGTGGCACGGTCCATGCGCTGATGGGGGAGAACGGCGCCGGCAAATCCACGCTGATGAAGGTGTTGATCGGGATGTACCTTCCCGACCAAGGGGAGATCACCTTTCTGGGGAGGCGGGTCAAGATCGAAAGCACGCAGCAGGCGCTGCGCATGGGCATCTCGATGATCCATCAGGAGCTGTCGCCCGAGCCCTACATGACGGTGGCCGAGAATATTTTTTTGGGGCGGGAGCCATTGGGGCGGTGGGGGCTGATCGACAAAAAGAAGATGGTGGCCGACACGCGCGCGCTGCTGGAGCGGCTGGAGATCGACATCGACCCCAACACCGTGATGCGCACGCTGAGCGTCGCCAATACCCAGATGGTCGAAATCGCCAAGGCGATCTCCTACGAGTCACGCCTGATCATCATGGATGAGCCGACCTCGGCCATCACCGACCGCGAGGTGGCCCATCTGTTTCGGATGATTCGCGCGCTCAAAGCGAAGGGGGTGGCCATCATCTACATCACCCACAAGATGGATGAGGTCTTCCAGATTGCCGACGAGATCACGGTCTTTCGGGATGGGCAGCACATTGCCACGGTGCGGGCGGCCGACACCGACCGCAACAGCCTGATCGCGATGATGGTCGGGCGAGAGCTGACCAATCTCTTCCCCAAGGAGGAAGCGACGATCGGGGAGGTTGTCCTGTCGGTTCGCAACCTGACCCGCAGCGGCCTTGTGCACGGTGTCAGCTTTGACCTGCACCGCGGGGAGATTTTGGGGCTGGCCGGGCTGATGGGGGCCGGCCGCACCGAGGTGATCGAAGGGATTTTTGGGATCCAACCGATCGACGCCGGTGAAATTTATGTGCGCGGGGAACGTGTCCGGATCCAGGCCCCCGCCGATGCTATCCAACATGGGATGGCGTTGCTCACCGAGGACCGCAAATTGACGGGCATCATGGGCGTGCTCTCTGTGCGCGACAACATGATGATTGCCAGTCTGGGCAGCTACACTCGGGGTGGTTTTTTGAACCGCCGCGTGATCGACGAGACCTGCGGGCGAGAGAAGAGCCGGCTGGAACTGAAAACTCCCCACATGGACCAGCTGATCAAACTGCTCTCAGGGGGCAACCAGCAAAAGGTGCTGGTCTCCCGCTGGCTGTTGACCGTACCGGATATTTTGATTCTGGACGAGCCGACTCGCGGGATCGATGTCGGCGCCAAATCGGAGATCCACCGCCTGATGTCCAAACTGGCCCAGGAGGGCAAGGCAATCCTGATGGTTTCATCGGAGCTGCCCGAGATTCTGGGCATGAGCGATCGGGTGCTGGTCATGCATGAAGGGCGGGTGGGCGGCGAATTTGTGCGCAAGGACGCCACGCAGGAAACCATCATGCGCGCTGCCACCGGGCAACGGGTCGCGGCCTGACCCGGCGCTGCAGCGAAAGGGATCTTGGGCAGGGCGTTCCCTGCAGGGGGTTGTGTTGGAGCAGAACCTCCTCGCTCCAACACAACCCCCTGCGGCAGAAAGATTTTTAGAGGAGAGAGGTACGATGGCGAGCAAGGCTGCGGCAGAAAATGTGGGCAAACACCGGGGTTGGGAATCACTCAATCTGTTTCTCAACAAATATGGGATTGTTCTGATTTTATTGGCGATGCTGGTTGCGTTTTCGTTGCTTTCAGAGGGATTTTTCACGGCTCGCAACATTTTCAACATCATTCGCCAAATTTCTTTTATGGGGTTGATCGCGATCGGGGTCACCATGGTGATCCTGACCGGGGGGATCGACCTGGGTTCTGGTTCGGTGCTGGCCTTGGCGGCGGTGCTGGCCACGAGCCTGGCGCAGCTGCCAGAGTCAGCGACCCTCAAATATGCCGGGCTGAGTGTGCCGATCGGGGTGCCGGTGCTGGTGGCGCTGCTGATCGGCGCGCTGACCGGCTGGGTCAACGGGGCGCTGATCGCCCGGTTCAGGATTCCACCCTTTATTGCCACGTTGGGCATGATGACCGTGGCGCGCGGCTTTGCGCTGATCTACTCCAACAAGCCGCTGTCGCAGCTGACCCCCGAATACAATTTTATCGGGCAGGGGGCGATTGCGGGGGTGCCCTTTCCGGTCATTGTTTTGTTGGTGGTGGCGGTGCTGACCCACATTATGCTCAACAACACGCGCTTTGGCCGCTACATCTATGCGTTGGGCGGCAACGAACAGGCTGCGCGAATCTCGGGTGTGAACATCGACCGGGTCAAGATCGGGGTCTACACCCTTGCGGGTCTGTTGTCTGGCCTGGCGGGGCTGGTCGTCTCCTCGCGTGTCGGCTCGGGCCAGCCGGGGCAGGGGGTCGGCATTGAGCTGGATGCGATTGCGGCGGCTGTGATCGGCGGCACCAGCCTGTCGGGCGGAATCGGCACGATCTGGGGCACGATCGTGGGGGCGCTGATTATCGGCGTCTTGGACAACGGCCTGATTTTGTTGAACGTGGATCAATACTGGATCACAATTGTCAAGGGGACGATCATTGTGGTGGCTGTGATCATCGACCAGCGCAAAAACCGCTGAGCGGGCTGCGCCGCAGTTGAGCCGCAGTTGAGCCGCAGTTGAGCCGCAGTTGAGACAGGGAAGGGAGCGAAGATGGAACCTTGGCAGGCTCGTTCTTCTGAATTTCACCCCTACAGCGTTGACAGGCTGGAGGAGATGCCCCAAGAACTGCAGGATCGGGCGCGAGCTGCGCTGCCGTCGGGGGCTCTGCTGCAGGCCGCGTTTGTCGTGCCAGAGGAGGAGTGGGAGGGCAAAACAGAGGCTGCACAGGCGCTGCTCTTTACGCAGACGGGGGTCGTGCAGGTGACGTTGTCTGGGGCTCCTCTCCAGATCGATGCGGCCACGCTGCTCTGGCTGCGCTCCAGCCATCTGCTGCTGCATGGGCGCATCGAACTGGTGGCTGCGGCCGAGGGGCGGCTGCTCCGGCTGGTGATGGCGTTCAATGCGATCGGCTGGCGGCTGATCCAGCCTGCCTGGCAGGCGTTGGTCGGCCGGGCGATCGGCCGGGAGCGTGGTGGGGCCCACCCGCCGTTCTCGGCCGATCGGGTTGCGGGGGTGCCGGAGAAATTTGTGGATGGGTTGGAACGGTATGGGCTGTACACGGGGGAAGCGCTGGTGGGGGCGGTCTTTCAACCTGCGCTCTGGTCCTCTGGGGGGCTGGCCGGCGACGAGCAGCAGCTGCACAACACCTTGGTGGTGTTGACCGACGCTTCGGTGCTGGTGCTCGAGGAAGAGCGGGCCCTGGTGCGCAGGAGCGAGCAGCTCGGTCTGATCATCACCCGCATGCCGCTGCGTGCGGTCGAGCAGGTGGTGGAGGTTCCTGGTGCAGCGCATGGGCAGCTGGAGTTTGTGCTGACCTCCGGCGGCTGCACCGATCGGTGCAGCGTATCGCTGGCTGCGGAGGCTCTCCGGCGTTGGGCGCTGTTGTGGGCATCGCGCAGCCAGCCAGAGGGGGGAGAAGGTCGATGAGAGCAGCGGATCGAATGCAGCGCCGGGCGCTGCGGCTGGGGATGGTTGGCGGCGGGCCCGGGTCGCACATTGGCGAGACCCACCGGCAGGCGGCGCGGCTGGACGGCTGCTACACGTTGTTGGCGGGTGTCTTTGCCTCGGAGGCTGTGCGCAGCCAGGCGTTTGCCGCCAGTTTGGGCATTGAGCCGGACCGGCGCTACACCAGTTGGCAGGAGATGGCTGCCGCAGAGGCGCGGCGCAGCGACGGCATCGAGGTGGTCAGCATCATGACCCCCAACAACAGCCACTATGCGATTGCCAAGGCATTTTTGGAGCAGGGCATCGACGTGATCTGCGACAAACCGCTGACCAACGAGGTGGCACAGGCGGTGGAGCTGGCCGAGCTTGTAGACCGCCAGGGGCGGGTCTTTGGCGTGACCTACAACTATTCGGGCTACCCGATGGTGCGCCAGGCGCGGGCCATGGTGCAGGCTGGCGAGCTGGGGGCAGTGCGTCTGGTGCAGGTCGAGCATGCCTCGGGCTGGGCATCGACGCTGTTGGAGGCGGAGGGGCACAAACAGGCGCTCTGGCGTACGACGCCAGCGCTGGCCGGGCGGTCGACCGTGGTCGGCGATCTGGGGACCCATGCCCACCACCTGGCCCGCTACATCACCGGGTTGGAGGTCGACGCGCTCTCGGCGGAGCTTTCCACGCTGGTGCCGGGGAGGCGCGCCGACGACAACGCGCACATCAAGCTGCGGTTCAGCAACGGCGCGCGTGGGCTGATGTGGGTCAGCATGGTGGCGACCGGCCACCTGCACGGACAACGTATCCGGGTGTACGGCGAAAAAGGCAGCCTGGAATGGGTGCAGGAAGCCCCGGACGAGTTGTGGCTGCGCCCGGCGGAGGGGCCGCATCAGCGGCTGGCGCGTGGCACCCGCTACCTGGCGCCGCTGGCCCAGCGTTCGGCACGGCTGTGGCCGGGCCACCCGGAAGGGTTTCTCGACGCCTTCACCAATCTGTACACCGACATGGCCGAAGCGATCCTGGCCCGCCGCGAGGGCTTTCTGCCTGACCCGCTGGCCTGCACCTACCCCACGGTCGTCGATGGCCTGCGTGGGGTCCAGTTTGTAGAAGCTGCGGTCCTTTCCAACGAACAAGGAGGGCAGTGGGTAGAGGTCGGCGGGTGAGAGCCGTGGGGGGAAGGGGGCACCGGCAGGTAGCCCCTTTGTTTTGTAAACGCAAGAACAAAATGGGTGGGGCAGAGGCTGCCACCGACCCTGGGCAGACAAAAAGTGGAGCAGAATGCAGATGACACGCACAATTGGGATTGGCGTTATCGGGATGGGGTGGATGGGGGAGGCACACAGCCGGGCCTATCGGGCGATCCCGGATCGGTTTGCGGATGCGGGCATCCGGCCGCGGCTGGTGGTCTGCGCCGACCCGGTCGAGGTACGTGCCCAGAATGCGCAGCAGCGTTTTGGGTTTGAGCGCTATGTGACCGACTGGCGTGCCGTGATCGACGACCCGGCGGTCGAGGCGGTCAGCGTGACCGCCCCCAACGGCATGCACCTGGAGATCAACCGGGCAGCTGCGGCTGCGGGCAAGCATATTTTGTGTGAAAAGCCGGTCGGGCGTTTTCCAGAGGAGACGCTGCTCAGCGCCCAGGCTGCGCAGGAGGCCGGGGTGTTGACCTTTGTCGGCTTCAACTACCGCTGGGCCCCTGTGGTTCAGTATGCGCGGCAGCTCATCCAAGGCGGCAAGCTGGGTCAGCTGACCCACTACCGGGGGCGTTTTCTCAACGGCTATGCCGGCAACCCCAACGGCTTTCTCTCCTGGCGCTTCGAGGAGGCCCAGGGTCTGGGAACACTCGGCGATTTGATGTCCCATGCCATTGACATGGCGCACATGATTGCCGGCCCGATCACGTCGCTGACCAGCGACCGGGAGATTTTTATCCGGGAGCGTCCGATTCCACAGCCTGGGGTGGGCACGCACTACGATGTGGGGCGGGCGGACAGCCCCCGTGGGCCGGTCACCAATGAAGACTATGTCAGCGCGCTGGTGCGTTTTGCCAACGGTGCGCGCGGGCAGCTGGAATCGTGCCGCATCATCAACGGCTCCAAATGTGACATGTCTTTCGAGGTACATGGCGTCAACGGTGCCCTCAAATGGAATTTTGAGCGGATGAACGAGCTCCAGCTGCAGTGGCGCAACGATGCCAACCCGGCCGAAGATGGCTATCTGACCCTGCAGAGCGGGCCGGCCCACCCCTACCACGGCCACTTCAACCCAGCCTGGGCTGCAGGGCTTGGCTACGACGACCTCAAGACGATCGAATCCTACACGTTTCTGCGCTCGATTGTCGCAGGCCAGCAAGGCGAGCCTGGATTTGCCGAAGCCGCCGCTGTCGCCAGGGTTCAGCAGGCCATGCTCCGCTCCTGGGAGAGCGGCCACTGGGAAACGGTGCAATTCTGAGGCCGCACAACAAAAAGGACGAGGCAATGAGCGACTCTTGGATTCAAGTGGGCAATGCTCCCTGCTCCTGGGGGGTGATTGAGAATGTAGAGGGCGAGCGCGGCGGCTATGCCAGAGTGCTCGATGAAATGCAGGCGACCGGCTATGCGGGCACCGAGCTGGGCGACTGGGGCTTTATGCCGACCGACCCGGAAACGCTGCGTGCGGAGCTGGAGCGGCGCCAGCTCAAACTGCTGGCCTCTTGGGTCAGCGTCGCGCTGCACGACCCGGCTGGCCACGCCGCCAGCGAGGCCGACGCGGTGCGCACCGCGCGCCAGCTGGCCCGGGTCGGTGGGCCTGACAACCTGATCGTGCTGGGCAACGACCCCTATCGGGACCCGATGCGCACGCTTCATGCCGGCCGGCTGACCGCAGCACAGAGCATGGATGAACGCCAGTGGCAGATCTTTGCCGAAGGTGCCAACCGGGTGGCGCGGGCGGTCAAACGGGAGACCGGGCTGCGCACGGTCTTTCACCACCACATCGGTACCTGGATCGAGACGCCGGAAGAGACGGCGCAGCTGTTGGAGATGACCGATCCTGAAGTGTTGGGGCTCTGCTTTGACACCGGCCACTACCGGTACGGCGGCGGGGATCCTGCAGCCGGGCTGCGCCGCCATGCAGACCGCATCTGGCATGTGCACTTCAAAGACCACAGCCCCACGGTGGCGGCGCAGGCCAGAGAGGCGGGCTGGGATGCTGTGACCGCAGTGGGTCGGGGCCTTTTTTGCGAACTGGGCAAAGGGGAGATCGACTTTCCGGCCGTCCTGGCCGAGCTGCGGCGTCTCCAGTATCGCGGTTGGGTCGTTGTCGAGCAGGATGTGCTGCCGGGCATGGGCACGCCCAAAGAGAGCGCCCAGCGCAACCGCGACTACATCCGCACCCTCGGGCTGTGACCGGAACCTGCAAAAATTGACATAAAGTTGGAGTAAAAAAATGGTGAGAGTTGCCTTGTTTGGCGCTGGGTTTATTGGGCAGGTGCATGGGGGCAACCTGGCGGCCCACCCGCACACGCGGCTGCAGTATGTGTACGATGTCAACGCCGAGGCGGCGCAGCGGCTGGCGGGCCGTTATGGGGCCAACGTTGCCCGCAGTGTCGAGGAGATCTTTGGGGCGGAGGATGTCGATGCGGTGTTGATTGCCTCGTCGACCCACACCCATGCGGACCTGCTGCGTGCGGCGATTCGGGCGCGCAAGCCTGTCTACTGTGAAAAGCCGATCGACATGAGCCTGGACCGGGTCAAGGCGGTGGTGCAGGAAGCGCACGATACCCCGGTGCCGGTGATGATGGGGTTCAGCCGTCGTTTTGATCCCAACCATCGGGCGCTGCGCGAGGCGGTGCGGGCGGGGGAGGTCGGGGTGGTGGAGATGATCCACATGGTCTGTCGTTCTGCGGCTCCGCCGCCGTTGAGCTACATCCAGGTTTCGGGCGGGCAGTTTCGCGACCAGACGATCCACATGTTTGACCTGCTCTGTTGGATTGCGGGTCAGGAGCCGGTGGAGGTCTACGCTGCGGGCTCTTCGATGATGGACCCGGCGATCACGGCGGCGGGGGATGTCGACACGTCGATGTTGATTTTGAAATTTGCCGACGGTGCGCTTTGCCACATCGACAACAGCCGCCATACGGGCTACGGCTACGACGAGCGGATCGAGGTTTTTGGTTCGCAGGGGCTGGTCGAATCGCGGCGCAAGCCGGTGCGAGAGGTTGCGCTCTACAAGGGGAGCAAGGTGGTGGAGGAGGGGATGTTTGCCGGCTGGTTTGAGCGGATGGAGCCGAGCTTTCTGTTGGCGGTGGAGGCTTTTGCTGCTGCGCTGGAGGGTCGGGCTGGGGCAGAGTATCCGACGTTGATGGATGGGCTGCGTGCCCAGATGATTGCCGAAGCTGCGGTGGAGTCGCTCAAGCGCAACCAGCCGGTGTCGATCGAGTACTGGCAGCCGGCCTGACCGGCGGTTTTTCAGGAGGGGCAAGAACCATGTTGTTAGGATTTCACGGTGCGACGACGATGACCAGCGACCTGGAGACCGACGTGTGGGTCTCGCGAGAGGCGGGCTATCGGGGGTTGGAGGTCTGGGCGGAGAAGGTGGACACCTATCTGCGCGACCACACGCTGGCGGAGCTGCGCGCGCTTTTTGTCGACAACGGCCTTGTGCCGCTCAGCCTGAACGCGCTGGTGTTTGTCGGGTTTCGGGGGGACGAGTACCCGCAGGTGCAGCAGCGCTGCAAAGCGCTGTGTGAGATTGCCGAGGCGATCGGGTGTCCGATGTTGGTGACAGTGCCGAGCCCGACCGAAGCGCGCTGGCAGCTGCCCTGGTCGGCGGTGGTGGCCGAGTATGTCACGGTGCTGCGCGACCTGGCGGACATTGCAGCGCCGCACCGGGTCAAGCTCTCCTTTGAATTTCTGGGCTTTGGCTGGTGTACGGTGCGCACCCCGCGCGGGGCGTGGGAGATTGTCCGGCAGGTCGACCGCCCGAATGTGGGGATGACGGTAGACTGCGCGCATTTTTATGCGGGCGGCGGTCTGCTCGACGAACTGAGTGCTTTGGACCCGGCCAAGATCTTTGCCTTTCATCTCGACGATTTGGAAGACACCTGCAAAGAGGCGATCACCGACAACACTCGTCTGTATCCGGGGAGCGGGGTCGTTCCGCTGGCGGAGATCTGTGCGCGGATGGGGGCGATCGGCTACGACGACACTTGTTCGATCGAGCTCTTTCAGCCGCAGTATTGGGCGCAGGATCCGCTGGAGGTTGCCCGAAATTGCCGGGCGAGTGCGCTGGCTGTGTTGGCCCCCTATTTCAAAGTGGAGTAGCTGCGCTGGCCGAGCTGTGGTGCGGGCAGGGTACGGGTCTGAAGGGCCGCTGCTGCGGCTGAATCGATACAAAGTTTGAGGAGCTGGTGTATGACAGGTGTTGCAATTTTGGGCGCCGGGCGAATTGCCCACGTCCATGCCAAGGCGATTTCGGCTGCGGGGTCGCGATTTGTGGCGGTCTATGACAAGGTGGAGGAGGCTGCCCACAAACTGGGGGCGTTGTACGGGGCTGTGGTAGAGGGCAGTGTCGACGCGGTGCTGGCGCGCAAGGATGTAGGGGCTGTGATTGTGGCGACGCCGACCGACACCCATGTCGAGTATCTTGTGCGTTGTGCCGAGGCGGGCAAGTCGGTCTTGTGTGAGAAGCCGTTGGCGCTCAACACCGCCGAGGCCCGGAGCTGTCTGGAGCGAGTGGGGGCGCTGCCTTTGACCTTGCAGATCGGCTTCAACCGGCGGTTTGACCCTTCGCACCACAGCCTGCAGCGCGCGCTGGCCGCCGGGGAGATCGGTGCATTGGAGCAGCTGGTGATCACGAGCCGGGACCCGGCTCCGCCGCCGCTCTCTTATCTTCCCAACAGCGGGGGGTTGTTCAAGGACATGACCATCCACGACTTTGACATGGCGCGCTGGCTGCTGCAGGAGCCGGTGGTGGTGCTCTACGCGCAGGGGGCCTGTCTGGTCGACCCTGCCATCGCTGCTCTGGGCGACATCGACACTGCGACGGTGACGATGCGCACGCATTCGGGGCGGCAGTGCACGATCCACAACAGCCGCCGTGCGGTCTACGGCTACGACCAGCGCATCGAGGCACACGGTGCCAAAGGGATGCTGGTGTCCAGCAACCACTATGAGAACAGCTTGCTGCGCTACCGGGCCGAGAGCGCCGGCGCGCCGGGCCCGCTGCAGAATTTTTATCTGGACCGGTATGCCGACAGCTACCGGCTGGAGCTGATCGCCTTCTTGCATGCGGTGCAGGAAGGGCGTCCTGCTGCGGTGAGTTTGCAGGATGGTTTGGAGGCGTTGCGTCTGGCGGAGGCAGCGCAGGAGTCACTGGCGACCCAGCGTCCGGTCAGTTTGGTCTGAGCTGTTGGCCAGCGTCAAAGGGAGCGTGCGATGAGACATGCAGAGACCGTGGCGGTGATCACGGGGGGCACCCAGGGGTTGGGGCTGGCGATCGCCCGCCGGCTGGCTGCCGAGGGGGCAGAGGGGTTGGTGATCTGTGGGCGAGAGCGGGTCAAGGGGGAAGCGGCTGCGGCTGAGCTGGCTGTGCGGGGGAGTGCCTGCTGTTTTGTGCAGGCGGATCTGGCCCAGCCGGAGGATTGTTTTCGGGTAGTCGATGCGGCGGTCGAGCGGTATGGTCGGGTCAACGCGCTGGTCAACAGTGCGGCCCTCTCGACGCGCGGCGGGCTGCTCGACACCGACCTGGCGCTGTGGGAGCAGCACATGGCGATCAACCTGCGTGCGCCTTTTTTGACCATGCAGCGTGCGGTCGGCTACATGAAAGCAGCGGGTCAGCCTGGCAGCATTGTCAACATTCTGAGCATGGCAGCGCTCTGTGGGCAGTCCTATCTGACCCCCTATTCGGCGTCCAAGGGGGGGCTGAGCGTTCTGACCAAGAATGTGGCCAATGCGTTTGCCCGCGACCGCATCCGCTGCAACGGGGTCCTGGCCGGCTGGATGGAGACGCCGGGGGAGGCGGTGATCCAGCAGCGTTTTCATGGAGCGGGCAGCGACTGGGCGGCCCGTGCGGCGGCTTCCCTGCCGATGGGGCAGCTGGTGCAGCCGGAGCAGCTGGCGGGGTTGGTGGCCTATCTGCTCAGCCCGGAGGCGGGGGTGATGACGGGCGCGCTGATCGAGTATGACCAGTTTGTTTCGGGCGCGTATCCGGAGTAAGCGGGCCGCTTGCGGGTGTCGAGGAGGGCAGCGAGAGGATGTTGGCCAGAGTACGCGAGGACATTCGGGTCGTTTTTGAGCGGGACCCTGCGGCGCGCAGCGTAGGGGAGGTCTTGCTCTGCTATCCGGGTCTGCATGCGCAGTGGTTTTATCGGGTGGCGCACTGGCTGTGGGGGCGCCGCCTCTTTCTGCTGGGGCGGTTGGTTTCGCATCTGGGGCGTTTCTGGACGGGGATTGAGATTCATCCGGGTGCCACGATCGGGCGGGGGTTTTTTATAGACCACGGCATGGGCATTGTGATCGGCGAGACGGCTGAGATCGGGGAGAATGTGACCCTGTACCACGGCGTGACGCTGGGGGGGGTCAGCTGGCGCAAGGAGAAACGGCACCCGACCGTGGGCGACCATGTGGTTGTCGGCGCCGGTGCCAAGGTGCTGGGCCCGATCACGGTGGGGGCCCATTCGCGCATCGGCGCCAACTCGGTTGTGGTCAAGGATGTGGAAGCGAACTCGGTGGTGGTGGGGGTGCCTGGCCGTGTGCGTCGGCGCACGGGGCTGTTGGCCGAGGAGGCGCGGCACGAAGACCTGCAGCACAACCAGCTGCACGACACGACGATGGAACTTTTGCAGCAGATGGCGGCCCGGCTGGCGGTGCTCGAAGCGGAGCTGGAGCAGGAGGAGAGCCACCGGGCAGCGCAGCAGACCGTCGAGCGCGACGGCTATCAGGGGCCCTGGGGTATCTGACCTGGGGGTATCTGACCTGTGGGGGGGGGGAGGCCCCCCCCACGGAGACTTGTTAGAAAGTGTACTCTACCTCCATCTGCACCCACTTGCCGGCTTTCCCGGAGGGGGTGGTGCATTCTGCGGGGGTGCCCAGCAGTTCTGGGTCGCCCATCGGCGAGCAGAACGCGGCGGTGACCACGTCGACGATGCCGTCTGCCCCCCCTGGGATGAAGAAGGCAGCTTCGCCGCTGCGGTTGGTGGCGATGTTGGCCTGGTTGGCATAGCCGTCGGTGCCGACGATCGTCATTTGCAGGACGCATCCTTCGACCAGCGGGGAGAGACGGGCGGTGACCTCGACATTTTGTGCTGGGCCGGGGTCAGAGGGGTTGGGGGTGAGTGAAGCGATCCAGAAGACCCCGTCGCACTCTCCGGCTGTGCTGGCCATCCCTTCCGGGAGCACGGCGATCGGGGTATAGCCGGTGCGTGGGGGCTGGCTGAAGCCATCTGTGGTCTGTGCGACGATATTTTCCACACCCCCGGCCGAGAGAGCCGACGGGCATGGGGTTTCGACCTCTCCGCTGCCGGGGGGGCAGGGGTCATCCCAGGCTTCCCAGACGATAGCGGGGGGCACGCCGGCGATCGTGTAGAGGGTGGAGACCCAGCGGTTGTAGGCCTCCAGCTGCTCGGCGGTCCGGATCAACGAACCCAGCGTCAGACCCTCGGGCAGTTCAGCCGCAAAGCCGGCGGGCAGGGTGACCGCAGCGTAGAAGGTTCCGGAGCCATAGATTGGGCCGGGGAATTCCCAGGTAGTGGTCAGCACGTCGCTGTCGGCGTCTGCGGTGAGTGTCCACACGCAGGTGCGGCCTGGGAAGGCCCAGCGGTTGGTGGCATCGACGCCGACGGTGGGCAGCAGGGCATCGACCGGTGCGGGGGAGGGCAGGACGCTCTCTATTGGCGGCAGGGTGGGGAAGGGGCCTGCCAGGGCTGTCGGGCAGAGGGTCAGCCCGTCCCACACGACCCCTGCGGCTGCGGGAACGGCGAGCGGGATGGAGACGCCGGGTCGCAGTGCGGGTGTTGCGGGGGAGATTGGCCCGGCCCCCTGGCTGCGCAGTTCGTCCAGCCGTCCGAACTCAACGACCGTGCGTCCTGAAAAGACCTGAATTTCGGGCTGGTGGTTGGGTTCGACCTGGATGACCCAGCGGCATTCGTCGAAGAGCCCCAGGTCGTCGTAGACGGTGAGGAAGAGGGTATACTGTCCGGCCAGGGTAGGTTGGAATTGGTAGGTGTCGTCGAGCGGTGTGCCTGAGGGGACCGGGTTGCCGGCGATCGGGGTGGAGCTCAGCCCGCCGGTGACGGTCCAGTAGGGGCGCAGCTGGCTTTTTTCTGGGTCGCTGGCTGTGGCCAGCAGCCGGATTCCTGGCCCTTTGGGGGGGAGCTGTTCCAGCCGGAGGCCGTTGATCCGCACGATGCGGGAGGGGAGTTCGGGGGCGGCTGGGACGCCGCTTGCCAAGGCCACGCCGGCGGGCACCTCGGCGCTGCAGGCGATGAGGGGGCGGAGATTGCTCCCTGCGTTGCGGCCGGCAAAGACAACTTGCAGTGTGGGGGGATCGCTGGTCGCGCCATCGTCGGCAATGCGCACGGTCTGTGGGCCTTCTTGGGGGCCACTGTTGGGGGGGACGGTGAGGAAGAGGGGATTGGCGACCCCAGGTTGGGGCTGTGGGTAGCTGACCATGAAGCTGTAGACGCCGGGTGCGAGCAGCAGGCGGGCCACTTCTCCTGAGTTGAGCTGCCACTGCGTGACAATGTCAGCGGGTTGTGGGCAGCCGGCCTGGGAGGGGGCTGCGGGGTCCGGGCTGGGGCCGCTCAGGTAGCGCAGCTCAATGTAGGGGGAGGAGGAGCCGTTTTCCAGCTGGATCGAGGTGTAGTCGGAGAGACGGCCGCAGAAGACGCCGAAGGGCGAGAAGCTGTCTGTCGCGGCGGTGAGGGCCCCATTGTGGAGGCTGCCGCCCAGGTCCAGCCACTGTTGGCCGTCCCAGTGGCCGACGAAGAGCTGGGCCGCGGCGCTGCCGGCGGGGACGGGCAAGGTGAGGGTGACCGGCTGTTGGAAGGTCAACCCGGCGGGCGTCAGCACCCAGTAGCTGCCGTTGGGGGCCATGCCGAAGGGGCTTCCGGTCGGCGGGTCGGCGGTGACGCCGATGTGGAGGGTGGTCAACGTTTTCAGTGCGCCGGGGGGCACTTCCAGCCGTGCGCCGTCCCAGCCTGGGCGGTCGGTCACAAACAGATCGCCTCCCAGGGGGCCGATCTGGCCGGAGGTGAGAATGCTCACCTTGCCGGTGGTAGCGGACGTGGTGATCACCTTGCTCTGGTCGGGTGCGACCGGCACGCTGTCGGGCGCTGCTGGTGTGGCGCTGTTGTCTGGCGGCGGCTGGACGCTGGCGCTGTCGATCGGCTGCTGGCTGGCCAGCAGCCAGTAGGGTTCGACGGAGCGGGCCCCGCTGTCGCTGGCGCGCACCTCTATCAGATAGGAGATCGGGGTAGAGACGGAGAGGGCCAGCGTGCTGTCGGCGCCGGGTGTGGGGGAATCGACCCAGTCGGCGACCAGCGTCTGGGGGCTTTCCCACAGCCGGAAGCGGATGCGCAGGTCAGGGGGCACGTGGGTGACGAGCAGGTAAAGGTCACCGGGGGTGGGCACGGCAAGGGTGTAGTAGTCGACATCGTTGGCGGGCAGCAGGGTAGCGGCCACGCCCTGGTCGAGCAGAAGGGCTGCGGCGGTGTCTGGGGTATCGTTGCTTTCGTGGGGATCGGCGGCCAGGGTATAGCCCAGGGTCAGGGTATAGGGGTGGATCGAGCGCTGGTTGCCGTCGGCGAGAAGTTCTAGAAAATAGCGTCCTGGCTTGCCGAGGTCGAAGCGCGCGTCTGTATTGCCGCCGGGTGCCAGCGGGCGGAACCAATCGTAGACCAGATCTTTGTTGGCGTTCCAGACCCGCAGAAAGATGGCCAGATTGGGGGCCACGTCGGTGACGGTGACATGGAGCTCGCCTGGGGAGGTCAGGTCGAAGGAGTACCAGTCTGCGTCGCGAGCGGGCAGGAGATTGGCCTGGACAGTGCGGCCGAGCCCGATCGGGGCGGCATGGCCGAAGTCGAAATTGGGTTCCAGCGCGTCGACAGCTGCGGTGAAATCGACCCGCAGGCGATAGGGCTGGATCGAGCGTTGTTGGATGTCGCCGGCGACCTGCAAATAATAGCTGCCGGCCTGCGGCAGGTCCAGCGTGCCGGCCGTGTTGCCGCCGGGTGCCAGCGGGCGGAGCCAATCTTGCAGCAGGTTGCCGTTGGCATCCCAGACCCGCACAAAGACGGCCAGCTCGGGGGGCACCTCGGTCACAGAGAGGCGCAGTTCGCCGTGTCGGTCGACAGTGACGACGAACCAGTCGTTGTCCCCGCTGGGCAGCAGGGTAGCGAGGAGGCTCTCCCCGATCTTGAGGGGGGCTGCTGTCCCATAGCCGGCGTTGGGCTCAAAGAGATCTGCGGAGGGGAGGAACTGGGCGGTCAGCGTGTAGGGGTCAACGCTGCGGTCGCTGTCGTTGCCGTCGTGAAGTTCGAGATAGTAGCGTCCTGGCTGGGGCAGGTCGATGGTGGCCAGGGTCTCTCCGCCCTGGTTGAGGGGGGTCTGCCAGTCGGCGAGCAGTTCATGGTTGCCGTTCCAGACGCGGAAGACCATGTCCAGGTTGGCGGGGGAGTCGGTGATTGCCACCTGCAGCTCGCCATGCTGTTCGACCGCAAAGGTGTACCAGTCGGCATCCCTGCGTGGCAGAATGGTTGCCTGTATGGGCTGGTCGAAAGCGAGCGCTGTCGCCAGGCCAAAGGCGGGGTTGGGCTCGTTGGGGTCGACGGTGGGGGTGAACCGCGTCGTCAGGGTATAGGGCTGTTCGGAGGCGTCGCTGTCGTTGCCGTCGCGCACCTCCAGAAGATACCGGCCAGCTTCGGGCAGGTCGACGGTGCCCAAGGTCTCTCCGCCCTGGTTGAGGGGAGAAATCCAGTCGTGAAGCAGGTCTTTGTTGGCGGTCCAGACCCGCACCACGAGGTCGAGATTGGGGGCGACAGCGCTGATCTGGAGCTGCAGTTCACCCTGATGCTCCACCTGGAAGACATACCAGTCGCTGTCTCTCTGGGGGAAGAGGGTTGCTTGCCAGGAGGCAGAGGGGTCCACGGGGGTTGCGCTGCCGAACGTGTCGTTGGGTTCGCCGGCTGGGGAAACGACCTGGGCTGTGGCGGGGGTTGAGGCCAGCAGACAGCCCCAGAGCGCGATCCAAAACAGAACCATCCATCTTTGCGGCTGCCACATTGTCGTGCTCCTTTTCTGCGCGCCGTTGCGCAAGAATGTGCAGAAACGTGTGATACTTCTACTCTAGCACACCCTGTCTGCTCTGGGAAGGGGGGAATTTTGTATTCCAGGCTGATCCGGCGGGGGGAGAACTCCTGTCTGGAGAAATTTTGCGTTACAATAGGGGCTATTGTCATCCTTGGCTGGACAGGCCCAATGTTTTTTATCTATTCCGATGAGCCATCTGATTTCGATCATCACCGCGCGTCATTCTGAGCTGCGCAACCGTTCGTTGGATCTCTTCTGTCGTTCTGCCACGTTGGAGGAGCTGCTGGGGGAGTGTGCTGCGCTCGACCGGTTTCGTCGGCAGAGCGACAACCTGTACGAGCGGGTGCGTGCGCTCTTTTTTTTGTATGCCATCTATCGGTTTCACCTGCCGGGCAAGGCAGGGTTGGCGGCGGGGGGGTGGGTGCCTTTCGAGGGGTACGACAACCTGCTCAAGCGTCGTTTTGAAGAGGCCATCGACCTGCTGCTGGCTGCGCCGCTCAGCGACGCCACGGCCAGTGCGCG
This sequence comes from Chloroflexota bacterium, assembly GCA_018969295.1. GTDB lineage: Bacteria > Chloroflexota > Anaerolineae > Caldilineales > Caldilineaceae > Caldilinea. Next base: position 3,782 of record JAGWYN010000049.1, on the reverse strand, counting down.
GGCCGAGGCCTACCGTCGGCTGGGTTTTCAGACCCTGGCCAACCAGGTGCGGCGCAGCGTGCGTTCGGTGCGCGGCAACCAGTGGATGTTCCGCATCGGCCATCCGGCGGACCAGCCGCTGCGGGTGCGTGAGCTGCTGGGGCAGGTGTCCCCGGAGGGGTTGTTTCCGGTTTTGCACGAGGCGACCCCAGTGCGTATGGATCTGAGCCACAGCGGCTGGAGCGACATTTTCTTTTTGGGCATGGACTATCCCGAGGGTGCGCGGGTGCTCAACATCTCGATCGACCTGGCCGTGCGTGGGCAGGGCAGTGGGGATCCGCGTCCGCCGGTGGAAAGCTTTTTTCGGGTGATCGACCAGCCGATCTTGCGGCTGGTCAGCGTCGACCTGGGGGCGAGCGCCGAGATCACCTCGTTGGCCGAAGTGTTTGACTTTGCGCGGGACCATCTGGGGTTGCTCAAGGCGGCAGTCATTGCGGCTGGGGTGGTGCCGCCCGGCATTGAGGGGTCAGGCCAGTTGTTGGCTGACCTGCTGGGGCGTCTGATTCGCCCTGGCTTTGGCATCGAGCTGGTCAGCCAGGTCAACGGGATTCCGAAAGGGTCGCGTCTGGCGGTTTCCACCAATTTGTTGGCTTCGCTGATTGCGGTGTGTATGCGTGCCACTGGCCAGGCCCAGTCGCTCACCGGCGCTCTGGCCGAGGAAGAGCGCCGGGTGGTTGCGGCGCGCGCCATTTTGGGGGAGTGGCTGGGGGGGTCTGGGGGAGGCTGGCAGGATTCAGGGGGGGTCTGGCCTGGGATGAAGCTGATCCAGGGGGTGGAGGCTGCGGCCGGCGACCCGGAGCACGGCATCTCGCGCGGGCGTCTGCTGCCCCAGCACAGGATTTTGCAGCGTGACGAGGTAGGTGTCGAGACGCGGCGTCGGTTGCAGGAGAGCCTGGTGTTGGTGCATGGGGGGATGGCGCAGGATGTGGGCCCGATTTTGGAGATGGTGACCGAGAAGTATTTGCTGCGTGCCGAGGCAGAGTGGGCGGGGCGGCAGGAGGCGATCCGGATCTACGAGCAGATTCGGGCGCTGTTGGCGCAGGGCGACGTTCGGGGGCTGGGGGCTGCCACCGAGCTCAACTTTCGCGGCCCGATCCAGACGATCATCCCGTGGGCCAGCAACTTGTACACTGAGACGCTGATCGAGCGGGCTCGTGCGGCCTTTGGCGCCGACTTCTGGGGGTTCTGGATGTTGGGGGGCATGGCGGGGGGGGGGATGGGCTTTCTCTTTGACCCGCTGCGCAAGGCGGAGGCGCAGGAGTGGCTGGTGGGGATGATGCGGGGGACCAAGCGGGAGCTGGAGCATGCAGTGCCCTTTGCCATGGAGCCGGTGGTGTACGATTTTGCGATCAACGAGCGAGGCACCTGGGCGGAGCTGCAGACGGGGACGCGGGCGTTGATGCCGGCGGGGTACTACATGCTGACTGCGCCGGCGCTGCTGCGCCACGAGCAGCGCAGCCTTTCAGCGTTTCGCCGTGCCGAGCTGGATGCATTTGGGGGGGCTGCGCGCACGCAGCCGGCGCTGGCGGGGATGGTGGAGGCGTTGTTTGACCGTCTGCTGCCGCCGCAGGAGCAGCAGGGGGGGCGTCAGAACCTGGCGGCCTTGCTGGACGAGAATGGGTTTGACCGGGTGCAGCACGAGCAGATTCGTGCCGACCTGCGCAGCGGGCGCATTGGGCTGGCGCAGAACCGGCTGCCTGTGCGTTCTGTGATCGAGGATGTGGCGGCTGGGGATGTGGCGGAGTGCGGGCATCTGGCAGAGGCGGCGGCGCTGCGGGAGGCTGGGCTGGCGGCGCTGCGGGCGGGGGCGGTTGCGGTGGTCTCGCTGGCTGGGGGGGCTGGCAGCCGCTGGACCCAGGGGGCGGGTGTGGTCAAAGCGCTCAACCCGTTTGCGCGGCTGGGGGGGCGTCACCGAAATTTTATTGAAGTTCACCTGGCCAAGAGTCGGCGCACGGGCCGGCTGGCGGGCACACCGCTGGCCCACATTGTGACCACCAGTTATCTGACCCACAGGCCGGTCGCCGAATTTCTCGAACGCACCTGCGGCGATTCGGGGTCGCTCTGGCTCTCTCCGGGGCGGGCGGTGGGGCTGCGGCTGGTGCCGATGGCGCGCGACCTGCGTTTTGCCTGGGAGGAGATGCCGCAGCAGCTGCTCGACGAACGGGCGCAGAAAGTGCGGGCCGGCCTGCATGCGGCCCTGATCGGGTGGGCGCAGCAGGTGGGGGAGGGCAGCGACTACACCGACAATGCGCCGCCGCAGTGTTTGCATCCGGTCGGCCACTGGTACGAGGTGCCCAACCTGCTGCGCAACGGGGTGTTGGCCCGTCTGTTGGTGGAGCGTCCGGCGCTGCGCCACCTGCTGGTGCACAACATCGACACACTGGGGGTCGATGTGGACCCGCTGCTGCTGGGCTATCACATGCAGAGTGGCAAAGCGATGACCGCCGAGGTGATCACCCGGCGCATCGACGACCGTGGGGGGGGGCTGGCGCGTGTCGACGGTCAGCTGCGGCTGGTGGAGGGGTTGGCGCTGCCGCACGAGGAGCTTGAATTTGCGTTAACCTACTACAACTCGGCGACCTATTGGATTGACATCGACCTGATGTTGGCGGCCTTTGGGCTGGTGCGGGCGGATCTGGTCGACGATGCGCGCACGGCGGCGGCGGTGCGTGCTGTGGCGGCGCGCATGCCGACCTACATCACGATCAAAGATGTCAAAAAGCGTTGGGGCAAAGGGCAGGAGGACATCTATCCGGTGACGCAGTTTGAAAAACTGTGGGGGGACATGACGACGCTGCCCGGTTTTGGCTGTGGGTTTATTGCCGTGCCGCGCGTTCGTGGGCAGCAGCTCAAAGAAGTGGCCCAGCTGGACGGCTGGCTGCGCGACGGGTCGGCGGCCTACGTCGACCGGCTGTGTGACTGGGGGTAGCACCCGATCGGGATCCTCAACAGACCAGACCCTGTTCTTTGGCTGCATGATAAATCTCAGCCAGTTGAGTGGCCCGGCGATTGTGCATTCGGGATTTGCCCAGGTGACCTGGCAAGACACTGCTGACCTGCTCGATACGGCGCCCAGGATGGATCAGAAGGTGGCCTACCAAGTGCTTGCGGAAATGGGTCTCAACATGCGCCAGTTCCCCACGGCTAACCATCTGGCCGCCTGGGGCGGGCTGACCTCTGGCAACCGACAGAGTGGTGGGAAACGCTTTCATGCGCGCCTTAGCCTGGATTTCGCACGTTGAAAATCGAATAGAAGAGATAAAATTTGCGTCAGGGTCTGGCCGACCCGGCGCGCAAACGGTCCGATCCAGTGGATTGGCTAAAGCTGTGATGCGCTGGCGTCCTCTTGATGCGTCGCCCGCCCATGGGGTGGCAGAATACGTTCTTGTGGTGGATTGCCAATGATACCCAACTTTCGCAGCACGCCCGGCAGGTGATGGAAAGCGTCTCGCCATCGCCGGCTGGCGTCAACGCACCGTTTGGTCTATTCCCTGCCCCGGTTTGGGCTGGTCTGGTTGTTCCATGTGTTACTCTCCCTGATCCGGTTTCTGAACGTATGCGCCCCTGGCTATGCTGCGGCGGGGGGCGGCTCCAGCGGGCTTGCGTAGGGCTCCCCCGTGCGCATCGCTGCGGCCAGCGCATCGTAGATCTCCAGGACCACCCGCCGGGTGCGGTATTCGCCGTAGATCGCACTCTCTTTGCGCGCCACGATCGGGAAGGTGTCCAGGATGTAGGCGACGTCC
>JAGWYN010000108.1 GCA_018969295.1 Chloroflexota bacterium | reverse complement strand
CCAGGTCGTCTTTCTGGTCGGCGCTCGACACCCTGGCGTAGAGGGCGATGCCGGCAGGTGCATCGATCTGCTCACGCACGATGACGGTGCCTGTTTCCGTCTGATAGGCGTCGAGCTTTCCCTCTTTCCACCAGCGCCATGCGGTCTTGTCGCTGATCCCCAGTTTCTCGGCGTATGCGCTCAGTTTCATGAGGAATTTGTTGACACATATGGCTACACATGTCAACAAATTATTTAAATTAATTCTGCTCCACTCCCTGCCCCACAGGAGAATCGATCGGAAATTTCTCGTTGATCAACATCATCGGCCGATTTCCAACCAGGATCCGATAGGTGCGGCTGATAAAATGAATGCCTGTGTGGGCCTCGATGGCCTCCGGCAGGTCGGCAATTGTTTCGCGACCATACCACAAAATTTCTCGTCGGTTCTCAAGTTGGCTGTTGAGCAGAATTCGCCCGAGCCCTGAAGGCTCCAGATCCAACCCACGCAGCACATCCGCCGGCAGACGGTCGACCAGCAACAACGAAACTGCATAGGCATAGACTGTTGCGCTGTACCGGCCACGCAACAACACCTGACGGGCGATCACCGATGTGCCAGCAGCTGCGGCCAACCACAAATGCTCCTGCTGCAACTGCTGCTTCTGCTGAGATAGACGCACCACGTCGATCGGTTCCAACAGATAGGCTTCAAGAAACTTGGTCACCGTCCCATCCATCGCAACCAAAGCCCGCTGAAAAGGCGAAAGGGTTCGCAGATTCACAGGCCACCAATGATCCGGCATCGCCCCCTGCATCACCATCAGGTCGGCAAATGGATCAAAGCCACCGTTTTTCACAGCTCCTTTGTTCTCCTGCTCTGAATCCAGCACAATCTCGCTCCTTTGGGTTATCCATTTTGCTGTGCCCCATTCCCTCGGTTTTCAACAAGCGTCCCTGTCCCCCAGAGGTCGCACAGGTTTGTCATTATAAGCGATCAACATCAGCCAGAGATACGTCCACCGCCACCTGAAAATTCTCTGCGGTTGCTGTTTGACAACTTGCATGCGTACAGGTAGACTTGCAATTAATTGAGAAAAATTCTCATCTTAAACTCTGTCACAAAAGGAGATACCGATGAAACACCCCTGCCCACAACGCATCTGGATGCTTCTTGCCCTGTGGATCGGCGCAGTGGCAGGCTGCACTTCCCCTCTGCTGCCCGCTGCCACCCCAAGAGAGGTGCCGGACATGGCGCAGAGCACACAACCCAACCCAGCCCCCGTCCTACTGGCCGACGGGCAAAAACTACGCGTGGTGGCCACCACCAGCCTGGTCGGCGATGTCGTCGGCCAGGTGGGAGGAGAGACGATCGAGCTCACACAGCTGCTGCCGATCGGCGCAGACCCCCACAGCTACCAAGCCCGCCCCGACGATCTGCGCGCCTTGAACAATGCCCATGTCGTCTTTGCCAATGGGCTCCACCTGGAAGAGGCCATGCAGGATCTGCTCGACAACCTCGACCCACAGATCTCCCTGGTGGAGGTCAACACCGGCGTGACCGCGCTGGAATTCCATCCCCCAGGCGAAGAAGAGAGCAAAACAAACGCCGAGTCGGAACATGCCGGACACGACCACGCCGGGTTCGACCCCCACACCTGGATGGACGTGCGCAACGTCATGCGCTGGACCGAGACCATCGCTGCGGTGCTCGCTGCCCTTGACCCGGCACACGCCGACGTCTACGCAGCCAATGCCGCCCGCTACCAGGCCCAGCTGGAGGAACTGCAAGCCGAGATCGTCGCTGCGGTCGCCCAGATTCCAGCCGAGCGGCGCAACCTGGTGAGCGACCACGGCAACCTGGGCTATCTGGCCCATGCCTATGGGTTCACGGTGGCCGGCACCGTCGTGCCCTCCTTCAGCACACTGGCCTCCCCTTCGGCCCAAGAGCTGGCACGCCTGCAGACACAGATCGCAGCCGAAAAGATTCGCGCCATTTTTGTGGATACCACCGTCAACCCGGCTGTCGCCGCGCAGCTGGCCGCCGACACCGGAGTCGCCGTGCTCCCAATCTACACCGGCTCGCTGAGCGACCCCTCCGGACCGGCCGCCACCTACCTCGAGCTGATGCGCTACACCGTCGGTCAGATTGTCGCTGCCCTGGCAGATTGACAAAGGCAGCGCCGGTGCTGTATAGTGGGTTCAAATTGAATACCGTTGTGCATAGGTGCCCACCTCTGCGCAGTGCCTTCAACCAAAGGTGCTGAACAGAACGCTTTAAAAATGTTTTGAAGCAGTGGGTCTGGCGAAGCCGGTGGAAGTCCGGCACTGTCCCGCAACTGTGACCGGTCTCTGCGACTGGAAGTCAGGTCGACCCCCTAGGCATGTACGTGTCAGCCCTCGCGGAATGGGGCGTGCCGTTGATTTTTGAATCATGGACACCTTCTCGTACCGCCGAGAAGGTGTTTTTTTTCTACAGGAGAGGCTATGAAACGTTGGATTGGTGTGGGAGTTGTGGGATGGATAGCAGTGTTCGCTGGCTGGGTGTGGATGCCAACCACGGTTGCCGCTGCCCCTTGGCGTGCCGAAGTGCCGACGGCGACCGCACAGAGCGAATACACCCCTACCCTGCCGAGTGCGACGATCGTCGTCCAGCTCGATGAACGGCGCAGCCTGGTGCGCCAGGTCCCCATAACCTCGACCACCTCAGGGTTGGCTCTGCTCAAAGCCACCGGGCTCGCTGTTGCAGTCGCCGAAAGCAGTTTTGGGCCTGTGGTCTGCGCGATCCAGGGCACCGGCTGCCCAGCCGAGGAGTGCTTCTGCGACGATCGCCGGTACTGGAACTACAGTTTTTGGACAGAAAACGGCTGGCAGCCTTATGCGGTCGGAGCAGCCTCTTCTGCCATCCATGCAGCAGGGGCAGTCGAGGGATGGCGATGGGGAGCGGCAGAGAGCCAACAGATCTCCGCAGACCGTACGTTGGCGGCAGCACAAGGGCTGACCTGGCTCCATTCCCAGCAGGAGCCAGCCACCGGCGGTTTTGGCGAGAGTTTCAGTGCCGCAGTGGAAGTTATGCTTGCGCTGGGTGCCAACGCCGAAAAACCCGCCAGCTGGCTGCCAGCCAACGGCCGACGATCCTTGGAAACTTTCTGGCTGCTGCGAGTAGGCCCTTACAGCCGCGCCAATGCAGCGGCTGCAGGCAAGGTCGCTGTCGCAACAGCTGCCACAGACCTCTGCCAAACAGCCCGCACAGCCTCCCCCGCCTTTTGGAAAGAGGAACCCGCCGAGCAAAACACCACCGACACTGGGTTCGCTGTCTGGGGCATTTTGGGGGCCGCCGCTTTGGGAGAAGAGATTCCAGCCAGCACACTGACAGCCTTGCGTGCACAACAGCGCGAAGACGGCGGGTGGGAATGGCAGGCCGACTTCGGCAGCGACACCAACACGACCTCTCTGGCGATTCAGGCGTTGATCGCCGGCGGCGAATCCCCTGCGTCCACTTCGATCACATCCGCCCTGGATTTCCTGGCTGGCGCGCAGACCTCGGAGGGGGGCTTTGTCTACGACCCGCGCACAATTCAATACGGAGCTGATGGCAACTCGACCGCCTATGCCATCCAGGCCCTGCTGGCAGCCGGCGAGGATCCGGAGGGAGAACGTTGGGCCAGACCGGACGGCACCCCGTTTCAATTTTTGCTCGGGCTGCAGCAGGCCGACGGCGCCTTCGCATGGCAGCCTGGTACAGGCAGCAATCTGCTCACCACCGCCCAGGCTGTGGCTGCACTGCTGGGCCAGACCTACCCGTTCGTGGTGCAACCGCTGGAATCCTGCGCAGACCGCCGCACACGTTTGATGGGCAAGGAGACGATGGGCAAGGAGACGATTTCTGCGCAGCCGTAAAAAAACCTACAGCTGCCAGCCTCGCCAGGGGGCACAGGAGCTCCTCCCCCAATTTCTCGAAAAACTCTGGCCGGCCCTGTTGTCTGCGCTGCTGGCTGGAGGGCTGGCTGGAGGGCTGGCAGCAGCGCCGGCCAGGGCACAGAGCGGCAGCCACGCCGGGCTGGTCGTTGTACACGGAGACGGCAGCGTCGTGACCCGGTGCGTCTCCTTTCCAGAGGAATCCATTCGCGGGGACCTGCTGTTGGCACGCAGTGGGCTGGATCTGTCGATCGAAGCCAACAGCATGGGGACAACCCTCTGCCAGATCGACGGCGAGGGCTGCGCCTATCCCCAGCAACCCTGTTTTTGTCAGTGTACTGGCACTCCCTGCCTTTACTGGTCGTACTGGCAGCTTCTGGACGGCGAATGGGTCTACAGCAACGCTGGGGCTGGCAGCACCCAGGTGCAGGACGGCCAGGTCGACGGCTGGCGGTGGGGGATCGGCACCGTCGATCGCGCCCAGCCCCCGCCAGCCATCTCTTTTGCCGAGATCTGTCCAGAGCCCTCCCAAAACACAGCCCTTCCAGCCCGCCTGGCGGCCGATCCGCCAGCGCCGACGCACCCCACGTCGCCCCGCATTGCTGCGGCCACGCCAGCACAGACACGCCCGCAGCAGCCCACTGGGCAGACCAATGGGCTGACCAATGGGCTGACAGCCGGACCAGCGCTTGCTCTGCTGCTGAGCGTGTTGGTGGCACTCCCTGCCGGTGCCCTGGGGATGCTCTGGCTGCGCCGCCTTCTGCGCCGAGGCCGGCCATGAAGAACTGGCTGGCTGCCGTCACCTATGGGCTCACCAGCGCGGTCGGAGTTGCAGCGTTTCTCTATCCGTTCTGGCTGCCCCAGCTGGCCCAGAGCAGCGACCAGACGCTGGCCCGCGCCGGCGACAGCGCGCTGATGGTGGCCGTCTTGATGGGCATCTGCTTCGCCGTGCTGCTGCTGGAAGTCCAACGTCAGGCGGTCAGCGCCCAGACCATTGCACTGCTGGGGGTGCTGGTCGCTGTCAACGCGACCTTGCGTTTTGCCGAAGTGGCGCTGCCCGGCCCCGGCGGGTTCAGTCCAATCTTTTTGTTGATTGTGCTGGGTGGCTATGTGTTTGGGGGCGGGCTCGGCTTTTTGTTGGGGGCGCTGACCTTGTTGGCCTCTGCGCTGGTCACCGGTGGGGTCGGGCCCTGGCTGCCCTACCAGATGTTCACAGCGGGCTGGGTCGGCCTGAGCGCCCCCCTCTGCCGGCCCCTCATCCGCCTGCTGCAAGCTTGTTGGCCAGAGGCAGGGAGC
>JAGWYN010000107.1 GCA_018969295.1 Chloroflexota bacterium | reverse complement strand
GCTGATTCGCTGGAATGACGGCCTTCACAAGATCGTCCAGTGCGTCGGCCACTCGTTCAAGCAACATAAGCAGGTCGGGGTCGTCAGGGGGCAGACGCCTCAGTGAGGAGCCGTCCCAGCAGGTGGTCTCGATGATCGTGAAAGGCTCCAGCCGTTGAAGGAGACGACGGGTGGTCAGTTGAATGCCCCGTTGCTGCATCTGGCGCTGGAGGAGGGTGTAGGCGAGCAGGGCGATCCTATTGAGAAAGAGCAGGGTCGAGACGCGATTGCCTTGTGCTGCATCTGTCATCATGCAGTGCCTTCGGAAATTGTTTGTCTAGGTCCGAGAGGACAGGTATGCTACAATAAAGCAATTGAAGTGAGTGGGTTGCAATCATCAGGGAGCCGAAAATGTTCGTTACGAACGTATTGGTGGCTGGCAGTGTTGTCTTTACCGGGGCCAGCTATCTTGTTCAGCATGCACGTCAAAAAACTGCGCTGGCCAAAGTGGGTTCGGGCCAGGAGACCCCAGCGCCATCGGTGGTGGTCGTCGGGGACGAGCGACCTGCGCTGCAGACAAAGCAGTACTCGTTGTTGTCTGCAGCTTCGCTGGGCTTTGCAACGGGTGGGCTCTTTTTTCCAGCGTTGACCTATGTCAGTATTCCGTTGACGGTCTATACGACCGTACCGATTTTGGATGCTGGCATGCGGGCTCTGTTCGACGAACAGCGTCTTAAGCCCTCTGTAGTCAGCTCTGCCTTGTTGCTCAGCCTGTTGCTCACCGACCGGTACCTGCCGGCGGCGGCCCTGAGCTGGCTCCACCATACGCTGCGTGAATTTGGCCAGCGGGTCGAAGCCTTGATCCAGCAGTTTCAATTTGAAGAAGGGAGCAAACTGCTCGATCTGCTGCGTCAACTTGGCGGCGGCACCCCGCAGACGGTCTGGCTGGTGACTGAAACGGGTGAGGTCAACGTGCCGTTTGCAAATGTCAAGATCGGGGATGTGTTGGTGGTCAGCAAGGGGGAGGTAATCCCGGTGGTGGGCACCGTTCTTTCTGGGCAGGCCAGCCTGAACCTGGCGCTGTTGACGCAGTCGAATCAGCTGGCGGAAGTGGGGGTTGGGGACAGTGTGCCGCCGATGGCTGTGGTGCAGTCTGGCCGGATCACGGTGCGGGTCGAGAGCCTGCGTGCCTGAGAGGGTGGGAGAGTGAGGGAGCTGAACCTTGAATACCTATCTGAGTACGCTGGTCATCATTGGCCTTCTGTTGACGCTGACGGTTCTGCTGTGGAAAGGGGGGCGCGGCCAACGTGCGGAGGCGAGTCCACAAGCTGCGAAGCCTGCCCCCCGATCGGCTTCGCCGGGCCGGCGGCGTTGGTTTTCGCTGCGCAGGCAGCCAGACCCGCAGCAGAAATTTCGTTTGTGGGCGAGCCAGACGCTGGTCGGTCTCCCCGAACTGTCGGACTGGCTGGTGCAGTTGCCGGCCGCTGAACATACCCGTCTTTACAACGACCTGGCCCAGTTCTGTGAAGGGTTGGGGATTGAACTGGCCTGGCTGTATGCTCCTCCCCCCACCCTTTCGCAGGCACTGCAGCGCCGTCTCCAGCAGGTTGTGACCAGCTACCTCCAGGCGCACTGTTACGGTGCGCTGGCGCACGACGACATCCTGGCCTTTCGTGCGTACAGCGCCTATTGCCGCAAACCTTCCGACGCACAACAACAGGCCTTTGCCCAGAAGCTGTTCGACCAGCTGTTGAGCCAGGGGTTGACGCCTCCGGTGACAGCCGAACTGGTGATGGCCAAAGCCCAGGCCCGGCAGCGCTACATCGTGAAAGCAATTGCCCAGGCTGCTGAGCAGCACCCCGATGCGTTTGTTGCGGCGCTGCGCAGTGCCGTGCGTCCCCCGGCGGTGGCAGGAGAAGCTCCCAGCCAATAAGGGCGCAGCGCAGCGGTTTCGTTTGGTCTGTATGTTCTAAAAAATCCCCTTGTATCAATGCACGAAAATCGGATCGTTATCAATCTATAACACAGTGTACCCCAACCTTTAACTGTAACAGTGTATCTTGCAGACAGAAGGACAATCGCTGGACACCGAACAGGGAAGGGGGGAGCATTGTGTACAGAATTGTGCGCAAACCGCAAATCGTCGCGCATCGCGGTTATTCAGGCGTATATCCCGAGAACACCCTCTGTGCAATCAGAGGTGCTATCACCATTGGCGTTGATATGGTGGAACTGGATGTGCGATTGAGCCGCGACCATGTGCCTGTCATTTTCCACAGCGCCTCGCTCCTGTCCATCACTGCGTGTCCTCGGCGTGTGGAAGAACTCACTGCTGCTGAACTCAAGACACTGGATGCCGGGGCTTGGCGTGGGGCTGCGTATTGTGGCGAACGGATTCCTACACTGGATGAAGTGCTGGTGCTCACTCGCGGAAAAATCCCTGTCAACTTGGACATCAAAACACCTGCGGCGATCGAAGCGGTTGTGGCGCTTGTGCAGAAGCACAGCATGCTGGATGAAGTTGTACTGAGCGGCTGTACCTGGGCAGATGCACGCCGGGTACGTCGGCTGGAACCGAGCCTTCATGTCTTACTGAATGTCGATGGCTATCTTCGCACATTGCTCCGGATCTTGAACACACGGCTGGCGTTTCATCTCTCCCGACTGCAGGCGTATGCAGCCCAACCAATGGGATTGAACGTCAGCCATCACTATGGGGCAGAACGTTTTATACGCGATGCAGCGATACACAGTCTGCCAGTCTGGACTTGGACGGTAGACGAGCCACATCGGGCGCTGCAATTGGCAAGGGTAGATGCCAGCTCTATCACAAGCAACTGGCCTGATCGGATTATGGCGGCGCTGTAGTGTGATCGTTGTATTTGTTTGTGGACAAGAGCGACGGAGAAATGACGATGGAAAGGCGACCCATCCTCCAACCTGACGACATCACTGTCGTGCTGCCAACCAAAAACGAAGAAAAAAACATTGTCCCCTTTCTTGTGTCACTCCCGCCGTCGGTCTTTTTGATCGTTGTCGATGCCAGCGACGATCGGACGCCAGCGTTGGTTCAATCCAAACGCCCTGAACGAACCAAGGTGTTGCGCAGCACTGCCCAGATTGCCGAGGCGCGCAACCTGGGCGCTCGCCTGGCAACGACTGCGTGGCTGCTGTTCACAGATGCAGACATCAGTTTTGCGCCAGACTATTTTTTTCAACTACAGCGCTATGAGGCTGCCGCCGCCGTATATGGGACGAAGCTTTCGCAGCAAGCATACCAGCTGTACTATCGTTGTTTCTTGCTCGGCCAGCGTTTGTTGGCGGGGATAAAAATTCCAGCTGTGTCGGGCTCGAATTTTCTCGTTCGGCGCAGTGTATTTTTGGACACTGGTGGCTTTGATCCAGCCTTGACCTGCAACGAAGATTCAGAGTATGGGTGGCGGCTGTCTCGTCATCGACATGCGATCCAGTTTGCCCCTGATCTGATCGTCTACGAGCATGACCACCGTCGGCTGCAGCGCGGGGTGGCGCGCAAAACGCTACACTCGCTTGCGCGCTGTTTGTTACTCTATACAGGCCTGTTGCCGAGGCATCTGCGGACGAACGATTGGGGGTACTGGTCGTGACTCCCATGCGCATCGCCCTGTTTACCGAAACATTCCTGCCCAAGGTAGATGGCATTGTCAATACGTTGTGTCATCTGCTAGATCATCTGGCATTCAGGAATCATGAGAGCATCGTCTTTGCCCCCAGTGGTGGTCCGCGTTACTACAGCAGGTTCAGGATTGTTGGTCTCAATGGCATCCCCTTTCCGCTGTATCCAGAGCTGAAACTGGTGCCGCCCGTCGTCAGTGTACTGGAAGAACTGCGCGCATTCAAGCCCGACCTTGTTCATGTGCTCAATCCGGTTTCACTTGGCTATGTCGGCCTTCGCCATGCCTGTCAGCTGAAGTTGCCCTTGGTTGCATCCTACCACACCGATGTGCCGGGCTTTGCGATGCGTTGGGGGTTGCGCTTCTGTTACCGTCCGTTGGTGCGATTTTTTCGATGGATGCACAACCATGCCGATCTGAACCTTTGTCCTTCCACCGTAACGCAGCAAGAATTGATGGTGAGCGGATACCGCCATGTCAAGGTCTGGACACGGGGCGTCGACAGCAAATTTTTTGATCCGTGCCACCGAGACATTGGCTGGCGTCAGCGTCTGACTGAGGGCGAAAGTGACAAAAGGTTGCTGCTCTATGTGGGGCGGTTGTCCCCCGAAAAGCGGGTAGATTGGCTGGTGCCGGTTTTGGATGCGCTGCCAGATGTCCGGCTTGCCATTGTCGGGGATGGGCCGTCCCGCCCCTGCCTTGAGCGACAGTTTGCTCGACATGCTGTGCATTTTACAGGCTATTTGAGCGGCAAAGATCTGGCAGCTGCCTATGCATCGGCGGATGTATTTGTCTTTCCTGCTGCCAATGAGACGCTGGGCAACGTCGTGCTGGAAGCGATGGCCTCTGGCTTGCCTGTAGTGGCACCCCGCTCGGGCGGGTTGCTGGATTTTATGGTGGATGGCGAGACTGGGTATTTGTTTGAATCAGAATCACAGGACGCGCTGGTCGAGGCGGTCCGACGCCTTGTCGTGCAGCCTGTGCAGGCACGTTCGATCGGCATGAACGGACGCACACACATCCTCCAGCAAAGCTGGGAGCATGTTCTGGATGGTTTGATAGATCAGTATGCAACCCTGATCGAAAGCAAATCATCCAGAGGGTAGCGTGCCATCGCATAGCTGTTTCACGCTGTTTCGTATCCCCCACCGGTTCCCTCTCTGTACAGTACCACTTTTGTGCCCCCTCCGCACAAACCTGTTCGACCGTTGTTTTCCCAAGGGTGTAAAAATAAAAGAAGCAAAAGACAGCAGTTCTGCTGGAAAGAAGACGGTCGCCCCAATGCTTCGATGGCCTTGCTATCCGGTGTGTAATGCATATTGACCTCTCTTGGCAACAATGGTTTGTTTTGCAATCACACCCCTTTTTTGCCACAGAGAGGTCTCTTCTCAAAATTCACTGACAACTCTTGCTTGCACCCCAGGGAGCGTCTCCGCTGGCATATTTACGTACCTTGTGGTATTTTGTTAAAAAAATCTACCCATTGCCAAATTAAAATACCCATTGGTACCAAACTATGACTTCGAATACAACGATGGCAAAAGCATCAAGAGGGCGTCCCAAAACGACGGATCGCAAACAAATCATCACGGTGGCGATGCAGGCGTACTGGCGCGAAGACGTTGAAAGCGTCTCGTTGAATGAGATTTGTCGGCGCGCT
>JAGWYN010000106.1 GCA_018969295.1 Chloroflexota bacterium | reverse complement strand
TCTCCAAAGAGTTCGGCGACGCGCGCCGTGCTGTTGTTGGTATGAATGAACGCATAGGCGTGTGTTTCGAGCCCAGCGGCGCGGTCGAAGACTGATTTACCCGCCCCGCAGTAGACACATTTATTGCCTTCCCACGTATGCTGCATCCGTTCAAACCAGATGTTACCGGCATTGTTGCTAAAGCCTTTGGCGATAGAGTGGGTGCCATTGGCATATTTGGAGCAGTAGACACTCCGGCGTGCCAGCAGGCTGGTGATCGCGGTAATGGCAATGCCGTAGACTTGTCTGGTCAAGATGTGGTTGACGCGCTTGCTCAAATCGGGGATGTGCTGGGCGAGGCCAGCGGTCAGGCGACTGGTGATTTCGCGCAAAAAGACGCCCGATTTGGTGCACGGATCGAGGAAGGTGACGGTGGGGTCTGCCCAGATATTGGCGCCGTTGTGGCGTTTTGCCCAGGCCACCGCCAGCATGTCGAGCATGCGGTTGGCCAACTCGGGCGGGGTAAAGACCTCATCGCTGGAGAGGTTGGCGATACAAGAGAGCACATCTGGGTTGCGCCCACGTAGGGCAGAGTTGGCTTGTGCGCTCATGAGAGCTCCTCCGGTGCAAAGGCGGCAAGGGTAGCGATACTTTGTGGCGGGTAGATAGTATCGGGGGTAAAGATTTCGTGCTTACCGAGGTGGGCAAACAGTGTCCCCTCGGTGCTGTACAGAGACGATTGTGTCAACGAGTCGTAACGGAAATCGCGGCGTTGGAAGCGCCCTTTGCCCAGGTAGCCCCATTCAGCAAAGAGGATAGGCTGGTCGCCGTGGGCGCGCATCGTCAGCGCGTCGCCATGGACGAGATTTTGCGAGAGCACATACCAAGCGGCACGGTAGAGATCATCGATAGGTGTCAGGTGAAGATATGCCGCAAAGATAGCGAGCAGATTCGCGCGACATTCGTCGATATTATCGGCGAGGAGCTCGATTCCATAGATGCACATCAGCCCTAGCAGGGCGTAGTGGCACCGTTCAAAGGCAGATTTTTCATATTTGAGTTGTACAGCGGCAAGCTTGCGTTGCAAAATCGGCACGAGAAAGTTACCACTTCCACACGCTGGCTCTAGGAAACGGGCATCAATCCGTTCGGTCTCCCCTTTCACCAGATCGAGCATTGCTTCCACTAACCAGGCTGGCGTAAAGACCTCGCCATGATCGGCGACACGTTGTTTAGACTTGATATAGTTCATAGGTAATTTGTCCACCTATAGAATAGCAATATATTTTGTGTTTGTCGCGCCAACAACCCCTATTTTTTCCCTTTGTCATGCTGACGACCGAAGGCAGGAAACATCGAACGCAGCCCTGTGGAAGGCCAGCAGTAATTGGCAAAGGAAGTGACCTCATGCCACAGATTATACTCGCCCCAAAAACTCCACCACAGGCCAAACCACCCAGAAAACCTGTGGTGGGGGCGGGCGATGGGAAACAGACGGCGAAGTCACTCCTTGACTGCGCCCAGCAAAATCCCGCGCACAAAATAGCGCTGCAGCAGCGGGTAGACCAGCAGGATGGGCAGGATCGCCACAAACAGTTTGGCGGCGTTGAGGGTGTTGTTGGAGAGCAGGGCCAGCAGCTGGGCCTGCCCGCCGTGCAGCGCAGGTCGGTCTGCAATCACCAGCTGCTGGATGTAGGTCTGCAGCGGGTAGTTGTCCGGGTTGTTCATCAGGATCAGCCCGTCAAAAAAAGAGTTCCAGTGGCCCACCAGGCTGAACAAGGTGATCGTCGCCAGCGCCGGCAGCGACGTGGGCAGGTAGATCTGCCAGAGCAGCTGCCAAGGGTTGGCACCGTCGATGCGGGCGGCCTCGTCCAGCTCGCGCGGGAGGCTGCGGAAAAAATTCATCAGAATGACCACGTTCCAGATCGGCAACGCACCGGGCAGCACCAGCGCCCAGAGGCTGTCGATCAGCCCATAGCTGCTGATGGTCAGGTACCAGGGCACGATCCCGACATTCAAAATCATGCCGAACACAAAGACCCACATCAGCAGGTTGCGCTCTGGGAATGCCCGCACGCTGCGCGAGAGGGGAAAGGCGGTGAGCACCGCCAGCCCAAAATTGAGTGCTCCCCCAAGCCCCACCCGCAGCAGCGAGACCCCAAAGGCACGCCAGAATTTTTCGTCGCGCAGGATGTAGTCGTAGGAGTTCAGCGTAAACCCCACCGGCCAAAAGCCGACCTGCCCGCCGCTGACCGCCGCCTTGTCGCTGAGCGAGATCGCCAGCGTGTTGAAAAGGGGCAGCAGCGTGGTCACCCCGACTGCCAGCAGCAGCACAGCGATCAGCCAGTCAACCATGCGGTCGGTGAAAGAACGCGCCACAACCATCCGGCCTCCTAAAAAATTCGGTAGTTGGCGTAGCGGCTGGCCGCCCAGTAGGAGATGCCAATCAGCCCCAACGCCACCACGGTCTTGAAGAGCCCGACCGCAGTGCCCAGGCTGTACTGGCCCTGAATCAACCCGATGCGGTAGACATAGGTGTCGAGGATGTCGCCGCTCGAGTAGACAATCGGGCTGTACAAGTTGAAGATCTGGTCGAAGCCGGCGTTGAGCACGTTGCCGATGCTCAGGCAGCCGACCAGCACGATGACCGGGGCGATGGCCGGCAGCGAAACGTAACGCATCTTCTGCAGCCGGGTGGCGCCGTCCAGCTCGGCCACCTCGTAGAGGGTCGGGTCAATCCCGGTCAGGGCGGCCAGATAGACGATCGCCTCAAACCCGAATTCCTTCCAGACATCGCTCAGGACGATCACCCAGGGAAAAACCGCAGGCTGGCCGAGAAAATAGATCGGCGCCACCCCAAAGTAGCCCAGCAGGTCGTTGATCAGCCCGTCGCGCGCCAGAATCGTGCGCAAAATGCCGGCCAGGATGACCCAAGAGAGGAAATGGGGCAGGTAGACCATGGTCTGGATCGCCCGCCTGACCCCCAAAAAACGCACCTCGTTGAGCAGCAGGGCAAAGGAGACCGCAGTGAGGAGCACCAAGACCATCTTCATGACCGCAATGAAGACTGTGTTGGCCAACACCTGGCGCGCATCGCGCAGGCCGAACATGTACAAAAGATTGTCCAGCCCCACCCAGGGAGAGCCCTGCAGCCCCAGCGCCGGGTTGAATTTCTGAAAGGCGATGGCCGAGTAGGAGAGCGGAACAACGGTGAAGGCCAGCAGCAAGAGCAGGCCCGGCAGCACCATCAGCCAGTAGGCAAAGCGGTCGGTATTCTTGAACATGGCAGCTCTCTGCATCCAGAGGTGGGGGGCTGGCGTACCAGCCCCCCACCCTTGTTAGGAGTTCATCTTGGCCAGCAGGTCGGCGCCGCCGCTGCGCTCCCACTCTTCGACAAAACTGTCAAAATCGTCGAGCGGACGGGCCCCAGTGATGATCTGCAAGAAGACTTCGTCCTCCAGCTTCTGCAGCGCCGGCCAGTTCGGGTCGTTCGGAAAGACTCGGGCTGCCACCGGGTCGGTGCGCACCTCGTTGTAGCCTTCGGCCAACAGCAGAGCAGCGTCCAGCCGGGCCATGCGCACAGCCCAGTTGGAGGGGTTGCTGCGGGGCGCGGCAAGGTCCTGCTGGATCTGGTCGTATTCGATCTGCATCGCTTCGTTGAAGGTCGTCGGGTCCAGGCTGCCCTCCAGGGCCTGCTGGTATTCCCGCCCCATGCGCTCCACAACATAAGGCTGCTCGATCAGGAAGGGAATTGGGAAAAGCAGGGTCCAGATTTCGTTGAAGTTGGGATAGAATTGCGGCGCATCGTTGAGGCCGTAGCTGAGATCGTTTTGCACGTTGAGGATCTTGACCGCCAGCTCCGGGTGCGGGTAGCCCTTCTTGACGACCACAAAGCTGTAGGTATAGCCCCCCATGGCGAAGGAGCGCTCCCCTGCCTGGTCGACGAGCGGGTAGGGCTGCCAGTCGGCGTTGGGGTCGCTGCTGACCGAGTCGGCCAGAGGCCACCAGGGCAGCCACCAGGGCCCCATCATCAGCCCGCTGCGGCCGCTGACCACGAGTTCGTTGGATTTGTCGGTGTCCTTGGTGGCAAACTCGGGGTCGATCAGCCCGGCCTGGTAGAGCGCCGCCAGCCGCCCCAACGCCTCTTTTGTCTGCGGCTGGACCGACCCGTAGTGGATCTGCCCGGCCTCGTCGCGGTAGAAGATCTCGGGGAATGCGCCGTAGGCGTTGAAGATCGCATCAAACCCATGCAGGTTGCTGGGCACACCGACCGGGTTGAGCGTGCCGGTCAGCCCATAGGTGTCGGCCGCACCGTTGCCGTCCGGGTCCTGCTCCACAAACGCCCGAGCGATCGCTTCGACGTCGTCGACCGTCTGCGGCCCCTGCAGTCCCAGCTTGTCCAGCCAGTCTTGACGAACCCAGGCGATGATCGGCGCGTCTGCCTGCGGCTGCACATTGGGGATCCCCAGAAGCTTGCCGTCGATCGTGGCCGCTGCCAGCGCCACGCCGCCGGTCTGTTCCCAGTTGGCCAGCAGATCGGCGGAAGCATACTGCTCGACGTACGGGGTCAGGTCTTCGATCGCGCCGGCCTCGGCCAGCTGCTGCAGCTGCAGCGCGTCGACGATCATCACGTCGGGAATGTCGCCGCTGGCAATCGAGAGGTTGAGCTTGTCGCTGTAGCTGTCGCTGGGCACTACCCAACCAAAGCTTATGTCAACATTGAGCGTCTCTTCGATGTAGCGCAGCGCCCGGTTCTCCTCGATCGACTCTCCTTCTGGCATCAGACCCGCATTTTCCTGCCCACCTTTGACCAGCACCAGGCTGGCTGTCTCTGGCAGGGGGCGGTAGGCGTCGGTCTGCCGCCAGGCCTGGGCCGCCATCACCGCCTGCGGGGTCGCTGCGGTCGACAGCGCAGGTGGGTCTGCCGCAGGCTGGGGCGCTGCGGGCAAACAGGCGGCCAGCGCCAGCAGGGTGACAAACAGTACAAACAGGCGTCTCATCGGATGGGTCCTCCTGGATGGATTGGGTACAAAACAGATTTGATACGGCTGCCAGACACTGCAAACGACAGCTGTTGACGCGCGCCAACAGCATCGTCCGTGAGGATTAGTTGTTAGAATAGCACAGCCGACGGACACTGTCAATTGGAGAGGCCAGGGGTCCCCCCGCTGCACAGCCGTCTGTGGCCGTGCAGCGGGGTGCAAGCAAGAGTTGTCAGTGAGATTGAAACCAGGGCATTCACGCATCTTGCAGGGTCAGAAAACGACAAATTCTTGCGCAAAATGGGCAAAAGTGGCGCTTGAATTACGTGTCGAGCGGTCTTCAAAGTGCGATG
>JAGWYN010000105.1 GCA_018969295.1 Chloroflexota bacterium | reverse complement strand
CGCGCGCTTGTCGGCCTTGCCGCTGCCAACAGCGGGCCGACGCGCCTCGCCAGCAGCACCGCATTCACCGCCACCCTCATCGACGGCAGCAACGTCAGCTATGTCTGGGACTTCGGCGACGGGACGACCGGCAGCGGGGCCACCGGCAGCCACACCTACGCTGCGGTCGGCAGCTACACCGCCACCGTCACCGCCACCAACGGCGTCAGCCAGGTCACCGCCAGCACGCTGGTGACGGTGATCGACCGCACCATCGTCAATCTGACGGTGACGAGTGATGCCCCGACTGTGCTGGGCGATGCCACTGCCTTCACCGCCACCGTGGCGGACGGCAGCAACGTCGTCTATCGGTGGTACCTCCAGCCCCCTGCATCGTGCCAAGGGGTCAAGAACCGCATCCCTGGGGCCCAGGATGGGGTATACACGCTTTACTACAACCACCGCCTCGACGCACCCTATCAGGTCTACTGTGCAGATATGCAGAGTGCGCCCAAAGAGTACCTGGTGCTTGTCAACGTGGGAGGGAGTTTCAATTATTCGCAGGCGCTGGCGGGGTGGTATTGGGGCGGAACAGACGTGCGCACCCAATTCAGCCGCATTCGAATCAACCCGAGCACACTGGTCGTGGATCGGAGCGATCTGCGCTTTGCGACATCGTCTGGCCAGATCAACACCGGCGGCGGGACCTTTGGGACGATAGCGTTTGCAGCGGCCTATACCTGCAGACCCATCTACACAGGGCTGGCAAGCGCCAACATCGACCTGCGCGGCACCCCCTTCAAAGTTGCAGACAGTGTGGTCATCGTGCCGCAAGGGTGGCAACCAGGAGGCGCTGCTGCCTTTGCAGACAACCGCCAGGTGGTTTATTTGACCGGGGGAGGCGAATGTGGGAGCACCGAGCCGACAACTGCGCTGACGCTGGCACATTTGTCAGCCCCTTTATCATCCGATACCAGTGGCGGCGGCGACGCAGGGATCCTCACGACGGCCCGCACGCTGACCTACACCTATCCTGTCGTAGGTGTGTACACGACGACGGTGACCGCTGCCAATGGAGTCGGCCAAGCGACGGTGAGCACACAGGTGACGGTGATGGCACCCCCTGTCGCTGGGGGCGGCGCTACTCTGATTTTTGACGGCAGCAACGATGTGGTCGACCTGGGCAATGTGGCTGCGCTGAACGGCGTGAGCCAGTACACCCTCGAAGGGTGGGTGCGTCTGAACAGCTACAACGCATGGTCCACCCTCTTCGCCAAGCGGCAGAGCGATGGCGACCGTGCGACAATGCTGCAGCTCTACGGGAGCAGCGGTCAGCTAGCGGTCGCTGTGAACGGCGGCTACGGCTACACCAGCCAGGCAGTTCCCCTGAACCGCTGGGTGCACCTGGCCGTGGTCTTCCACGGTACCCAAGGAACTGCTGCGGAGCAGCTGAAACTGTACATCGACGGCGTCTTGACCCCGCTGACATTTGGTGGGGCGATCCCGTCCACCACCCCCACCTCTGCCACGCGGCTGACGTTGGGTGCCGAGTACAATGGCACTGCCCCCATCGGCGCAGGCAGCTCCCTCGCTGTACCCTTTGCCGGGCAGCTGGATGAGATTCGGCTGTGGCATGTGGCGCGCAGCCAGAGCCAGATTCAAACGACCATGAACAGCCGGCTGAGCGGCAAAGAAGCCGGGCTGGCAGCCTACTGGCCGCTGGACGAGGGCAGCGGCAGCGTCACCGCCGACCGAGTAGGCAGCCAAAGTGGCGGACTCTTCGGCGGACCGGTCTGGAGCAAAGCTGGGCCCGGGCTGGACCTGACCCTCGTGACGCAGACAAACAGTCCCATCACCGGAACCCTGGCCGCCATCGACCCGGCCGGCGGCGCTGTGACCTTTACAGTGGCGACCGCACCGGTTTTCGGCACCCTGCAGATCGCAGGTGCCCAGAGCGGTGCCTTTGTCTACACGCCGTCGTCCGGCTACAGTGGCCTCGATACGTTTGTCTATCAAGTGGCCAATGCGTACGGCTTGACCGACACCGCAGCGGTCACCGTCAACATCCTGCCGTCTCCCCCCCCCTACCTGAGTCAGTGGGGCAGCCCCGGCAGCGGCAACGGACAGTTCAACGGCCCCGTCAGGGTTACGGTGGATGCCGCTGGCAACGTCTATGCGGTCGACCACGTGAACCATCGGATACAGAAATTCAGCAGCACCGGGGTCTACCTGACGCAGATTGGAAGCTACGGGGGCGGCGCTGGGCAGTTGAGCTATCCAGTCGATGTTGCAGTCGAGCGCAGCGGCAGTCTTTATGTCGTCGACCGCAACAACCATCGTATCCAGAAATTTAGCAGCAGCGGCGCCTTTTTGTTGCAGTGGGGAACTTTTGGAGGGGGCAATGGGCAATTCAATACCCCCTATGGCGTTGCCGTCGACAGCACGGGCAATGTCTATGTGGCCGATTACGGCAACCATCGGATTCAAAAATTTAACAGCAGCGGCGTCTGGCTCGCCCAGTGGGGGACAGCGGGCATCGGCAATGGGCAGTTCAATGGACCTCTGGCCGTGGCTGTGGACAGCAACGATCGCGTCTATGTGGTCGATTTGCACAACCGCCGTATCCAGAAGTTTGACAACAGTGGACTTTATCTGGCCCAGTGGGGGACAGCGGGCAGCGGCAATGGGCAGTTCAATGGAGCGTATGGGATCGCCGTCGACAGCCAGAACAGTGTCTATGTGGCTGACTTCAACGCAAATCGTATCCAGAAGTTCACCGATACCGGCCTTTTTGTCAGCCAGTGGGGTGTGGGCGGAAGCGGCAATGGCCAGTTCAATGGAGCGCATGGGGTTGCGGTCGACCCTCTCGGTGCCGTGTACGTCGCAGATTATAACGGCAACCGCATCCAAAAATTTGGTTTTTCTCTGACCGTGACGGTGAATGGCGCAGGCAGCGTGACCAGCACACCGGCAGGCGTTGCGTGTGGGAGCAGCAGCTCCTGTACCGTCGGTTTCTTCAACACACCGATCACCCTGACCGCAACCCCGGTCGCTGGTTCTGAGTTCATCGGCTGGTCGGGCGCGTGCACGGGCACCGGTTCCTGTGTGGTCACGACACAGGCCAGCCAGCAGGTCACAGCCACCTTTGTCACGCAGACTGGCGCCTGTATCTATCAGAACAGACGCCAAGACCTGGTTTGGGTCGACGACAATGTCCCGGCCGGCGCGATCGCACGGGATACCTGGCAGTGGACCACAACCCCCACACCGTTTTCGGGGAGTCTGGTTCACGGCAATCCAGCCGCCACAGGAGCCTTGCAGCATTACTTCGAGAACGTCACCACTGCAATTCCCCTGACAGCCGGGGATCGGTTCTATGCCTACGTCTACCTGGACCCTGCGAATCCCCCTCAGCAGCTCATGCTTCAGTTCAAGGATGGGAATTCATCGTGGGAGCACCGGGCCTACTGGGGGGCGAACATTCTTCCCTGGGGCACCGACAACACCACAAGCCGGCGTTTCATGGGCCCCCTGCCGCTGGCTGGGGGCTGGGTGCGGCTGGAGGTGGCTGTGGAGCAGGTCGGGCTGGCAGGTCAGTCGATCACCGGCATGGCGTTCGCCCAATACGCCGGTCAGATATGGTGGGATGCAGTGGGCATCAACAGCAGCTGCAAACGTTGGGATGCCAGCTGGGTCGACGACAGTCTCCCGGCCGGAGCGATCGCACGGGATACCTGGCAGTGGACTACAACCCCTGCACCGTTCTCGGGGAGTCTGGTTCACGGCAATCCAGCCGCTACAGAATTTGCACAGCATTACTTCGAGAACGCCGCTGCGCCAATTCCCCTGACAACAGGGGATCGGCTCTATGCCTACGTGTATCTGGACCCTGCCAATCCCCCCCAGCAGATCATGCTCCAGTTCAAGGATGGGAATTCATCGTGGGAGCACCGGGCCTACTGGGGGGCGGACCTCATTCCTTCAGAAAACAAGCGTTTCATGGGCCCCCTGCCGCTGGCTGGGGGCTGGGTGCGGCTGGAGGTGGCTGTGGAGCAGGTCGGGCTGGCGGGCCAGTCGATCAACGGCATGGCGTTTACCCAATACGCCGGTCGGGTCTGGTGGGACGATGCAGGCCTGAAGAGGATACCCGCCTCCCTGGCGGTGGTACCTCGTTGGGATGCCAGCTGGGTCGACGACACTCTCCCGGCCGGCGCGAGCGCATATGAGACCTGGCAGTGGACCACAACCCCCACACCGTTCTCGGGAAGTCTGGTTCACGGCAATCCAGCCACCACAGGAGCTTTGCAGCATTACTTCGAAGGCGCCACCACTGCAATTTCCCTGACAGCAGGGGATCGGTTGTATACCTACGTGTACCTGGACCCTGCCAATCTTCCCCAGGAGCTCATGCTCCAGTTCAGAGACGGGAATTCATCGTGGGAGCATCGGGCCTACTGGGGGGCGAACCTCCTTCCCTGGGGCGCCGAGAACATCGCAAGCCTGCATTTGATGGGTCCTGTGCCGCTGGCTGGAGGCTGGATACGGCTGGAGGTGCCTGTAGAGCAGGTCGGGCTGGCAGGTCAGTCGATCAACGGCATAGCGTTTGCCCAATACGCCGGTCAGGTCTGGTGGGACGACACAGGCGTGAACCGTGCCTCTGCCTTCACGCCAGCCGCACAGGGCAGACCTGCCTCCAGCGGTGAATCTGGCCCGGCGGAGCCTGTGCTTTCCCCGGCTCCTTCCGAATCGCCAGAGCTGCCGGCCGCCCAGCTGTATCTGCCCCTGATTGTGCAGCCGTCAGAGGATGCACTGTTCGCACCGGTGCAGCCTCTCCCCCAGAGCACGCCGGTGTCGCAGGACACAATGCCCACGCCCCCTGCAGCAGCGGTTGATTTGCTCGATACTGCAGAGGAAGAGGTAGATCGGGAAGCCGAGCTGCCGAGCACACCCGTTCTGCCAGATTTCACGGACAGTTTGACCCCTACTGGGGCGCTGTTGCCTACAGCGAACGAACCGTAAAGGTCGTGCTCTCAGCAGAAGCGACAAATCTTGCCTGCGTGAAAGGCTGCTGTGCCTTTGTCGGGGGGGGTACTTCAAGTTGGGGGCAGTCGGGGGATAAGGATGTAGTACAGGTCGGCCTAAATAATTCCACGATTTATGCCATGAGTGGCTTGCCCTGATAAGTCCATTTGAAGGGCTTTGCCATGGTACGATTGTAATCTTCGATGAAGTCAAGAACTTTGGTTTTGAGTTCATCAAGGGAGCTGAACGAACCACGTTTGAGAAGTTTGCGCACCAGAATGCTGAGCCAAATTTCGATTTGGTTGAGCCAAGAACTGTGCTTGGGTGTGTAGTGAAAGACGATGCGATGTGTGGGATCAGTCAGGAAGGCAATCCGGCTCTGCTGGGTGTGGAGGATGCCGGCCTTGCCTTTCTCGCCCAGGTCGATGGCAAGATCAGATTCGTCTGCGACCCAGCGTACCAGGGATTCAGACTGATGTATGTTGAGATTATCCATGACGAAGTGCCAACGTGTGATCGTTGGGTTGGTGGCGACTACGGCTTGCAGGTGCGCCAA
>JAGWYN010000048.1 GCA_018969295.1 Chloroflexota bacterium | reverse complement strand
CTTTGGTGACGACCAGGTGAATCTTGAGTCCATAGAAGTAGCGCTTCTTGCTGGCTTGATAGCCGCGATAAGCCTCATCTCGATAGAGTTTGCAGCGACGAACCCGGTAATTGTCACAAACGATGACCGGTAGACTGTCAATGATATAGATGTTGTCTTCGTTGCGCTCTTTGGCACTATCGCCCAACAAGCGAAACAGCATCACGAAATATTCCTCATGAAACTGAGCGCATACGCCGAGAAACCAGGGATCAGCTACAAGACCGCATGGCGCTGGTGGAAAGAAGGGGCATGCGTATTCATCACATTAGGCTTGACGGAACCCCAGACACGACACGCTCTTTGTGAAGTAGACCAGCCCTGATCAACGCTTGACAACGCTTTTCAAGGGTGGTATGGTAATGTCAAAGGATAAAAAGATGGCGATGGAGACCATGAGCTGAGCGTCCCATTTCAGAGAGTTGCCGGCTGGTGCAAGGCAGCTGGGCACGTCAGACTTAGCAGCTCCTGAATCCCCAGCAGGCAATGGCTGGGCGGCACCCTGCCGTTATCAGGCAACGAGGTGGCAGCTGTTTTGGCTGCTACAAAATCAGGTGGCACCACGAGACCCTTCGTCCTGAACAGGCGAAGGGCTTTTTGTGTGCGTAGCGGGTGAATTGGGGCAGAAAGGCAGGAAACCGTATGTTGGATATCCGTTGGATGCGTGAACACCGCGATGAACTGGCCGCTGCGATGCGCAGCCTCAACGCCGAGGACGCTCCCTGGGAGAGCGCACTTCAGCTTGACCAGCAGCGCCGCCAGCTGTTGAGCCAGGTAGAAGCCCTGCGGGCTGAGCTCAACAGCGGATCCAAGGAGATCGGTCGGCTCTTTCGGGAGAGGCAGGCTGCCGCTGCGGAGGCCCTGAAAGAACGTATGGCCGCCATTGGGAAGACCATCGAGCAGCTGGACACCGATCTTCGTTCGGTCGAAGAGGCCTTTCAAGATGCCATGCTGCGCATCCCGAATTTGCCGGAACCTGATGTGCCGGTGGCACCCGACGAGAGCGGCAACGTTGTGGTCAAACAATGGGGGCAGCTTCCGACCTTCGACTTCACTCCACTGCCTCATTGGGAGCTTGGCCCCCAGCTGGGCGTGATTGATTTTGAACGAGGGGTCAAGATTGCCGGCAGCCGTTTTTATCTGCTCAAAGGGGCAGGGGCCCGGCTCCAGCGCGCGCTGATCGACTGGTTCACCGACGTCCATGTCGCCGAACATGGCTATACGGAGATCTATCCGCCCTTTATGGTCCGTTCAGAGTCGATGGTGGGCACCGGCAATCTGCCCAAATTTGGCGAGGCGCTCTATCGCGACGCCGAAGAAGATCTCTGGCTGATTCCGACCGCCGAGGTGCCGGTGACCAATATCTTCCGCGACGAAATCCTTGAACCGGGGCGATTGCCGGTCTCTTATGTGGCCAACACCCCTTGTTTTCGCCGTGAAAAGGTTTCGGCGGGCAAAGATGTGCGGGGCATCAAGCGTGTACACCAGTTCCAGAAGGTGGAGATGGTCAAATTTGTCGAGCCGGGCACGGGCCGTGCCGAACTGGAAGCACTCACGCGCAATGCCGAGGTGCTCTGTGAGCGGCTTGGGCTGCCCTACCGCCGGATCGCCATTGCCACGGGCGACCTCTCCTTTGTGGCTGCCTTCAAATACGATATCGAAGTGTGGGCTGCGGGCTCGCAGGAATGGCTGGAGTGCAGCTCCTGCTCGTTTTTCCGGGACTTCCAGGCACGGCGCGCCAACATCCGCTACCGCAAAGCCGAAGGGGAAAAACCGGAGTATGTCCACACGTTGAACGGCTCCGGGCTGGCCTTGCCGCGCATGGTGATCGCTCTGCTCGAAAATTACCAGCAGCCAGACCGATCGGTCATCGTGCCGGAGGCCCTGCGCCCGTATATGGGGGGGCTGGAGCGGATCCAGCCGGCGCTCTGACCCGAAGGCTGGCTCTGCCCACCGGGTAGGCAGAGCCAGCCTCAATTTGTTTGGATCGAGGAGCGATGCGCGACCACGCCCTGCGCAAATACAAAGATCGCCTGCTGGAAAGGGTGGTCAGGCACTGGCCAGCTTCTGTGCATCCCAACCAGATCTCCTGGGTTGCGCTGGGGGTCGGGTTGCTGGCGGCCTGGGCCGGCTGGCAGCAGGCCTACGGCTGGGCGCTGGTGTTGTGGCTGGCCAACCGTCTTCTGGATGGGCTGGACGGCGCGGTGGCCCGGCTGCACCACAAACAGAGTGACTTCGGCGGCTATCTGGATTTGGTGTTGGATTTTGTGGTCTATCTGGCGATTCCTGTGGGGCTGGTCGCTGCTGCGCCCACCTTCCACCATCTGTGGGCCTTGGTGTTGCTGCTGACCTCCTATGTCCTCAATGTGCTCTCCTGGTCGGTGCTCTCGACGCTGCTGTACAAGCGGGGGGCTGTCTCGTCGGCGACTGTCACCGCTGTCACCATGCCCCCCGGCCTGATCGAAGGGGCCGAGACGATTCTTTTTTATCTGTTGTTCTTGCTCTGGCCTGCTGGCCTCTTCCCGCTTTTGCTGCTGCTGGCGTTGCTGGTGTATGTGACTGTCGTGCAGCGTCTCTGGTGGGCGTACCGGTTTTTCAGCGGCTGAACGCCGGCCGATTGGATGGAGATCGCCGCCAGCGACCTTGCCGATTCCCTGCACGGCCACCTGAGCCGCAAGTCTGAACTGCGACTGGACAGTCTGACAACAAAGAGGCGTGAAAATTTTCAGCGATGCGAACAGTTGTGCTGAGAAGGGAGAAAAGTGGCTTTCTCCACCTGTTAGGGGGGGCCGCTCAACCGATGATGAACAATGCCCATACTTCCTCCATGTCCGACACCCTGATGGATGTGCTTCCAGAATTGGCGCCGTTTGCACGTAGGGTGCAGCTTCCCCAGACCCGGCTGACCCTGTTTTTATACGACAGCGGAGAATCTGCCCGAGGGGATGTGCCGCTGTTGTTGGTGCATGGGTTGGGCGATGAGGCGGACACCTGGCGTCGGGTGTTGCCGGCGCTGGCCGCGCAGCGCCGTCTGCTGGCTGTCGACCTGCCTGGCTTCGGACGCAGCGATAAACCGGATGCCCCCTACACGGTGCCCTGGTATGCTGGGGTGCTGCTGGAACTGCTCGATGTGCTGCAGATTGAACGTTGTGTAGGAGTAGGGCATTCGTTGGGCGCGATGGTGGTGCAGTGGCTGGCGCTGGAACAGCCAGGCCGGGTCGAGCGGCTGTTGTTGTTGGCGGGGGGGGTGGTGGCCCGCGAGCGGAGGCGGTCGCTGGCGGCCTTGTCTCTGCAGCTGCCTGGGCTCGGGGAGTGGTGGTATGGCCGTCTGCGCCAGAACCCCCAGGCTGCCTACGAGTCGCTGCGCCCGTTCTATCGTGACCTGGATGGGCTGCCCCAGGCGGAGCGCGATTTTTTGTATAGACGGGTCAACGAGCGGGTGCACAGCAAAAAGCAGCAGCGGGCCTTTTTGCGTACGCTGCGGTCGCTGGCAACCTGGCTGCCTGCACAGCAGAAGAGAGTGGCGGCGCGGCTTGCGGGCTGTACAATTCCGACGAGGGTGCTTTGGGGAGAGCAGGACCTCCTTGCACCCCTTGAAAACGGGCGGGCCTTGGCTGCGCTGCTTCCCCACGCACACCTGACTGTGCTGCCGGGGGCTGGCCACAATTTTCAGCAGGAAGAACCAGACGCTGTGATTGCTGCCTTGTCTGCCGAGATGTCTGCTGAACCCAGCCAGCGCCCGGAGCTGCCCAGCTGAAATGTGCCCCCCAGACAATCGTTATTTGACATACGCTGCCGTCTGCATGTATACTCTTCAGAGTAGGTAGATCGGTTGGCAAAAATGTGTCGAGCAGGCGCGGTGATGGAACAGGTTCAGCCCACTTGGAGGGATGGCCGAGTGGTTTAAGGCGGTTGTCTTGAAAACAACTGTGGCAGTAATGTCACCGGGGGTTCGAATCCCTCTCCCTCCGCCAGCGACTGCACAAGCAAACAATGTGGGGAGGTCGCATAGCCCGGTCTAGTGCGCCCGCCTGCTAAGTGGGTAGGGGCGGTTTCGTCCCTCGAGGGTTCAAATCCCTCCCTCCCCGCCACAATGTTTGCCTGGGGAGACAGACACTTGCTGACAGATCAAACGCATAGGTCCCCGTAGCTCAGTGGATTAGAGCGCTTGGTTGCGGTCCAAGAGGCCAGAGGTTCGAGTCCTCTCGGGGATGCCAAAAAATGTTGTAGGAAATTCACAAAGGCCTGGCGTATACCTTCTCGCCGGGTCTTTTGTATGCCAGTGAATTTGTTTCGATAGACTGGAGAAGAACGAAATGGCTGAAGCAATCGAGTTGACCCTGATCCACGAAGTTGTCCAAGGACGCTATGGTGCGATCGCCTTAAATCATGGGAGCTGTTGTGGGCCAGAAGAGGGGTGTGGGAGCAGTTCCAACGCACTGGTTCTCTACGGGGAGGAGTCGATTGCAGGGTTGCCGGTGGATGTGACCGGCCTGTCGTTGGGGTGTGGGGATCCGGTGACGATCGCCAGTTTGAAACCTGGGGAGCATGTGCTGGATCTGGGGAGCGGCGGTGGGATTGACTGCTTCCTGGCCGCACGCCAGGTGGGAGTGGAAGGCCATGTGATCGGAGTCGATATGACACCTGCCATGTTGGCACAAGCCCGTGCAAACATAGAAAATGATGGGGTTGCCAATATTGAGTTTCGTCAGGGGCAAATCGAAGCGTTGCCGGTCGCGGACAACAGCGTCGACGTGGTGATGTCCAACTGTGTGATCAACCTGTCGCCAGACAAACCTGCGGTCTTTCGCGAGGCGTTTCGGGTATTGCGCCCGGGGGGACGGCTTGCGGTCAGCGACATCGTGACGGAAGGGGGATTCAGCCCAGAGTTGCGTGCTGACCTCTCTTGCTGGGCCGAGTGTGTGACTGGCGCGATCGACGTAGACGACTACATGGAGCTGATGCGGCAGGCAGGTTTTGTCGAAATTGTCGTGGCCGACAAACGGTCTGCGGCTGAGATTGTGCCGGTTCAGCCGGGGATGCCACAACTGTACAGTGCACGGATCACCGCTGTGAAGCCCTTTCTTTGTCCGGCATGAAGGCAGCACGCTGATGGGCCAGTTTGTGGTACGTCGTCTGATTTTGATGTTTTTTACTTTGGCGATGATCTCGCTGCTGGTCTTTGCTGCGGTGGAGATCGTCCCGGGCGATACTGCGCAGATGATTCTTGGCAAACAGGCCACCCCGGAAATCTTGCAGGCACTGCGTGCAAGGTTGGGGCTCGATCGGCCAGCGTACATTCGTTACTTCGATTGGGTCAGCGGCATTGTGCGCGGCGACTGGGGGGAATCGTTGGTGTCGAATGTGGCTGTGGGCCCTCTGCTGGCGCAACGTGTGTGGAATTCGCTGGTGCTCGGCATGGCTGCACTGTTGGTGGCCATGCCGCTGGGCATTTTTTTGGGTGTGCTCTCGGGGTTGAATCGGGCCGGGTGGATCGATCAGGGCATCACGTTTTTTACCCTGTTTGCCCTCTCGTTCCCTCCCTTTGTGATGGCCATTTTTTTGATCATTCTTCTCTCTTCCTGGCTGCGTTGGCTGCCTGCTGCGAGTCTGATCGCCCCTGACGCCAATCTATGGGAATCTGCGCAGTTCCTTGTGTTGCCGGTGCTGACTTTGGCTTTGGGGTCGTTGGCCCATGTCTCCCGGCATGCACGCAGCAGCCTGATCGAAGTGATGCGCAGCGATTACATGCGGACTGCCAAAAGCAAAGGGCTTCCTGACCTGACGGCCATCTTGCGCCATGCGCTGCGCAACGCGCTGCTGCCGACGATCAGCGTGGTCGCCCTCAATGTGGGCTGGTTGCTCAGCGGTGCCGCGCTGGTCGAGAATGTCTTTGCCTATCCTGGCATGGGCCGGTTGATGCTCCAGGCGATCAGCACACGAGATATTCCTGTGCTGCAAGCGGTGACATTGGCAGCAGCTGCCATGTATGCGCTGGCCAACCTGGGGGCAGATCTGTTGTACAGCTGGCTCAATCCACGAATCCGCTATTCTTAACCGGTTGATGAGTCCTGTTTTTCGAGAAGCGACCAATGGCATCTATCTCTGTCGGTGATCCGCTGTCGGTCTCTGCTCCATTGGCGCGTCCGGTGCGACGGCCCAGGCAGCAGATGTTGGCTGTGTGGGTCGGGCTGGCGATCGTGTTGGTCTATCTGCTTCTTGCACTCTTTGGCGAAGCTGTGGCCCCTTATTCCTACACCGAACAAAATTTTGTTGCGACCTTGCAGCCTCCCTCGCTCGACCATCTCTTTGGCACCGATCAGTTCGGGCGTGATATCTTCAGCCGGGTTGTGGTGGGCAGCCGCAGCATCATGGGGCTGGCAGGTATTGCAACGCTGCTCTCGTTGCTGATAGGCGGTGTGGTCGGGGTGGTGGCCGGCTATGCTGGGCGGCTGTGGGATGAAGCGTTGATGCGTGTCGCCGATGTGTTGCTCTCGTTTCCGGCGATGTTGCTCGCCCTGCTCATCATCAGCACGCTGGGATCAGAGGTCATCTACCTGATTCTGACGATTGTCGTGGTTTTTGCGCCGGGGATCGCGCGTGTGGTGCGCAGCGAGACACTCGGCCTGGCGGCCAGAGAGTTCATCGACGCTGCGCATGCCACCGGTGTGCCGGCGCACCGCATTGTTTTGCGGCACCTGATCCCCAATCTCGCCGACCTGTTGGTGGTGGAGGGGTCCATCTATTTCAGCTATGCGATTCTGATCGGGTCGGGGCTCAGTTTTTTGGGGTTGGGCGTGCAGCCACCTTCGCCGGACTGGGGGTTGCAGGTCAACGACGGACGTAATTTTGTTCTGACTGCCTGGTGGATCACGGTCTTCCCGTCGCTGGCCATTTCTTCATTGGTGCTGGGCGTCAACCTGCTGGCAGACGGCTTGACCCAACAACAGAGAAATCGTTGATGCTGCTCCGCAGCGCTTTGAACTTGTAACTGGGTAGCGAAACTTTTCATGGAACGATCGCATACAAAACTTTTTTTGGCTCTGACCCACCCGGAGGTGCCAGCTGCACAAACGGGCAGGCAGTCGGCGTCTGGCAAGAAGAGAAGTTTGCTTCTCCAAAGCGAGCCGCTGGCCGCAGCGCTGTTGGGGGGGGCGTGGTCTGGCCCGATCAAGCCTGCTGCGACTGTTCAACACAAAGTGTGGTCGGGCGTGACACAACTCTTCAGCGTTTTGGACGATGAGTACCAACGGCTGGTGAAAGAGCATTTGGACCCGATCTTTGGTGCCTCCCGTTTCCAGCAGATGAACGAAATGGCAGGAGGTGTAGAACGGGTCGGTACGGTCACCGGCGACGATGAAAAGACGTTGAATCGGAGCCTGGGTGCGTCGGTTGTGATTGTGGGAACAGCCTTGGTGGCTGGGGGGGCGATCGTCCCGATTGTTTTGATCTGTTTTCCGTTGGCCATCTATACGTCGCTTGTTCCTCTCAAACGAGCGTATCGCGCGCTGTTTTATGAACGGAAGCTGAAGATTCCGGTGTTGGCGTCTATCAGCCTGTTGGGGACCTGGTTGGGTGGTTTTTACCTGGCTGGCGGTGTGGGGTCTGTGATTTTTTTTGTCGCTGAAAAGCTGATCTTTATTTCGCAGGATCGGTCGCACCAGAAGTTGGTCAGTATCTTGGGGCAACAGCCTCGGTTTGTGTGGATTCTGGTGAACGACAGCGAGGTCGAAATTCCATTTGGACAGCTCAAGGTTGGGGATGTCCTGGTTGTGGGTGCTGGGCAGCTGATTCCAGTCGATGGTCTGATTCGCAGTGGGCATGGCCTGGTCGACCAGCATCGCCTGACCGGTGAGTCGCAGCCTGCCGAAAAGGCAGCCGGAGATCAGGTGATGGCGGGAACGGTCGTTTTGGCTGGCAGGCTGTACATTGCCGTCGAAAAAGCGGGCAGCGACACGATCGCGGCACAGATCGGCCATGCCCTCAACAATACGGCCAGCTACCAGATGGCCATCGACTCCCAGGCATTACAGATGGCCAACGCTTCGGTGCCTCCCACGCTGGTTGTGGCCGGCCTGGCCTGGCTGTGGGTTGGGTTTGAAGGAGCTGTCTCAGTCACGGGTGCGACCTTCGGTTTCAACGTCCGTCTGACTGGCCCGATCACGATGTTGAACTATTTGAATCTGGCCTCCCAGCAGGGCATTCTGATCAAAGATGGCCGTTCGCTGGAATTGCTCAACCAGATAGATACCGTGATTTTTGACAAGACCGGCACCTTGACGTTGGACCAGCCCTCTGTCTCGCATATCCATGTTTTTGGCCAGATGGACGAAGCGGCGCTGCTCGCGTATGCGGCTGCGGCGGAGGATCGGCAGACCCACCCGATCGCGCGTGCGATCGTCGACGCAGCCAAGAGACGTGAGGTGGCGCTGCCGTCGATCGGCGCAGCCCGCTACGAAATCGGCTACGGCATTCAAGTGGAGATCGACGGCCATTTGGTGCAGGTGGGCAGCGAACGCTTTATGGCGATGCAGGGGGTGGTGGTGCCGGGCGCTGCGCAATTGCTCCAGGCCGATACCCACGATCGGGGCCATTCGCTGGTGATGGTGGCTGTAGACGATGAACTGGTTGGCGCGCTGGAATTGGAGCCGATGGTTCGTCCTGAGGCTCGCGCCGTGATAGAGACGTTGCAGCGGCGGAATGTCGAGGTCTATATCATCTCTGGAGACCACGAAGAACCGACACGGCAGCTGGCCTGGAAACTGGGGGTGGAGCACTATTTTGCCAACGTTCTCCCTGCAGACAAGGCAAAGCATGTCGAACGGCTGCAGGGCGCGGGCCGTCATGTCTGTTTTGTGGGGGACGGCATCAACGATTCGATTGCATTGAAGAAGGCCCAGGTCTCGGTCTCTTTGCGCGGTGCCACCACCGTTGCCACTGACACGGCCCAGGTCGTGCTGATGAGCGCAACCCTCGAGCATCTGCCCAGCCTGTTTGCGTTGGCCCAGCAATTTGATGCGAACATGAAGGCGGGTTTGGCCATCAGCATCTTCCCCAGCCTGCTGATCATTGGCGGTGTTTTTTTTGGCCATTTGGGGCTGCTGGGAGCAACCATTCTTTACGATGTGGGTCTGCTGGCTGGTGTTGGGGTGGCGATGCTGCCTGCGCTCCAAAGCAAAAAAGAGGAGTGAGACCCAAACGGCCTGGGGTTTTGTATCGATCAAGTTTGAGTTTCTGTAAGGAAAGATGATCATCATGCAATTTCGAGAAATCCACAGAATGAACCGGCGAACTTTCCTGCAACTCACCGGCGGGGTAGCGCTGGCTACGTTTTCGGCGAGCTGTGTGAGTCCGGCTGGGGTGGCACCACAGCCCGTCGTGGACGCCGATGAACCGCAGCGGGGAGGTGTTTTGCGGATCGCCGTGACCGAAGATGTGACGAACCTCGACCCAACCCGATCGTTTTCCATGACGGATGTGTATCTGAGTTTTATGCTCTACGAGACACTGACCCGGCGCAGCGAAGGGGAGCCGGGAGCCCCTCTCTATCCGCAGCTGGCTGAATCTTGGGAGATGAGCGAAGATGCGCTCACCTATACTTTCTCTCTGCGCAAAGGGGTCACCTTTCATCATGGCACCCCTTTCACAGCCAAGGACGTCGAATTTTCGATCTTGCGGCTGCTGAACCCAGACTTGGGGTTGAGTTACCGCGCGGTTGTGGGGTCTGTGGTGGAGCGGGTTGAAGTGGTGGACGACCATACGATTCGTTTTTACCTTCTCCGTCCGAGCGTCACCTTTCCCTTCGTGTTGAGTACCCCCGGCTTGCAGATTCTGCCCCACGATCTGACAGACGAACAACTGATGACAGCACCGAGTGGGACAGGCCCTTTCCGCTTCCAGGAAAATATTCCTGGCGAGCGGGTGGTGATCGTCCGCAACGACAACTACTGGGACAGCGGCCTCCCCTATCTGGATGAGGTCCAGATGGTGGTGATCCCAGAAGCGGAGACGGCGATCGCGTCTTTGACGAGCGGCCTTGTGGACATGATCGACCGGGTAGGGATCGAGGCGTTGTCGACCTTGACGGCGACGGAAGGAATTCAGGTTTTGGAGAGCCCCCAGGGAACCTATCCTGTCTTTGTTTTGAATGTGACTCAGAAACCTTTTGACGATGTGCGGGTCCGGCAGGCCTTCAAACATGCTGTCGATCGCAACGCTTTGCAGCAGGTCGTGCTCCAAGGGCGGGGGACCATCATGAACGACCAGCCTGTTGCCCCCTTCAGCCCGCTTTGGGGGGAGATTTCTCCGCTGGCATACGATGTGGAAAAGGCCAAGGCCCTGTTGGCCGAGGCCGGCTATCCGGACGGGCTGGAAATCACGTTGGATATCGCAGAAATCACCCCGGGCATCCTGGAAGCTGCGGTCGTGTTGCAAGAGACAGCCCGGCCAGCCGGAATCACCCTCACGCTCAACCGTGTGCCGGCAAACACCTACTGGGTCGAGTCCTATCTGCAGACCCCCTTCTTTGTCGGGTATTGGGATCTGATCAGCGAGCCAGACACGCAGCTGTCGTTTCAGTACTTGCCGGATGGTTCTCTCAACGAAAGTGGCTGGAGCGACCCCAGAGCATCTGAATTGATTGCCCAGTCGCGCGGCGAACGCGACCTGGCGGTGCGGCGGCAGCAAAGCGCTGAGCTCCAACAGATCATCAGCCGGGATGGCGGTGTCATGATTCCCTACTCGATGCCGATTCTGACGGCGACGAGCGAGAAGGTGCACGGTGTGGTGCCCAGCCAGTTCATCTACCCACAATTCATCTGGATGACCCCCGAGCAATAACAACCGTTCAACAAGGATGGACGTATGCGTTGGATTCGTGAGATCTTTGGCGTCGAGAAACCGATCATTGCCATGTGCCATCTGCGTGCGTTGCCGGGGGATCCCGGCTACGATGCGAGCAAGGGGCTCGACTATCTGTTGACAAAGGCGCGCGCAGATCTGCGCGCGCTGCAGAGTGGCGGTGTCGATGCGGTGCTCTTCTCCAATGAATACAGCACCCCCTATCTGCTCCAGGTCGAGCCGATCACCCATGTGACCATGGCACGCATCATCGGTGAACTGCTCTGTGAGCTGACCGTGCCGTATGGGGTCAATGTGTTGTGGGATCCCAAAGCGACGATCGAACTGGCGGTGGCGACCGGGGCTGCTTTCGTGCGCGAAATCTTTACCGGCGTCTACGCCAGTGATTTTGGCCTGTGGAACACCCACAGTGGGGAGACGGTGCGGCTGCGCAACCGTCTGGGGGGGGAACGGATCAAGCTGTTTTACAACATCGTGCCGGAAGCTGCGGTCTATCTGGGGAACCGTGATCTGGCCTCGATTGCCCGGTCGACTGTGTTCAACACACAGCCCGACGCGCTGTGTGTTTCCGGGTTGATTGCGGGCGCCGAAACGGATACTGCCTCCTTGCGCACGGTCAAGGAGGCAGTGGGGGAGACGGCGGTCTTTGCCAACACGGGGGTTCGCGCCGCCAATGTGGCCGAGCAGCTGGCCGTGGCAGACGGCGCCATTGTGGGGACCACCTTCAAGGTGGATGGCTACATCTGGAGCGACGTCGATCCGAAGCGTGTCGCCGAGTTCATGCAGGCGGCACGCGGCCGGTAATCGTTTTGATCAGAGAGAAGGTGCAAGATGGACCCGCGCTGGCGACAGCTTGCTGCAGTTCTGGCAGAGTATTCGCTCAATGTTGCGCCCGGAGAGCGGGTCATGATTGCGATGGGGGAGGTGGAGACCCTGCCGCTCACCCATGCGTTGTACGAAGCCTGCATTCGGAGAGGCGCCTATCCCCAGGTCCAGTTTTTGTCTGAAACGTTGCGCCACAGCCTGCTCCGCTACGGCAACGACGACCAGCTTGGCTGGATCCCTGCTGTCGAGGCATATGGGATGGAGTGGGCAGATGTGTATTATGGGCTGCGCGGCGCCTACAACCTGCACATCCACGACGAGATCGATGCTGGCCGCCTGGCGCGCAACCAGGCGGCCATGGGACACATCTCCACGTTGCGTTGGCAAAACACCCGGTGGTGTCTGGTCCGGGTGCCCAACGCGGCCTTTGCTTTTCAAGCAGGGGTCGATCTGGAGTCTTTGGAGGAGATGTTTTTTGCTGGCTGTCTGTTGGACTGGGAGGCTGTGTCCCGTCGGTGGCGGCGCTGGGCTGAGACGCTGGGGCAAGGACGCAGCGTGCGTTTGGTTGGGAAAGGGACGGACCTCTCTTTTTCGATCGCGGGGCGCAGATGGATGGTTGGAGACGGGACCTTCAACATGCCCGACGGCGAACTGGCCACCGCGCCGGTGACCGAGACGTTGCACGGGCATGTCACTTTTGAGTGGCCTGGGGTATTGGGGGGACGGTTGATGGAGCAGATCCATCTGCGTTGGGAACAGGGCCAACTGGTGCATGCCTCGGCGAGCACCAATGAGCCATTTTTGCACAAGATACTGGTGACCGACCCTGGCGCCAGTCTGCTGGGAGAATTTGCGATGGGCACCAACCCGAAGATCGATCGGTGCTGCCGGGACATTCTGATCGACGAGAAGATTGGCGGCACCGTGCACATGGCGCTGGGCCGTGCTTACCCAGCGTGTGGCGGAGACAATCGGTCGGCCATCCACTGGGACATCGTCAAAGACATCCGCAGTGAAGGTGCCGTCTTTGTCGACGACCGGGTCGTCCTGGAAGGGGGGCATTTTTTCTTGGACGATTGGTAGCGTGAAAGGGAGCTCATGGGGGGGCTGCACCAGAGCGGTGTGCTATACTGGTTCTCTGAGAGTTGTTGTGGGGTGGGGCGGCTGTCAAGTCGAACACTCCCTATCACGAAAGATGGCAGAACTTTATGCGGATTTTGCTTTACACAGGCAAGGGTGGAGTCGGCAAGACCAGCCTCAGCGCTGCGACGGCAGTACGTTGTGCCGAGCTCGGCTATCGCACGGCTGTGCTCTCCACCGACCCGGCCCACAGCCTGGGCGACAGCTTTGACCGGCGCATTGGCAGCCACCTGGTCGAACTGGCCCCCAATCTGTGGGGGCAGGAGATCGACCTGCTCAGCCAGATGGACCAGTACTGGGGCACGGTGCAGGGCTATCTGAACGCCCTGTTGATGTGGCGTGGGATGGACAGCCTGGTGGCTGAGGAGACTGCGGTGTTGCCGGGGATGGAAGAGCTTTCCAGCCTGATGCAGATCACGGCGCTGGCCGAGAGCGGCCAGTACGATGTGATCATCATCGATGCGGCCCCTACCGGTTCGACGCTGCAGCTGCTGGGATTTCCGGACATTGCCCGCTGGTATATCGAAAAAATTTTTCCGTTTCAGCGCAAGACCCTCCAGCTGGCCAGGCCGATGGTCAAGCGCATGACCGACATGCCCCTTCCCGACGACAAAATTTTTGACAGCATCGAGGAACTGGTCGGCTATCTGGAGCGGATGAGTCGGCTCCTGGGCGATGCGACCCAAAGCAGCATGCGTGTGGTGCTCAACCCCGAGAAGATGGTGATCAAGGAAGCACAACGTGCCTATACCTATCTGAACCTGTACGGCTACAGCGTCGACGCGGTGATCTGCAACCGAGTGTTTCCGCGTTCGTTGGCCGACCGCTACTTTGACACTTGGAAGAGCGCCCAATCTCAGAATCTGGAGTTGGTCCACCAGGCTTTTCATCCGCTGCCTGTCTTCGAGGTGCCCCTGTTTACCCAGGAGGTGATGGGTATCCAGATGTTGCAGCAGATGGCGGAGGTCGTTTTTGGGCCAGCCACGACCCGGGGCGGGCAAGGAGATCCCACGCAGCACTATTACATTGGCAAGCCCCAGGAGATCTACCGTGTGGGCTCCCAGTATGTGCTCAGCCTCTCTTTGCCCCTGGTCGAACGCAGCGACATCCAGATGCACCGCAGTGTTTTTGACGAACTGGTCATTCGGATCGGCAACTGGAAGCGCAATGTGGCGCTGCCGACCGGGCTGGCCAAGCTGGAGGTGGCAGGGGCCAAATATGCCGAAGACCGCCTCAATATTCTTTTTGACATCCCGGAAAGTACGCCAGAAATTCCGGAGGAGGAGCTCAAACCCAGACGCTGGGAGGCGCTGACGGCGCGGTTCCGACGCAACGGCTGAGAAGAGCGGTGTAGGTTGGCGGTGTAGGTTGGCGGTGTGAAGGACTGGCTCGGTGGGCTTCTTGTGTGGTACAGTAGTGCCATTCGATCAGACCGTTCAGGAAGGACAGTGACAAAAGATGAGTGGCGATCCGTCTGTGGCGCTGGAGCGAATGGGAGAGGCAGCACGTGCCGCCAGCCGTCGTCTGGCCACGGTGCGCAGTGCAGCGAAAAATGCTGCTTTGTCGAACATTGCCGACACGCTGGAGGCGCGCATGGAGGCGATCCTGGCGGCCAACGAGCAGGACAGGGTCGCTGCCCAGGCCAAGGGGCTGAGCCCTGCGCTGCTGGACCGGCTGTTGCTCAACGTGGCGCGGGTGCGTGCGTTGGCGGCCGACGCACGCAAGGTGGCTGCGCTGCCAGACCCGGTGGGGGCAGAGCTGGAAAGCCGGCTGCTGCCCAACGGCATGCGGCTGAGCAGAAGGCGCATCCCGATCGGGGTGATTGGGGTGATCTACGAAGCGCGCCCGAATGTGACGATCGACGTGGCGACGCTTTCGCTCAAAACCGGCAACGCCGTGATTTTGCGGGGCGGCAGCGAAACGCGACACAGCAACCGGGTGCTGGTCGAGACCATCCAGCAGGCGCTGGTCGAGAGCGAACTGCCTGTGGAAGCGGTGCAGGCGGTCGACAGCCCTGACCGTGCGCTGGTCACCCAGCTGCTGCGTCTGGACCGCTATGTGGACATGATCATCCCGCGCGGGGGGGCTGCGCTGCACACCCTCTGCCGAGAACAGGCCACGATCCCGGTGATCACAGGGGGCATTGGGGTCTGCCATCTTTTTGTAGACGCCAGCGCCGATCTGACTCGTGCGCTGGATATCATCGAAAATGCGCGTGTGCAGCGCCCCAGTGTCTGCAACTCCTGCGACACAGTGCTGGTGCATCGCTCGGTGGCTGCCGAGTTTTTGCCCATGCTCGCCCGCCGCATGGGGGCGTGCAAGGTCGAGCTGCGCGCCGCCGAAGATGCCTACACTTTTCTCGCCGCAGACCCACAGGGTGCCGTCGTGCTGGCTGCCGGGCCAGACGATTTTGACCAGGAGTGGATGGCCCTGATCCTAGGCGTCAAGCTGGTCGACGACGTTGAAGAGGCGATCAAACACATCTACCGCCACGGCTCCGAACATTCGGATGGGATTTTGACCCACAACCTGACCAATGCCCATCGGTTTGTAGATGCGCTCAACTCGTCGGCGGTTTTTGTCAACGCCAGCACCCGTTTCAACGACGGTGGGCAGTTTGGTTTGGGGGCTGAAGTGGCGGTGAGCACCCAAAAGCTGCATGCCCGCGGGCCCATGGGGCTGGAAGAGTTGACGACCTACAAATGGGTCTGCTTTGGGAACTGGGATATCCGGCCATGAGCGAGCGCGCCCCACGCACTTCCATGTACTATGTGAACGGCCGTTTTTTACCGGCAGCGCAGGCAGCGCTGGGGGTCGACGATCTGGGGCTGGTGCGTGGGTACGGGGTGTTTGAGGTCTTGCGTACCTACGGCGTGCGCCCCTTTGGGCTGCGCGCCCATCTTGAACGGCTGCAGCGTTCGGCAGCTCAGATCGAGCTGGCACTGCCTGGGTCGTTGGAGGAGATCGGCCAGATCGTGGAAGCGACGCTGGCACAAAATGATGCCCGCGATGTAACGGTCCGGGTGATTGTCACCGGCGGTTCTTCAGGGACCTTTTTGATGCCAGAAGACCGTCCTTCGCTTCTGGTGATGGTCGAGCCGGTCAGGCCCGTTCCAGAGTCCCTCTACCAAACCGGGGCCAGCCTGATCACCGTGGATCTGCCCCGTTTTATGCCGACTGTCAAAAGCTTGAACTATGTCACCGCCATTCGCGGGCAGCGGCGGGCCAGGCAGGCAGGGGCGGTCGAGGCGCTGTACTGCGACCCCCAGGGCTGGTTGTCCGAATGTACGACCAGCAACCTGTTTTTGGTGCGGGGGGATCAGCTGATCACGCCGACGGGGGAGGTGCTGCCCGGCATCACACGCTCGGCTGTGTTGGAGCTGGCCGCTGACCTGTTGGAGGTGGTGGAACGCCCGGTGCATTGCAGCGAACTGGCGCAGGCCGACGAACTGTTCATCACCAGCACAACCAAAGAGATCTTGCCGATCGTGCGGGTCGACGACCAGACGATCGCCGATGGCCGGGTTGGGGGCCGTACCCAGCAGCTGTTGGAACTGTTCTGCCAGGCTGTGCGTCAAGAGCCGATTTCATTGTTGTCTCGTTGAGTCTCTTCAAATTTTTTAGGGTGCGACCTATGTTCACCGACTCTGGCCGTCTGTTTGTTCCGTGGGTATTTGTGATTCTGCTGTTGGCCGGCTGTGGGGCAGGAGATCCGGCTCCGACGGCCACGCCGACCAAGACGCCGCCGCCCGCCGAGGCGGCCCCTGCCGAGGCAGCCCCCGCCGAGCCAGCCGCTGCGCCGACTGCGACCCTGGTGCCGCTGGTCATGCCGACGCCGACCCCCGAGCCCCTGCCGACTGCGGGCAACCTTGCCCCGTTCACCGGGCTGCCGGCCGCGGACCCGGCGCTCCTGCGGCAGCTGCCGATCTTTGTCTGTGTCAACAACGATGCTGCGGGCCGCGAAGCCCATTGGGGGCTGAGCCGAGCCGACCTGATCTTCGAGTACATCGTCGACGGCTATTCGCTGACCCGCCTGACCGCCCTCTATCAGAGCCAGACTGCTGACCGGATCGGTCCTGTCCGCTCGGCCCGCTATCCGAATATCTGGATGGTGCAGATGTATGGCGGGGTGCTGGCCTGCTCGGGAGGCAGCGACGCGATCCGGTACCTGCTCAAAAATGAGGTCGGTTTTCCCTATCTCGACGCCGATTTGGACGACCCCTCCAACAACCGCTATTTCACCAATTTGGGCACCGACTACCGTACCCGGCTGCAAGCGCGCACCGACGGGGTGCGCCAGTGGCTGGTGGATCAGGGGATTGCCACCGAGTGGAGCAAGCCTGGGTTTGTCTTTGATGTCAATTCGCCTCCCAATGAGGCGGGGGGAGCCACTGTGATCGATATCCCCTACCCGGGAGGCAACACAGTCGAGTGGCGCTACGATGCTGCTCTGGACGGCTATGTGCGTTTCCAGGGGGGGGTCCAGCAGTTTGACCCGGCGAGCAACGGCCCAATCGTCGCCTCGAATGTGGTCGTCGTCGCAGCAGCGCATGAGTTGACCGACATCATCGAAGATACGTTGGGGACCAAGGGGATCAACATCAAGTTGCATGAATTCGGCGATCTGCGTGTGTTCCGAGACGGCAAAGTCTATGAAGGAACCTGGCGGGGCAGTCAAGAGGCACCGCCGCGCTGGCTGGGCCCGGGCGAGCTCCCCATTCCGCTCAAACCGGGCCAGAGCTGGATCCAGGTTGTCCAGCAGATCCCGGACATTGCATATCAGTAAACGTGGCCAGCGGGGAAGAGCGCTGTCGACAGGATAGCGCATCGTCAAGAAAGCAGAAACCAGGATGATTCAACCCAATCCTCAAGCGCAGCGGGCAGCCCGCCGGCGCCGCGTTCAGTGGGCCGGAATGTTGGGGCTGGCGATGGCCAGCCTGCTGCTGTGGCCTGCCGCAGCCCC
Source organism: Chloroflexota bacterium (assembly GCA_018969295.1). GTDB lineage: Bacteria > Chloroflexota > Anaerolineae > Caldilineales > Caldilineaceae > Caldilinea. Next base: position 13,664 of record JAGWYN010000048.1, on the reverse strand, counting down.
CCTTGTCGCGCAGACCCCGGGCACCTCCTATGAGGTCCGTCCGGGCGATTCGTGGACCAACCTGTCGGCGCGCACTGGGATTTCGATTGAGGCGCTGCAGGCCGCCAACCCAGGGGCTGTACGCGAGAGCGGCTGGCTGATCGTCGGCGAAACACTTGTGCTGCCAGGACCTACCAGCGAACCGCCGACCGCAGTGCCGCCGACCGCAGTGCCGGAGGAGGCTGCAAGCCAGGAAGCAGCTGCTGTTCAGACGTACCAGGTGCAAGCAGGCGAGTCCTGGAACAGCGTCGCTCAAAAATTGGGGGTCAGCGCCGATCTGCTGCGGGCTGCCAATCCGCAGGCGGTGCGGCCGGGTCTGGTGCTCTACCGAGATGAAATTTTGACCGTTCCAGCGGTCACTCCCCCAGCCTCCAGCCCAGAATCCCCTGCGGCGACGGAAACCCCGGCACCCGCCGAAGAGCCGTCTGCCGAAGAGCCGTCTGCCGAAGAGCCGTCTGCCGAACCGATGGCGAACTGCCCCGAGCTCTGGAGCGACTATCCTGGCTGGGTCGAGGAGGGGTTGACGAAGCCAGACGGGCTGGCGGCGGTGCTGGCCATGCTGCGTGGCTGCGCGGTGCTGGACGAAGAAAACACGCGCAGCGGCGACTGGAACGGAGACGGCAGCCCAGATTGGGCGCTGGTGCTGCAGGTCGACAGCGAGAAGGCTGTGGCCGCCGAGAGCGAGCTGCTGGTGGTGATGAGCGTCGGTGAAGAGGCTGAATTGAGGTATCAGGCACGCCCTGCCGGCCGGGTGACGATCCTGGCGGCCAGCGATGTCAACCTGGACCAACAGCCTGATCTGCTTTGGGTGGATACGACGTGTGGCGCTGACACCTGTTTTGACACTCTCCTGGTGCGCAGCTGGGATGGGAAAAAGTGGGTCGACTGGAGTCAAAGCTCGATAGTGATGGCCTACGCTGAGGTCAAGCTAGACGAGAGCAGCGCTGTTGGGCAGGGGCGTGAGGTCGTTTTGCAGGGCGGCGAATACGGCGGCAGCGGCGCGGGTCCCCAACGTGCACGCACAGAGATCTGGGGCAGCCTCGAGGGAGCGCCCTACAGTTTGTTGGAGACGGTCTATGCTGCCAGCAACTGTCTTTATTTCAAGGTGTTGGACGCCAACGCAGCGCTGCTGCAGTCTTCTGAGGCTGGGCTGGAGCTGGCGCGTGAATTGTACAGCCAGGCTGTGGTCAGCCGCAGTCTGCGTCCTTGTGGTCAGCGGGACAACGAGCTGGTCGAGCTGCGCAGTTTCAGCCTGTTTCGTCTGGCACTGGTCCACGCCTATTCTGGAAATGCTGACCTGGCTGCTGCCACTGTCGACCAGCTGAAGGAGGCGTTTGCCGACTCACTCTATCTTGGGCTGGCAGAGGCCTGGTGGTCAGAGTTTTCTGCCAGCGGGGCTGTGGAGAGCGCCTGTGCTGCCGCCACTGCCTATGCGGAGGCCAATCCGCTCACTTTTGAGGCGCTTTCTGACTACGGCTATGCCAATCCAAGCGTGACAGCGGCCGATTTGTGCCCTCTGCTCGACCTGCCAGAAGCTGCCGTCGAGGAGGGGGCTGTGAGCAGCGATGTGAGCAGTGATGTGGGCAGCGAGCCGGTGGCTGCCAGCAGCGAGCTGACCCCGTTGTTGACGTTGACGGCGACCACAGCCCTGCTTCCGGCACCGGTCGTCGCCGGACAGGCTGGCGAGCTGCCCGACTGCCCGGCTGCGCTCGATGGCTATGCAGCGGCGCTGCCTGCTGTGCTGTCGCTGGCGGAGGGGGACCCGCTGATTGTCGAGACCTGGCTGCGGCTGTGCGATGGGATGACCGACGAGCGCGGTGGGATGCGGCTTGCCGATTTCAATGGGGACGGCCGCGAGGATGCCTTGTTTTTGCCCACGATCGTCAGCGACCTGGGGTATGGGCCGGGAGGAGCGCAGGGGGCTCTGCTGGTCTATCATGCTGCGGCAGAGGGCAGCTACACACTGGTCTATTCGCCGGAGATCTATGGGGAGCCCAGGCTTTTGGCGGTCGACGACCTGAACGCAGATTCGCGTGTCGAGCTGGCCTGGAGTGTGACCGGCTGCTCTACGTTCTGTGTGCAGGAGATCCAGATCGTCGGCTGGGACGGCAAGGTTTATCGCCCGGCCATCGAACCGGGGGCAGCCATCGTGGAGGGCAGCGCAGAATTTGCGGCGGCTGTGTCCGGTCCAGGTCAGGGACAGCAGCTGGTGCTGACCGGCGGGGTGAGCGAGACTCCTGAGGGAGGGCTTCCGATCGAACACAGCGAGATCTGGCAGAGCGTGGACGGAGCTCCTTTCCAGCGGCTCAGTTGGACCTACGATCGGGGGGACGAGAACGCTGGCTGTCTGGGGTTGCGGCTTGTGGAGGCCGATGTCGCCTTGCATGCTGCAAGTCTCACCGGCTATGCACCGGCGATTGAACTCTACCAGGCCGCCCTCGCCCCGACCGCAGAGGCCTGTTCGATCTATGGGATCCCAGCCTCGGAAGAGATGGTGTGGCTGCAGGGGCTGGCCCGTTTCCGGCTGGTGCAGGCGTTGGTTTTGGATGGGCAGGAGGAAGCGGCTGCGGGGGTGCTGGCCGAGCTGCAGCAGAGCCAGCCGGAGGGTGCCTACAGCAGGGCAGCAGCAGCCTGGCTGAAAGCGTACGGCGAAAAAGGGGACGCCGAGCTGGCCTGTGCTGCGCTGCAGCCGTTGTTTGATCGGGAGACCCTGACCTGGCAGATCACCGACCATTTTGGCTACAACCATCCGGCTCTGGCGCCGGAAGAGATCTGTTTTGTCCCGCCTGTCGAACGCGAGTAACGATGGACAGCGTGAGGAGAGAGCGAGGCAGACAAGCTGATTGGCTGCAGGGGGGCTATCGCTGGGCCCAGGCGAGTTTGTTTGCGCCACAGCCGCTGGTGCGTTTGGGGGCCCTGGGGCTGCTGTTGTTGGCCGGTACGCTGCTGAGCACGCTGTGGATTGGGATTGCGGGCCCGTTGTTGGCGTTGGTGGCTGCGGCGGCGATCATTGGAATGGCTTTGATTCTCAACGACACGCACTGGGGGTTTGTGGCGCTGTGTGGCGTGGTCTTTCTGGTTCCGTTTGCCAGTCTGCCGTTTTCGATCGGGTTCAAGCCCACGTTTCTGGATCTGGCGCTGGCGGCGCTTTTTTTTGTCTGGCTGTTCAAGTGGATTGTCGGCTGGCAGGAGGACTTTGTGGCGTCCCCGCTCGGCCTGCCGGTGCTGCTTTTTTTGTTGATGGCGCTTTTCAGTTTTGCCCTGGGGCTGTCTCATAGCCCGGCCAATGCTTTTCTGCTGCGTCGTTTTTTGGAGATCTTGATCGGGATTGCGCTGTTTTTTGTGGTGGTCAACACGGTGCGCAGCGCAGCAGAGGCCTTCTGGGTTTCGCGCTGGGTCCTGCTGGCCGGCTGGGGTGCAGCCGCGGTGGCGGTTCTGTTTTATCTGCTGCCCCAGGAGAGAACGGTCTGGATTCTGGATCAGCTGGCGCGCTTCGACTATCCGGGGGGAGCGGGGGCGCTGCGTTTTATCGAGGATGACCCCAACGGCACCCTGCGGGCGATCGGCACTGCGGTCGACCCCAATGTGCTGGGGGGGATGATGATTTTGGTGGCTGCGCTGCTGTTGCCCCAGCTGGTCTCCAGCCGCCCGCTGTTGCCGCGCTGGCTGACGCTGGTGATGTGGCTGACTGCGGTGCTGGCCCTCTATCTGACCTACAGCCGATCGGCGTTGCTGGGGCTGGCCTCTTCGCTGGCGCTGCTGGCGGCCCTCAAGTACCGACGGCTGATCCCGCTGGGAATCGTTGGCCTGCTCTGTCTGCTGCTGCTGCCGGTGACCCAGGAATATGTGGCCCGGCTGCTGGAAGGCTTTGCCGGCCAGGACCTGGCGACCCAGATGCGTTTTGGCGAGTACAAGGATGCGTTGATTCTGATCGGACGTTACCCTTTCTTTGGGGTTGGCTTTACAGGCACGCCCGACCTCGATCTCTACCTGGGGGTCAGCATGCTCTACCTGATCATCGCCCAAACGATGGGGGGGGTGGGACTGGCGCTCTTTGTGGCGGTGCTGGCGGTGTTTTTTGGTCTGGTGCAGCGTGCCTGGCAGCGTGCGCTGGACGATCGCATGGAGGCGCTGCTGCTCGGCTACACGGGGGCAGTGGTCGGTGCCCTGGTCAGCGGGATATTCGACCATTACTGGTTCAACCTGACCTACCCGCACATGGCCGTCCTGTTTTGGCTCTATGTGGGGATGGCCACTGCGGTGACCTTGGCTGCAAGTCCGGCTGCAAGTCCGGCTGCAGGCAGGGAATGACAAGGCAGATGGACAGACTTTGTCCGCACAAAAGGAGGGGACGATGACAACCACACAAAACGAATTTGGCTCAATCACCTTGGAGCCAGCCCCGTCGGTTTCTGAAAACGGCCTGACGCGTGGGCGTCGGCCCGAGTGGCTGCGCGTGCGTGCCGCAGACAGCCCCAAATACCGCGAGTTGACCGCACTCTTTCGCGGCCAGCGCCTGCACACGGTCTGTGAAGAGGCGATGTGCCCCAATATTGGCGAATGTTGGGGCCGCGGCACAGCCACGTTTCTGCTCATGGGGGATACCTGCACCCGTTCCTGTGGGTTTTGCAAGATCAAGACTGGCCGTCCAGGGATGTTGGACCCGGATGAGCCTCGCCGTGTCGCCGAGTCGATCCGTGCGATGGGGCTCAGCCATGCTGTGTTGACCAGCGTCAACCGCGACGAACAGTCCGACGGTGGGGCGTGGGTCTTTGCCGAGAGCTTGTTCTGGATTCGCCAGCTGGTGCCCGGCTGCACGGTCGAGGTGCTGATCCCAGATTTCAAGGGGGACTGGCCGGCGCTTCAGGTGGTCATGGACGCACAGCCCGAGATTCTCAACCACAACACGGAGACGGTCCCGCGGCTCTACCGCACCGTGCGCCCGCAGGCCCGGTATCCGCGCACGCTGGAGCTGCTTCAACGTGCCCGGCAGATGGACAGCGAGGCGCTGACCAAGTCAGGGATCATGGTCGGGCTGGGGGAGAGCTGGGGGGAGATTTTGCAGGTCATGGATGACCTGCGGGCCCATGAGGTGGACATCATGACGATCGGCCAGTATCTGCAGCCCAGCCGTTTTCATCTGCCGATTGTGCGTTACTATACGCCGGACGAGTTTGCACGGCTCAAGGAAGAAGGGGAGGCGCGCGGGTTCAAGTGGATGGAGAGTGGCCCGCTGGTGCGTTCCAGCTACCACGCCGATGGACAGGCCCACCTTAGCCCGCGTTTTCCAGCGGCGCAGCGTGCAGCGTCGGCAGGTTCGCTGTGACCCCCAGCGCAGCGTTGGGGGCCCGCCTGCTCAGCTACTTCGAGCCGCGCTGTGACGAGCTGCTTGCTGCGATCGGCTTGCTGGTCACCCAGGAGACCCCCAGCCACGACAAGGGGCGGCTCGACGCCTTTGCCAGCCTGCTGGCGGGGCGCCTGGAGGCTGCTGGCGCAGCGGTCGAGCTTCTCCCCCAGCCGGAGCAGGGCAACCATCTGTTGGCTCGCTTTGTGCACGGCAATGACACCCAGCCGCCGGCGCTGGTTCTTTGCCACTACGACACTGTCTGGCCTGTGGGCTCTTTGGCGACCCATCCTTTCCGTGTGGAGGGGGGCAGGGCCTATGGGCCGGGCATTTTTGATATGCAGAGCAGCCTGGTGCTGGTCGAAGCTGGGCTGCGGGCAGTGCGTGAGCTGGGGATTCTCCTGCCGCGCCCGATCTCTGTGCTCATTACCTCTGACGAGGAGATCGGCAGTGTTTCGTCGCGTGCACGGATCGAACAGGAAGCATTGGAGGCTGCCTACGTGTTGGTGATGGAGTCGCCGCTGCCGGGCGGGGTGTTGAAGACGACGCGCAAAGGAATTGGGACTTTTCAGGTCGAGAGTGTGGGCCGTGCAGCCCATGCGGGCGTCGACCCAGAACGGGGCATCAACGCGATCGCCGAAATCGCCCATCAGATTCTGGCGATCCAGGCGTTGGCGGACCGGGAGGCAGGGACCACTGTGAGTGTCGGCAGGGTTGCCGGGGGCACAGCGACCAACGTAGTGCCGGCCCGGGCTTCTTTGCAGGTAGACGTGCGGGCGTGGACCGAGGCGGAGGCCAGCCGGGTGGCTGTGGCCCTGGCGCGGCTGCAGCCGGTGCTGCCGGGGGCGCAGGTGACGGTCAGCGGTGGGTGGAACCGGCCGCCGTTGGAACGCAGCGCGACCGGCGCCCTTTTCGAGCGTGTCCGGTTGATTGGACGGACGGTCGGGTTGGAACTGGCCGAGGGGGGCACCGGGGGGGGCAGCGACGGCAACTTCACTGGCGCGCTGGGGGTGCCGACGCTGGATGGGTTGGGCGTGCCGGGGGAGGGCGCCCACGCCGACCACGAACAGATTCAGGTCGATGCGATCGCTGGCCGCGCGGCCCTTCTGACAGCGAGCTGGGCCCAGCTCTGACCCAGGCCGCTGCAGCGAAAAGATGGCAACAACTGTCACAGATCTCGAACAAAGGAAGTGCCGTGGCTGATCTAAAACCTTCTGCCCAACGTGTTCAGGACGCCCTGCTGGCGGCTGGTTTTGGCTGCCAGGTGGTGGAACTGCCCGATTCGACGCGTACAGCGGCCGAGGCGGCTGCGGCTGTCGGCTGTTCTGTCGAACAGATCGCCAAATCGCTGATCTTTGTCGGCAGCAGCAGCGGGCAGGCCCTTCTGGTGATCGCAGGGGGCGGCAACCGGGTCGACGAAAAAAAAGTAAGCGCCTTGTCGGGCGAAAAAATTGTGCGGGCGGGCGCTGAGTTTGTGCGTGCCCAGACCGGCTATGGGATCGGGGGGGTGCCCCCCATTGGCCACCCCAGCCCGCTGCGCACCTGGATCGACGCAGATCTGTTGAGCTACACTGCAATCTGGGCTGCTGCGGGCCATCCCAACGCAGTCTTTTGTCTGACACCAGCCGACCTGGTGGCAATGACCTGCGGTATCGTGGCCGAAGTCAAGGCTGCTGTCACGGCCGCGGGGGCCCGGTAGCCCCCATGCTGCTTGCGCTCGACACAGCTTCGACAACTGCTTCGGTGGCTGTCTACGACCCAGACCGCTCGATGTTGCTGGGCGAGATCACCTGGGAAGGCCGACGGCGCCAGACACAAAATTTGATGCCGCAGGTGCGCCAGCTGCTGGAGACGGTGGGGGTGTCGGTCGACCAGCTGAAGGCGCTGGCGGTCACCACCGGACCGGGCAGTTTTGCGGGGGTTCGGATCGCTATCAGCGCTGCCAAGGGGATCGGGCTGGGGTTGGCGACGGTGCCGGCAGCGGTCGGGGTGCCGACCCTGGCGGTGACCGCAGCCCCCTGGCTGGAGGTGGCTGCAGGCTGCAGCCCGGCCCCAGAGGTCTGTGCAATCCTGGCGGCGGGCCGTGGCCGTTACCACTGGGCATTTTTTGCTGCTGGGGAGCGGCTGCTGCGCCCTGGCCCAGAAGCGCACCACACCGGCAGCGCCGCAGAGCTGGCCGATTCCCTGGCCGGGGATGGCCGCAAGATCTGGCTGGTGGGGGAAGTGGACCGCAGCCTGGCCGCCGCCGTACAGCGCTGGCCAGAATGTTGTGCGGTAGGGGCTGTGGCCAGCCTGCGCCGAGCCGGGGTGCTGGCTGAACTGGCCAGCACCCTGTTGTCTGCGGGGATCAGCGACAGCCTGGCTGCTTTGCAGCCACTCTATCTGCGCGAGCCCTGACCGATGGCCCCCCTCGCCCAGATGGCCTTGTTTCAGCCGATGACGCTCCAGGACATCCCTTGGGTGATCGAGTTGGAAGTCCGCTCTTTTCCCGCGCCCTGGTCTGCGGAGATGTACCGCCACGAACTGCTCGGCAACCCTCTGGCCGCCTACTGGGTGTTGCGTCCAGGGAGAGAACTGCTGCCGCCTATCCTTGCCTACGGTGGCTACTGGCTGTTGGGAGAAGAGGTGCACATCCTCACGATTGCCGTGCACCCTGACCATCGGCGCCAGGGGTTGGGGCACCGGTTGCTGGGCGAGATGATGGCGCGGGCCCATGCGGCGGGTGCCGTCGAGATCACCCTGGAGGTACGCTCCGGCAACCTGCCTGCTCAGGCATTGTATCACCAGATGGGATTTGTGGTGGTGGGCCTGCGCAAACGCTATTATGCTGACAACGGCGAGGATGCCCTGTTGATGACCTGGTATGAGCGTGTGGGCCAACAGCGCAGCTGAAGGAGTTGCGCGGCTGGCCCACACGGCAGGGTCAGGCGAGGTCGAAGCGATCCAGGTTCATGACCTTGTCCCAGGCTGCCACAAAGTCATGCACAAACTTTGCCTGTGAATCGGCAGACGCGTAGACTTCTGAGAGCGCGCGCAGCTGTGAGTTTGAACCAAAGACCAGGTCGACACGGGTCCCAGTCCACTTGAGTTCGCCCGTGGCGCGATCTCGCCCGTCAAACACCGCCGCATCTGCTGAGATGGCTTCCCACACGGTGTTCATATCGAGCAGGTTGACAAAGAAATCATTGGACAGTGTCTCTGGGCGGTCGGTGAAGCGGCCATGTTGTGACTGGGCATAATTGGCGCCCAGAACGCGCAAGCCTCCGATGAGCACTGTCATCTCAGGGGCCGTCAACGTCAGCAACTGTGCCCGATCGACCAGCAGTTCCTCTGCCGAGACGCTGTACTGGCGCTGGAGATAGTTGCGGAACCCATCGGCGACAGGTTCGAGGACGGCAAAGGAGCTCACATCGGTCTGTGCCTGTGTTGCATCGGTGCGTCCTGGTTTGAAGGGCACGGTCACGTTGTGCCCGGCCTTTTGGGCTGCCGCTTCGACGGCTGCGCAGCCGCCCAGGACGATCAGGTCTGCCAGCGAGACCTGTTTTCCGGAGGCGTGCTGTGCTCTGTTGAACGTCTGCTGGATGTTTTCCAGGACAGCCAGCACAGCTGCCAGCTGAGCGGGCTGGTTGATTTCCCACTCTTTTTGTGGGGCCAGGCGGATGCGTGCTCCGTTGGCGCCACCGCGTTTGTCTGAACCGCGGAACGTGGACGCTGAGGCCCAGGCGGTCGAAACCAGCTGGGCAATTGACAGGCCAGACTCAAGCAGCATGCGCTTGAGTGCAGCGATGTCTTCTGCGTCGATCAGGGGGTGGTTGACAGAGGGGAGGGGATCCTGCCAGAGCAGCTCTTCTGTGGGGACCAGCGGGCCCAGGTACCGGACGCGTGGGCCCATGTCGCGATGGGTCAGTTTGAACCAGGCCCGGGCAAAAGCGTCTGCGAAGAGCTCTGGATTGGCATGAAAGCGTCGGGAGACCGCCTCGTAGAGGGGGTCTGCCCGCAATGCGATGTCTGTCGTTGCCATCATCGGCGCGTGTCGTCTGGACGGATCGTGGGCATCTGGCACGGCATCTGCGGCAGCCCCGTTTGCCGGGATCCACTGATGGGCTCCGGCCGGGCTTTTGACCAGCGTCCATTCATAGCCAAACAGCGTGTCGAAATAGCTGTTGTCCCATTCGATCGGGGTCGGTGTCCATGCGCCTTCCAGCCCGCTGGTGATGGTATGGACTCCTTTGCCGGTGCCGAAGCGATTTTTCCAGCCGAGGCCTTGTTCTTCAAGGCTGGCGCCTTCGGGGGCGGGGCCGACAAGGGTTGCGCTGCCGGCGCCATGTGTTTTCCCAAAGGTATGTCCGCCGGCGATAAGGGCGACGGTCTCCTCGTCGTTCATGGCCATACGAGCAAAGGTCTCGCGAATATCCCGGGCGGCGGCGAGCGGGTCGGGCTTGCCGTTGGGTCCTTCTGGGTTGACATAAATCAAGCCCATCTGCACTGCTGCGAGTGGGTGTTCGAGTTCACGGTCGCCGGTGTAGCGTTTGTCGCCCAGCCAGGTCTCTTCCGGGCCCCAGTAGATATCCTCTTCGGGTTCCCAGACATCTGCTCGTCCGCCACCAAAGCCGAAGGTTTGAAATCCCATCGACTCCAACGCACAGTTTCCAGCCAGGATCATCAGGTCGGCCCAGGAAAGTTTTCGCCCATATTTTTGTTTGATCGGCCAGAGCAGGCGGCGTGCCTTGTCGAGATTGGCATTGTCGGGCCAGCTGTTGAGAGGGGCGAAGCGTTGTGTGCCAGAGGAGGCGCCCCCGCGCCCATCTCCGGTGCGGTAGGTGCCTGCGCTGTGCCAGGCCATCCGAATGAACAACGGCCCATAATGGCCGTAGTCGGCGGGCCACCATTCCTGCGAATCGGTCATCAACGCGTAGAGATCTTGCCGCACCGCTTCCAGGTCGAGGCTGTTGAACGCTTCTGCATAGTTGAAGTCTTTCTCCATCGGGTCAGACAGGGCAGAATTTTGATGAAGAATTTTCAGATTCAACTGATTGGGCCACCAGTCTCGATTGGATCGCGCGCCAACGATCGCGTTTGATCTGCCCGTCACTGGGCATTTGCCTTCACCGCTCATTGGTTCCTCCATGATTTTGTACAAGAGAGTGGGCTGGTTGGAACCTACGGGTTGCCGAACCAGCGATTGAACAATTGGTCGTAGGTGCCGTTCTCGCGCACCGTGCTGAGTGCTCTGTTCAGCAGGGCAAGCACATCCGACTTCTTTTGGTTTACTGCAATGGCATAACTTTCGTCTGTAACAGGGCCCCCTGTGATCCGAAGTCCGGCTTCTGGGTGGGCTCGGATATAGCTGATGATCACGGGGATGTCGACGATCACGGCGTCGAGTTCGCCGGCGGCGAGCGCGTTCAGGGCGGGTTCTGGTTCGGCGAAGGGGACGACTTCAGCGGCCAGGGTAGTGCTGGCAAATTGAAAGCCGGTCGTGCCGCTTTGGACACCGACACGCAGACCGCTGACCAGGCTTTCCACCCCTGTGATCGCAGGGGTATCGGTGCGGATGGCGATCCCCTGGCCCGGGTTGTAAAAGGAGACAGCTGCCTGGCCTGCTGTGAAGTAGGGGTCTGTGAAGTCGACGATGGTGTTGCGTTCGTCGGTGACGGTGATGGCTCCGATTGCGGCGTCGTACTTGCCGTTTTGCAGTCCGGCAAAGAGTTCGTCGAACGAGGAGATCACATACGCCACCTCAAAATCGGCGGCAGCTGCCATGGCGTTGAGCAGATCGATGTCGAAGCCGGCGAGTTTGTCCTCTTTGACAAAAATGAAGGGCTCGAAGCCTGGTGCGATCCCCACGGTGATGGCTCCTGGCGCTGCTGTTGGTTCTGCGGCAGGTGCGGTGGCGGTTGGTGATGGAGCCGGCACTGCTGTGGCTGGCCTGGTCGGTGTGGCAGAGGCCGCGGATGCGGCAGCAGGCGCAGGTTCCGGGCCACAGCCGGCAAGGAGCAGCAGCAGAACCCAAGCAGACAACAATGTGCGCAGCCTTTTCTTCATGCGGATCTTCTCCCCAGTTGCATTGACAGCTTTCATGTCTCCGATGTGATCGAACCAGCTGGATTATACCGCAGCTGCTGCATTTTGGGGAACTGTCTGCTTGCGCGCCGAAGGTTGGCGGGACACGAGTACAGGGGGGATCAGCAAACAGTCTGGCTGAAGCCGCACCTCGATGTCTGAGCAGTTACAAGATTTCTATGTCTGAGCAGTTACTCCGTAGCGTTTCCATGTCATTGGCCTCTCAAAAGAGCACGGGTTGTGCTGCGGGCTCTGGCACCTTGTCGGTCGGCTGCGACAGCCCATCGTGGGGAATCTCCTTCTCGAAGGCGTGCCCGTTCTGCCACCCAGTCTTGCCGGTTGCACGGAAGTGCTCCAGCCTACGAACAGCGATCTCGCAGAACACCGGGTCGATATCTGCGGTGTAACAACGGCGACCAGCCAGTTCGGCAGCCAGTAGCGTCGTACCGGAGTGCGAGCCTGCTCTGTGCTTCGACAGTGGGGCGTGCCTTTTTTGCCGATTCACCACGGACTTTGCATCGGGTTGTCTTGCTGGCCAGATAGCTGATGATCGTAGTTTCGAGACAGGCTCTGGATTTTATGGCCGTTCACCTACAGTCAGCATAGCACAAATGTCGCAAAGTGGCGAACGATGGGGGAAAAAGTGCTGCGTTTCGGAACGTGTCAATAATGATGGGACACGAAAGTCAGATAACTACTGATGCTGATGTGTCGTGTGCCTTCGATGACCGCTTTCATGATGGTGCTACGCTCTGGCCCGTCAACGCGTGCTCCAAGGCTTGTGCAAGCTTTTTTGGGGCGCCGATGATGAGTTCAGCCTGCGCCAGCTGGGCGCGTAACCGCTCATTCTCCTGCTGCAACCTGGCCACCTCCTGCGTTCCCGGCGTTGGCTTGCGGCCACGCACCTGGGTCGCCCCGGCCTGCAACTCGCCACTGGCTCGTTGGCGCCGCCACTCCACCAAGTGGGATGAATACAGCCCTTCACGCCGCAACAACGCACCGACTGCACCAGCTGCACCAGCTGCATGACAGCGGTCGACATCCGCCAGGATGCGTAGCTTGTACTCGGCAGGGAAGGTCCGGCGCTTGGGCGTCGGCCGTACTTCTGGATCGGGCACCGACAGCGGTGTGGTGCCATTCGGCTGGACTACAGTTCCATTGTGAGAAACTGCATGATCCTCCTTCGCCCTGATTCTACACGAATTTCGGCGTCGGTCGTGTCCCATCCATGATAGACACACAGGGGATGGTGGTTGAATTCTGCGAGTTCTGGTTCAGCCGTTCTTCCAACTTGCCGATGTTACAACTAGACCGTGGCACCGTACTGACGCCAAAAGTGCGTAAAAGCCGTTTGACAACCAGAATTTACATGGGGTAGTATAAGGACACGCAAAGGGTACGTCCCGTGCGCCCGGCTGTCTGACCCGAGAACAACGCTTATGTTTTTTGTCGACCTCGCTCTCAATCTTGCTGCCGGCCTTGCGCAGTGGCTCTTCGAGCCGCAGCTCGATGGCTGGCGTCGGCGCATCAGCGACCCACAGCGCGTAACCATTCACCCCCCTCCATGTAATAAACGTGAGGGCATGTTTGGCCCTATTTTTGAGTTTGCAGGTCCAGTGCGATCCTAGTACAACTGAAGCTATGCAATTGACAGATCACGACTTGAAGCAAATCAACCAGGAATACTTGGCATCGCTGTCGCCTGGGCACCTGCTGCACCTCAGCAGCAAGTTGCTGGATGATTTGCGTGATGCGCGAGATCGGCTGAATCAAACGCCGCAGAATAGCTTGCATCCTTCGGGGAGCTATGCGCCATGGGAACAAGTAGCCAATGCCGAGCGAGAGCGTCAAGCTGATGATAGCATAGACGATGCGGCAGAAGATTCCACCGAGAAGCAGGTGCTAAAGCCAAGACCTTTCAAATAAGCAGCGAGGCGATTTCAATAGCATATACTTTGAGTATCAAGAGCAAAGTATTCAGTGCTAGGAGATCGCCTCGTAGGATACACGTTACGTGAGATAGCGGCTGAACGCAAATTCAGCCAGGAGCTGAGGATCGAAGTGCTGGAACAAGTGTTGCCAGTGGCAACCATCCAAGCGGTGCTGGCCCGCGAAGGCCGCATGGGGCAACGCGAACGCAAGCTGAATATGGTGTTGACCGTCCTGCTGCTCATTGTGCAGCATATCTACAGCAACCTGTCGCAGCGCGAAGCGATGC
>JAGWYN010000104.1 GCA_018969295.1 Chloroflexota bacterium | reverse complement strand
CCCGGCGCATCTGCACTTTCAGAGCCCCAGCCCCTACATCGAGTGGGAGGAACTGGGGGTGGAGGTGCCGGTTGTGGCCCAGCCCTGGCCGCTGCCGACCCGGATCGCCGGCGTCAGCGCGTTCGGGCTCAGCGGCACCAATGCCCACCTGATTCTCTCGGCTCCCGACGGTCAACCCGCAGAAGCCTCTACACCGCCAGCTGCGACAGCGCTGGAGCGTCCTCTGCATCTGCTGACCCTCTCCGCCAGGGAGCCTGCCGCGTTGGCCGAGCTGGCGGCGCGCTACCGTCAGCTGCTGCAGAGCGAGGTGAATCTGGGGGATCTCTGCCACAGCAGCCAGGTCGGGCGCAACCACTTTTCGCAGCGGCTGGCGATCGTGGCGGGGGAGCGGGCGGAGCTGCTGGAAAAACTTGGTGCTGCCGCAGCAGGCCAGGCTGCAGGAGGCATCCTCACAGGCCACAGCCAGCCATCTGTGCCACAGGTCGCCTTCCTTTTCACCGGCCAGGGGGCACAGTACGTCGGCATGGGGCGGGAGCTCTACGAGACCCAGCCCGTGTTCCGGGAGAGCATCGACCGCTGCGCCGCACTGCTGGCCGGGCAGCTGGAAGCGCCGCTGCTGGCGCTGCTGGGCTATGGGCCAGCAGCAGAGAATGCTGCGAGTATCATCGACCGCACCGAGAACACCCAGCCTGCACTCTTCGTGCTCGAATATGCGCTGGCACAGCTGTGGTGCAGCTGGGGCATCGAGCCGGAGCTCCTCCTGGGCCACAGCGTGGGCGAGCTGGCCGCAGCTTGCGTGGCTGGGATTTTCAGCCTGGAGGACGGGCTCACGCTGGTGGCGGCGCGCGGGCGGCTGATGGGTGCGCTGCCACAGGATGGCGAGATGGTCTCGCTCCTGGCTGCGGAGTCCAGGGTGCGGGAGGCGATCGCTCCTTACGCAGACGAGTTGTCGATTGCCGCAGTCAACGGCCCGGCCAGCGTGGTGCTCTCCGGCCGCCGGGCCGCAGTGCTGGCGGTCAGCGAATTGCTTGCCGCCGAGGGGGTCAAGAGCCAGCGGCTGACCGTCTCGCACGCGTTCCACTCCCCGCTCATGGAGCCGATGCTGGAGGAGTTCCGGCAGGTGGCCGAGCGAATCACCTACCACAAGCCTCGCCTGCGTCTGGTCTCGAACGTGACCGGCCAGCTGGCGGGCGACGAGATCGCTGCGCCGGAGTACTGGGTGCGCCACGTGCGTGAGGCGGTGCGCTTCGCCGACGGTGTGGCCACGCTGCACAGCCAGGGCGTCCGGGTGTTGCTTGAAATCGGCCCCAAGCCCGTGCTGCTCGGCATGGCAGGGGGTGACAGTGGCCAGTGGTCAGTGGCCAGTGGTCAGTGGGGAACAGGGGGCAGCGAGCAGGGGGCAGAGAGAACAGCTCTTCTTCCCTCTCTTCGCCCCGGCCAGGGGGAGTGGCAGCAGCTGCTCGCCAGCCTGGGTGCGCTCTACGTGCGGGGGGCCGCCATCGACTGGGAGGGCTTTGACCGAGGGTACGGGCACTGCAAGGTGGTGCTGCCCACCTACCCCTTCCAGCGGCAGCGCTGCTGGGTGCACCCAAAGCCCTCTGCTCGCTCGCAGCACAATGGCGTCAACGGATGGCTGACCGAGCACGATCTTCTTCGTCTCACAGAGCAGATGGCTGACGGGGGCGATTTGAACGATGCCGAACAGGTTGCTCTCTCCAAGGCCCTGGCAAAACTTGCTGCCACCAGCCAGGCGGAAAGTCTTTCCGCACAACTGCAAGATCTGTTCTACACAGTATGCTGGGAACACCAGCCTGCTTTCCGGAGTCCAACTGTCGCCGACCAGGGCAGCAGCTGGCTGATCTTGTGTGATGCGGGTGGAATTGGCCGTCAGCTTGCAGCAGAGCTCGAGGCCCTTGGCCAGAGTGCAACCTGTTGGTGGCCTGCACCAGATGCCTTACAGCAGCCGCTCGCAGCCGAGCATGTCGTCTACCTGTGGGGGCTTGACGTCGGGCCAGAACCTGTCGACTCGCTCAACGCACTGTCCCTGCTGCAAGACCAACAGCTACGCCTTTCAACGTTGGTAGAGGTGCTTCAGTGGCTGGTCAGCCAATCTGAAAAGCGGCCTCGCCTGTCAGTTGTGACCCAAGGAGCCCAGCAGCTGGCTGACCACGAAACCGTCAATCTCTTCTACAGCGCACTTTGGGGGCTGGGACGGGTGGCCGCACTCGAACATCCAGAGCAGTGGGGAGGTCTGATCGACCTGGAACAGGGAATTGCTCCGCAAGAGGCAGCCCGTCTGCTGCTGGGCGAGCTGCTGGCCTTTGACGGTGAAACCCAGTGTGCCTGGCGCCGGGGCAGTCGCTATGTCGCCCGTCTGCAGCGAAGCGCCGTGCCCTCTCTCTCCTCTGCTCGCAGCAAAATTCAGCCTGGCGCGGCGTACCTCGTCACCGGCGGCCTCGGCGCATTGGGGCTGCAGGTGGCAGAGTGGTTGGTGGAGCAGGGGGCAACCCGACTGCTGCTCAGCGGACGGCGGGGGATCACACTGCCCAGCCAGCAGCAGCGGATCGGCCGCCTGGAGGCCCTCGGGGTTCAGGTCACTGTGGCTTCCGTCGATGTGACGGACGGTGCGGAGCTGGCCCAGCTTCTCGATCAGGCAGCTGCTGGCGATGCGCCTCTCAAAGGAATCTTCCACTGTGCAGGTCTTCTGGACGATGCGATTTTGCTCAACCAGAACGCCGCCCGTCTGGGCAGGGTCCTCTCTCCCAAAGTGGCCGGCGCCTGGCTGCTCCATCAGCTGACAGCAGAGCTGGCGTTGGATTGGATGGTCTATTTCTCCTCGGCTGCTGCGCTGCTGGGCAATCCTGGCCAGGCCAACTACGCAGCGGCCAATGGCTTTCTCGACGGGCTGGCCCTCTACCGCCGCCAGCAGGGGCTGCCGGGGCTGAGCATCCACTGGGGGGCATGGGCCGGAGAAGGCATGGCTGGACAGGTGACTGCCTCAACTCTGGCGGCAGTGAAGCCTTTGCCGGGAACAACCGCTCTGCGGGCGCTGCACCGCCTGTTGGGAATGGCAGGGCAGATCGGAGTTTTGCAGGTCGACTGGACAGAGGGGGCGCTGCAGCCTGAATTTCGCCAACCGTTCTTCGCCCATTTCGTCCAGCCTGCCGCGCCCTCTGCCGGCCATCCTGGCAAATTGCGTCAGGCGCTGGAGAGGCTGTCTGGTGTCCAGCGCCGGGATCGTCTGCGCACCTACCTGGCCCACACTGTCGGCCAGGTGCTGGGCATGGAGTCTCTGCCCGACGACGACAGTGGCTTTACCGAGTTGGGGATGGATTCGCTGATGGCGCTCGAAGTCCGGCGCCAGCTGGAGAGCGACCTGCATTGTGCGCTCCCCTCCACCGTCGCCTTCGAGTATCCGACGGTCGCAACGTTGGCTGCCTATCTTCTGTCAGACATCTTGTTGTTGGCAGAGATGGCTGAAGAGCCTGCTCTGCCGCAGCGTCCGCAGTCCTCTGGCAGCCTGCACGAACCGATTGCAGTCATCAGCATGGCCTGCCGTTTTCCGGGTGCGGAGACGCCGGAAGCCTTCTGGAACCTTTTGCAGCAAGGAGAAGATCAGGTTCGCACCATTCCACCTTCCCGCTGGAAGGTAGACGACTACTACGACCCACGGCGTCCGCTGCCAGGCAAAATGTATACGCGTGCAGGGGCTTTTCTGCAAGACATCGACCTGTTCGACCCGGGGTTTTTCAGCATCTCCCCCCGTGAGGCCAACGGCATGGATCCGCAGCATCGTCTGCTGTTGGAGCTCAGCTGGGAGGCACTTGAACGGGCTGGGATTGCACAGGTGCAGCTGGTAGACAGCAGGACAGGGGTCTTCATTGGCATCGGCGAAGGCGAGTATGCCAGCATCGGCAACCTCCAGAATCTGATCGATCTGGACACCCATGCTGCTACCAGCGGAGGCGCCAGCGTTGCTGCCGGTCGGATTGCCTATACCCTCGGGTTGCAGGGGCCGACGCTGGCGGTGGACACTGCCTGCTCTTCTGCGCTGGTCGCTCTGCACCTGGCCTGTCAGAGCCTGCGCAACGGGGAGTGCGACCTGGCTCTGACAGGTGCAGTCAGTCTGATTCTCTCTCCCACAGGACATGTGGCGTTGTCGCAGATCCAGGCGCTCTCGGCCGACGGCCGCTGCAAGACCTTTGATGCGGCTGCTGACGGCTATGGGCGTGGGGAAGGGGCCGGGATGGTGCTCCTCAAACGGCTGAGCGACGCCGAGCAGGCAGGGGAGAACGTTCTGGCGGTGATCCGAGGCAGTGCGGTCAACCACGATGGGCCGAGCAGCGGGCTGACGGTCCCCAATCGCCATGCCCAGGAAAAACTGCTTCAACAGGCCCTGGTCAACGCCCAGCTCTCTCCGGCCGAAATCTCCTATGTTGAAGCACATGGCACCGGCACGCCGCTCGGCGACCCGATCGAGGTGCGTGCGCTGATGCATACCTTTGGCCCTGGCCGCACGGCCCCCCTGCTGGTCGGATCGGTCAAGACCAACATCGGCCATCTGGAGGCAGCAGCAGGCATTGCTGGTTTTCTGAAGGTTGTGCTCTCCTTACAACATGGCCAGATTCCCCCCCATCTCCACTTCACCACGCCCAACCCGCACATTGGCTGGGACGAGGATGTGATTCAGGTGCCGACCCGATTGTGCCCCTGGCCTGCCGCCAGCCTGACAGCCGGTGTGAGTTCCTTTGGGATCAGCGGGACAAACGCGCATGTGATTGTCCAGGGAGTGCGGAGCACAGAAAAATGTCTGGAACGCTCTCTCCTCCCCCCGCCCTCGCACCATCTGCTGCCGCTGTCAGCCCGCCATGCGGACGCGCTGCCCGCACTGGCAGCCCGCTACGCAGAGCATCTGCGGCAGCAGCCGGGCGTTGACCTGGGGGCACTCTGCCATACAGCCCAGGTCGGACGCAATCATTTTGGCTATCGGCTGGCGATCGTGGCAGAAGATCTTTCCGAGCTTCAACAGAAGCTTGTCGCGTTTCAACAGGGTGAATGGGAAGGTGAGAGGGCGGCTCTTCTCAACCGGCAGAGGCCACAGATTGCCTTTCTCTTCACCGGCCAGGGTTCGCAGTACGTCGGCATGGGGCGGGAGCTCTATGCCACCCAGCCGGTCTTTCGGGCTGTGATCGATCGCTGCGACCAGGCCTTCCAGGCTTGCTACGGTCGTTCTCTGGTGGAATTGCTCTACCCAGCGCCGGACGCCGAGGCAGCCTCCAGCCAGACCGATGACCTGATGAACTCCCACCCTTGTGGACAGGCAGCCAACTATGCGCTGGAGTGTGCGCTGGCGGAGCTCTGGCGCGAATGGGGGATCCGACCGGCTGCCGTGTTCGGGCACAGCCTGGGCGATTTTGCCGCAGCCTACGCAGCGGGCGTCCTCGGTCTGGAGGAGGGGCTGCGTCTGGTGACCCGGCGCGGGGAGCTGATGGAGCAGGCAGCAGGGGAAATGGTGGCCGTGATGGCCTCGGCCCAGGCGGTGGCCCCCTTTGTCGAGCCCTACCCGGACGCAGCGATCGGGGTCGTCAACGGCCCGCTCAGCGTGGTGGTCTCGGGAGCACGCGCTTCGGTGGCGGCCATCACCCAGGCCCTGCAGGGCGCAGGCTTCAAGACCCGACGGCTGGCGATTCCTGTGGCAGCACACTCCCCGATGCTCGACCCGGTGCTGGACGCGT
>JAGWYN010000047.1 GCA_018969295.1 Chloroflexota bacterium | reverse complement strand
CGGATAGAAGTCAGCGATCTCCTCGGCGCTCATGCCCCAGGTCGGGTCGTTCATCAGCAGGTTGAGGTCGACCAGGGTGTCGTTGAGCTGGTAGAAGGACTGGTCGTTCTGGTAGCCGACGAGCAGGGTAGCTGGCAGCTCGCCGGCAGCGATGCTGGAATTGACCTTGTCCCGAATTTCGTCGTAGCCGCCCTGGTTTTGGGCTTCTACGGTGATTCCATACTCATTGGTCGTATTGAACTCGGCGATCAGTTCCAAGAGCCCTTCCTCGCGCGAGCCAGAGTGCTGGTGCCACCAGACGACCGTCTGTCCAGAGGGGTCGACGCCGGCGTAGGCCCCTTCGGCTTCGGGGGCTTCGGCTGGCGCTGCTGCCGGTGCTGTCGGCACGGCGGTGCAGGCTGAAACTGCCAGCGCCGCGCTCAGCAGCAGGGGGGTCAGCCACAACGGTGTACGCATGTTTGTCTCCTTGTGTGCAAAAAAGTCTGTTACGGTTATTGATTCTATTGATTCAACAGCCGACAGGAGAACCCCAGCAGCTGCCGGTCACCCTTTGAGCCCTGACGTTGCAATTCCTTCGATGAAGGTTTGCTGTGTAAAAAAGTAGAGCAGAACCACTGGTGCCATGGTGAGCACCGAGCCCGCCATTTGCAGATGAAACTGGGCACCGGCCTCGTCGGCGAACGCGAAAAATCCGTAGGTGATCGGCCGCCATTCTGGCGTGGTGGTGACCAGAATCGGCCAGGCCAGTGCGTTCCAGGAGCCGATGAAGCCGAAGAGCACCAGTGTCATCAAGGCTGCTTTGGAAAGGGGCACGACGATCTGCAGCAGATAGCGCAGGTGGCTGGCCCCGTCGATCTGGGCGGAATCCCACAGGTCGTTGGGCACCTGCAGGAAAAACTGGCGCAGTAGAAAGATGCTGAAGGCGCTGGCCATGAAGGGCACGGTCAGCGCTGGCCAGTTGTTGATCCACGGGACAGGCCCGACCCGCCCCAGCCAGGAGACCGTGATGAAATTGGGGACCCAGGTGATCGCCTCGGGCAGCATCAAAGTGGCCAGCAGCAGGCTGAAGAGCAGGTTTTTGCCCCAAAATTCCATGCGGGCAAAGGCGTAGGCGGCCAGGGTGCAAAAGAGCAGCTCACCTGCCACGGTGATTGCAGCGATGCGGACGCTGTTCCAGAAATAATTCGAGAAATGGCCCTGGTTCCAGGCATCCAGATAGTTGTTCCATTGGGGGGTGCGGGGCAGCCAGGCCCCGCCGTTGGCTTCGGTCAGGTTCATCAGGGAGACGCTGATCGTGTACAGAAAGGGGAGGATGGCCACGACAGCGCCGAGTGTCAGCAGCGCATAGGTGCCAGCCAGACGCAACGTTTGGGAGGGGGGCTGGCGGTGTGGTCGGGCGAAGGGGCTGGCGCTTCTGTCAGCCATAGTGCACCCGTTGAGCGGCGATCCGGTTGTTGACAACCGTCAGCAGCAAGATCGCCAGCAACAGCAAGATGGCCAGGGCAGAGGCGTATCCGTAGCGGGTATCGCGCTGGAACGCCTGAAAGATCACAACGCTGGCGGTGTCGGTCGTGCCCAGTGCGGCCCCGGTGCGCAACACGTAGATGTGGTTGAACGCTTTGAAGGTGCCGATCACCGAGTAGAGTGTCAAAAAATAGAGGGTCGGCGAGAGGAGGGGGAGTGTGATGTGGCGGAATTGTGGCCAACGCCCGGCGCCGTCGATGGCGGCTGCCTCGTACAGTTCGCGAGGGATGTTGCTGAGGCCAGCCAAAAAGACGACCGTGTTGAACCCAAAAAAGGTCCAGACCCCGTAGAGCATGATCACGGCCAGCGCCAGGCTGGGGCCTGCCAGCCATTCCGGCAGAGGCAGACCAGGCAGCGTCAGGGTGAAAAGTCCGGCGGGCTCGTTGATCCAGTTCAGTGGCGACAGACCCACAGCGGCCAGCAGGTTGTTGGCTGGGGCGGTCGGTCGATTGGAGAAGAGGATTTTGAAAACGGCGGCAGTCCCCACAAAAGGAGCGATATAGGGCAAGAAATAGATGACCCGGAAGAGGCTGCGTCCCCGGATCTCCTGAAAGAGCAGCACTGCCAGCACGAGTGCGACGAGCAGCTGGGGAGGGATCGTGCCGAGCGAGTAGTAAAAGGTTGTCTGCAGCGCCCGCCACCATTGGAGGTCGCCCTGGGCCAGGACACGGGGCGCTTCGGCGATCAGAAGCCAGGCCCCCAGCATGAGCAGGGTGGCTCCTCCAAGCCGTGCCAGCACACTGGCCATCGCTGTCCGGTGGCTGGCGCTTGTCCACACCCACCAGGAAGAGGCCAGCAACAGAAAACCTACGCTGATCAGGAGAAGCTGTGCCTGAATGTCAAACTGTTCACCTTGTGTCAGTGCTGCGGCGGTCGCTTTTTGCAGCTCTGCCCAGACCAGCCAGCCGATCGACGCAGCGAGGACGGCGAGGAGTGTGGCGGCCGCAAAGGGGGTCAGAAAGCTGCGGGTGGGACGGCGGCAGTCACGAGTTCGCTCGATCCACCAGAGGCTTGCTGGGAGGAGAGCCAACAGCGCTGCTGCCAGCCACAAGAGCAGGCTGGCTTGTGGCTGGCCGAGCGCTTCGCCGAGCAGCTGGCGGAAGGTCTCTGGGGTGTTGCGCGCCCCGCGCATCTGACTGGGAATTTCCAACAGCAGCGGCAACAGGCGGAACACCCAGCCGATCAGGGTGGCTGCAAACAGCCCGAGGGCAACGCCGGGCAAGGCCCAGGGCCAGTAGCGGCTGCGCTGCTCGCGGGCGCTGCGCGCGCCGTGCCAGAGCAGACGGACGGCGACCGCCAACAGAAGGAGGCTCCCCCAGAAGCCGAGCAGATAGGAGAAATCTCCGACTGCTTGCAGATAATTGCCCAGCCCGTCAAAGGTGCCGGGGATGCGGTTGAGCCCGCGATGGGTGCTCATGAAGGCGGCAAAGAACAGGGGGAAAATGCCGAAGAGTCCAACGATCAGGAATGCAGGGAGCAGGAAGAAATAGGCCAGCAGGGCCTCGCGCAGCTTGCGGGCTTGGAGCCCGCTCAACGGGCTGCGCCAGGGTGCTTTGAGAAACGATCTCTGCATACCAGCGGATGCGGATGTCGACTTCCCGTTCAAGCGCACGTCACCCGTGCAGTTGTCCCACATGCAGTTGTCCCACCTGATTGCAAGCAGCTGCCGCAGGGATGATCTTGGCTGCGGCGCCTCTTGTGCGTTTTCTTTTGCAGAAAAAGCATGGTTCGTACAGGCCAAAGATCCTGCTGATGCCCAGTATAGTAGAGCACCCTCGATGTGTCAATTGTGTGCCGGTCAGAAGGGGGGCTTTGCGATCATGAGGGGTGTCCGCCCTGCCACGAATGCGATCGAACGATTTGGGCATTGGTCAGAATCGTCTTACACTGTCCAAAGTAAAAAACAGTGCGCAATTTTTCTCAGAAAGGGCGAGCCATTCTATGCAGCCAATCCTGGCCATTGTGGATACCGACATCATGTGTGGCAAAGACGAGACCGCACGCGAGCAGATGTTGCACAATCTGCGTCACTACCGGGGCAACGGGGTCAAACCGTTGTGGACCAACTGGCTGCGTCAGCGTGCTGACCTGCGTTTCACCTGCCTGATCCACGACGTAGCGGCGTTCAATAAGTTTATGCTTGACGTCGTGCGCAGTGTCGACGGCGTGCGTGAAACCAGCACCCTGCTGAGTCTGGGCGGTCGTGCCGACATCGACACCCTGCTCGAACTGGAGATGGAGGTCAGCACCAACAACATGGTGGCTGTCAATGTCATGATCGACGTCCAGCCGGGCATGGATCGCCGCTGTTTCCAAGCGCTGCTTGACCTGCCCCGCCATCCTGAAGTCAAGCGAGTCTGGCTGCTCAACTGCTACCACAGCCAGGACGCCGACCTGATGCTGCTGCTGCTTGGCAAAAAGCCGAGCTCCATCACAGGCTATGTCATGAGCTGGGTCCGCACTGCCCCTGGGGTCATCGACACCGAATTACAGACGGTGATGGACTGGCGCTGGCTGGCCAGCCCTCAGGATATCGTCGATCTGGCTGAACTCTTTTTCACCCGCGTCGCCCTGGATGCCGAGTAGTGTGGCCTGGACAAAACGATGGCTGAGCGCCCGAAAACGGCCCCAATCCCCCCACGCTGCCCACTGCAGGCCGACCTGGTCGAGCGCGGCGGCTGTGTCTGCCAGCTGGTGTGACGGCCGCCACTGCCAGCCCCGGATCGATTCTGCCGGGTCCTGGGGGGCCAATACGCTCTCCGGTGCCATGCAGACCAGAAAGTGATAGGTTGCAAAAGAGACGCTCCCCAGCGTGCGATGGTGCAGCGCATACGCCAGCACGCCGAGAAAACGTTCCATCCGCACCTGGCCAGCATCTTCCCCGACAACCAGCCCGGTTTCTTCGTAAATCTCCCGCTTCAAGGTCTCGACCACCGGCTCGCCGGTGTGGATTCCCCCGGTCGGCAGGCGGTAGACCCCCTCTGGGTAGAAGGTTTTGCTGTGCAGCAAAACTCCTGCGGCCGGGTCGCCGCAGTGCAGGACATAGCAGATCTCGGCACGGCGGCCGTTGGCGGCCAGCAGCTGGTTTTCTCCTGTCAGGAAGGGATCGTCGACTGCCAAGACAGCCTGTGCCCGGCGAGCAGAAGGCCAGCGCGCACACAGCTGTGCCACTTCGCCTGGATCGACCGACAAGGTCAAGGTATCTGTCGACGCTTGCGGCGAGTTTCCTCCTCTTTCAGGGGTAGGGAGGGCCCGCTGCTGCGCCAGAAGGTCGTTGGCTTCTTGCTTGTTGACAGTGGATGGCATTGTGTGAGCGGACTCCTTTGTGCGGACAAACTCCAACAACGATCGGACAGGTGTGCAGGCTGTTGCCAGAGGTGGCGGCCTGTCGACGGCGGGCCAGTCTGTCAAGAACCCAAAGAAGAGTGTATGGCCATGAAACTGATTGTGCAAATTGCCTTTGGGCAGGCTATCGACACCGGCTGCAAAATTTGCTAGAATGGAGGGGCAGGGCATGGTACAAAGCAGGTGTTTCAAGCCCTGTGCGTGGTGTTGAAGAGCAGGCGAATCTGCAGGCGAATCTGTCTGAGAAAGCAGAGCAAAAGCATGCGTACACAACGGAAAAGTGTCTGGGGACGCCGGGGATGGGTCGGTCTGTTGACAGCTCTCATGAGCCTGGCGTTGGCTGGGGCTCTCTATGCGGGCGAATATGTGGAGGAGGAGATCTATCGGCTGGCTGCGGGGCAGGTGATTGCCGGGGATCTTTATGTCACGGCCAGCGAAATCTACATCGATGGCACGGTGGAGGGGGATCTGGTGGGGGCGGGGGGATACATTGAAGTCAACGGGGAGGTGACGCAGGATGTCATCGTGGCTGGCGGTGGGGTTGTGGTCAACGGCCAGGTTGGCGACGATCTGCGTGCGGCGGGGGGAGGCATCACGGTGGCTGGCCAGGTTGTGGGGGATGTCCTCGTTGCAGGAGGAGGCGTCTGGTTTCCGGGGGCGCCGAGTTGGTCGATCCCGGTAGACGGGCGTTCGATCGAACAGGGTGTGCGTCTTTTGGAGAGCGCGCAGATTGGCGGGGATGTGAGTTTGGTCGGCGGAACGGGGGAAGTTGCTGGGAGGATTGGGGGCAACCTTCAGGTTGGGATGGGACAGTTGACCTTGGCTGCGACGGTCGGCGGCGACGCCACGGTCTACGCCAATGAGTTGTCTGTCAGCGAGGCTGCCCAGATTGCCGGGGCATTCAACTACCGGACGGACCGTGCTACGGAGATCCCGGCTGAGGTTGCTCCGACCGTGACGCTGTTGCCGCCGGAGGAAGTTGCGCCTGTGGAGCCGCCTCCTACGCCGGGCGAGCAGTGGATGGGGTGGGGGCTGCAGCTGGTGCGGATGCTGGTCGGTTTTGTGATTTTTGGCTGGCTGCTGTTGCGTCTGGCGCCGGCCTGGAGTGAGCGGGTGGTGGCGCAGATGGGCGGGAGGCCCTGGGGGATGGCGGGTGTTGCGCTGCTGGCGGTGGTTGCCTTTGTGCCATTGACGCTGCTGGCGGTTGTCGTGAGTGCGCTTTTTTGGGGATTCTTTCCGGGCGGCATGGCGGTCGGTCTGTTTTTGTTTGGGCTGTGGGGGGTTTTGTGGTTTGGCAGCCCGTTGTTGACCGGGTACTGTCTGGGGCGTACGGTGCTGGCCGGGCGTCCTGCGCTGTTGCAGTTGTGGGTGGGGGCCGCGGCGATTGTGGTGGTGGCTGAGGCCGCTGGTTGGATTCCACTGGTGGGGGGGCTGTTGGGCTGGCTGCTCAGGGTCGGCAGCTTCGGCTACGCGGTTGCGGCCATTTTGTCTGACCGTCCTGGATCTGTGCGTACGCCTGCGGCCTACGGCTAGACGGCGTCAACCCCGTGGGGAGAAGGTGGCACGATCCGCCGGGCAGCCCACACCCTGGCGGATTGTGCTCCAGAGGCTGGCTCAATCTTCGGCCAGGACGATCAAAAAATCGTCTGGGGTGAACTGGATCTTTTCGGCCTTGTTGGGGTTGAGTTTGACGCCATATTGTCGCTCTGGATTGCTGCTGTGGCGCATCAGACGGTAGCCGATAGCGGTCTCGTTGTGTCTGCGTGCAGCCTCGACCAAGGTGTAAAAATTCAGAGGGTGCTGGGTGTGGACATAGATTCCGATGGGTTTGAGATAGATTTCAGAGCCATCCACGTCCAGCAGGTCGTCGAAGAGATCGTTGAGCTGGGGATTTTCGGAGATCTGAGCCAGCAGCAGGCTGACCATCTGCTGGCTGACCACAAAATCGTCGGTTTGCGTCACAGCGGCCAGTTTGCGGTTGCGGGTGTCCATCATCTCGCTGGTGATGGAGACAGCGCAGTGCAGTTGTTCGCAGAGATCGCGCAGGTGGAGCAACGTGACCAGGGTGCGTTCGTCGGCTTCTTGGAGGCTGCGCAGGTTTGAGCGGCTGAGCACGAGAATCTGGGTGTAGGAGGGGATGTCCAGGCTTTCCAGCACCGTGCGGCTGGAGATATCGCCGCTTTGGTAGTGGATCTGCAGGTTGGAAGATTCTTCCCAGAGAACTTCTTGGCGCCAGAGTGTTTCCTCCATGTCGTCGACCACTGTGACGGAAGAGCCGGCTGCGACATAGCGTCCGAGTTCGGCCAGGATGAAGGGGGCGCGGTGGTTCCAGCCCAGGAGCAAGATCTGGCGCTGTTGGATGCCGCGGCGGTGGGTCTGGGCGAGGATGGCCTCTTCGGCGATCGCCTGGGGGGACATTTCGGTCAGGCGAATGGTATCGTCGTCTGCGCTGATCACGGCCAGCTTGTCGCCGGCTTCGATCGGTGTGGTCAGCGGCGGGTTGAGCAAGGTCGGCCCATGGGCTTTGTGCAGACCGATGGCTGCGGAGTCCACGTAGGCAAACAGGGCATCGGCAAAGGTCTTGCCGGTCAGCCCTGGTTCGGCTTTGAAGTAGATCTCATCGCCGTCAAAATCGAACAGTTCTGTGTAGACGCTGGAGAGGCCCGGCTGCAGGCTGGTCTGCACGGTCAGCCGGGCCAGCAGGTCGTTGACCATCACGACCGTCACCTTGTCCTTGCCGATCATCTTGGCGACCGAGCGGTTGCGGACATCTTGGAGGCAGGTGACGATCTGACAGGTGTGTTGGGTAGGGGGCAGATTTTTGGTCAGTGCCAGCAGGGTTTTGAGGACAGCGCTGTCTGGGGAGTCGGTTTCTGGGGGAAGCAGAATGATCGAGCGTGCGCTGTACGGGTTGACAAGGTCCAGGTCATTGGGTTCGGTGGCTGACCCGGAGCGGATCACCAGGCGGGTATTTTTCAGATCTTTCACCCGCTCGCGCAGCTGGTCTTCCATTTCCACCTTGTCGGCGTCCCCCAAAATGGCGATCACAGGGCGCCGTTGGTTGGCATTGGCGATGACCAGCTCAGCCACGACGGTGAAAATCTGTGAAGACCAGCCCAAGATGATCGTATGGTTCTGTTCGAGCACAAAGGAGCGTCCTTTGCGCAGCTGCTGGAGCCGATCTTCGATGCCGGCTGTAATCAAACCGATCAGGGTGCTGACCAGCAAAATGCCCATCATGGCGACGGTAAAATTTTCAAGTTTGAACGTCCAGCTGCCGCCTTCTGCCAGCCCAGGTTCGAGCACCGTGCTCAGGTTCATCCAGAAGAGATCGCTGAACGAGCCTTGATCGCCGCGCGAATCTTCCAGAACTTGTGCGGTCAGTTTCATACTGGCCGAAGAGACAAGGACGACCAGCAGCGAAATCAGCATCAGCCAGAGGATCAACACGATAGCACCCTTTGCCATCACGTTGTCGAACCAGTATTTAAGTTTGTCGAAGAGCGTAATCTTGCGCATCTCTGCCAACCTTTTGGGTCGTTTGTTGAACCGCACGGCAGGGAAACCAGGATTCGGGGATCGTGTCTGCCTGTAGACGGCGTCGAACTGTACATGAAAAATAGTTTGAAAAATGAATTGTACTGTTCATTCGCTGAAATGTAAATGTACTGAAATTGTTCTGATCGCTCTCCAATCGTCTGCTGTGGCTGGCCAGCAGGACATCGGGCCACCAGAGCATCTACGGCCAGAGCGCTGTTTTGTGTTACAATAGATTGACGGGTGCAGGTGGGGGGAAAGCACCGAGCAGCGTCTGCGTGGCCTGTTCTGGTCGAACGGCTCGACAGGTCAACGCATTGTACAAAGCACCCCAATGGCCTTTTTTTGCCAAATTGACAGTTGGGCAGATTGCGGTAAACTGAAAAAGTTGAGTAGATTCACGGATTTTTAGAGCGCTCCATGAAAAAAATTGTCGTTGCCAACCAGAAAGGTGGAGTTGCCAAAACCACGACTGCCGTTCACCTGGCTGTTGGACTGGCGTTGGCTGGCAAGCGCACGTTGTTGGTCGACATGGACCCACAAGCCAATGCAACATTTCTGGTGCTGGGCAATGAGCCGGAGGCGGACAGTGTCTACGACCTCTTGCTGAGCGGCCGGCGTGCGTTGGAGGTAGTACGGGCCACCCGGCGTCCGCTGCTGGAGATGGTGCCGAGCAATGTGAAGCTGGCTGCTGCAGAGCGTGAACTTGTCGGCACAGTGGAGGGACAACAACGGCTGCGTGTCCGCTTGAGTGAGCTGGATGGGCTGGATCGCTACGACTATCTGGTTATCGACGCGCCGCCGTCGCTGGGGTTGTTGACGATCAACGCTCTGGCGGCGGCCGATGAAGTGCTGATCCCGGTTCCTTCCAGCATTTTTGCGCTCAAAGGGATCCAGCAGCTGGAGGAGACGATCAAAATGGTGCGCCGCGAGCTTTCCTGTCCTTGGCTGCATATCAGCGGTGTGCTGTTGACCGTGTACGAAAACACCCATGTCGCACGCGATGTGCGGGCTGCGGTCGAGGAACGCTTCGGCAGCATTGTTTTTCGTGTTGTGATTCCCAAAACGGTCAAGTTTGAGGAGTCGCACGGAAGAGCCCTGAGTCTGTTTGAATATGCCCCTGACCATGCAGCGGCATTGGCCTATCGATCATTCGTAGAGGAGGTTTTACACCGTGGCTACACGTAAACGAACGGGTGGGTTGGGAGAGAACAATGCATTCACCACACCCAGCGAATCTTCGCCGATTCATCCTGAAGAGCCAATTCATCCTGAAGAGGAGACGCCAGAGCTGAACGAGGCGGCAGAGACTGTTGTGGAAGAGGGAGGACCAGCCGCAGCAGAGACAACGGCGGCGGTCACAGAAGCGGCGGTCACAGAAGCGGCAGGGACAAAGGACGTAAACCCAGGACATGGTCTTCATCTCCCGAACCTCAAAGAATTGAAGATGCCGAACCTGGGCGAGGTCAAGATGCCGAACCTGGGTGAGGTCAAGATGCCGAACCTGGGTGAGGTCAAGATGCCGAACCTGGGCGAGGTCAAGATGCCGAACCTGGGTGAGGTCAAGATGCCGAACCTGGGTGAGGTCAAGATGCCGAACCTGGGTGAGGTCAAGATGCCGAACCTGGGCGAGGTCAAGATGCCGAACCTGGGCGAGGTCAAGATGCCGAACCTGGGTGAGGTCAAGATGCCGAACCTGGGTGAGGTCAAGATGCCGAACCTGGGCGAGGTCAAGATGCCAGACCTGGGTGCCATGAGAACGCAGGGGGAAGCCAATGTCCGGCACTGGGTCGATGCTGGCACTGAAAAATCGTCTGCGGCTGCGCGTTGGGGTGTGACTGCAGGTGCTGCACTGGCAGGGGGTGTGGTGGGTGTGGTTCTTGCCAAAGGGATGGCTGCGGGGGGGATTTCGCTGTTGGCACCTTCGGTGGTTGCTGTCACCGGCGTGGTTGCCGGCGGTCTACTGGGGTGGCGGAGGATGCGCCCTGGGCAGTCGGGTGCGCAGCTACCTCCTGCAGAAGCTGTTGCGACCGAGAATGGAGAAGGTGCAGCCTCTGAGCAGCTGGCCGCCTAGGGGGGACAGCTGGCCCCATATTGACAAATGGGAGTGGATGGAGGGTTAAGGGATGCCCTCCATCCAGATAGATTTCGTCAGAGCATGGGGGCGTTCTAAAGGGGGGAGTGCCAAGAAGAATTCCAAAAACGATTGCTTTTCAATAACTCTGCTTGCGTAGAAGTGCTCTGCGTCTCCCGATCGAGAGTATAGCATCCCTCGGACGACTGTTGCATGGCAAACCCTGTGCAACAAAATGGCAAACCGGAGCCATTTTGTCAGAACCCTGGATGACATGTTTGTCATCAATTTGACACAAAAATCGAAGATTTTGAGGTTCCTGTTCGTGGTATGATCGACGCAGTCATTCGTTTTGAAGTTTTAGCGATTGCGTGTTTGCCATCCACTCATGCCAGACAGAACAGGTGTCGGTTCTCCAAAGACAAACCAGAGCTGTACCGCCCAGATCCTGCGTATTTTGCCAGCAGGTTTGGAGATCCGGCTTGCCGACGGCCGCTGCGGGCTGATTCCTGAGCGTGAGATTGCCTGGGATCGTTCGGCCCGGGCTGACTGGCGGTTGCGCTACAGCCCGGGTACAGAGGTGACTGTCACCCCGTGTGGCAGGAGAATAAAATCCAGGTCGGAGTGGAGTATTCGACAAGCTCAAGGGGGGGCCTGGGCAGAGATCCAAGAACGCTATACATTGGGGTGTGTGGTGGAGGGCACCGTGACGGGGGTGATGCCGTACGGGATTTTTGTAGAGCTGGAGCCAGGCATTGCCGGGCTGGTGCATGTCAGCCGTCTGCCACTGGTGGCAAAGCAGTTGGGAGAGATTTTTTGGCCTGGAGATCGGGTCTATGTAGCGGTTGAGTCGCTGACCCCCCTCGACCAACGGATTGGTCTGGCCATGACAGGGCTGCAGCGTTGGCCAAGCCGGTCAAATTCCAGCAAGACGGCTGTGCCCACTGCAGGGAAGATCGACGCAGAAAAGGCACGACAGCTGCACGTCGACCTTTTGTTGGCGGCTCCTTCCAAGAGCATTTTGGTGGTGGAGGACGAGCCCGAACAGCGCTCTTCCCTGGTAGAATGGCTGCGGTTTACCGGTCAACAGCCAGTGGCCGCAGCCAATTGGGCGGAGGCATGGGCGTTGTTGGAGCGACGGCGTCCCAATCTGCTGCTGATGGACGTGGGGCTGCCGGAGGTGAATGGGATTCAAGGGATACAGCGGATTCGGGAACGCTGGGGGGCGCTCCCTTGTGTGTTGATGACCGACTGGGGGCGGGCAGAGTCCTATGCGGTTGAGTTGGAGCAGCTGCGTGCGGCCGGTGTCCGTCTGCTTCTCAAACCTGTCCTGCCAGAGGATCTGGTCGACATTCTGCTCGACACTGTGCAAGAATCTGACCTGCCTGCGGTGGCTGTGCAGTCGCTGCAGACAGCCCTGAAGCAGGTTGCCCCGATCTTTGGCCAGGCAAATTCGGGTGAGTTGAGTGCGATCCTGGCCCATCTGCGGGCTGTTGTCCATGCCGACAAGGTGCTGCTTTTCGAGCTGGACCTGCAGGCGCGCACAGTCAGTCTGCTGGCGCAGCAGGGACCCTTGGAAGTGAACAGCGAACTGCTTCCGGATCTGGTCAACAGCCCTGTGCGCGATGTCGCCGAAGACCAGCGGGTGGTGGTTGTCAGCCGCCCGGAAGAGATCCACGGCCCCCGTTTTCGGCATCTGGCTCCGCTGTTGGCCTTTGCAAGCTGTCTTGGGTTTCCAGTGCCAGCGTTGCTGCAGCATCGGTATGCCCTCTTTGTCTTTTATGCACAGCCGGTCGTATTGACAGAGCTGACCCAGACGCGCGTGGCGACAGCGGCGGCCACCGTGCAGGTGTGGCTGGAGCGACGCCAGTTTGTGCGGCAAATCGCCGATCTGCACCGCATTGCTCTGCTTGGACAGCTGGGACGGACGTTGGTGCATGAGGTCAGCGGGCGTCTGACCCCCTTGGGGCTGGTGTTGCAGCAGCTCGAAGCCCAGTGTGCCGCCATCGAAGTCCCGCTCCAACTCGACCCGCCGACTGCGGTCGAACATGCCCGCCAGATGCGTCAGGCGATCCAGCGGCTGATCCAGCAGCAGCGAGGGCTGGGCACGATGTTGCGCTCTTTCAGCCGTATGACCCGGACCGGCGAAGAGGAGATCGTGCGTCTGGAGGATCTTGTCGGGGAAGCAGTCGAAATTTTGCGCGAAGCTGCGGTGCTCGCCTGGGTCGATATCTCTGTCCTGCCTGTACCGCATTTGTATTTCACGCGGGTTCAGGTGACCTATCTGCAGCAGGTGCTGGTCAACGTGATCCAAAACGCCATTCAGCAGATCGGCCAGATTGAACCGCGCCGCCGTGGGCGTGTGGAGATCGGAATTGCCCAGGTCAGCCAGAGTAGCCGGAAGGTGCTCCAGGTTTCGATCGAAGATGACGGGCCTGGCATCCATCGCCGACTTTGGGAACGGATTTTTGAGATGGATTACACCACCCGTTCCGACGGCAGCGGTCTGGGGCTGTACCTGTCGCGCACCTTGATCGAAGCGCAGGGTGGGCGTCTTTATGTGGCGAACAGCCACCTGCTCTGGGGGACCCGTTTTGTGGTCGAGCTTCCTGCTAGGATCTAGCCAAAAAGGAGGACACAATGCGGATTTTGATCGTCGACGACGATGAATTGCTGGCCTATCTGGTGGCTGACCAGCTCCATCGCCAGGATGCTACCTTTCAGGCGAAGCCAGTGATGACAGCCGATGCGGCGCGAGCTGCTGTGCGCAGCGCAGCAGACCCCTTCGATGTTTTTCTGATCGACCAGCTGTTGGCCGGTTCGGATGTAGATGGTGTGGCGTTGATGCAGGAATTGACCCAACTGAACGGTTCGGGGGATACGATCTTGTTCACAGGGCAGGACGACCCTGCAACGGCGTACAAGGCGATGGAGCAGGGAGCCTATCGCTATCTGTTCAAACCGTTTGACACCCGTGAACTCCTTCTGATCCTCAAAAGCCTGGCTGCGTTTCAACAAATTCACCGTGAACGGAACTGGCTGAAAATTCTGGCAGAAACGTCGATTGAGCTGCAGAAGCGCTCCACCGTAGCCGAGATCGCCGATGCAACAGCCCAGTGCGCGTTGCAGCTGGGCTTTGAGCGGGTCTGGTTTTGGCGCGTTGTCGAAGATGTCTACGATACACCCATGTTGCGTGGGATCTGGCAGGTCGGCTATCCGGACGTTATGCAGCCGGAGGAGGTGGCAATTCCTGTGCAGGGATCTCCAGACGAACAGAAGAGAGTGATTGCCAAGGGGCCGGAAATCGACGAGGAGCGGCAGTGGGGGGGGGAAGGATTGGAAAGACGTTTTCCCGGGATCTTCCATCCCTCACCAGGGAAATGTCCCAATCTACTGTTGGTGGCCGGGAACACCCTGCTCGGGGTGTTGTCGCTCGACAACGTGGAGCGATCTCGCAGTTTCAACCTGGAACAGCGGAACCTGCTGCGCATCTTTGCTGCCCATATCTCGGCAGCCCTGTCACGGGCCTTCCAGCAGGAAAAGGAGGCCGCGGAAGCCCAGGAGCGGAGAATGCTGGGGGAAATTGGCCGTCGGATCATGGAGAGGGCAACGTCTGACAGGCTTGACAACCTGCTGCGCGAGCTGCATGACCAGGCTGCTAGGTTGATGGACGCCAGCAATTTTGCCGTTGCTTTGGTCGAGCCGGAGACCGATCTGTTGGATTTTCGTTTTCACTGCGCGCAAAATGAAAGTCTGCCGCGCAAATGGTACCTGCGCAGCAGCGGGCTCATCGGGCACCTGATCGAAAAAAATGAACCTTTCTGGTTTCCCAATGGGGCAGAGGCGGACTATCGGCTCCGCAACCACATTCCGTTTTGGGGGGAGATGTCGCAGTGTTGGCTGGGGGTTCCTCTGCGGGTGGAAGGGCGTGGGGTGATCGGTGCGGTGGTGGTGCAGGACTATCAGAATCCCTCTTTGTACACACGGCGTCATCAGCAGAAGTTGATGGAGCTGGCTGAACAGATCGCAGGGGCGATCGAACTGGCCAATCAGCGAGAGCGAGAGGAGGCACGTCGGCGGCGCAGCGAGTTTCTGGACGCAATCAAGGGATATCTTCCTGCGGTGATTCAGGAGAACGAAGATTGATTCTGGCATTTAATTTTGAAATTTGTGACCGACACCATGGGGTTGCGCTTCAACCGTGCCCTGGTTTTTTTGTGTGAGGAGGGCGATCCGCCTTGCTTGCGCGGTCGGCTGGGGGTTGGCCATCTGGAACTCCTGCAGGCCCGGTATACCTGGGAAACGTTGGCCAAGAGGGGAGGGGCGGTCAAGGAGTCGGCCAAGGAGTCGGCCAAGGAGTCTGTCAAGGAGTTTGTTCAGTATCTGCGGCTGCGGCGGGAAGAGGAGCGCACGCCGCTGGAGCAGAAGGTGGCTGGCTGGCAGCTGGCGGAGGACTGGGGGTGTTGGCAGAAGACCGTCGATGGGCCTGTGTGTGTGGCTGCGGCCGAGCTGAGCGGCCATCTGGCCGAACCCTATTTTGAAGGATTTACGGACCTGGAAACGGCTGTCTGTGTGGTGGCCCCGATTCTGGCCGGCGACGACCGGAAGGGGATTTTGATTGCCGACAACGCGTTCACCGACGAACCTGTGCGTCCGTATGTATTGGAGGAGCTGAGAAATCTCCTGGTGGAGGCAGGGCGTCTGTGGAAAAATTGGCGTCAAACGCAACAGGAGCTGAACCCATCCGAACGGAAGTGGCTGGCTGGATTGCGTCGGCAGGTACTGAGCCAGCTGCAAAATGGCGACGATTTGAAGAAGGTGCTCGAACAGATCTGCAGCCAGGGGCGTCTGCTTTTGGGGGCAGCCAGCGTCGTGATTTATCCGATGGACAAAGGCTCCATTTCGTACATGACGGAGAAAATTGCCTCTGCCGGACTGGAATCCCTGGCAGTCGAGGCCGTTGTTGCGCGACCACGTCAGAGTGGGATGAATGCCCATATCCGGCGGGTAGGGAGAGTGCTGATCCCGGATGTGTGCAGCAGCCCACTGGTCTTCGACGACGTGCCGCTGCAGCGGCGTGGCTTTATCCAGAGGCACAATGTGCGGGCCTTTGTCGGAAGATCGCTGCAGGCACATGCCACCAATGACCCGCTGGGGGTCCTGTTTGTCAACTATGCGACTGTCCATCCCTTTGACCGCCACCACGAAGAATTGGTAGAGCAGCTGGCAGAGATAGCCTGTCTGTCGATAGAGCATGCACATGGCAGCGCTGTCCTGGAGGATCAGCATCGCACCCAAGAATTGAACCGTCTGCGCTATATTTTGGAGGCTGCGCTGACGCCAGACGCCGACGACAACAAGGCGATTGGGGCGCTGCTGGCCAATGCCCAGAACCTGCTGTCTGCAGCTGACCGCGTCGAGTTGATGGTGAAGAAAGAGTACAGCGGTCGCAGCGTGCTCGACGGCCGGTGGAGGGCCTATCGACATCTGCCTGGCAAGCCTCCTGAAAAAATAGAGTCTTCGTCGCTCGAAAACCCGGTGGCGCAGTACGTGCTTTTGCACAAGGGCTCCTTCCTGGCGTCCAACTTTGCAGAAATGGAAGGCGCTTTCCAGCCTGCGCAGGTCGCGTCTGTCGTGGCGTCGCAGGTCTACCACAACAAGGTTGTGGTCGGGGTGCTCTTGGCGTCTGCTGCCCGCCCCAATGTCTTTTCCGAACGCGATCGCAAGCGGATCGACGAGCTGGCGGCGGCGGCTGGCATGGTGATCGGCAACCTGCGCCGTCGGCAGGGGCTTCTGCGGGGGGTGCTCGACGCGGCGGAGAAAGTCACGCGGCCCACGTCCCTGGAGGAGACGTTGCAGTCGGTGGTGGAACATTCGTTTGTCGCTGCCCCGGATCTGGACTGTGTGACCATCTGGTACCATCAGCCGGGTGGTGCCGGGCTGGTGGCCGGTCCGCAGAGCGGCTTGCAGAGCGGCTTGCAGGGTGCCTCGGCGTTGGGACGGGACAACCCGATGGAACAGGCGCTTGTCGACCAGATTGCGCAGCAGCCCGAGGCCGTCTGGGTGCCCGACATCCAGAGAAACCCTGTCTTTGGGCAGAGTTCGTTTCTCAACGACGAACAGATCGTCTCGGCGGCCGCTTTCCCGCTGCGGGTCGATGGGGTGGTCGGTGCCCTCTTTTTCTATTATCGTACGCACCACGAGTTCACCCAGGAAGAGAAGGATGTCTTTCCGATTTTCGCAGCCATCGCGGCGGCTGCCCTCCAGCAAAAGCGGCTGCTGGAGCTGAGCGAACGGCGGAAGCGGCGTCTGGAGGATGCGTTGAAGGTGACCAAGGCTGTCGAGACGCACTGGGAGCGCCGGGAAGTTTTGCCAGCTATCCTCAAGGCACTGCACGACCATTTCAGCCCCTATATGCCAGGTGCTGCACCTTGCTGGTTGGCCTACAATGCGCAGGAGGATCTGTTGGAGCTCCCCGAGGAGGTTCGTTGTTTTTATCAGGCGATGCCCAGCACAGCCGAATTTGTGCCGATCCGGTTGGATGCCCCGCACAGGGTCTCTCAGGTGGCTCGGGACTGCATCTTCTTCGAGCGAACTGTGGTCAAAAATGAGGGCCATCTGCACGACGAGGCTGGCGGTCTGTCCTCCGATTCGCTGGACTGTTCTGAGCTGTGCGCTGGGCTCTGGCGCAACCAGAGCCTGCTGGGGGTGTTGATGCTCAAAAGTCCAAAACGTGACGCCTTCAGTCAAGAGGATCAGGAATGGTTTGAGCTGGTCGCCGAGCAGATCGCTGTCGCCATCGAGCGTGCCAATCAGGTGGCCAGGAAACGGGTCGATGATTTCCTGACAGGAGCCATGGCCTGGGCGTCAGAAGTGGCACACGACATCAACGTCGATATCAGCTACATTCGCAGCCGGGCCTACTGGCTTCGAGAGCGCATGCCTGAGGTCACGGCGCAGGGCAGGCAGTGGGCCAAAGAGATCGACGAACGGGCCGGGATGCTGGCCAACAAGGCGCGCTACGAGCGTGCGGAGCGCGCAAGAGAGACGCTGCGTCTCGCTGTATTTTTGGAAGACAAAGTTCAAGAGTGGCAGGTGAGGGCCTGTCCAGCGACAAAGATTACCTATGAATGGGGAGATAGTCCAGCCTGGGTGGCGGTCTACCGCGAGCAGCTCTGGCGTGCAGTACGGCATCTGCTGCGCAATGCTGTCGAGGCGATGGACTATCGTGGGGAAATCTGGCTGCGGTTGCGGTCCCTGCCCTCGAACCGTGTGGAGCTGCTGGTCGAGAACAGCGGGCCTGATCTCTCCCCTCTTGCACGCCAGAAACTGTTTCGGGAGCCCTATTCGAGCAGGGCGAACGAGCATGAGCGGGGGATGGGGCTGTTGATCGCCAGAAAACTGATCGAACAGATGGGCGGCACCATTCGCCTGTTGCCAGCCAGGCCAGGGTGTGGGCCGGTGTTTTCGCTGTGGCTGCCATGCAGCAAAGAGGAGGAGTTGGCTGTATGACGGCTCGGTTCGGCGAGCCCGCCCAGAAACACCGGCCCCATTGTGTCCTGGTGGTGGAAAACGACCCTCAGCAATGTGCCGACCATGTCGCCAATCTGGAAGGCTGGGGATATCAGGTCTGCGTTGCGGAGGTGGACTTGGGGGTCGAAGACCGCTATGCTGTGCTGTGCCAGAATGCACTCGGGCTGGCTGCCGCACAGCAGTGCGATCTGGCCATGGTCGACCTGCGCCTGCAAAGCGATATCAACCCCGCAGACGAGACCGGTGTGGCGCTGGCCCAGACGCTGCCCGTGGCTGGAGGGGTGATTCTGAGTGCCTATGCGACGCCGGCCTGTGACAGGCTGGGAGAGCGCTGGGTCTGTGTCGGCAAGCAGGATGGGCCGGAAAAGCTCCATGCCGCCCTGGCCGGGCTGGTTGCCAGGCTGCTCCAATCCGATTGACTGTCTCTTCCCGTGCATTCCAAGAAAGGGACACGCCGTGATGACCTCCCTACAGCCGCTGCGAATTTTGGTGGTCGAAAACGACCCGCAACAGCGCACCGATCTGATCGAGACGCTGCGGGCCTGGCCGTACGAGTATTTCGTGGCAGAATCTTCTGCTCTGGCCCAAGAGCCCACCGCTGGGCTCTTGGAGGATGCCAGGCGCAAGGCACGCCAGCACCGCTGCCACCTGGCGCTGGTGGATCTGCGTCTCAAAGAAGACGCCGACTCGCATGACAAGAGCGGGCTGGCCCTGGCAGCCGAACTGGCGCCTACGCTGTCGATCATCCTGAGCAGCCATCTGGACCGCCAGATCGTCAACACAGAGTTGTCGCAGATGGCTGAACCTCCGCAGCGTGTCTGTGAGTTTGTTGGCAAAGAAGATGGCCCGGAGGCGCTGTGGGACGCGATCCGGCGGGCCGAGCAGGAGAGATGGTGCCGTCGCGAAGTGACATTTCTCCGGCCCAAAGAGCTGGAGCCCAGCGCTGTGATCCGGCGGTTTGCGCGCAAGGGAGAACCGGCCCCCCCAGACCAGATCGATGATGTGCTGCGCCGTCTGTTTCCCAAGGCCACCCGTCTCAAGGTGGAACCCCTCACCGAAAACCTGTCTCCAACCAACCTGTTGTTTCGCCAGCGATCCTGGATCTTCAAGGTGTTTGAAGACGACCATCTGCGCCCCTTCATTGTCAAACTGGCGCGCGCTGGCCGAATCGACAGCGAGTGGCAGCGCTTCAACAAGGTGAAACCTTTTTTCCCCTCGGCCAGGTACGCACAGCTCTACGGGAAGCCGGTGGAGCTGTGGGATGTGGGGGGAACCATCTACGAGTTCATCGGCGACCATCAGGATTTTCCGGTAGCCACCTTCAGCGAATACTGCCAGATGCACGGCAGCCAGGAGATCGGCGTGGCGTTGGCCAATTTTCGCAGCTTCTGGCGGCGCCTTTATCAGCGGCAACCTGTGCAGAGCCGCCAGACGATTCTGCGGGCCTGCAATGCAGTCTGGGGGGACGAGTGGTGCGAGCGGCTGCTCGATTCCCAGCAGGCGCCGGAATGGCAGAATTCTACACAAGGGCTGGGATTGGGCCTCCTGCCGAACCCGATTGCCTGGCTGATTCGGAAGGTCTCTCTGACGGCACCTGGGCACTACAACGATGGCGGTTTGCCTTATGTTGATATTGCGGTGATTCATGGGGATCTTCATGGTGGCAATCTGTTTGTCGACGCGCGCGGGGATATCTGGATCATCGACTATGAGCGGACCGGATATGGGCCGATCGTGCTGGACTGGGCCGAGCTGGAGGTGGATGTCCTCACGCAGTCTCCGGAGCTGGATCTGGCGGATCCAGACAGCCTGCGCCTGCTGCAGGCCTTGTTGGCCTCTCCGACGGTCGGTATTCCTGAGGCGGTGCCGGTCGAAAACAGGAGGTTGGGGAAGCTTTGGGCTGTGCTGTATGGGCTCCGTCGGCAGGCTGATGCGACAGTTCCGACGCCTGATGCCAGGCCCTACCTGTGGGGGGTGCTTTTCAACGCGCTTTTCCGGTTGACCTTGTTGCTTGCAGAGCTGGACGGGGGAGAACGGGGGATCGAGCGGCAGACGTTGCGGCGGATCGCCCTGCTGGCGGGTCTGCTTTGTCATCGGCTGGAGCATGGCAATGGGGGGTGGCCGTCTGCTGGCTGACCTCAGCGAAGCGCGCGCACTACCGTCGGCTGTGTCCCACCGATGGGGTGCGACAGCGCTGCGGGCAGGTGTGGGTTATCTGCCGAGCAGGGCCGAAAGTGTGGCCAAGAGCCGCTTACAGTGGCTGGCGTGCTGGCGGACGGCCGCAGTGTCGAGCCGTTGGAGCAACTCTGCACAATGTTGAATGGTTGAATTTTGCATGCGAAGAACAAGGACGGTTCACTGATGCCAGAGATCGGCCCTGAACATCCGCTGACCTATCGTCAGGAGATCGCCGAGCCCATTTTTCAGCTGATTCGGTCTGGAGAATCGATGGCGGTGGTGGGCCTGGCCAGCATGGGGAAGTCCCGTCTGTTGCGTTTTCTGCTTCGCCCAGATGTACGAGCCCATTATTTGGGAGACGATTCTCCAGCGACCTGGCTGGTGCTGGTCGATGGGAACCGGCTGGCAGCGGTGTCGGAGTGGGGGTTGTACGAGCTGTTGTTGACTGCGCTGTTCGAAGCGGCCAGCGGGCAGCTGGAAGCCGAGGTGGTCGACTGGCTTGGCGGCCTGCGGCGGGAAGTGATTCTGTCTGAAAATGCGCTGTTGGCCCGGCGCTATGTCGAGCTGGCGACGCAGGTTTTGTGCCGCCGGCATGCTGTCCGGCTCTGTCTGGTCTGCGACGAATTTGATGAATGCTACCGGAGCCTGCCCTCCAGCGGGCTGCACAACCTGCGCTTTTTGCGGGATGCTGACCGGTACAGCCTTTGCTATCTGCTGCTGCTGCGTGACCATCCGGCCCGTCTGCGCTCGCCAGACGACCATGAAGGATTTTATGAACTGTTTTCCCGGTCGATTCTGGGGTTGAAGCCCTACATGCCGGCCGATGGGCGGCGTGTATTGGCCCAGTTGGCGGTGCGCCGACGCTTTCCGCTCACTGCGCAGCAGGAGGAACTGCTGCTGCAGCTCAGCGGCGCGCATCCTGGCCTGATGGTTGTGCTGTTTGATCGGTTTTTACGTTCCAAGGAGGGGGATCTTGTGGAGGGCCCTGCGGAGGAGGTCGTGCGTTGGGCGTTGGCACAGGAGCCGGTGAACGAAGAATGCCGCAGGGTCTGGAACGGGCTGGGGCAGGACGAACAGCTGGCGCTCAGCCGTCTGGTGCAGGGGAGAGGAGTGCCGTCGACGCTGCGCGAACTGCTGCTTTTGAAAGGGATCTTGCAAGAAGTGGAAGGGGGACGAACGGCGTTTGGCTCGCCGGTGTTGCGCGAATATGCGCGGACCCAGACCAGCATCGACGGTGATTTGTTCAGGTTGGACGAGCCGGCAGCCGCACTCTGGGTCGAGGGCCGGCGTGTCTCTGACCTCACGAGACTGGAATTTGAACTGCTGCGCTATCTGTACCGAAGGCGGGGGCAGGTCTGTTCGCGTGAGGAGATCCTGGGGGCCATCTACCCGGGCGAACGCATCGAGGCAATCGGAGGCGACAATCGGGTGGATTCATTGATGCGCCATCTGCGCAGAGCGGTGGAACCTGTACCAGAGCAGCCGCGCTATCTGTTGACGGTGCGCGGCCATGGCTACCGTCTGGTGGACAGGCCGGAGCCGACGCGGTAGGGGCCTGTGTGTGTCTGGGGACTTCCCGGCATGTGGGCTGTCTGGGATGCGGTTCAATGTTTTGCGGAAAGCGTGCGGGTGCCTCCGGTTCTAAATTCATGCGCCCCGATGGGGCGAAAACGCTATCATTTGACGGAAGCACTAGGGGGCAGCTGGGCGCAGCCCTTGTACGTTGAGCTGGATCCTGCGGCTGCCCTGCCATTCGTTGGATTCGAGCTGAAA
The DNA here is from genome assembly GCA_018969295.1 of Chloroflexota bacterium. Classification (GTDB taxonomy): domain Bacteria; phylum Chloroflexota; class Anaerolineae; order Caldilineales; family Caldilineaceae; genus Caldilinea. The sequence continues at coordinate 9,688 of JAGWYN010000047.1, read as the reverse complement.
GGCCAGGTCGAGCCGGCTCCCTTCGCCGAGGCGGCCGGCCCATTCGCTCTGGTGGAAGGCGATCGCCTCCATGCTGGCCCCGTTGTTTTCTGGGTCGACCCACAGGCGCAGGTGTTTGCCTTCGCCGACCGTGCGGTGGCTGTGTACGCGCACGTTCCGGAGCAACAGCGTGGCTGGTGGGTTTTCGCTGCCCGTCGGTTCGAGACGGGCAAGCTGTGCGACCAGCCCCCAGGTCAACTCGGGCAGTGTGGTGACAGCGTCGATGGCGAGCTGCGGGCGCAGCGCCGCGCGATCGGCCAGTGCGCTGGCTGCAACAGCGGCCAGTGCTTCGCAGAAAGCGGGCAGCTGGGTGCGATGGACGGTAAAACCGGCGGCCAGGTGGTGGCCACCGTGGCGGATGAGCAGCGGGGCAAGCTGGTCCAGTGCCTGGCTGATGTTGAACTCGGGGATGCTGCGTGCGCTGCCGCGGGCCGTTTCTGCTTCTTCGTGGATGACCACTGCTGGACGGTAGTGGCGTTCGACCAGCCGGCCGGCGACCAACCCGACGATGCCAGGTTTGAAGTGTGGGCTGCGGGCGATCAGGATGGCAGGGTCCTGCTCGAAGAGAGAGGCCAGCTGGGCCTCCGCCTGGATCTGTGTTGTTTCGGTGAGTGAGCGCCGCTGTTCGTTGAGTCTTTCCAGCGTGGCTGCCAATTTTTGGGCCTCTGGAACGTCCTGGGTGCGCAGCAGCCGATAGGCCAGCCGGGCGTCGTCGAGCCGGCCGGCTGCGTTGAGGCGCGGCGCGATCCGAAAGGAAATTGCGGCAGCGTCGACCCTGCCAGGACGCAGGTCTGCCTGTGCAAAAAGTGCCTGCAGCCCGGTCCGGGCGGTCTGATTGAGTGCTGCCAGCCCGCGTCGTACCAGACTGCGATTTTGCCCGACCAGCGGCATGAGATCGGCGACCGTGCCCAGGGCCACCAGATCCAGCAGGCTGGCTTCGACAGCGGCGGCTTGCTCGGGCGCCATCCCTGTTTCCTGCGCTGCGGTGCGCAGCAGTGCCTGCGCCAGCCGGAAAGCGACGCCGACCCCCGCCAGCTTGGGAAAGCGGCTGGCGCATTCTGGCCGCTGCGGGTTGATTACCGCCAGCGCGGGCGGCAGGTCGCTGCCCGGCAGATGGTGATCGGTGACGATGACGTCCAGGTTGTGTTTGTGGGCAGAGGCGACCTCAGCGTTGGAGCGAATGCCGCAGTCGACTGTGATCAACAGCTGTGCCTGGGCGGCGATCCGCAAAATTGCATCGTTGTGGAGCCCATAGCCTTCGTCGACCCGGTCAGGGATATAGGGGCCGACCCGTCCGCCCAGCGCCTGCAGTGTGCTGACCAGCAGGGCAGTCGAAGAGACGCCGTCGGCGTCGAAATCCCCGTAGACACAGAGGGTCTCCCGGCGGCGCAGCGCCTGCCAGATGCGCTCGACAGCGACGTCCATGTCGTGCAGCAAAAAGGGGTTTTCCTGCGCTGCGTGCTCCCCGCCCAGAAATGCTTGCACCGCTGCTGGGGTGGTGAGCCCACGTGTGTAAAGCACCTGTGCCAGCAGCGGGTGTTCAGGGATAGCCGCCAGAAAGGCAGCGGGGGCTCTGGCAGCGATTGTCCAGCAGGCGTTGCGGTAACTCATGTGGTCTCTCAGTATACAGCCATGTCGTCGCCGACGCACGAACGGCTGGGCTGCATTTGATGGCTTTGCACGGCAATGATAGACTGCGGCTGGAGTGACCTCCTGCACAGGGCTCTCTGGTGATTCTGGGCAACTGTGCGTGGCAGAAAAATATGTTGGGGAAGAAGAGGCTGTGATGGCTTCGACATTGGATAGAATGCGCAGGCTGCAGGGGCTGCGTTCACAACAGAGCCGGCCAGAGCTGACCTACACTCCTCTGGACGAGGCGGGGGATCCCTTGTGCTCCAGAGCGCAGCCCAGCGGAGGGGGCGAGCTGCCGACGGGCAGCGAGGTCGAAACTGCAGCCGGACGCTGCTATGTGGTGACGACGGCGGTCCCGTTGGGAGGGGGATCTGCTGCACGGCCGCTGGCAGCGGCGTTGGCGGCTTCCCCTGCAGTGCTGGCTCCGTTTCACCCTGAATTTTTGCTCGAACAGGAAGCTGGTTTTGCCGATGCTGCTTTTGTCGATACGGAGACGACCGGGCTGGGCAGTGGGGGAGGTGTCTATGCGTTTATGGTTGGGGTGGGGACTTTTGAACGTGCGGGTTCAGGGGTGGCTGGGGAATGGGACGCCAGCGGGCTGGAACAGGTGGCGCCTTCCCATTTTGTGGTGCGCCAGTTTTTCATGCGTCATCCGGGAGAAGAACCTGCGTTGTTGGCAGCCGTTGCAGCGACAGTCGGCGCTCGTCGGCTGGCAGTCACCTTCAATGGGCGCAGCTTCGACCTGCCGCTGCTGCGCGCCCGCTACCGACAAAATCGACCCTTCCTGCCCGAGCCGTACCACACAGCGGCACTTCTGGAGGAAGGACACCCACACCTTGACCTGCTGCTGCCGGCACGGCGACTCTGGCGCCGCCGACTCCAAAGCTGCCGTCTGGGCAACCTGGAGCAACAGATCCTGGGAATCCAGCGGGCTGAGGAAGATGTACCTGGCGCTCTGATTCCGGCGCTCTATCAGGAGTACCTGCGCACCCGGCAGGCAGGGGAGTTGCGCCGGGTCTTCTACCACAACTGTGAGGACATTTTGTCGATGGTCTCGCTGGGCGAGCAGTTGGTGGTGGCCTATGCCAGCTCCTTTGAACCGCATGACGACCTGCTGCACGCCGAAGAACTGTTGTCTCTGGCGATTTCTTATGGGCAGCGGTCAGAGAGCCGGCTGGCGGAACGCGCGTACAGATTGGCCGCGGAGAGAGCGGGCTCAGAAGCAGTGCATGCGGCCATCTATGGGGGGTGGGCACAGCTGCTCAAGCAGCAGGAGCGGTGGGCGGAAGCGGCCGAAATCTGGCAGCGCTGGCTGACCTCGGTGGGCGGCGCAGATGCAACACCTTTTATCGAACTGGCCAAATACCACGAATGGCAGACCCACGACCTGGAACAGGCAGAAATGTGGGCAGGGTGGGGAGCCCACACGGTCGAAGCGATCGCCCCCCACCGGCGGCTGCCCGGCCAACTGGCCGACCTGCAGCACCGTCTGCAGCGCATCCAACGCAAACGGACGGGCTCGACGTGAAGAGCTTCCCCTGCCTACTGTCGCACAACAACTGGCAGATGCATCTCGTGCACCTCTGTCGCCACCCGCACTGTGATTGTCGCCGTCTTTGTCACTGGCTCTCCTGCTTCCATGCCTCGCGCCTGCACAGTCAATAGATGATCGCCCAGCGCAGCGTTGGCCGGGGCGGCGATGTCGATCCAGACACTCTCTCCAGCATTCACTGTTGCAGGCAACCCTGTCGCAGCAAACTCACCGGGCAGCACACCCACCGTCAGCTCGGCTGCACCCTGAAAGCCTTCGACAGGTTGCACAAAAAGCGTGCTCTTGCGCGTCGACCCCGGCGTCATCCACAACCAGGGCGGGTTTGCTTGCAGCACAAAAGAGGGCACAGCAGAAAAACGCCAGAGAGCACCGTCACCCGCAAACCAAAGATGGCGGTTGAGATCCACCTCAATCTGTGAAAGCGTAGAGAGCTGTTCGGGCAGCGCAGCACATTGCGCTGGTTCGATGGCATCGGTGCGGCGACAAAGGTGATTGGTGGCAAAATACCAGATCTCCCCAGAGATGCTGTGTGCAAAAAGTGGGTTGCGCTGCGTCACACCGCGAGCAACTTCCCATTGTTCGTCCAAAAATTGCTCGACTGAATCGAACACCTGCGCTTCGATGCTGGTTGCAGTGGGACGCAGCAGAACGACCTGAGCCGCTGGAAGTTCGCATTGGCCCCAGCCATCCCGATGTGCCAGCAAGAGGCCATTCTCGGCCACGATCAGATCACACAAAGACTGGACGGCACCTCCGTCGCCGATCGAGCGCCATTCGCCGTCCGTCCAGCGATAGAGTGCTTCACGGGTTGCCAGCCAGATCGAATCGTTGACGGCGATCTGTGCATTGAGGTGCAAAGACAGGAAAGGATAGTCTGTCCACGTATCATCGGTCAGCAGAAGGGGCGTTTCCCCATCATTCAGATGAAGCACACCGGATTCCGCAGTGCCGTCCTCTTGCTGGGGACCTACGTAGGCAAACCAGGTGTTGTGTTCGTCCTGAGCAAAGATGTCGGTGATCGCTGGACAGTGCGTGGACGTTGGTTGGCTGATCGGCAGCGTATATGCAATCGATCGATCTTGATGGTGGCGGACGAGCATGGAGCGTGGGCAAAGAGGGGCGTAGACAAACATCTGAACCAGGTTCAGCCAGACATCGCCGGCGGGTGTGCGTTCGGCGATCGAGGCTGTGTAGTCTTGGTTGGCGATCTGCCACTGGTCATCGGAGAGAAGGGTTGTTGCGGCGTCGTCAAGCCCCTGCAGGGCGGCCGGCGCGTTGATTTCGGTGTAGCGACGGCTGATGCTTGAAAGCCACAGGGTTCCCTCGCCAGCGGCAATCACGCTGGTGAAGGTGTCGCCGATCGGCGCATCAGCAATTCGATGGAAGGCCCCGTCCGGCGTATACAGCCAGGCTGGACCCATCGCCCAGACCCCACTTCCCGACGGCACAAGCAGATTCACACGGGTCTCTTCGTCGATCTGTTGATCGGGCGACGAGTGATCGACTGGAAAGATGAAGACCTCGCCAAAGCAGCCTTTGATACAACTGGCTCCTCTTCCTGCCACCCAGAGCCGCCCATCGGCGGTGACCGCCATTGTGCTCGGTGCAAAGCCGCTGTTCGGCATTGCGACCGGTTCAGGCTCGAGCGTTTCCCATTGAGCGCCTGTCCAATGGTGAATGGTGCCCTCGACAAAAAGTGCCCAAACCTGTTGGTTCCAGGCTGCCATCAAATCGGGATGGACGCCTTCTGCGGTTGCAGGCATGCGGTCGATCCAACTGCTGCCATTGTAAACAGCAAAGTCAACCCACACAGCGCTGTCTGTGATCGCCCACAACGGGTTGGCGTTTTGTGTCTGGAGAATTGCGTCGTAGGCATGAAGGACCATTGCTGCACGATTGGGCGACCACGTCCAACTTCCGTCTGCAGCGCGCTGACTGACGCTGCCATCCGGCCGCTGATGGCTCAACCAGAGCGTGCCATCGGCGCCGACGGCGATGCCATCGACGTAGTTTGTGTACAACCCGCTGTTGGCGGTGGTAAAGTGTGTCCAGACGCCGGATGTATCGAACCGGCTCAACCCGCCGTCGCCGCCAAACCAGCGATTTCCTGCAGGATCCACTGCAATTGCCAGAATGCGACGGCTGGGCAGGCCGTCCAGCACGGAATAGCGTGTCGACGTCTGGGTGGGAATATGCCAGCGCAGCACACCATTGCCAGTCCCAATCCAGAGATCATCGCCTTCCTGGACAAGCGCGTACTGCTCGTTGCCCCAGCGCGTCCAGACGGCGGCGTCGTTCCAATGCAGCGTTGTCAGAGCAGTTTGGGGCGCAGCCGGTGGATCTGGCTGCGCCGCCAGGATCGGCGTCTGTGCCGGCAGGAACGTGAAGAGTGCGGTGACGGCGGCTGCGGTGGCACAGAGGTATCGGTACAGCCAGTAACACATTTTCATGTCGCACCTCCCTGGGTGAGCACAGCGTCTATACGCCTGTATCTATAGTATAGTACAAGTTGTCCACTTTTTGATTTGTACATTTTTTGTATTTTTTTGAGGGATTTTGTGCTGTTTGGGAGAGACAGTCGGGCGACGTCAAGCAGGGGGCGGCGCGGCAACAAGCAGCGGACAGAGCGCATTCGTCCGTGTGTCGAGCAGGCAGCGCAGCATGAAGAACGCGTACAAGAGTGAACTGGACCCGAACAACAAGCAGAGCAGGGCCATGCGCCAGCATGTGGGCGCGGCGCGCCGGGCGTACAACTGGGGGCTTGAGCGAATCAAACAGGCGGCAGCCAACGGCGAGAGATGGCCGAGTGCGGTCGATCGCAAGACCCGCAAGCAGGGACTGGGCGCTTCACCGGAACCATCAAAGTGTTGGATGGGTGCATCCAGTTGCCGCGCATCGGCGTCGTGCGTCTGAAGGAGCATGATTGTCTCCCCACCGACAAGCGCATCACACAAGCGACGATCCGTGAGCGCGCCGGACGTTGGCTCGTGTCGGTGCTGGTGGAAGAAGAAGCGCCGACTGGGGACATACCCTCGGTCGCTACCGAGGGTATGTCCGGGGCAGTGACCGAGGAACTGATCGAGGTAGCGACCGAGACAGTAAGCAACAAGGCAACCGGCGATGTGCTGGGCGGCGATGTGCTGGGCGACGATGTAGGCATCAAGACGCTTGCCACCTGTTCAGATGGAACTTGCTGCGCAAATCCAAAAGCGTTGGCTGCGAAAATCAAGTTTAGAACAGAGTGCAGGCGGGCCTTGCGGTCAGATTCGCTGGTCTGGAGGCAGCCAGTGTGGGTTGTCGACCAGCGTGGGAGCGCCGTCCTGCTCGACGACCCGTTTGCGAAAACCCTGGCGTTCGATCGAGCCATAGTCGTGGCCGGCGTCTGCCGGGCAGACCCAGAAAAAGCTGAACTTGGTGGGACCTGTGTTGACTGTGCGGTGTGCCCAGCGTGGTGGGATATAGACGACTACGCCCGGGCTCATGTCGGTGACCTGCCATGTGCCTTCTGGCGTTTCCATCACCAGCTTGCCTTGCCCGCTCAGACAGTAATAGATCTCGCCAGTCTCCAGGAGAGCATGAAAATGGCCTTTGGTCATAAAATACTCGCCACCCACTGTGCCGGGGTAGAGGGTGGTCAGCCCTGAAAAAAGTTCGCCGGCCACTTCTGGGCGATGGACTGGGTAGTACTCGTACAGTACAGGGTCGTCCTGGGCCAGCTGGGCATCGAAGGCTGCGGTGTCCAGGAACTGTCCGCGCAGCGACGAGAGTCGACGGGAGGTCGGGGTCAAGCCTTCGATCAGTTCCTGGATTGAGTCAATGGTGTAGGCAAAAGGGGTCGACATGGCGAGCATTGATAGGTCCTTCTGTGCAGTATTTACTTTGCGGACAGCTGAGCGCAGAGAGCCTCATCGGGCTTGCGCTCGGCAGGTGCTTTGTGATGGCAGGGTTCACCCAACTGAGAGTGGAATTTCATCCAGCGTTTCGAGGACGGGTTCGTACCGGCAGCGACAGCCCAGAGGCGACGTACATCCTTGGGGAGGCAGATCTGGCACGCGTGCCACCAGGTATTGCTTGCCCAACAACGGACGGCACGTTTCGCAGGTGTACTCGTCGTTGGGTCCGACGATCTCCAGACGACGCACATGGTCGCCCCCTTTGACGCGCTGCCAGGTCTCTTGGTTGTCGACGTACAGCGTGATGGCATGGGCCTTCCAGTAGACTGCCTGGGTCAAATCGAGCCCAGGCCGCGCCAGCTCTTGGCCCACCTCCGCCGGAATCTGGTCGGGGGCCAGCCGCCAGTGCACGCCCCACAGATGTTGTTCGGCGGCGTACAGCTTGAGCCACTGGGTTGTCGCGGGGCTCATTCCCTCAAACAGCCAGTTTTCCAAAAAAAAGATGCGCCGTGTGACCGCGCTGTGATTCATCTGCGGCTCAGGCCCGCTCCAGGTCGCCTTGCCGAACGGGGTGCAGTTTTCGTACTGGCGGCGGATTGTGAGCGCTTCGCTCGTCATCATCTGGCTCAATGCGTCGTGCACACCTTGGATCGCGGCGCGTTTTTCAGCTTCAGTGCGCTGCAGGTAGCGCTCGACAAAGGGACGGGCGGCCCCAGCGACCCGGTAGCCGCCTTCTTGCGTCTCCAGCCAGCCTGCTTTTTGAAACGAAACGATCGTCTCGGCATACGGCTTGGGCAGCACACGGTTCCAGGCGCGTTGTTCCCCTGCGTCGTGCACAGGCCGTAAACCCACAAACTGGGAGAGCAGGTCGATCTGGGCATATTCCTTGAGATGCTTGGACTCTGCCAGCGCCATGCCGTCCAACTTGGGGTGCAACCACTTCTTCCATAACTGCATGGTCTTGTTCTGGTTCCTTTACTTCAAATGGGTTGCCAACAGCTGCAGCAGCTGCAACAGCAGGGTCGTCAGACGGGGGACCAGGACTGCGCCCGCTTCGATCACTTCTTCGTGCGAGGGTTGCTGTGCCGATTCCAACACAGAGACGGCCCTGTTGGTGATTGTGCTGATCCCCAACACCTGCATGGCTGCATGGTGCGCGACCGTAGTTTCGGCGGCTGTGCTCATCCCCACCGCATCTGCGCCAAAGCCCCGCAGCATGCGCACTTCTGCCGGCGATTCAAAGGTCGGGCCGCTGAGCTGGATATAGACCCCGCGCTGGAGGGGAATTCCCACGGCGGCTGCCGCCTGCAGGGCCAGCGTGCGCAGCCAGGGGGTATAGACACGGTTGGTTGCAGGAAAGCGGGGCCCAAACTCGTCCAGATTGGGGCCGATCAGCGGGTGCACGCCTGTCATGCCGACCAGATTGATATGGTCTTCGACGAGCATGAGATCGCCGACCTGAAATTCTGGGTTGAGCCCACCGGCTGCGTTGGTGACAATCAAGGTCTCGATGCCCAGCCGTTTCATTACCCGGACTGGCAAGGTGACCTGCTGCATCGAATAGCCTTCATAAAAATGAAAGCGCCCCTGCATGGCACAGACGGTCACCCCGGCCAACTCTCCGATCACCAGCCGGCCGGCATGGCCGGCCACAGTGCTCAGCGGGAAATGGGGGATCTCGGCGTAGGGGAATTCATCAGCGTCGGCGATCAGGGCGGCCAGCCCGCTCAGCCCGCTGCCCAAAATCAACCCAACCTTGGGGGCATGGCGGCTGCGGTCACGGAGCCACGCTGCCGCCTCATCGTATTGTGCAGTCGAAATTTGTGTCTCCATAGTTCTCTATTGTACCCGGAGGCTGTTTATCTTTCAAACAGCAAAGAGAGAAGGTCTACTTCACGCTGGGGGCAGGTTTTTGGCAGCGTCCCCCATCTGGTCAAAGCGTCCGCTAAGGAAGGCGGCACGAACTGGCAGCAGGTTTTCGGCACCTTGCCGTGACCAGCGCATGCCAGGACCGCTGAAGCACGCTTTGAATTGCTTTGCGTCGCTTTCGACCATATCCCTGCCGATGGGCCATTCTTCTTCGCACATCTCGATGTAGTGTCTTGTCAAGCGTCATTTGAGAGTGTTTTTTCCTGTAGGATGGGCTGATTTTAGGGCACGCGTATCCATCACTTCAGGCTTGACGAAACACTGGTTGGGCTGGATGTCGATTGTGTGAAGGCGCGATCGTGGGTCGCTGGCCGTGTCCCGCCAGCAGCCTGAGCAGTTGCGAATTTTCAAAAAAGGAGCGAGATGCTCGATCTCCGAGGCCCTGGATGGGGGCAAAGCCCGCAGCTGGAAAAAGCTGGCTGCACAGCGGGAGCCCGACAGAGGGGAAGAACGCTACCAGGCTTTGGGACGAAACTTGCTGTCGTTGAGAATGACCAGGTTCTGCCCAGATTGGGCGATGACAAAGAGCCCGTTCTGGTAGGCATAGCGGGCCACATCCGTCGGGATGACAAGCGCCGCCACCGCCCCCAAGATGTTCATGGCCTGGTAGCGGGGCAACAGCCGCTTGAGTTTGGCCAGACGC
>JAGWYN010000046.1 GCA_018969295.1 Chloroflexota bacterium | reverse complement strand
TGTATAACGCTGCTTGCGCAGCAGACGCTCATTCTCCACCAGCATCGCCTCGATCTGCTCCTTGTACGCACCCAACACCGGCGCATCTTTCGCCTGGCTCAGTTGATACGGCTGCGGTTCTGACTGTTCCAGCGCTTTGTGCACCGTCCAGTACCCGTGACCGTACTCCCGCCCTATCTGACGTATGCTCTTCCCTTCCACTACGTACGCATGGCGAATTCTTTCATAGCTATGCACTGTCAACATCTCCTCCTCCGTTTCGGTCGCTCGGCCGTTTCTCAACCTGCTTACCTTAACGGAGTTGCTTCAGGTGACGCGCTTTTTCATGATCCTTTTTTCGCCTTGTGACGCACTTTTAGAGTATCAAAAACAACCAAGGATAGGGTTTCAATCCCTCATATGGGTTGCATGCCCTACGGGCACGCCGGTCGGATGCCGTGCAGGCTCTGGCGGGATGTTTCAATCCCTCATATGGGTTGCATGCCCTACGGGCGTGCATATTGCACAATGGATTTTGAGATTGTAGGAGTTTCAATCCCTCATATGGGTTGCATGCCCTACGGGCGTCGCTTGCGACAATTGGGACGAAGCGTTTGACGAGTTTCAATCCCTCATATGGGTTGCATGCCCTACGGGCTTTGCGAATCATATGAGTGTGAGTACGGTTGCAACTGTTTCAATCCCTCATATGGGTTGCATGCCCTACGGGCCCCAGGTATTTTGTAAGGTTACTTTACAAAATCGCCAGTTTCAATCCCTCATATGGGTTGCATGCCCTACGGGCCAAGCAAATTTTCAACGCGCATTTTTAATCTCCCTTAGGTTTCAATCCCTCATATGGGTTGCATGCCCTACGGGCGGATTGAGAAGGCAACGTACCTCTTCAAACCGTGTTTCAATCCCTCATATGGGTTGCATGCCCTACGGGCGTGTACGTCTGGGAGGATGAATGGATCGTCCCCGCGTTTCAATCCCTCATATGGGTTGCATGCCCTACGGGCTGAGCAGCACTACCATGAAATCGCTGGCTCCCAGCGTTTCAATCCCTCATATGGGTTGCATGCCCTACGGGCAGGCTGTTGTAGGGGTCAGTAGCCCAGGCTGGTCAAAGTTTCAATCCCTCATATGGGTTGCATGCCCTACGGGCGAACGAGGCGTCCTCGAACACCTCGACGACGTAAATTGTTTCAATCCCTCATATGGGTTGCATGCCCTACGGGCTTTATATCTCCCAAAACAACATAAGGATTGATAAGTTTCAATCCCTCATATGGGTTGCATGCCCTACGGGCAATGGAACAATGAACGTTCTTTGTGGATCGGTACTCAGTTTCAATCCCTCATATGGGTTGCATGCCCTACGGGCGGCAAGTCGCTCTTTTGCACTTACCAATGATCTCGGTGTTTCAATCCCTCATATGGGTTGCATGCCCTACGGGCACCGCTCCTGGAGGTTGGATCCTCGAGGTAATTGAGTTTCAATCCCTCATATGGGTTGCATGCCCTACGGGCCCTCCCAGAACCCGAACCGATTATCATCCCAATCCCGTTTCAATCCCTCATATGGGTTGCATGCCCTACGGGCTCGAATTACGATCGATTGGGAGTTGACGCTTAATCAGTTTCAATCCCTCATATGGGTTGCATGCCCTACGGGCCCAACGCTTCCCTCCAAGTATCAAGAGATACTTGGTGTTTCAATCCCTCATATGGGTTGCATGCCCTACGGGCCCTCCCAGAACCCGCGACATAGCTTGTCTTCTGTTTTGTTTCAATCCCTCATATGGGTTGCATGCCCTACGGGCTTGTTCCATTCGTCATCCTCAGGTTGACACTCCAAGTTTCAATCCCTCATATGGGTTGCATGCCCTACGGGCTCCGCGGGATCCCTCTTTGCGGGATCCATGGGGTGAGGTTTCAATCCCTCATATGGGTTGCATGCCCTACGGGCAGAGCAGTACGCAATCAGAAAACGAGATCGGGGTAGTTTCAATCCCTCATATGGGTTGCATGCCCTACGGGCCTCGGACTAAATCCGAGCAGATTCGTGATCTGGTGTTTCAATCCCTCATATGGGTTGCATGCCCTACGGGCTAGGTGACGGTCATTTAATGAGAGTGACGATTGACGTTTCAATCCCTCATATGGGTTGCATGCCCTACGGGCGGTGCATCCGACCTGAAGTCGAGTCTCACCAGGGTTTCAATCCCTCATATGGGTTGCATGCCCTACGGGCCGACCCTGGTCGAGGATGCATCAGCTGGTCGAGGAGTTTCAATCCCTCATATGGGTTGCATGCCCTACGGGCAAACCTACGCTTCCCTACTGAATTTGACCTAATTAGTTTCAATCCCTCATATGGGTTGCATGCCCTACGGGCCCAAACTATTGACAAGTTGCAAGTCTTGTGTCATGTTTCAATCCCTCATATGGGTTGCATGCCCTACGGGCGTTGGTCCTGATGGTGATGCCTTCTGGTTTGATGAAAGTTTCAATCCCTCATATGGGTTGCATGCCCTACGGGCACCAGGGTCGACCTGATGCATCCTCGACCAGCTGAGTTTCAATCCCTCATATGGGTTGCATGCCCTACGGGCATCGCTTGACGTAGGAGCTTGTGTGCTCCCAAGTGTTTCAATCCCTCATATGGGTTGCATGCCCTACGGGCCCTACAGGACCAGCTGGTCAGGTACTCCTACAGGTTTCAATCCCTCATATGGGTTGCATGCCCTACGGGCGCTGACTCCTCTGCCCGGTCAGGTACAGGTAGGAGGGTTTCAATCCCTCATATGGGTTGCATGCCCTACGGGCACTCCTCTGCCCGGTCAGGTACAGGTAGGAGTACCTGTTTCAATCCCTCATATGGGTTGCATGCCCTACGGGCGAGGAATGGCTAAGGGAAGAGGGGGTGGATCTGTCGTTTCAATCCCTCATATGGGTTGCATGCCCTACGGGCAAGTGTGCTATAATCGATTCAGGAGGAAAAATAAGGTTTCAATCCCTCATATGGGTTGCATGCCCTACGGGCGTCTGACCCCTTCAGCCGAGAGGCTCCCACTCCAGTTTCAATCCCTCATATGGGTTGCATGCCCTACGGGCGGTACTCCTCAGGACCAGCTGGTACTCCTCAGGACGTTTCAATCCCTCATATGGGTTGCATGCCCTACGGGCGGAGCGCCATCGAGCGCTGAAGGGAGCGCCATCGAGGTTTCAATCCCTCATATGGGTTGCATGCCCTACGGGCCTCGGATATATTCTGAGCAGAATCGTGATCTGGTGTTTCAATCCCTCATATGGGTTGCATGCCCTACGGGCTTCAATCGTGAACGCAGAAGTCAGATATATTGTGGGTTTCAATCCCTCATATGGGTTGCATGCCCTACGGGCACAGTCTGGCAATAACTTGGCTAGGAAAAAATACTGTTTCAATCCCTCATATGGGTTGCATGCCCTACGGGCATTGAAAAGATTCGTTGCCTTCTCCTCCCAGTATGAGTTTCAATCCCTCATATGGGTTGCATGCCCTACGGGCCACTGCTAATAGAGGTGGTTTTGTGGAAAATTTAAGTTTCAATCCCTCATATGGGTTGCATGCCCTACGGGCTCAGGCGCTCGCTGGCGCACCATCCGGACGGCCGCTGTTTCAATCCCTCATATGGGTTGCATGCCCTACGGGCCATACTTGTTCCGAGAAGGCAACGGTCTGAAAAGAGTTTCAATCCCTCATATGGGTTGCATGCCCTACGGGCGCTCCCATCGAGCGCTGGATGGCGCTCCCATCGAGGTTTCAATCCCTCATATGGGTTGCATGCCCTACGGGCTGGCGATTACGCCATATGGGGGTCAAGTACCAAAGGTTTCAATCCCTCATATGGGTTGCATGCCCTACGGGCTTGATGTCTGGGAGGGAACTAGATGACGTCATTGGTTTCAATCCCTCATATGGGTTGCATGCCCTACGGGCGCTTGGTGCTCCACGATCAGATCGTGACTGGTCGCAAGTTTCAATCCCTCATATGGGTTGCATGCCCTACGGGCCCTGACAGATGGTCAGGTACTCCCCTGACCGGCCTGTTTCAATCCCTCATATGGGTTGCATGCCCTACGGGCCTCTCACGTTGTTGTGTCGTATCTGTTTCACGAAGTTTCAATCCCTCATATGGGTTGCATGCCCTACGGGCGAAGAAAACGACGTATGGCGGGCGGTTGACGCTCTTCGTTTCAATCCCTCATATGGGTTGCATGCCCTACGGGCGCCTGACAGATGGTCAGGTACTCCCCTGACCGGCCTGTTTCAATCCCTCATATGGGTTGCATGCCCTACGGGCGGTACTCCCCTGACCGGCCTGACAGATGGTCAGGGTTTCAATCCCTCATATGGGTTGCATGCCCTACGGGCTCGTATGGGAATCGTAGGGATTCCGTAGGTTTTGGGGTTTCAATCCCTCATATGGGTTGCATGCCCTACGGGCTCAGGTGCACCCTCTCCCCGGTCAGGGGAGTACCTGTTTCAATCCCTCATATGGGTTGCATGCCCTACGGGCTTGGGTAGACAAGGGTTATCCTTGCCCTTGGAGGGTTTCAATCCCTCATATGGGTTGCATGCCCTACGGGCAATTTTGACTTTGGCGGAAATTATTTTCTTTTTGCGTTTCAATCCCTCATATGGGTTGCATGCCCTACGGGCGAATCGTGGTTGGAGCCCTTGTGGCTAGGTTGTGTGTTTCAATCCCTCATATGGGTTGCATGCCCTACGGGCGTAGCAGGACCTGAACAGCAGGTGGTCCTGTAGCAGGTTTCAATCCCTCATATGGGTTGCATGCCCTACGGGCGCTGCCCGCCCACTGGGCAGCGTCCTCTTCTTCAGGTTTCAATCCCTCATATGGGTTGCATGCCCTACGGGCAGAGTGGATAAAAGATACTGGGTGGTTTAGCTATGGTTTCAATCCCTCATATGGGTTGCATGCCCTACGGGCCGCCGTGTGTTGGAATCCGCCCGCATGGGTGGGTGGGTTTCAATCCCTCATATGGGTTGCATGCCCTACGGGCGTGCCTTTTTCCAGTCTGGTTTAATTTTCATGGTCGTTTCAATCCCTCATATGGGTTGCATGCCCTACGGGCATTAAAAACAGAATAGCTAGTGTAGCAAAGTGCAGTTTCAATCCCTCATATGGGTTGCATGCCCTACGGGCCTATTATGAGTACCTCCCACATTGTCTGTTCATACGTTTCAATCCCTCATATGGGTTGCATGCCCTACGGGCTACTACCAATGCGGGATCGAAAAAGTGATATGCGAGTGGTTTCAATCCCTCATATGGGTTGCATGCCCTACGGGCTCGACATAGACCGGATGCCAGAGCCGTACTAGGTAAGTTTCAATCCCTCATATGGGTTGCATGCCCTACGGGCATATCGGGATTGCTTCATAGGAGAGTGGACAATTGTTTCAATCCCTCATATGGGTTGCATGCCCTACGGGCCCCACGTTGTTGTGTCTTACTTGTTCAAGGAAGGCGTTTCAATCCCTCATATGGGTTGCATGCCCTACGGGCAATGCCTCCGAGAACTCGTCAACCACTACCTCCGCATGTTTCAATCCCTCATATGGGTTGCATGCCCTACGGGCCGGCCGATGAAGGCGCTCCCATCTGCGCTCCCTTCAGTTTCAATCCCTCATATGGGTTGCATGCCCTACGGGCAAATCGAAGATCGCGTTGATCGCAATTATGATCCGTAGGTTTCAATCCCTCATATGGGTTGCATGCCCTACGGGCGACGCTGCCCAGTGGTCGGGCAGCAGGACCTGAAGGTTTCAATCCCTCATATGGGTTGCATGCCCTACGGGCTCGAAGCAATCCACGAGGAATGCGAGCATTATATCAGAGTTTCAATCCCTCATATGGGTTGCATGCCCTACGGGCAGCGTTTGCACTTTCCCTGAATTCACATTCATTTCATACAAACGCATAGACAGTCTACCTGAATTTTGTCGATTTTTCAAATTCACTTCCCCTCCTTTTTGCACCAAAAAAGGGCAGGCGTCCCACCTGCGAGCATCCCAGCCGACCCCAGGCCTGTCAGCCTCATTCCCCCGCTCCGCCAGCAGTTCTGAACAGACCCATCCCCCCCTCCTCTCCTGTAAATCACCCCCCGCCGCGGTTGCGAGCATCTCCCCTGTAGCACCCCAACCGTTGCGATGCTCGATCGGCCTGCCGTCCATGCCTCACACAATGTACAAAAGCGGTTCCGATGGTTTCGCACTGCCAATGGTTTCAACCCGCTCCCGGCAGGCCGCACAGACCGGATAAAAACGAATGGAATCCTCGCCGGCAAGCACATGCCGCTCTACCCGATGGCGCAACTGAATGTACTGTTTCTCCGTCAGAAAACATTCAAACAGACTGTACTGAGTCCAATGCCCATACCCACTTAAAATTTTATGCACCTTCCCACGCCGCCGATCATTCGGAATGTCATACGCAATGATGTACAAAGTCGTGGTTCGTGTGTCTGCCACCCCTCTCACCGCACCTGAAACGGCCGATATTCTGCCAGTTCACCCAATACATGCTTGGCCAATAAACGCGCCTGCAGCTCCAGACAACGCCGATAGGTCGCCTTGTACTGAAACACCGGATGCTCGATCTCCGTGTTGAGCCGCTGTTCAAATTGCTGCAAAAACAGCCTGCGCCCACTCGCCGTCAGCCGAGACACTCCCAAAACCGACTCAAAATGCTCCGCCCGCACAATGTTTTTGTTGATCACGGTCAAGACAACCGAATCCACAATCGGCGTCCGCATTTCTTCCATCAAATCCAACGCCAACGCCGGTTTCCCATACCCCTCACTGTGTAAATACCCCACGTACGGGTCAAACCCCACCACCTGCACCGCACTCATCACATGGTTCATCAACAACGTGTACCCGTAGCTGAGCAGCACATTCACCGGATCGGTCGGCGGACGACGATGCCGCCCGTCAAACCCCAGATCCTGCTTGAGCAGCCGACGCAACGCCTTGAAAAAAGCCGCCGCCCCCAATCCCTCATACCCGTTCAACTCCCCCAACGCCGAGTCCGCCTGCGGCACACGCGGGTCAGGCGGACCGTCAGCGTCGATCCGCAGCTGGTCCACCCGCTCGATCAGCTGCCCAATCTGACCGGCAAGCCCCACCAGCTGCTCCCCAGACGCCGAGTCCGTCTGGCCACGCGCCCCCCGCAGCACCAACGTGCGCTGGTTGTGCAGCTTGCCACGCACAAAACGAGCCGCCAGCTGAACCCGCCGACGATAGTTCTCGTGCAGCCGAAATTGAGACATGCGCACAAAAATGTTCTTGCTTACCTCTGGCGCCAGCCTCCCCTTGAAGTTGCCCCAATAGTCGCAAAAACAGATCTCCGTACTTTGTTCGAGCAGCGCCAACAACGCCGGCGTGGTCACCGTGCTGTCCCCCAACACAACAACCTGCTCAACCTGGTGCATCGGGACCCGCACACTCCGCTTCGGCACACCACTCTCTTTGTTTTCCGGTACGTTCACCACCAAGGTGTCCCCATCTTTGCGAACAACACTGTACGGCTCTGTCAAATATAAGGTGGTCATGTACCTCCTCAAAAAAACGCATGAAACTTCCCAGGTCAGGCAGACCCGGCACTCTGGAAAAACCTGCTCTCTACCGGCAGACAAACATCATACAAACTGCAGCCCTTGCAGCGCGCCGGCTGCTCGGTGTGCGGCGGCCGTTCCCCCCGCGCCAGCGTGTCCCGTATCCTCTGGACCAACTCCACCGTAAACGCCCGCAGCTCCGCCGTGAATGCCACTTCCTCACGCCGACGTTCGCTGAAATAAAACAAAAACCCCTGCTCAATCCTGCACCCCGTCATCTCCTCCAGACAAAGCGCCTGCGCACACAGCTGCGCATGGTCGTTGCGCCAACGCCCACGCTTGCCCTGCTTGTACTCCACAGGCGTCAATTCCCCCTCTCCCCGCTCTTCGACCAGGTCACAAATCCCGCTGAGCCCCAACGTATGGCTGTACACATGCACGCTGCGCCGCAACAACACCCCCGGCTCACTCCGCTCCTGCCCAATCGTGTGCACCCGCTCATGGTTGAGCACCCCCTGCACGGTATGCTCGTTCTCCTGCACTTCCCCTTCCACATATGTGTACCAAAAACGCCGCGCACAGTAGACATACTGGTTTAAATATGAAATTGGCAGCAGATCCGATGAGTCCATCTCGGTCATATCAGCCGAACCTGCCCCAACCCCATCGTGGTCTTGTAGCCAACCCCAGTGTAAAACGCCAGATGAAACAGCCGGTTGAGATGCGCCAGATGCTCTCTGCGCCCACCATCCAACAGCTGATAGTCCAGTACGCCAATCCCCCCACGATACTGCTGACGCTGATAGGTGAAGCTCTCCATCTGCCAGCGCCGCACCGCCCCCACAATGACGTTGCGCTCGACCCACTCTTCAAAGTCCCGCCCCCACTGCTCACCCGTCAGCCGATCCCAGCGCGCACGCAGACCCGCCACCACCATGCGCGGCTGCGGAAAAATTTCAATGCGCCGCGCCGCGTTGTCCGCACTGCCCCAACGAATCGCCGTCGGGCTGGCAAATTCTACCGTCCACCGCTCTTCTCCCGGCTCCAATGCCGCCAGCTGCTCCACCGTGGTGTACCCACACCACGGATGGCTGCCCGGCGCACCGTAGACCTGGGTGATCGCCAACGGAATGCGCCCTATCTGAATCGTGGGCAGCGGGCTGCTCAACAGGTGCTTCTGAAATACCTCAAAAAGCGTGTCGTCGAGCAGACTGACCCGCATCCAGGCACCCTGCCCGCTGTGTACCTTGATCTTCCTGTCGTACGGCGTGCGCCAATACCCGTACAGCGGAGAAATCGCAAAGGCCGAACGCCCCTGTGCATCGTGCATCTGCTGCGAAAGCACCGGATCAATCGTCTCCACGATCGCATAAAAAGCAGCATGCGCCAGCTCACCCGCCAGCAGCGGCAAAAATCCCTCTTCCAACGCCATCATGTCCAACACCAATGCGCGAACCGCAGTTGTCGTCATAAAATTCTCCATCGCCAGACGCCTGCCGACTGCACCCAGCCGACAGGCACAGAGAGACCCAATGTCCCCTCACGCTTTCGGAAAACGATAGGCCAGATGCGCCGGCAGACGGCTCCCATCGGTCAGCTGCCAGTACGGTCCCGAAAGCTGGACGTTGTCCAACAAGCTGACCGGCGGCATCGAAATCAGGTCGTAGGCCAGCACACGGCTCTCCCCATCCAGGTCGAGCGGGTTGAGCGGCCAGTCTGACTCGAAAAGCCCCTGCCCTTGTTTCTGTACAGCCAACTCCCCCGTCACCTCCACCGCCGCCTTGCTCATCCATTTCCCCAGCCGGACCCAACGCGGGATCGCAACCGGTCGCACGCCCAGCACAGCCAAGGTGAAGGTGCTCCCCGCCGCCACTTCTTTGGCACGGCCAAAACTCGGGGTGTTGCGCGACGATTGTTCCATTTTGACCCGATAGCGGTTGTCCGCATATTTGAAGGTGTTCAGCTCAAAGCTGATTTCCTGCGGACGAGCCGGCGTGACATAGACCGCTCTTTCGTTCAACGACGCCAGGTCGTCGGCATAGTTCGGGGCCGCCCGAGCGTTGTAGTAGGGCGCCACCGCCAGCCCCAACGCATAGGTGAGCCCATAGTTGTGCAGATACCGCCCGGTTTCATACAGACGGCCAATCTCCCGAGTGGCATAAAACAGGTTTTCATGAAGGGTCAATCTGCAGCACGTTACGTGCATCGCACGGGCTCCTTCCTATTTTTTGGACCGGGTCTTGGCCAGCCAGGTGTCATGGTAGGTTTTGCTGGACTCAAACGCAGCCTCAAGCAAGGCGCGCATGCCCGCCTCACTGGCCGTTTCAGCAGCCAGTTCACGCAGCAGCGCAGTCAGGCTGTCCCCGATAAGCAGCTGGGTGACCGCAACCCCATCCTCCGCCACCATCTGCGGAACCAGCTCCTGCACCGCCGAAGCAGCCACCACCGGGTCGATCGGGTCGGGCGGAGCAAGCACCCCCTGCCCCTTCAGGACGTCGTAGAGCCGCTGCGTCAACGCAAGGTTGCTCATGATTTCACCGTCACACAGCACAATCGCCACCAACCGGTTGTCCACCCGCCCCGTCCGCGTGGTCTGTGCCCCATACCGCCGGGTGCGCAGCACGTTGTTGAGCACATAGCGAAAAAGCGGCAAGGTCAGGTCGCGCGTGGTCAGCACCGTCGGAAAAAGCACCTGCGGCACCACATGGTCCTGCTCGTTGATCCGGCTGGTGACCTCCCCACGCTGGCTCATGGTGCCGCTCTCGTACGGCGCGTTGAGGGTAAAAGCCTGATGGCTGTCGTCGTACGCAGTCACCGAGTACCCCGTGTCGCTCAAAACCTTGCTGCGCTCAGAACCGCTGTCCCCAATCGCATACCCGTAGGCGATCGCATCCGGCGTCCATTGGCAAAATTTGACGTTGTATTCGTCAAACGGCAGCCCGCTCCCATCCTCGCCCCGCTTTTCTTTCGAGTCAAAGACCGGTTCCGCGCTGATCAGACCGTACCGACGCATCAGCTCGCGCCCAATCAGCCGTTCGGGCGTGGTCTGCTTGCGTTTGAAAATGGTCAGCCGCGTGATCGGGGTGCGGTCCACCACCCCTGCCGCCACACGCGCAGTGTTGAGCTCCCCGTCTGTCTGAAACAGCGGGTAGCTCTCCGTCACCCGCAACATCACCAGATGGGCATAATAGCCGGACGGCTTGGCCGGTACTTCGACCGGAAAGCCCCGTGGGTTGAGTGCACTCATGATCTTCTCTCTCTTTCTAGACTAATGACAGATGAAACACGATAGACGACAAACGACGGGTCTGTCTCAGTTTTGGATCTCTTCCAGCTCCATGCTCGCTTCTTCCTCGGCTGCGGTGCGCTCGGCCCGGCCCTGCTTATCCAAGTCGAGGTAAAGAACCTCACAGGCGTTTTTCAAAAGGTTGAGCTGACGCCCACGCAGCGCACTGACATCCCCGCGCAGCGCTGTGTAAAAAAGGTCGTTGACAAAATATGCAGCAAATTGCCGGACAGCCGCCTGGTCGATTCGTTTCTGACCGTCTATCTCCACACGCGGCACATACCCCTCGGCCCGCCGGCTGGCCACACGGTCGACAAAACCCGCCAGCTCACCGTGCACAATCTCCACCAACCCCTCTGCATCGCCGTACAGCCGCCGGTCAGCAGCCAGCACCGCATTCGCAGCCACCGTGAGCGGACGCAAAATCGCAGCAGAAGATGCAAAGTTCTTGGCCCGATAAAATCGCCGGTACAGTTCGGTCAAAGTACGAGCGTGGCTCATCTCTTTTTCTCCTTTGTCCTTGGATGTGGTTCGTTCCAGCAAGGCTTGATAGCCCAGATAGCGCTGTGTTTTGTGCGAGGGCAACCCCTCCTGTTTGACAGAACGCTGCCATTTTTTGAGATAGTGAAACGCATGGAGCGATGACTCCGACAGACGTCGCGCCAGCAGCGGCAGATTCTGCCAGCGGTAGTCGTAGCCCCTTTGCCCCATGCCCGCATTGGCGTCCAGGTGAATAAAATAGGCGACGGTGAGCCGGTTGAGCAAAGGCAGAACATGGTCCAGGTTGACCCGAGACGGACCAAGCAGGTAGCGGATCGCCGCATGGGCGCCGTCGAAGATCACAGTCTCCGTAAATTCATCCGCCCCATTGAAGAGCGGCAGCGAACTCTCGCTGGCCACAACCTTGACGTCGATGCAGAGCGGAAGCAGCAGCGCCAGCCAGGCCGGATGCACCCAGCTCTCGGCATCCTTCGCATCACGGTCCGGCCGGGGAATCCCCAAGAAAAAGAAGGTGATGGGCTCGTCTTCGCCGAACCGCATCCGCAGATACCGGTCCGGTTTGCCATCCCCCTGGTCAGAAGCTTCCAACATCAGGTCTTGCAGATGCTGCCAGTGATGCGGCGCCACCCCATTTCCCTCACGCCCCTCCATCCGCTCCAAAAGCTGGCGATGCAGTTCGGTGAACTTCACCCCGCGCAGGGTGTTCTGGATGCGGCGAAAGAGACGCAGGGTCTCCGGCGTAAAAAAGTAGGCCGGGTAGAAGTAGAGATAACGCATTTTGAGCGCCTCAAATTTGCCGCCGTTGATGCTGTCGTTTTTCATCAGCAGCTGGCGCAGCATGATCTCCAGCCTGCAGATCGAGCAGATGTTGCGCAAGGCGTCGGCTCCGTGCAGGCCCAGTTTGTTGCTGTAGACCTGGGGTGCAGAAAGGCTGGCCGCCTCCTGCTGTTTTTCGACCTGGTAGGACGAAGAACAGAGCGCACACAGCGCAGCTTTGCCGCGCGTCTTGGCCGCACCGTAGCGGTGGAGCTCGACGGCGAAGCGCGCTACCTCAGACGCCCCCGCCCCTGACACCGGGCCAAACGAGAGCACATGTTCTACATACCGACGCAGGTCGTCGAAGCCATCCCCCTCCCCTGCCACAGCCACCACTCGCTGGCGCAGATAAACATCCAGGCCGCGCATCTGGTCGCGCAGCCAATCCTCCCATTCCTGCGGGTCCAACCCACGCCGCCGGTGCAGCGCATGGGCGGCAGCCAAATACCAGTGATAGCCCACCCCCCCTGCCCGGGTGTCGCGCGGCACCGCCAGAAACAGCTCCCGCAAATCCGCCAGCCCCATCTGGTCAAGCAGCCACAACGGCACCTCCTCACGGCCCAGCAGATCCCGCCCCATCTTTTCCGCAAGATAGGCCCACTCTGCCAGCTGGTCGACGCGCACATTGTCCATCTGGTCGCGAGAAAGCCCGACCTCCACCCAGCCGCTGAGTTTGTCCCACCGCTTGCCCGCAGCCGGTGCCTTGGCCGGGTTCACTATCTTCAACGTGGCCTTCAGACCCACCCCAATCAGATCGATCGGTTCAAAAAAAAGCCGGTAGTAGTCCGCATATTTGATGCCATGGCCGTCCCGCCCAAAACCGGTCAAACTGTTTTCAAGGCGCTGCCGCGCGCGCTGCCGCAGACGGGCCACCACCGCTTCGGCGATGGGCTGCAGCGCAGGCGCCTGCCACTGGCCCCGACGAACCAGATAGACCACCCCGTTGGGCGAGTAGAGCAGGGGAACCCCACCCGCCGCCTCCCCCGCCGCCAACGCAGCGTTCTGAACCAGGTTGGTCAAAACCCCACGCACGTCGGCGATCTGGTGATAGGCCAGCTGCGCCTGCTGGTCGCTCAGTTCGGCCAGCAGGCTGTGAATCGACCGGTGGGCCGCAGCCTCTCGCGGGCTGCGCCCCACATAGGCCAGGTAGTCGGCCAGCCGACAGAGCTGTTCGGCCAGGGCCCGCTGTGCACCCGGCAGGCGCAGTTCGGGCAGCGCCGCCAGGTTGCGCAGCGTGCCCCATTTGACCTGTGTGTTGCAGGCCAGAAAGATCAGCTCGTGCAGATTGGCGGCCAACCCACCGACCGGCTCCAAAAAGGCCGCCAGCCCCAGCCGCTCCCCCCACCGCTCAAAAATGGCCTCCACCACACCCCGCTGCTGGGCAGCGTTGACCCGGTCGTGCCGCAGCCCCAAGCCTTCCAGCTCCTGCTCGACCGCAGGCAGTTTCAGCCAGTCGTGCAGCACAAACCCTGCGATCCAGAGCCGACGCACAGTGTCGTCGTAGCAGCGCAGCTGGGGCGCACCCCACCTCTGCAGCGTGCGCGCCACATGCAGCACAGGAAAGAGCCCGTTGATCAGATGGGCACGCAGCGACTGGTCCGCCGCATACCGTTCGACCTCCGCAGCCCCTTTGGCCACACGTCGCTCCGCAGCAAAATCCCCCCCCTTGGCCGCCACATGGCCGAGCAGTTCGGAGAGCGGCGCTGCCACATGGTCGACAAAATCTATGAGAACTGGGTCCTCCCCCCACTGTGCCCGCACCGCATCGCGCAGCAGCGCCGCAAACAGCGGCTCCGCCGGCCACACCTGCTCCCCGGAAGCCCTCTCGTCCGGCTCTTCTCCAAAAAAAGCCCCCTCTTCGTCGATTTCTTCCAGATCCGAATCCTCCGGCAGCTCCCAATCTGCCAGGGTCGTCGGCTGGACGGTTTTCTTTTTCATCCTCTTCCCCCTATTTCACAAAATCAAAGCAGTGTCGCTGCCACTGCAGTTCAGACGGCTCTGCTTCAATGCGGTGTGCAACAAAAGCGCCTCGCGGCCAAACACAATCGCCCCTTCCATCCCGTCCAGACTCACAAACACATGCACCGGAAAGAGCAGCGGCAGGCGCAGGCGCCGTTTGAGCTGCAGCGGGTGGTGCAGACAGACCACAGCCGGCACTTTGCGGCGAGCCAGCTGCCGGTTGATCGCGTTGTAGCCTGGAATCTGCTGCGGAAACGCCGCCTGGATCTGCACCCCCTGGAGCACCTGGACGGTGCCAAACCGGGTGCCGTCCCAGTCGCTGACCTCCTGCTGCAGCAGCACCTTGTACTGCGTCCGTTCGGGCAGAAAGCCCTGCAGACGAAAATAGGCCACCAGCCCTTTCAGGTTGGACCACGCCCCCCCATGCTCTTCGACAAACGCCCGAAATTCGTCGGGCTGCAGCGCAGCCAGCCGGGCATTGGCCAGCAGCGCAAACAGATCGTAGCGCTTGATCTGGTCGCCCCCCTGCTCTGTCTCGTCCAGCACCCCGCACTCAAAATAGCTGCCCCCGCGAAATGCGGTGATCTCTTCGTACAGCGGGCCCTGGTGTTTGCACAGATCCCAGTACCTCTGGGCCTTTTGAAGGATGCTGGTGCGAAAGGTCTCTTTGTAGCGGGCCAGCAGACGGTTCCTCACCTCGGCATACTGGCCGCGCACCAGCGGGTTGGACAACGCATTCACGATCCGATAGGATTGATAGGCTCCCCAGTCACGCGCATAGGCGTCGAAAGAGGCCGTGGGCGGGTAGGCCATCTGGATTGTCTGGTTGAACTCCGCTCGGTCGAGCACAGCCCCAGGTTGCAGCAGAGGGGGCGCGTCGCTGCGCCCGACCGCCAGGGTCTCGTAGATCCAGGGCGGCACCAACGCATAGGCGACGAAATGGCCGCCAAAAGAAATTGTCTTCCCCTCCCGCACATAGCCGGCATGGCGTCCGACCCGGCCCAGCCGCTGGACAAACGTGCCCGCATCCCGGCTTTCAAAGAGCAGAAAGTTGATCTGAAAGTCGATGCCGATGTCGACCGTGCTGGTGCCGATCAGCAGATCGCAGCCATAAGAACGGCTGCGCTGCGTCCGGCTGGTCAGGCCGGTATTCTCGCCTACAGTCAGCCCGTGGCGGGCAAATTCACCCTGCAGCCGCTCCACCAGCCGTTTGGCCTGCGCGACGCTGTTGACGATCACCGCCCCTTTGGCCTGGGGCGTATGCTCCAAAAAAAAGGGGAGCAGCCGATCGTGCAGATGCTGGTCCACCCAGGCTTCGACGCTGTCCGGGCAAATCTGCAGCTGCACCTCGTGCAAAATCTGACGCCAGCGGGTCGGGTCGGCAGGAGGCGCCCCATGACAGTAGCTCCCGTCGATCACCTCCACCGCAAAGCCTGCCCGCTGCAAAGACTCCTGCAGCAGAGGACGGGGGGTAGCAGACTGAAAGAGAAACTGGCGGCGCTGGCCGCGCGTCATTTCGTCGATCAGCAGCAGCGCGTTGACGACGCCGACAATCTGCGGCGCGTCAAAGATGTGAAATTCGTCGAAGGTAAACTGCTGAAACGCCTGCACCAGCGGGCCCAGAAGCCGGTCCGGCGCATCCCCCGACTTGCCGGTCCGCACATAAAACAGGTGCATCACATAGTAAAAAATGTCCGGGTTGGTCAGCACCACGTCGTGGTTGTTGAGCAATGCCTGCAGCGCCTGCCCGCGCTGTGCAAAATCGCCCCCTGCCATTCGGCGGTCCAGCACGTCGCTGTCCAACGCAGCCACCACCGGTGTCTGGCCCCACAGCGCCCAGGTCTGCTGGGTCTGGCGCAGCTGGTCCCGAATCAGCTCATTGGTCGGGTACATGGCGAACAGCTTGTGGCGCCAGCCCTGCACCAGCGACGGCAATTGCCCGGCCAGGCTCTTGCCGTCGCCGGTCATCGCTGTGTTGAAGATCACCTCCGGCCCGCCAGGGCGGGTGAGCGCCCGGTAGGTGGCCAGTTGGTGGCAGGAGAGGCGCCAAGGCGAACCGCCCGCACCGCCCGGCAGCCACTCTGCCAACCCGCTCTCGGCGACCGCCGCCGGGTCGGCCAGCTCGGAATAGACTGCTTTCAGCTGAATCTGCAACATGGCTGCGCTTCTCCTGTGTGAAGACCCCAGCGGCCCCAAAGGCCCGCAGCAACTGGCCTCCGACCGACATGTGTCGATCTTGCCACAACGGGCGGCCTGCTGTCCTCCTCAGTTGTGAGGAACTTTTTCAGAAGAACTGTTGAAATGCCAAAGCCCGGAGGGGCTTATTTCAGGATATAATAGGTGGCCCGTTTGCTGCCAATCCGGATCAGCAGGTTCTGGTCGACCAGGTCAGCCAGATCGCGGCGGATCGTCTCGGCATGCACGTCGGGGGCCAGCGCCTGCAGGTCGCTGTTGGCGATGCGTCCGTGGGTCTGCACAAAGGCCAGCGCCGCCTCCTGGCGCTCGTTGAGAGAAGCATGGGGCCAGCGCTCCTGCTGCGGGTGGCTGCTCACCAGCCCCTCCCCCCGCAGCGTGACCCGAAAGCCAGCCGCCGTTTCGACAAATTCCGGCGCCGGCAACCCCGCCTCCTGCATGGCCGCCAGCATCCGGTCCACGCCATAGCCCAGCCGTTCGATATAGCCCAGGTCGGTCAGCACCGCTACCAGCGCCGCATTGCGGCTGTAGCGCTCGTCTTTGATGTTCTCTACCGTCACATGGCCGGGCAGACGCCCCGGGCTGTAGACCTCGATGCGGTCGCCGAACATCAACAGCCGGATCCCCTCCCCCCGCACGCTGTAGTCGCGGTGAGCAATCGCATTGACGATCGCTTCGCGCACCACCGCCAGGGGATATTCGACGCTCTCTTCGCGCGCCATGCCGCGGATGCGCATCCCGCGACGCATGTTGCCTGCCACGAACGCCTCCGCCTGCCTCGCCTGATCTGCCAGCACTCCCCCAATCTCCTGGCGCACAAATTCGTCCCCCATCTCGGTGCCCGCATACCGCACACAGATGAGCTCGGCGCTGCGCAAGAAGCGCTGCGGGTTCTGGCCAAAGAGCAGCAGCCCCGCCACGGTGGGCAGCGGCGGGTCGACCGGCAGCCCGTCCACCCCGCGACGGGTGACACAGCCGCGGCTCAACAAGGCATCCACCAGATCCTCGTCGGGCGGCAGCCCGATCTGGTTGAAATACCGGCCGACCCGCCCGGTGTCCAGGTCGGCCAGGCTGGCCGCTTCCACAGGCTGGCTTTCAAATCCGCTCTCCACCCGCTCCAACAACAGCTGGCGGAGCTCTCCGGTGGTCAGCGGACGGTTTTGCCCCCCTGTACGGGTCGGATAGACCCCCCGCACTGTGTAGACGTGGGGCAGCCCCGCCGGCACCTGCACCACCATCAGCTCCCCTCCCTCCAGCGCCACCCCCTGTGGGCTGGGCAGGATCAACGGCGGGTCAGGCAGCAGGCTGGCCTCCGTCACCAGCTCGCGCAGCGCCGCCAGGTCGTTCTCGCTTTGTGGAACCCCTTTGGCGGTCACCCCCAGCAGCACAACGCCCCCCTCGGCGTTCGCCATGGCGGCCAGCGTCTCTGCCAACGCAGGCTTGGCCACCTTGGCCGGCAGCCACGCGACGCGCGACGACACACCCGCCCCCAACAGGCCGCGCACCTCCTCGGCCCCCAGCGCCGCCAACAACCGGCTTCCCTTCATGGCGCCTCCCCCAGCAGCACGCCGTCCGTCCCGGCCTCCTCTTCTGCCAGGTCGGCAGCCGCTGCATAAAAAAGCAGCCGCACCGAACCGTACCGGCGCCGGTCGTATTCGACCAGCTGTGCCAGCGCCACCGGCAACTCCTCACGCGGGTGGATCTGGACCACCACGCTCCCCCCACGCGCCAGCAGCTGCGGCCGGCTGTCGACCAGAGCGAGCGCTCGGCTCCACAACCCCTGATACTGGGGCGGGGCCACAAAAATCAGGTCGTAAGGCTCCCCTGCATAGCGCTGCAGATGGGCCAGCCCGTCGCCGAACAACAGGGTCACCTGCTCTGCAAACCCACAATGGCTCACGTTCGCCCGAATCGTGTCGAGCGCCTTGCGATTGAGCTCGACAAAGTCGACCCAGCGAGCCCCACGGCTCAGACACTCGATCCCAACCCCCCCTGTCCCGCCAAAAAGGTCGAGCACGCGCGTCTCTTCTACCCAGTCCCCCAGAATGCTGAACAACGCCTCCTTGGCCCGGTCGGTGATCGGCCGTGTGCTCTCCCCAGGCACCATCCTCAGCTTGCGGCCCTTGGCCTGTCCAGCAATTACCCGCATCGTTCGCCTCCTACTGCACGGTCAACAGCTGCCACGTTCCCTCGCTGAACAACGTAAAATAACGGATCGTGGCGTCTTCAAAACAGGCCAGCAGTTCCCCCCGCTCGAAGGGCTGCATCACTGCGTGCTGACAGAGCCGCTCCTCACGCTCGATCACCCCCAAGGCCTGCTGCAAACCCGCCACCGAACACCAGAGCTGGCCAAAGCCGCGCCGCGGCAGCGGCGGCGACGAAGGCGACACCTCCAAAGGGTTGCACGAAAGCTCGGGCTGCCCTTCTTCCCAGCTGTCCCGGTAGGCCTGCCAGCTCCGGTCCGCCAACAACACATAGATCTGCCGACGTTCGCTGACCCAGAGCATGAAACGGTCGTAGCTCGGGCCCTTGCCAAATTCGTTGATGGCGACCGGCGCGCTGCTGCTGCCCGCCACCGGACACCCCAGGGTCCGGTACAGGTCCGGGTAGCCGGCCAGGTCCAGGTCGTAGTCGAGGTCGCACAGGCTTCCCTCCTGATCCACCGCCAGCACAGAGACGGTGGGGGTCGCCAGCAGGCCTGTCGGCTGGACGGGGAGTGCGACACGGACCGGCAGCGTCTCCACCGGAAGGGGGGCAGCTCTGTCGACAGAGGAGGTCGGGGTGGCGGGCGGCGTTGGCAGGGGAGCCGGCCGCTCCGGCTCGCCGCAGCCAGCCAGCAGCAGCACAGCCCCCAGCGTCCACCAGAGCGCCCACCGCCGACAGCCTACACCGTGCCTCCCCAGGTCATGGGTCTGAATTGATTTTGTCACTGCATCGGTCCCTTGCTTGAATCGACGGGGGTCTCCATCTATTCTTTTACCCGTACTGGGCCCAACTCGATCGCAAAGCTGGCGGGCCCAGCGCTCACCGCCAGCCGCTGGCCCGTGGCCGGGTCGTACAGGCCCACGGCCAGCCTGTATTCGCCCGCCCCCAACGTCTCTGGCAGCAAAATCCCATATCGATCCACGATCTCTTCGCCCGGCCGCCAGCTGCGGGTCGGGCGCATCCACTGCACCGGCTGGCCGTCGCGCTGGGCCACTTTGTTGCCGCCCGCATCGAGCAGGTGGACAAAGACCTGATAGTCCCGTTCGACCGCCCGCAGGCTTTGCCAGTGCAACGTCAGCAGGATGTGGCCGCCCGGCTCGGCGGCGGGGGTCAACGCATAGCCGCGCAGACGGATCCAGCCGTTGTTTTCGTCCACCGGCAGCCGGGCGGGGTCCCCCCAAAGCGCACCCAATCCATTCTCGACCAGCGCTGCAGCGGGCTGCAGCGCGTACAGCGCCAGCCGCTGCACAGCCTCCCCCGCCACACGGTCTTCGGCCAGCAAAAAATCTTGCGTGCGCAGCGGGCGCTCCCAGCCCGACTGTTCCACCGGCAAAACGTCGGGCACGACCCAGAGCCGGGTGTAGGTGCTGCGCAGCCGCTCCAGCAGCGCAGGCTGGGCCCCTGCCTGCGCTGGCAGCTCGAACTCGCCGTACACCGGCAGCCGGCCGCGGTACAGGTTGGCAAACGCCTGCGTCTGCTCCGGCTGCAGCAGCAGGATCGCATCCTCCGGCTGCTCTGCGCTGCGGATCCGCTCGGCCACCTGCTGCAAGGTCGGGTCGGCCAGCGCGGCCGCATAGTGGGTCAGCAGCCCTACGGTCAGCACGGTCAGGGCGCTGCCGTAGAGCCAGTGGCGAAGCCGGTCGTCGGTGTCGTCGGCGTCCACGCTGCGCAGCTGCTGGGCCAGCAGCACCCCGCCGGCCAGCAGGCCGATCGCAGTCACCGCCAGCGCCAGCCAGTCGACCACAGCCCAGTCGACCACAGCCCAGCCGGCCGCCCCGCGCCACCACGCCAGCTGCACCGTCGCTGCGTTGACCAGGCTCCCTTGCAGCAGCAGGGGGGAATAGCGCCACTCGGTGAAGGTGACCGCGGCAAAGAGCGGCTGCACCCACTCGGCCAGCCGTTCCTGCACCAGCCCATAGGGCACCAGCAGCCCCAGCAGCTGCACCGCCAACGAGAGCAGCAGCAGCAGCACACCGGCCGCTTTCCCTCCCCAGCCCCGGTCGAACAGCCAGCACCAGCCCGGCAGCGCCAGCAAACAGAGAAAAGGCACCGTCGGCACGACAAAACGGGGGCCCCAGCTGTAGCCACCGTGCCACATATACCATTTGGCGTAGATGCCAAAGTAGAGGGCCACCAGCGCCAGGAGGGGCAGCAGCAGCCGACGCTGGTGGCGCCAGAACCAGAACGCGCCGGGCAGCGCCAGCCACAACGCCGGGTTGTACCAGAGCACGCCGCGCGCCGGCCCGACCGTCAAGCCATAGAGGCCAAACAGCCAGTCCCCGCTGAACCGTTCGGTCTCCACATAGCCTGTGTCCCAAACATCCCCAAAACGCACCCAGTTCCACCAGAGCGAGAGCAAACCAGCCCCCACCACCGGCAGCGCCACCGCCACCACCGGCCGCCAGTAGCCCCAGAACCGCTGGCGCAGCCACTCCAGGCCGGGGCCCGTCTGCCCAACCGGCGGCAGCACCAGCCACAGCCCCACCGCATAGAGCGGCAAGGTCACCAGCGTGAGCGTGCGGGTCAGATAGGCAATCGCCCAGGCCAGCCCCGCCCCCAGCAGGTACAGTTTCCGCCCGGACTGGCCGTAGGCGAGCAGCCCATAAGCTGCGGCCAACAGCCCCCAGCCGCTGACCGGGTCGCTGAAAAAGGTCTGCGTGTAGGGCCACGCCATCGTGAACAGTCCAAAAAGCAGCGCCCCCCCGATCGATGCCGCACGCGACCAGCCCAACCGCCTCCCCGTCCGAAAAAGCAACGCCCCCGTCCAGGCAGTCAGCAGCGGGTTGAGCAGCAGCGCAGCATGAACCAGCCCGATCTGGGGCCAGACACTGGCCGCCCAGACCAGCGGCGCGGCCAGCAGAACCATCCCCAGCCCCTTGCGGGTGTACAGGTTGCCGTCCGGCCCGATGTTGCCCTGCTGGTTCCCCATCCACAACAGCTGGTTGTTGTCCAGCGCGCCCCGACGCACCCAATTTTCTGCGGTGGCAAAGGTCGAAAGCCCATCGCTGCTGTCGATCCGGCCCGTATAGGTGAACATCGCGCAGGCCAGCAGAAAGCCAAAGATCAAAAAGGCTGTGCTGCGGTCTTTGGGAAGAAGGTCGCGTCTGTTCCGTTGCATCCTGTCACTGTATATCCACAGACAATTCGATCGCATCGGCACCGCCCACGGTCAGCCGCTGTCCCGCCGCGTCGTACAGACCGACCTTCAGCGTGTAGCGACCTGCGGCCAGCCCCGCCGGCAGCTGAAGCGCATAGGGGTCACGCACCGGCTTCCCCGCCGCCCAGGTGTTGGTGGGCGCCAATCCCCGGACGGGCAGGTTGTCCTGTTGTGCCACCCTCTGGCCGTCCGGCGCAAAAAGGTGGGTGAAGACCGTGTAGCTGCTGGACGGCACCTGCGCTGTCTGCCAGTATAAGATCAGATGCAGAATTTCCCCAGCCCGGGCAGCCCCCCACACGGCGCTGCGCAGTTCGATCGGGCCCCGGTCTCCCTCGAATTTTCCCAGCCCCGGCCCGACCGGCAGGCGGAACACCCGTGCCCGCACACACCGGTCCGGCTGCTGCACATCGACCGCATAGACATCCGGCTCGGCGAACAGCCGCTGGGCGGCCGGCGCCCACTGCGGCGCCTCCTCTCCCGGCGGGGTCAGCTCCACCCACCAGAACTCCCCGCGGCGGGCCTCTGCCTCCAGTTTTTCCGCCTGAATCTCCTCGAACGGGCGGTCGTCGGGGGTGTAGCCGTCGACGACCGCCACCCGATAGTGGCCCTGCAGCCAGGGATAGAGCTCGCGCCAGAGCGCGCTGTCCGCCATCAGGAGCGTGCGCGTCAGCCCGCCCGCCTCTGCTTGCAGCTGTTCGAGGGTCGCCCGGCAGGGGTGTTCCGCCAGCCTTCGCTGCTGATAGGCATGGGCCGCCTGCGGCGCACCCACGCCCAACACAACCAGCAGCCCTACCGTCACCGCCGCCACCCCCCCGACCGAGAGCTGCCGCAGCCAGTGCCCGGCCTGCGGCCAGATCTGGCCGGCAAACTCCACAGCGATCGCCAGCAGCAGCAGCGTGCGCGCCAGCACCGTCGTCACCAAAATCCAGCGCTCCCCGGGCAGCAGAATCAGAAAAACCTGGCTCTCCACCAGATTGAGCGCCGTGAGCAGCACCGCCAGCCAGACCCCCACCAGGTCGGCGCGCAGCAGCACCAGAAACGCCAACACCCAGACCACAAACTGCGGGCTCCACCCCTTGCTGTACAAAAAAAGCCAGATCACGCTGATCCCCGTGAAAGCAACCGGCGTGCGCAGCCGGTTCCAGTCGTAGCGCCGGGTGTACAGCCAGAGATAGATCACCCCAAAGCCAGCCGTGATCGCCCCCCAAGGCAGGCTGGAAGTCCACTGCCCCCCTGCCCGCAGGCCGGACAGGTTGCGCATGTCGACCGGCACCAGCCCAAAGCCGTAGTAGCCCTCCCACAACGCCCAGATACTCTGCCAGGGCGGGCGCAGGGTGTTGACCGTAAAACTGCTCAACACCAGCTCCAGGTTGAAGCGCGCCAGCGGCAGCCCCACCCCCACCGTCACCCCTACAAAGACCAGCCCATACAGCGCCGGCCGAAGCAGGT
This sequence comes from Chloroflexota bacterium, assembly GCA_018969295.1. Taxonomy (GTDB): domain Bacteria; phylum Chloroflexota; class Anaerolineae; order Caldilineales; family Caldilineaceae; genus Caldilinea. The sequence continues at coordinate 8,555 of JAGWYN010000046.1, read as the reverse complement.
TCCCGGCCGCGGCCCGCCGAAACCACTCGTCGCGGAGCCCTGCCAGGCTGAGCCTGGCGCCGAACCAGCGCACCGCCACCGGTACCAGCAGCACAGGCGTCAGCTTGACCAGAAAGCCCAACGCCGCCGCCACCGCACTGGCCAGCCACCCCCCGCGCCGCCGACTCAACAGCAGATCCAACCCCCACAACAAAAAAAAGAGGGGCATGGCCTCAAACCAGCCCAGCAGCGTGTAGACCGGCGCAAAAAGCAGCGCATAGAAAACCGCAGCCCGCAGCGCCGCCCCCGCAGGCTGCCCCCCTGCCTCCTCCTCCAGACGCCACGCCAGACGATAGATCAAGAGCAGGTTGGCGATCTCAAAGAGCAGCAGCAGCGCGCCAAAAAGCAGATGGAAAAACAGACGCGGCTCCACCCAAGGGGGAATCCGGCTGGACCACTCGAAGACAGGCAGCATGGCCGCCGGAAACAGCGGCGGATAGGCGGTCCAGAGCGTCTCAAAGGTCGTGTAGCCCATCGCCACCTGGGTCAGCCCCCAGGCGCTGTAGAAGTCGTAGTCCGAGTTGTCGGCGAAGAAGCCCCCCGGACGAAAGAGCAGAATCGCAAACAGGCGAAACGTGCTGAAAAGCAGCAGCAGGGCGAGCAGCCCGCTGAATTCGGTGTAGAACTGGCGCAGACGAGCCACAGACCACCTCATGCAGAAGGCCCGGGAGAGCCCTGGCTGGCCCCAGCGCCCCCGCCAGGGGGGACGACAGAGACGGACCCAGGGGCGGCCACGCCCTCCAGCCGCACACGCTGCAGAAGTTCACCAAAGCCTGTTGCCGCCGTGATCACCCCACTGAAGACCAGAAAGCTCCAGTAGTTGATCGCCCGCACCAACAGGATGGCGGCGCCCAGGTTCGCCGTCGGCGCAGACGGCAGCAGCGCAAACATCGCCACATAGGCGGCCTCGCTCTGGCCGATCCCCCCTGGCGTCAGCGGGATGGAAGAGAGCATATCGACGGTCAGCGCCACAAAGGCGCTCTGCTCAAACGAATACTCTGCCCCGACGCTGCGCAGGACCAGCCAGACGACGATCGCGTCGGACAGCCAGATCGCCAGGCTCTCCCCGACGATCACGGCCGCCTGGCGGGGCTGGCGGGCCAGAATCTGCAGGCTGGCAGCCAGCTGCCCGGCAAAGTCAACGGTTTTTTGCCAGAAGATCGCCTGACTCCAGCGGCGCAGCCAGCCCACCGCTGCTGGCGCCAGCAGCATTCCCCCCGCCAGCGCAGCCAGCACCCCCACGGCGACCGCGTAGCTGGCCAGCAGCCAACCCGGTGCCTCTGTGCGCAGCACGGCCCCGCCAAAGAGCGCCCCCAGCGCGACGATCGCCGCCATGTCCAGCGCCCGCTCCAGCACGATCGAGCCCATGCCCGCTGCGACCGGCGTGGGGCTGTGGGTGCGCCCTCCCAGCCGCAGGACCCCGATGCGGGCAAAATCCCCCGCCCGGGCCGGCAGCAGGGCACTCAAAAACCAGCCCGCCACCAGCAGGCCGGTCGCATTCAGATAGGAGATCGGATGGCCCAGCAGCTTGAGCAGCAGGGACCAGCGGTGCCCGCGCACGGCAAAGCTGCTGTAGTGCAGCAGCAGCGCCACCACCAGCCAAAGCCCCTCGGCATCCGCCATTGCCTGCAAGGTCGTCGGACCGCCGAACCAGGCCAGCAGCAGCGCCCAGGTGCACACCCCCAGTGCCACCAGGAGCAGAAGTCTTCCCCAAGGAGGCCGAGCAGGCAGGGAAGCAGTCGATGTCGGTTTCATAATTGGTTTGGCGGCGGAAACCACCCCAGCGGGTGGAGAAAGCCACTTTTCTCCTTTTGTGGCACAACGGTTCGCATGGCTGAAACTTTTCGCACACCTTTGCTCTCCACTGACTCCATTGTGCGAAGGAATGGCGCGAATGGCAAATTCTCGGGCAGGACATTCTGGATTTGCCGTTCTTGCACCGGCTGCAGCAGCGCCCAGGCCACAGCCTGCCAGGCGGCCAGGTCGGCCCACAACAGGAAGGCGTCGCTTTGGCCGTGCGCCAGCCCGGCCGCACAGCCGGCGCCGACGCCGACCGCGATCCAGCGCTGCTCCCCCCCTGCCCGCCACTGGCACCTGAGCGAGCGCACGAACGCCCCGCCCACCAGCGCGCCCCAGAGCAGACCTCCGACCCCCCAGGTGGTCGCCAGCTCCAGCCAGACGTTGTGTGGGTGTGGCATGTCGACCTCTGCCGCGCCTGTCGGCAGGTAGGCGGGGTACTGCCAGAAAAAGCCTCCAGGCCCTACGCCCGCCCAGAAATGCTCTTGCCACAGCGCCCAGGACGCCTGCCAGACCTGCCACCGCAGCCCCACCGTCTCCCAGTTGACCAGCCGTTCCTGCCCCCCCAACCAAAACAGCGCCAGCCCCAGCAGCCCGGCCCCGCATGCCGCCAGCAGCGTCTGTCGGCCCCCCCGCCAGGCCACGGCCAGCACAGCCAGCCCGGCCGGCACCCCCAGGAGCAGCGCGCCCCGGCTGCCGGTCAGCCAGAGCGCGACGGCCACCCCGACAATCCCCCCCCCCAGCCACCATCGGCCCGGGCGCGCAATGAGCGGGAGGGCAGCCACCCCCACCATCAGGGTGCGCTCCAGGTACAACGCCGTGTGGTTGGGGGAAAAATGGGGCCCGACCAGCCGCCGCAGGCCGTCCACCTCGGTGCCCTGCTGGCCAGCCCACTTGGCCAGCCCGACCCCAGCGGCCAGCAGCCCGCCGCCGAAAAGCGCCAGCAGCAGCCGCCGCCGATCCGCCGCGGCCGGGGCCAACAGCCCCACCTCCAGCCCCAGCAGCGCCGGCACCAGCACCAGGTCGAGCAGCCCGCGGCCCCATGCGGGCCAATGCCAGACGCTGGGTGCCGACAACAGGCTCAGCGGAATCAACAGCGCTGCCGGCGCGGCGGCCCAGCCGGCCCGCCGCCCAGCCCCTGGCTGGCTGAGGGCGGCCAGCGCTGCCGGCAGCAGCGCCAGAACCAACAGCTGGGCCGGCGGCACTGTCCAGTACAGGCCGCCCAGCGCCAGCTCTTTGTGCTGGTAATAAAAGGGAAGCAGCGCCACGGCCAGCCCCAGCCCCACCCGCGGCTGGGCCAGCGCCAGCCAGGCCAGCCCCAGCCCGCAGAGCAGCACCCAGGGGGGAAAGGTGGCCAGATGGTACAGGAGCGCCAGCCCGCCCCAGGCCCCTGCCTGCACCCAGCCTGGCGCCCGCCGATAGGCGGCCAGCCAGCGGCCCCCTTCCAGCGTGCGCGCCGCAGCCAGACCGCGCCAGCCCACCCCTGCGGCACCCACCAGCACCCACAGCCAGTCTTGCGGGGGAGCTGCCGCCGTGGGGCGGGCGGGCTGGGCCGCATGCTGCCAGTCGGCCAACGCTGCCAGCACAGGGGCCGGGCTCCCGTCGGGTTCGACCAGCGCAAACCCCCACTCTGGCCTGGCGGGGGACAGCGCCCCCGGCCAGGCCAGCACCCAGCCCATCGCCCCCAGCCAAGGCCACTCCTGCCAGGCCCTCGCCAGCGCTGCACAGGCATAGACCGCCTGCGCAGCCGGTGTCACACCTGCCCAAGGCGAATCTGGCCGCCGGTTCCAGCCGTAGCGCACAGCCCAGACCGCTTTGTCGCCCAGCCCGGCCTCCACCAGCGCGCGACGGACCCAGCCGACCCGCGCCAGGTTCAACACGGCCCGCTGCTGCCGCGGCTGGTCCGCACGGTAGCCGAAGCCCAACGGCTGAACCGCCACGACATCCATGTCGGACGCCGCCCCTGCCGCCACCATGCGCTGCAAAAAATAGACCTCGTCGACCGCCAGGTCTCCCCGGTCTGCTGTGGGAGCCAATGCGGCGGCCAGGATCACCGCGTCTGGGTCTGCGCGGCGAATTGCCGGCGCCACCGCGCGCAGCATCTGCGCATATTCGACCGGGTTGACCCGCCGCGCGCCCCAGTTGGGGAAAAGATTGGGTTCGTCCCAGATCTGGTAAAAGCGGATCCGGTCGCCGTAGCGCCGGGCAAAGGCTTCTGCAAAACGCGCCAGCCGGGTGAAGTCGGCCGGCGGGGCTGTCCAGAGGGCCGCCTCTCGCTCGCGCGGGGTCAGCGCCCAGGCAGGGGTGCCGTTCAACACCACCACCGGCTCCAGCCCGGCTGCGGCCAACGCATCCACCGTGCGGTCGGCCGCAGCCCACACCCACCGCCCTGGCTCCGGCTCCAACGCCCGCCAGGCAATGTGCTGGCGGGCCCAGCCGAACCCCGCTGCGCGCAGCGCCGCCAGCCCGTCAGGTGGGCTGGCACCCTCCCACGGGAGGTTGACACCCGCAAAAGCGATGGGCAGGGCCTTGGGAGCGGGCCGGTCCAGACCAGCGTTCTGTTCGATCCCTGTCTGCCAGAGCCGCGCCGCCTGAAGCAGCCCCAGCCACAGCAGCCCATAGAGCAGACAGAGCCGCACAGCCGCCAGCAGCGGACGAAGCCTTCCACCCGCCGATTTACATGCCGGCCTGGCCACGCTGCTCCAGAGACGCCCGGATCAGAGCGGCCTGCCGCTCCACGGCAGCCTGCTCTCGGCCCAACCGATCCAGCTTCTCCCGATAGTGCTGCAGGAGCTGCTCGGTCGGCGGCGCGCTGTCGAGCCGGTGCAGCTGCACCAACAGATCTTCGCAGACACGCAGCGCATGCTGAAACATCTGCAGCAGCGGGCGGAGCGCGCCGGGCAGCGGGGCGCTCCGCAGCGCCGCCAGGCCCATCAGCCACGCTTCCAGCTGGGCGGTCTGCTGCCGCAGCGCCGCCAGCTCGAGCGCAGGAGCCACCGCGGGAGCTGCCGCAGGAATCGCCTCTGCGGTTGCCCCTTCGGCGGCAAAGAGCTGTCCTTCGGCGGAATTCAGCCACAAAATTGGGGTCGTGTAGCCGAGGCTTGCCGGGTGGAGGGCGTACAGATTGGAGCGCGCCAGGCTGACTGCGCGCAGCACCTGCCCTGGGCAGCTGCCCCCGAAGAGTTCCTGATAAAAATACTGGGTAAACTCGGTGGCGACCCCTTCCTCCACGTCGAACTGCATGGCGATCACAGCAGGGATGCCCGCCTGCAGCAGCTGGGCACCGACCGAAGCCAGCCCTTGGTGGAGCGAACCGGGGGCAGCCGTTGCACAGGCGTTGAGCACCACCAGTTTGACGCTTTCTGCGCCTTCCAGCGCCGTGCGCAGGGCGGGGGCAGGCGTCAGCACCGCCTGCTCCTGCTGCCAGAGCAGCACCCCCTCGGGCGAGCCATGTGTTACCAGATGCACGATATCGGGCTGCAAGGCGGCGATCTTCTGGCGCAGGTCGACAACGCTGAACTGCCCCTGCAGGGTCTGCACCACCGCCTGCCCCGACGGTGCCAGCACTGCCTGCAAACGGTCCAGCTCGGCAGCCCCGTCGATCTGCTCACTGGGGTCTGTGGGCAGGGCGGCCAGCAACCGCAGCGGCAGGGAGGCGGCCAGCGGCCGCGCGGGCCCGACCTGGCGCGACAGCCGTTCGGAACGCACCAGAGGGGTTCGCAGGCTGCCTGCAAAGACGACCCGCCGGTCCGGGTCGTACAGTGCCTCCCACGGCAGCGCCGCCACTGCCGGCGGCTGGGCCATCAGACGGATGCAGATCCCGGCGCTGCTGCGCTCCAGATCGCTGCGCGCCTGGATCCAGAGCTCGCGCACATCGGCGTGAAAGAGCTGGTGGTAGAGCAGCGAGCCGATCGCTTCCAGCGTCTCCGGGCCTGGCTGTCCGCGTGTGGCGGCCAGCTGGGCCAGCCGAGCGGCCCACGCCGGGTGGGTGGCATCTTCGGCCAGCGTGCTGCTGGCGGTCTGCTGGCGGTAGGCTGCGTGCACCAGATAGGGGGTCTGCTGGCCATGGACAGTAATTTCAAAGTCGATGAAGCGGCATTGGGCCATGGTCGTGCGCAAACGCTCTCTACAAACAGGTTATGGGCCACGAAAAGCGTGCTGTCTTTGACAGGGGTGCCTGCGCACCGTACAATGGCAGCGTGATTGCTGTCCATTATAGTACACAGAAGAAGGTATGCAAACCAGTCTGTTGAGCAAGTGGCGGGCCCGCTGGTTCGGGCGCAGGCCCGGCGTCTGGCAGCAGCCCCTGGTCGGGGCCACCAGCTACCCAGAGCGCATCAGCGTCGCCACCTGGGTGCTGGTTTTTGGCTTTGGGCTGAGCCTGCTGCTGCGGATCCCCACGGTCGAGATCCGTTTTTGGGCCTTTGGCTCCCCCACCCAGGTCGAGGTGACGGCCACCACCCTCATGGCGGCGCTTCTGGCGGTGGCTGCCGCTGCGGGCGCCGAGAGCATCCTGCGCCTGCACCCTCGGCTGCGTGCCCGGCGTCAGCGGCTGGCCTGGGCCTACTGGGCGCTGCCTGCGGCCATCAGCATCATCACGATCGTGCTGCTGCCCGCCGTTCCGACCCGCCTGCTGCAGGTTGCCGTCATCCTGTCTGCTGGTCTCTTTTTGATTCTGGCGTTCTACAGCCTGTACGCGACCGTCGAGCCTGGCCAGCCTGGCTTCCGACGGGCGCGCTTCTGGCTCGATCTGCTCTCCTACGGGGTGGCGCTGCTGCTCTTTCTCTTTGTCTATCAGTCGCGCACACGCAGCCTGCTTTCGGGGACCTTGATCGCCCTGACCGCCACCCTGCTGGCCGTCGAATTGCTGCGCCATTCGACGCCGGCCACCCGCTCCGTGCTGGTCTACAGCGGGGTTGTCGGGGTGCTCTTGGGAGAACTGACCTGGGCGCTCAACTATTGGCCGTTGCTGCCGGGTCTGACCGGCGGGTTGATCCTGCTGCTGAGCTTTTATCTGGCAGTAGGCATCGCCTTGCAGGGGCTGCAAGGACGTTTGAACCGGCGGGTGTTGATAGAATTTGGCGTTTTTGCGGTGGCGGCCGTGCTGTTGATCGTTTTCTTGCGGCCCGGTGCCTAGCGGGCGGCCGGAGACTTGCCAACGGGGATCTTCCCGGTCAGGAGCAGAGCGGTGGGTTGGAACATCTTGATCGTCGGTGCCGGTGCGATCGGCTGTCTGGTCGGCGGCAAACTGGCACAGGCAGGGCAGCAGGTGACTCTGGTCGGGCGGCCGGCGTTTGTCGAGCAGGTGCGCGGCCAGGGTCTCCAGCTGGCCGACGCCCAGGGCAGCCAGAGAATCCGCTCGCTGCGCGTGGCCGCCGATCTGCTGGAGGCCTACGAACGCTCGCCAAGCGCCTTTGACCTGGCCATTTTCACCGTGAAATGTTACGACACCGCCGCAGCGGTCGACGAACTGCGCCAGGCGCTGGCCGCCACCGGCGCGCCGCCCCCTGCGCTGCTCAGCGTGCAGAATGGCATCGGCAACGAGGCGCTGCTCGGCCAGCTGGTGCCCACAGCGCCTGTGCTTGCCGGCAGCCTCACCACCCCTGTCAGCGTTGTTGCGCCAGGCAGCATCCGGGTTGACAAACCCAGCTACGGGCTTGGCCTGGCGGTCTGGCGGGGCAGCCAGGCCGACGCGCAGGCGGTCGGCAGCCTGCTGGCTCAGGCGGGCTTCGTCGTGACGGGCTACGCCGACGCAGCCGCACTGAAATGGACCAAGCTGCTCATGAATCTGCTGGGCAACGCCACCAGCGCCATCCTGGACGAGCCGCCGCAGCAGATCTTCGCCGACCGCCGCATGGTCGACCTGGAGATCGCTGCCTGGCGCGAGGCGCTGGCGGTGATGCGCGCATCCCACATTGCGCCTGTCAACCTGGAACGCTACCCTTTTGCCCGGCTGGCCCCTCTGATTCGGTGGACCCCCAAGGGGCTGCTGCGCTTGTTTTTGCGTCGGCAGATCGGCGCCGCGCGCGGGGGCAAGCTGCCCAGCCTTCACCTCGATCTGCACCACAAAAGCAAAAGTGAAGTGACCTGGCTGAACGGCGCCGTCGTGGCTGCGGGCCAACAGACAGGCGTACCGACGCCGGCCAACGCGGCGCTGACGTCGATCTTGCTGCGGCTCTGCCAGCACCCCGAAGAGCGCGCAAGCTGGCGCGGCGCCTATGCCAAGCTCTGGGAGGCCGCTGCCTGGTCCGCCCAAAAGCACCAATCGTGACCGCTTCTTGTCCGCCTCGGTCAAACCACCACGCTGCGTTGTTTTTTCTGCCTTCCATCCGAATTCGTGCGTCAATGGGCAGCGGCAGGTTTTTGGCAGCGTCCCACATCTGGTCAAAGCGTCCACTAAGGACGGCGGCACGAACTGGCAGCAGGTTTTCGGCGCCTTGCCGGGACCAGCGCATGCCAGGACCGCTGAAGCGCGCTTTGAATTGCTTTGCGCCGCTTTCGACCATACCCCTGCCGATGGGCCATTCTTCTTCGCGCATCTCGATGTAGTGTCTTGTCAAGCGTCATTTGAGAGCGTTTTTTCCTGTAGGATGGGCTGATTTTAGGGCACGCGTATCCATCACTTCAGGCTTGACGAAACACTGGTTGGGCTGGATGTCGATTGTGTGAAGGCGCGATCGTGGGTCGCTGGCCGTGTCCCGCCAGCAGCCTGAGCAGTT
>JAGWYN010000103.1 GCA_018969295.1 Chloroflexota bacterium | reverse complement strand
CTGCTGCTCGCCTTCACTCAACTTGATTTGTGTGGGCTGTCCGCCTCTCATGCATCACTCTCTTCACTGATGGACCGGTGCTGCTACATCTGCGTTCATTTGCATCAGTATAGCATAGATTTATTTGCGCCGACCTGTACTAGTGTCCCGCCAAGCCTGAAGGGATGGCTATTGTTATTCCAGTGGCGTGATCTGGTGCTGCGTGCGCAACGCTTTGATCGACACGATGCGATGCCAAGTGACGTCGCCGCTCTGTTCGCGCTTGCGCAAGAAGGTAGCCGCCCAGCGCTGCCCAAGCTCGCACGCGTCGGCGAAATTGTTGGTGAGAAAGACCGTCGTTTCCAGCCACACCCACTCGCCACTGCCGGGACGGCGCTCCCATCCGACAAGCGCATGGTTTTTGCTGACGAGCAGCGCTGGGTAGAGCGAGCATGCCTCGAGCAGGCTGGCGACGAGCAGCGCTGCGTCGAGACAGTTGGCAGAGCGCGTGCGCAGCGTCTCGGCAGGCAGACGCACGCGCTGGTCAACTGCCATCGCATTGAGGTTGAAGCTGGTGATCGAATGAACGTAAGCAAGAGCGATGTCGTGACGCAGCACGTCGTAAAGAGCGCTCGCCTGCAGATCGGCATCCGCCTGGTAACCCGCCACCCTCTGTTCCGGGTGACGATCCACGACTTTGCGCAGCGTCTCCAGCACCTTCGGCGCGTTAGGGGTTACGAATGCAGCAAGATAACGCGTCATGTCGATCCAGGCGTTGGTGTGCAAGTCGTGCACCGCGATCGGTGCGACGTTGCGCGCCAGCAGGGCGATGCGAAAGCTCTGCTGCTGCACGATCCTGTCGGCATCAAGGTCGCGCACGCTGACGGTCAGCTCGGCTTTCGTCAGCTCGGTGATGTCCTGTACGGCAACTTTGCGCAGCACTGGAAGCTGGCGCACCGTCTGCACCGCACCGGACGCCAGTTCCACCGTCGTCGCAGCGACGTGGCTGTATTCCTGGATATGGCTGTTGACAAGCAGGCGCTGCAGCTGTGCGGTGTCGTTGCGCAGCTCGACCTCGACCAGCGGGTGCTCCTCCGCATCGAAAAGATCACAGAGCGCAGTGTAGACCTGCTCCATGCGCGGGCGGATGGCAACCGTGAGTGCGGCAGACGGCGCACTCGCCGCAGATGGATTCAAATGCAGCCACACCTCCGCCATTTTTGTCTCCAGGTCTGCAACCTGCGCCTCCAGCAATGGTCTATCGGCGGCGTTGTTCGTCGTGAGCAGTTGCCGCGACGCTGCGGCGTGCTGGCGCAAAAGCATATCATACTGCTGTTGCAGTGCATGGCGTTTAAGTTCAGCCGGCGAGGGTAGGGTCATCGTTCGCCCTGCTTACGGCGCGCCGCCAGCCACTGCTCGGGTTCGTGGATCGTGAAACTGGCGTACGCGCCCGGCTGATAGCGCTCCTCTGCCAGATCCTCTTGCAGTCGGATCAGATTGTCCTCCAAGGAATGCTCGAACGCTGCACGTACGTTTGCCACGCGCCGCCTTGTGTCAAACGCTGGTAACTCTTGGACAACTTGGTTCTCCAGCGTCTCGATCCGCATTGTCAACGCTTGGATTCTCTGCTCTTACACGACACTGATCCAATTCGCCGCAAGTTCAGCCATCAAAGCGACGACAGCTTCTTCACCTTCAACATAGACGCTATGTAGCTTTTTTCGGTCAGGCAGGCGTCACACTTCCATATCTCTATTTTGAACGGCCTGTACGATTTTGACAAACTGTACTTCAGCAGTCATTTTGCGGCCATGGCGTTGCTGGTGGCACTTCCGGTTTCTGTAGTCTATCTGGTGTTGCAGAAATACATTGTCGGCGCGCTGACGATCGGCAGCGTGAAAGAGCAAATTCTGGCTGTCCCTCCCTGGCCAGGTTCAGTGCACGCCCCGGGCGGCAAGCGTGCATGCAAAACGTGATTCAAATCTGCAGCAAAGCCGCACCATCCCCCTTTTTGAACACAGATTGACGCACGCTTCGTGTATCTTGATGGGGCGCGCAGAGGGGCCCCGACCGTTGAAACCACATCTATCCTGACGCTGTCAGCTCGATGAGCTTGTTTGACAGACCACGGTCGCCTTCACTCATCCGACACGGCATGAGCGGCGATCAGCTTCATGTAGTACAGAAGCGGCAGCCAGAGCAAACCTGCAGGGGCCTTCAGGAAGGTCGCCCCCATCACGATGCCTACGGCTGTGAGTCCGTAGGCAACAGGCCTTTTAAGGGAGCCAGGAGCCGCCAGCACCACGATGAGTGCGAAGCCGAGCATCGACGAATACAGAACCGCCGCCTGCCCGAGCCCGTACTCCGGCCACAACCACGAGACCACAAAGGGATGTACGTGGGCAACGTAGAACGCGAACTCCTGTGTGCGGGTGACGGAGTCCCGATGCCACCATCGTCGGCCGGAGCGCGTTGCGTTGACCACGACACCGCCACCGATGTCGAAGGCAAACAAGACTGCGACGGCGGTCTGCAGAGGCGTCCAGTCTGCGAAGAGCAGGGCCCATGCCAGCTGGGCGAGCGACGCGAGAAAGGCGGCGCCCCAGCCACACAGCAGTTCGTCAGATGTGGCGTCAGGGCCGATGAACAGATCGGAGACCGCACGGATCAATGGATGTCTTCTCGGGGTCGTCATTTGACGCAGTCCTCTGTCCTGTCTGCGACGGTCTTGCTCAGGAAGTCTGCTGTGGCCTGTGCTCCGTCTGCGGCTTCGTACAGCCTCTTCAGTTCAATCGCTCGGTGGCGAGCGCTCGTGCTCTCCAGCAACTGGCGCACCGCTTGCGCGACGCGAGCGGCGGTCAGCCCCCGTCGACTGAGATGTACTGCGCTACCTGCTTCCGGAACAGCCTGCAGGATGGCAGGCCTGAACTGATCCGGCCACGTACCCAGCCCTGCGTTGAAGAACGGGCGGGAGCACAAAAAAGGCACCAGCGCCACAAGGGGCAACTTCGCGATCCTCACAGACAGATACGCGGTCAGCGTGAATCCGGTGAACACCGCCCGAGCGTTCGTTTTCTCGTAGAAATCAAGCTCGGAGCAGACCCGGCGATCCACCTCGTCAACGGTGAATGGAGCAGCGAACGGTTCCATACGGTCGACATGCCACAGGGGGTCGATCTTCGCAGCGATGTACTCTGGTTGCAGGAGGTGGAAGGCGAAGCCTGAGCGCTCCGGCAAGTCTGCGTACAGGCCGCCACCACTTGTCGGTCACAGATCAACAATATCGTCGACTTCCTTGCTGATCTTCAGCAAACGCGTAGGGCCTCCATCGCCTGGTTATTCACCACGCCGGCGTCCAGAAGCAACTTTGGGCGGGCGCATCGGCTTGCCCGGTCCATCCGCCGGCACGGTGGCTGCAAGGAATTTTGCAACCCTTGAACGTGTGTTTGTGGAACGAAACCAGCCTGCCTGGTGCATGGGCAATGGCGCTCAGTCCGATATTCTTCCGGTTGTAAGTGCGCCTGCACGCTCGTAATTCACGACGATGACGCCGTTTGCGGTGACGGTGCTTTCTGTCACCTTGAATGCTGCCGGGATCGTGCCATCCGCAAACAACCGTTTGCCACCGCCCAACGTGATCGGATAGATCATCAGCCAGAACACATCGACCAGATCATGCTTGATCAGCGTCTGAAGAAGATTGCTGCTTCCCCAAACGTTCAAATCCGGGCCTTGCTGTTGCTTGATTTTGGCGACTTTTCCCCCAATATCTCCGTCTAGGAACATGGACGGCTGCCATTCGCCAGACGTGACAGTGTTCGAGGCGACGTACTTGGTCGCCGCGTTGACGCCCGGCCATGCGTCCCCATGTTGCGGCCAGTACGGCGCCCAAATCGCGTAAGTTTTGCGCCCTAACAACAGGTCAAACGGCTTGTTCATCTGTCTTCTCAGGGCCGTGCCAAGCACCGCGTCGGTATATGGCGCTATCCAGCCGCCATACGCAAAGCCGCCGCTGGGATCTTCGTCTGGCCCGCCTGGGGCTTGTATAACGCCATCAAGGGAGATATGCTCAAGCACAATGACTTTTCTCATGACTGAACTCCTTCAATAGCAGGCTTACTATCTGGTTGGCGCGTTCGATGCAGGCAATATGTTGCTACCTACTGGCCGAACATGGCAAAGATGGAGGAAGCCAAGACAAAAAGCATCGTCTTGAGTTCGAAGCCATTTGCTGCAACCATTCCTGTGCGATGGCACCGATTACAGCATCTCCCTCCAGAGCAAAGGCCTCGAAACCCAGCTTCTTCTTCCTCGATTGTGCCGCCAGCTACTCTGGCAGATGCGTGACGAACTGTGCGAGCGATTCTGCGCCGAGCGCATGGTTGACCAGCGCCTCTGTCTGTGCCAGCGACAGACGCTGGACATGTGCAGCGACTGCCTCTGGCAGCTCACCAAAACGGTGTTCGAGCAGACGCAGCAACACGTAGGTAGCGCCTTCTTCACGGCCTTCCTTGCGGCCTTCCTTGCGGCCTTCTTCACGGCCTTCCTCGCGGCCTTCCTCACGGCCTTCTTCACGGCCTTCCTCACGGCCTTCTTCACGGCCTTCCTCACGGCCTTCTTCACGGCCTTCTTCACGGGCAATTCGTTCAATACTTGTGACGTACCGCATTTGTGTCTGTGCCTCCAACTGTTCGAGCTGTTGCTTGAATTGCTGCTCCAGATTCCCTGACAACCACAGCAGCCAATCGACAAAATGAAGCAAATTCAGGACATCTTGGCGTGCGTAGCCACGCTCATACAGACGACGAATCAGGTAGTACTTCCAGAAGCCGCGCGCTTCGGCGTCGTGTCGCGTCTCCAGCGCCTTCAGGTGCGCCATCACCACCGTCGCAAACGGATTGTCACTCGCTTCCAGTTCATGCCAGCGTGTCACATACTCAGACAGGCTCACAATCGGAAACTCGAAGCTGACTGTACACCCCCACAGCGTATAGCCAAACTGACCCGATTTTCGGCTGGCGCCATTGTCGTTGACCACAGCCAGACTCGCCACTGGCCAACCGTAACGGTCATACAGACGATAGTTGTACGTGTACATACGGCGGTCGAATGTGCGTTCTGGTTTCCCTTGCACCTCAATATGCACCAGCACCCACTCCTCTGCACCGTTCAGACGCCATACCTTGGCCAGTTTGTCAGCGTACTGCCTCCCAAATTCGGCATCCCGCGCCACCTGGTGCAGTTCTTTGTCGAGGAACTCGATCTTGCGCACCCAATCAATCTCAGCATACGCCTGTGGGAAAAAGAAACTCATGAACTCGGCAAAATACCGCTCAACGATCTCTTTCCACGGACTGTCGAAGTCGTCATTTTGTTCTTTCACATCGACTGCATTCATATCCGGTTCATTCATATCAGATTGACATTTCTTGCTTCGATAGAAGCCGGACACTCATCGGCGTGCTTTGTCCATCACTTCCCTGCGTAAGAACCGGAGTGCGGCCCCGCCACCATGCGCCTCATCAAGAAGAGGGTACCAACGCAGCGGCAGCACGTCAAAAAAAGACAAACGCAAAATCACTTTTTCTGCTGCCACACAACTACGCAATGCGCCGCCATCTACTCTGGCAGATGCGTGACGAACTGTGCGAGCGATTCTGCGCCGAGCACATGGTTGACCAGCGCCTCTGTCTGTGCCAGCGACAGACGCTGGACATGTGCAGCGACTGCCTCTGGAAGCTCACCAAAACGGTGTTCGAGCAGACGCAGCAACACGTAGGTAGCGCCTTCTTC
>JAGWYN010000045.1 GCA_018969295.1 Chloroflexota bacterium | reverse complement strand
CAACCGCCAGTTGTCCATAGCTCAGGCCTTGTCGATTCCCATGCGTTGCACCGATCGCAGCGTCGATGATCTCATCGATGTGCATTTTGAGCATCCAGTGCATCAGCAATGGAACATCGTCGATCCGTTCCGAGTCAATGCCATTCGGCTTAGGTAGTTCAGCGTATAACTTAGAATTGTAATATTTTGACGCGTCATGGTTTATACGCGAACTCGTTGCAAACGCAGCTGTTTTTGTTCCCTTAGCCATGGCTCACGCCCTTTCCCCTCAATCTAACCGGCGATCCTAGAGGTCATTGTTTTTGATTTCACAACTAAAGTTTCAACATCCCCAGCCCAGCCAGATACTCATACGTTTTGTCATAATATTCCGGTTTTCGCGTCACATCACTCTCTGACCCTTCCGGCACCAGCACCACCATGCCTTGCCGGGCTCGAGTCAAGAGGACGCGATAGGCATTCTTGAGATACGACTTCCTCTCAGCCGCCCGTATTTTGTTCCAACGCATTGCCTGCTGATTCGGAACCGCACGAAACTCGTACGTGTCCCATCGATTGTCCGCGTATCTGTAGTCGGCATCCCAGGCCACGCAGACCCAGTCGAGTTCAAGCCCCTGCACGTCAAATTCAGTGGCGACGTCTTCCATGAAGAAAGACGAGCGCACATCATCGCGGCCATTCAGAAACCAATGCACTGGGCTGGCTTTGGCTTTCACATCCAGCGCCAGCGGCCTGAGTCGGGCTCCTTTGGATGAAGCGACGATGCCGTACCTTTCAGAACCATGCGCCTGTGCTTTCAGCCAGGCTTTTGCGGTGTGGATGTCGCGGGTCAGCACCAAAGGATAGTGCACTGAAACTTCGCGCACCATATTTCGGGCATGTTCGCCTTCCACATCGAGTAAATGCTTCACAAACGAAGACACCTTTTCACTACGAAAGGATCGTATCGACGTCTTCAAATGCAATTCGGGCAAACGGAGGATCGCGCTGTGCTGAGCCAATGATTTCTCGGTCTTCTCCGCCCCAAATTCAGCCTCTCCGAGTTGGTCAGAGATGTAGATCTTCCAATCTGGGAAAGATCGGTTCACCGATTCGATCCATTCTCCGATGCCCGCCTCGCCAGTGTTGATCTCCTGCCCCCCACCGACCAGGCAGACAACTACGGCCCAATCCTGGTGACGGTTCATACAAGAGATTAAAAACTCGGGTTCAGACATATGAAAGTTCGGCTGATTCTTCTTGCGCTTCATGAAATCAACGGTCATCTCCCGAGTCCAAGCCCTTTGGGCTTCATCAAAGATTGCAACGTGCTCAATCGGTGGTTTGATGGGATCATGCAAACCTTCGTCGCGGAAATGGTGAATCATTTGAACGAAAGCCTTCACTTCGCTGTGGGCGTCACTCTTTCTGATCGTCTCACCCATCTCTTTGGTGCGCAGCACCTTGTCTCGGGCCAAAGCTTCCTGCAGTACGGAGACCAAGGGGCCATTGCCTGAAAGATACACGCTATAAAGCTCGTCTTTGGCATTGATATGTTTCGTTGCAATATCCAGCCCGACCAGCGTCTTGCCTGCGCCGGGCACGCCGGTCACAAAACAGATCGCCTTTTCGCCCTTTGCACGGGTGGTTTTGATGATCTCAGAAACAGATGCAGAGGTCAGGGTCAGGTTGTCGCCAGCTTCGTTCTTTGTGATCTCCACCACCGAATGGCCGCGATAGAGCGCCAAAGTCGCTTCAATTATCGTCGGGGTCGGTTTGTACCGGCTCTGCTCCCACTCCAAACCATTCAACGCCGGCCCTTGCGCGGCTGCCAGACCCAGTTTGAGGGCCTTGGCAATTCCTTTCTTGTTGGCTTTCAATGGCTTGAACAGCCCGCCTCTGGCAACGCTTGCCTCTTCAGAGACATACGTGTCATGTGCTTCAGTGGCGACCAATAGAGGAATGACGAATTTGTTGTGGCTACCTTCGTGGAAGTTCGAAAGATCCAGGCCATAGTCCATAACCTGTTCCAGGTCTTGTGCGTGAAAGGCCTTCTCGCCCACTTTGAATTCAACAACAAATATCACCGGCCCGATTAGCACGACTGTATCCACCCGGCGGCCCATTCGCGGGATGGCGTATTCGAAATAGATGTCTCCCTCGTGGCCTGCCAGGCCGAGTTTCAAGCATTGAATCTGGTCAACCCAGGCGTCGCGTTGTTGAGGGGTGAGGTCAAACGGGTTCACAGTTGCCATTTGGCCGAGGATGGCAGATTGGTCGGCGGTGGCGAAGTGGGAGAGGGTGGATTTGTAGAAGTAGCGGTTCATCAGGTCAATTCGTCCTTGTCACCGGTCAGCGGCAGACGGACCTGACAGGCTGTGCGTGCAGAGGCAAACGGTTGCAGACGAATCCGCAAGCGGACCAAGAAAGGATAAGCAAGCGCCACCAGCGGCACACACCACAGGCATGCCGTTTGATGGCATGTTCGTCGCGAAACAGACTTCTGGCATGAACAATTGCCCTTCTACCAAGCTGTATGTCAATTTGCGCACGCAACTGATTCTCCCGCACTTTATGTGATCTTTTTGGTGCTAATGCAGCCTCCCGGCCAGCGAACCAATCTGCCACCCCTGGTGGCGTCACCGTGTAACAGCAGCTGGTATTGAGCTTTCACACAAATTGCGGGAGAACCAGGTAGGGTAGGCAGCCAGCGAGTTGCCCTTGCGGGCACTTTTCCAACTGCCCCCCTCCAAACCGGACTTGATATTTTCACATCATCCGGCTTTCCGACAACAGAGTCAGTCTTGGGCCTTGACCAGGTTCAGGTAATCTTGAGCACTGAGCATTTCGCTTTTCTCGCCATTCCTCAACCTCTGTTGTCTGCCACCCTTCGCCGTGTAGACGACTTTCTCGTCTGCTGACTACTACGGTGGCTCCGTAGCCTTATGGCTCGCACCATGTAGGCTATCGTATGTTCCGTCATGATACGTTCAGACCGACTTAGGTGTCCCATTCGTCACTGCTCAGGCATAGACGCCTGTAACGAACTCAAAATAACTTTCGAGTTACTACCCAATCATGCTTGACGGAGTACGGGGGGACCGCACCCTACAAATGGCTCTACGTTTTGGTGCGCCGGGCAGAGTGATGGTCGACAGCATCGTCTGCTGATTCCTGCCAATCGGGGAAAGCGGCCGGGTAAAACTCAGTCAGCGGCCTGCCTTGATAGAGCGCCGAGGCGATGCTGGCGTTCAAGCGCGCGTTAAACTCGTCGGCATGGGCGCGCAGCCTTGTCCGATCAACGCCCAGGACTTCGCCGTGACGCACACGCGTGACGCCGTCGACGATGACGGTGTCCACATCGCTGCCGCTGGCGCAATAGACCAGCGCCTTGATCGGGTCATGTGCGGCGACAGGTGCACTGTGCCCCTTGTCCAGGTCGACCAATACAATGTCGGCCTTGGCGCCGGGCGCCAATCGGCCGATGTCGTCGCGCTGCAGTGCTCTGGCGCCGCCGAGCGTTGCAGCGTCGAAGACTTCGGCTGCTGTGCCCGAAGTGGCGTCAGCGTCCACCAGCTTGCTCATAAGCGCAGCATGGCGCATCTCCATCAGCATGTCATGGGGAGAGGTGTCCGTGCCGAGCGAGACTGGAATGCCAGAGCGCACATAGTGTGAGAAGGAATGCAGGGCAACCCCGGTGCGGTTGAAGACCATCGGGCAGTGCGCCACGGACGCGCCACTCTCCACCAACAGGCGCGTGTCGGAATCGTCGTCTGCCGGGTAGGCCAGCCACGGGTGGCGCGGCGTAAAGATGGCGTGGGCCACCGAAACTTCAGGGCCCAAAAAACCAGATTCGGCCAGGTGTTGGATCGGCGTCAGTGCGTGACGGCGCAAAACCTGGTGGAAATCGAGCAGATATTGCGCGGTGTGAATCTTGAGCGTACATCCCAGTTCGTTGGCTGCCCGTTTGGAGGCCCGCAACAGCTCTGGTGAGCAGTTGTCGGCTTGATAGGGAAAAAGAAAGGTGCGGATGCGATCCTGGTCTGCACCGTTGTAGCTGCGGGCAAAGTCGAGCGCCTGCTCCAGCCCTTCCCAACCCGCCGATTCGCGTACAGCCCACTCGATCGCACCCTCTGGCTTGCCGACAACGCCGCCGGACATATAGGGCAAGCTGAGATAGGCGCGCAAGCCGAAGCGCGCCACGCAATCGACCAGTTCTTGATCGGTGCCAAGCCGTCCACGATAGGGGTGGCGTCCATAGTTGGGCACCATGACAAAGGTGGTGGTCCCGGTGCGCAGGGCTGTGGTCATTGCGTACTCGGCGCTGGCGCGCCAATCTGCTGCCTGCGGGCCGCTGACGTTGTAGGCCTTTTCCGGCTGTACGCCCAGCCCCAATCCAGAATTGAAGAAGTTACGGCGCGTTGCATCCAGACGTGTCAGCTGCATATGGACGCCAAAGGCCATGTGATGGTTGACAAAGCCAGGGATGACCAATTTTCCGGCTGCGTCGATCCGTTGGTCGCATGTCTTTGCGTAGGCACGCCCCACAAACTCAATGCGATTGTCGGCGTAAACCACCTGCCCCTGAGGAAGGATCACGTGGCCGTTGTTTTGATAGGCAATGACGGTTCCACCGTCGATCAGTGTGGTCACTCTGCTCACTGTGGCACTCGTGGATAACTGGTTGGAAACAATGTTTGCGTTGACTTTCCACTCGGGTGATGCTTGACGAACTGCTCAGCCTGCCAGAGATGTGCCTCAGCTGCCTCAGCAATCAGCGTCGTTTCGTCCACACCGGGCGCCACGCCTTGTTCGATGACGACCCGCCCATCGACGATGACTGTTTCGACGTCTGTGCCATTGGCGACATAGACCAGCGTCTTGATCGGGTCGTCCACCGGGCCGATGTGCTGTTTGGTGAAGTCGATGATGACAATATCGGCTTTTGCTCCCGGTGCCAGGCGTCCGATATCGTCGCGATGGAGCGCCCTGGCGCCATCGAGCGTGGCGGCATTGAAGACGTCAGCCGCAGAGCCGTGGCTGGCGTCGCGATCCTGCCATTTGCAGCCCAGGCTGGCCCAACGCATCTCCTCGATCATATCCTGCGGATAGGTGTCGGTGCCGAGCACAACGTGGACGCCGCGGCTGCGGTAGCGGGCAAAGGAGTCCAGGATGCGGTCACGGCGAGCGTAGACGACCGGGCAATGCACCACGGTCGTCCCATGGTCGGCGACGATGCGCAGATCGCTGTCGTCATGTACGGGGAAGCCGGATGCCGGATGCAATGTCGTGTAGAGCAGATGGGTCAAGATCGTTTGCTGGTCGAGAAACCCAATCTGCTCCAGCAATTGCACTGGCGTCCGGCCCGTACGATGGAGACATTCATGAAATTCAGCGAGGGTCTGTGAGGTGTGCATGTGGATCGCTGTGTTCAACTCACGACCTGCTGCTTTGACCTCAGCCAGCAGCTCTGGGGTGCAGGTGTCAAACTGGTAGGGGAAGAGCAGGGTGCGGATGCGATCCTGCTGTGCGCCTTCATAGCGCCGCACGATCTCCTTGCCATAGGCCAGCCCGGCCCGACCGGCGGCCACATCCCAGTGGATCTTCCAGGCCCCGTCGTCGTCCATATAGCGTTTGCCGGCGCGGAACTTGTGCGACACATAGAGGCGAGCGCCCAGTTCCTGTGCCGCCTCGACGAGAGCCGGGACCTCCTGGCGCGAGACTTCAAAACGCGCTGGGGCCATGGTTGTGCTTTCGACGATGGTTGTCGAGCCGGCTTTGAGGGCCTGCAGCAATGAGAAGCGGGCGCTGGCGCGCAGCCGTTCACCGCTCAATTCAATTGGGTCACCGCCCTCCCTCGCGCTGGCGCGTGACGCAGCGAACCCGATTTCGCTGCAGTCAAGTGTCAGCGTTTGAATATCGATATTGGCGACTGAGTGCAGGTTGACGAAACCCGGCGCAACCAACTTACCCGCCGCATCCACTGTGCGATCCACCTGTCCGGCAAAGGTTGGCCCGACATGTAGGATTCGCCCGCCTTCATAGACCACCACGCCATCACGCAGGATGGCATGGTGTCCATGTTGATAACCGACAACCCAGCCGCCTTGAATAAGTGTGCGCATGGTTTGGCGTATGCGGGCCCTAGTAGTTCTCTCGCTCCCAAATCACCGAGTCCGTGTTGGCGATGTGGGCGATGTAGCCGCCAGGGTTGATCGGCATGCGGATGCGGCGGCTGATCAGGATGCCGTTCACTGGCGCTACGCACTCTTCGCGCACAGCGCTGGTCAGAGGGTCGATCACCCGTCCGATGACCTGGCCCTTGCTGACGTTGCCCCCCAGGGAGATGCCCTCTTCTTGCAGATAGAAGCCACCCTCCAGCGAGCGATAGACCACATAATCGCTCACCATCAGCTGGCGTTTGGGCAAGACCGGTTCGCCGTCGATCATGTTGAGATATTTCAGGATGTTGAGCAGGCATTCGACGCCCTGGTCAACCGTATAGTCGATCATGCCACCGCCGCCGCACTCGGCCACCAGGGCGACAATGCCGTTCAGGGTGCACTGGCCAGAGAGCATCGCCGGGTTGATCGGGTTTTCGCGCCACCAGATCACGGGCGAGCCAAAGGCCATGGCCATGCCTCGAATCTTTTCCTTCATGTCGCCCAGAAACTTGGAGGTGAGTTTCTTGCCCTCGAAAAGGGTGCCTGTGCCATCGGCGACCCCGCCAGAAACAGCGCGTCCTGGATCCGTCGGAAAGCCCTGTGGGAAGGCAACAGGCATTTCGTCACACGAGCCTGTGCCGTCGTGCAGGTCGACGATCGTGTCGCACTGGGTGACAATTTCCGTCCACAACGCATGCGCCATCTGCTCCGTCAGCCAGCCGTTGACTTTCTTGCCGGGCCAGACCCGATTCATATCCAGCACATCGACCGGATTGACGCGCAGCCCGGCGCTCTCGATTGTGCCGCCAAACTCAACGGTCATGGGGCTGGCCAGCGGTATGCAGTAGATCGAGCCGCGCAGCTTTTTGGCATCGATGCGCAGCATGGCGCGGCGGATGATCTCGGCACCCATGGGTTCCCAACCGTGCATGGTCGATTCGAGGCAGAGCTTGGGCCCCGCCTCCGCACCGTTGACGAGCTGAAAGGGGATGCGCACCTCGGTACCGGCGGCCAGATGGCCAACATGCAGATAGCCAAAGGCTTTTTCGCCGGGTTTTGCCTTGGTCGAGGCAACTTTGATGGTTTTAGCCATTGCAGGAAGCTCCTTTGTACGTGATTACGGATGTCAGGCTGACAAGTTATGAGCAACATGTTGCGTGTCAGCTCGCAACACAAGCGGTATGCACTCCTACCCTAGCGATCCGTAAGCGATCACACCCACCGTGAAAACCACTCCAGATAGCGATCCAGGCGAAACACGCGGTGCCAGGGGCGGCCGCTGCGGGAGAGTTCGTGACTCTCGTTGGGAAAACGCACAAATTCGGTGGGGATGCCCAATCGTTTGAGCGACAGATAGAGCTGCTCCCCCTGATCAATCGGACAGCGATGATCCTGCGCCGAATGCACCACCAATGTCGGTGTGCGGCACTGCGCCACATAGGTAATCGGTGACCGTTCGATGTAGGTCTCTCGCGCTTCCCACAACGGGCGCCGATCAAACTCCACGCGGTCGAGCAGAAAGCCGATGTCGCCGGCAAAGGATGTGCGGTTGATCAGCGAGCGATCGACGACTGCGGCCTTGAACTCTGGGTGGCGACAGGCGATCCAGAAGGCCATATAGCCGCCGTAACTGCCGCCGGCCACCGCCAGCCGTGTTGGGTCTACAAAATCGAAGCGTTCACAGGCCGCGCCCAGACAGGCCATGTTGTCTTGGTAGTCGAGATCCCCCCAGCGGCCGCGCGTGGCCAGCGAAAACTCCTGCCCATAGCCGTGATTGCCGCGCGTGTTGCAGTGCACCACCGCATAGCCATGCGCCGCGTAGAGGTGAAATTCGTGGCAAAAGACACTGGCGCGCATGCCGCCAGGGCCGCCACCGGTGTACAGGATCAGCGGATACCGTTCGCCCGGTTTGCGCCCAACCGGCGGCACCATCCAACAATCGACGGTGACCTTGCCCGAGGTTACAGAGAAGCGGATGGGCTCAGTCATCTCCAGCGTGTCGAGCAGTTCCTGGTTGAGGTAGGTCAGACGACGCAGGCTCTGGTCAGCTCGCTCAAAGAGATAGAGATCGCCAGGATTCATGTCGTCACCGATGAGAAGCACAAGCCGCATGCCTGTCCGATCCATCGTAAAGGCGACAACCGAATGCCTGCCTGAGGTCAGTTTCGTTACGGCGCCATCCGTGACCGCAATCTGCACGAGATCCACCGCCCCTGCCTCGTTGGTCAGGGCGTAGAGCGTGCGGCCATCGGGCAGCCAGGCTGGGCCATCCTCGCCGCCATAGCGGCGCATGTCGGAATTGCGCGAATAGTCGCCCAACGCCCGATCGTACTCAGCCGTGACGCACCTGGCTGTCCCCTCTTCCACTGCGACCAACCAGAGCATCTGATTGCCGTAGTGGCCGATCACCGGGTCGTTGTGGCCACAGACCGCAATCGTCTTGCCGTCGGGCGACCAGGTGAGATCGTTGCTGCGCATCTCTTCTAATCCGAAGAGCTCGCGCGGCTGCACAGGCGCATCGGCGGTTGCGTCCACCAGGTAGACAAAGCTGTTGCGCTGCAGCTCGCCCTGCGCCCGCAGATTGCCTGTCGTCGCCAACCAGCGCCCATCGGGCGACCAGCTTGGCGCGCCCAGGTCAAATTCGCCATTGGTCAACAACCGGACCCCTGAGTCGTTCAGCTCCGCCAATGCAATATGCGAGCGATAGTCGGCAAGAGAACCGGTGCTGTCCATCTGCCAGCGCAGGCGGCGGATCACAAGCACATCGCGATTGAAGCGTTGGTAAGGGTCTTCCGGGATTGGCTGACCGAGTGCTTCCAGCCCATGAAGTGGATCGACAAAGGTGTTGAAGGCGATCCGTTGGCCATCCGGCGACCATTCTGGGTTGCGCACACCGCCTGCCAGTCGGGTAAGCTGGCGCGGGCTGCCGCCGTCTGCTGGCATGACCAGCAGCTGTGCGCCGCCGTTGGCAACATCCGCGGCGAGCGGCGGGGTGATCCCTGGCAGGGTGGCGGCACTGCTGTTGGTTTGGGGGGCAGGGCTGGCCAAATAGGCAATCCAGCGTCCATCTGGCGACCAGCGCGGAAAGGTGTCCATGCCGTTGCCGCTGCTCAGGGGGCGCGTTTCCCCTGTGGCGACATGGGTGATTTGAATCTGCGAGCGATAGCGGTTTTCTTCGCCGTCTATCCACGTGCGCACCCAGAGCACCTGGCTGCCATCCGGTGACAGCTGCGGGTCATCCGCCATCTGAAAGCGAAGCAGGTCGCGTGACGTAAGCCGGTGTTTGCAGTTCATAGCTTCATCCTTGGGTCCAAAACATCGCGCAGCCAATCGCCGAACAAAATGGCTCCCAATACGGTCAGGCTGATGGCCAGCCCTGGAAACGTTGCGAGCCACCATGACGTTGCCAGGTGGTCGCGGCCTTCAGCCAACATCACGCCCCAGGTAATTGTCGGCGGCTGCACGCCCAACCCCAGGAAGCTCAGCGAAGATTCGGCAATGATCACCGTTGCGATCTGCAGCGTGCTGAGGACAATGATCGACGCCGTGACATTGGGCAAAATGTGGCGCAGCAGAATCCAGAGATCGGTCTGTCCAATGCTGCGCGCTGACTGGACAAAATCACGCTCTTTGATTGAGAGCACCTCCCCGCGGACAACACGGGCAAAGGTGACCCAGCCGGTGAGCCCCAGCACAATGACCAAGGTCAACAGCCCTGATCCTTTGCCAAGACCCAGGGCACCCACCACCGCCATCGCCAGCAAAATAAAGGGGATGGACATAAATGTGTCGACGATGCGCGAGATAATGGTGTCGACCCATCCTCCAGCGTAACCGCTGATCAGGCCGAGCGCGACGCCGACCACCATGGCGACAAGCACGCCAAGCACGCCGACGACCACGGAGATGCGCGCCCCATAGATCAGGCGGCTGAGCAGATCGCGGCCAAGCTGGTCTGTGCCCAGGAAAAAAGTCACATCGCCCTCGGCGTGCCATGCAGGCGGCATCATGCGCGAGCGCAAATTCTGCTTGGTCGGCTCGCGCGGGGCCATGAGGGGCGCTCCCACCGCCACCAGCATCGCCAGCGCCACCAGGATGGCGCCCAGCATGCCGACTGGGTTGCGCCGCAGTTTGATCCACCAACGCCAGCGTGGCCGGGCAGTGGGGCGCATGCGTTGCGCTGTGGGCGGTTGTGTGGGCGGTTGTGTGGGCGGTTGTGTGGGCGGTTGTGTGGGCGGTTGTGTGGGCATTGCCGTCACCGAAATCTGATTCTTGGATCGATCACAGCATAGGAGAGATCGACCAGTAGGTTGGTCACCATGACGACCAGGGCAAAGACGAAAACCCCTGCCTGGACAACCGCAAGATCGCGCACCTGCACCGATGCCAGGATCAGACGCCCCATGCCCGGCCAGGCAAAGACATTCTCGACAATTACGGCGCCCCCCAGCAACCATGCCATCTGCAGCCCAAACACCGTAACGAAGGGGATCAGCGCGTTGCGCAAGGCATGGTGCATGATCACCATACCCTGTGAGACGCCCTTGGCGCGGGCAGTCACAATGTACTCTTGTCGCAGGACTTCCAACATGCTGGAGCGCAAGACGCGCGCCAGGGTGGTGGCGATGCTGCTGCCCAGGGTGATGGCCGGCAAGACAATCGATGCGGCTTCATCGCGGCCCGACACGGGCAGCCAACGCAGTTGAACCGAGAAGAAGAGGATCAACATGATGCCAATCCAGAAATTGGGCATGGCGCGGCCAAGCGTCGAACCGACGGTGACAAAGAGGTCGAGCCACGAGTTCTGATAGATGGCCGAGAGCAGGCCTGCCGGAATCGCGATGATGAGCGCCACCAGCATCGACGCCAGCGCAAGTTCCAGGGTGGCCGGCAGCCGTTCGAGCACCAGTGGCATCGCGGGAGAGCGGAAGCGGAATGAGTCGCCAAAATCGCCGGCAAGCATCATGCCGAGCTGGCGCAGATATTGTTCGTGATAGGGGCGGTCGAAGCCATAGGCGGCCCGCACCTTGGCAACCTCCTCCACCGATGCCTCTGGATCGACCAGATGTGCCACCGGGTCACCGCCGATGCGCAAGAGCACAAAGAGGATGATGGTCAGCCCGAAGAGGGGCGGAATCATTTGGAGAATGCGAGAAAACAGGAATTTGATCATAGATTGACCGCGGCGCACAGGGGGAGGGTGAAATCTTCCATCCGATTTCACCCTCCCCCCTCTCACGCCATGATTGTTATTTCAACTTGGCGTTGCCCATCCACAAGAACCCATCCAGCGGCGGGTTCCAGTCCAGGCTCTTGCTGATGCCGACCGTGTCGTACATCTGATAGAGATACACGTTGACAAAGTCCTGGTTGATTAACTCTTGAATCTTGATGTACTGCTCGGCGCGTGCAGCGGGGTCCATGTTCACCGCCGCTTCCCGGATCAGCTGGTCTGCTTCGTCTGCCAGAGGGCCACTCCAACCACTCCGCTCACGTCGATCGGCGCGCTCGGAGAGCACCGCGATCCACGGGTCGAAGAAGCTGTTGCCCAACGCATCCATGTAGAGTTCATCGTTGCGATACGGGAAATAGATCTGTTCGCGGAAGGTCGTGACATCGAGCACCTGCAGATCGATGTTCAGCCCAACATCCTGCAACATGGCAGTAATCGCCTCAGCCACTTCCTTCTGTTTGAGCCACGATGTGCTGGCATGGAAGGTGAGCGGGGAGCCATCGTAGCCGGCTTCTTGGATCAGCTCACGCGCCCTGTCAGGGTTGTATTCGCCTACCTGGTCGTAGAGCGCTTCGCTCCAGCCCAGGGTCGGAGGGGTGACTCGGGAAAGGACTGGAATCCCCATCCCGTCGATCAGGTCAATCAGCGCTGCACGGTCGATGGCAAGGCCGATGGCCTCGCGGATTTTGGCGTTGGAGGTGATGCCCGTCCAGTCCTCGTACTTGGCCGAGGGGCCAATCCGCATCGCCAGCAACATGACCTGGGTTGTCAGGAACTGCTTGATTTCCGTTCCTTCGTTGCCGTTGACACGTTCCCAATCTTGCGCCGGCACGCTGAGCACCAGGTCGACATCGCTGGTCAGCAGATTGGCGACACGGGTTGAAACTTCGGGGATTGCCTTCCAGATCAAGGTCTTGATCGCCGGCGCACCCTGCCAGTACTCTTCGTTGGCGGCGAGTGTGATGTGGTCGTCTTTCACCCATTCCACGAACTTGAAGGGGCCGGTTCCAATCGGCGTGTATTCGCTGCCCTCTTCCTTCTGCTTCATTCCGGCGAGGGGCGCCTGAATGCCGCACCCGGTGCCAGAGATCTTGCTCAGGAACGCGGGCTCTGGATCGACCGTCTCGATTTCGACCTCCATGGGGCTCAAGGCGCGGATCTCTTTGATAAAGAGCCACTGCTTGTGCGTGATCATGGTCTCGTCGCCCAGAATGCGTTCGTAGGTCCACTTGACTGCATCGGCGTTGAACTCTTCACCGTTGTGGAACTTGACGCCCTCGCGCAGCTTGAGCTTCCACACCTTGTCATTCACCTGCTCGTAGGACTCGGCCAGCCACGGCTCGAAAACAGCGGTGTCGCGGTTGCGCCAGACCAGACAATCGAACAGATTCATGTGAATCCAGGTGGCTGCAATTGCCCAGTCAGTTGGCGGATCGAGCGAGGTGACAAGCTCGTTCATGCCAATGGAGACGCTGCTGTCGGCAGCAGCTGCCTCGGCGGGCACTTCCACAGCCTCGGCGCTCTCGGCTGCGGGTTGTGCGCCCGGCGCCGGAGCGACACAAGCGGTGAGCATGAGCGCGACCAGCGCAAACAGGCTGGCGACGCTCAGGGCTCGTTTGTACAGACGGTCAGACATGTTGGGTTCCTCCTGTTAGAACAACGACGGTGTTACAAGCGACGATACAAATGTGACTGTTGCAACGCATATTTCTGCACCTTCTCGGGGTCAAGATCGATGCCAAACCCA
This sequence comes from Chloroflexota bacterium, assembly GCA_018969295.1. Classification (GTDB taxonomy): domain Bacteria; phylum Chloroflexota; class Anaerolineae; order Caldilineales; family Caldilineaceae; genus Caldilinea. The sequence continues at coordinate 19,149 of JAGWYN010000045.1, read as the reverse complement.
GGGCGATTGGGCGGACAGAGAAACAGGCCGTCGGGCACAAAGGGTTCCGCCAGGATCGTGTCGTGAAGATAGGTGTACGGTGAGGGCCAGCGCACGCAGGGCAGCGCGGCAGCCAGGTGCGCGGCAGCCAGCGCAATGACGTCGTAATAAATGGCCATCGACAACCCCAATCCAGCGCCCTCAAAAACCGCTGCGATCTTCTGTACATTGAGAATGCCGCCATGTTTGGTGATCTTCATCAACGCCAGCGAGGCAGCCTTGCGCCGCACGACCTCGACTGCATCCTCGGGCGGGTAGATTGCTTCGTCGGCCATCACCGGTGTGGCCAGGCGTTGCGCGATCTCTGCCAGGTCGGTCAGCCGCGCCACTGGCTGTTCGATTGCGCCCAGGCGGCCAATCGTTTCCATGGCGCGTAAGGCAGGAATGGCCTGGGCGATTGTGTAGCCCGTGTTGCCGTCCACCTGGATCACAGCCCGATCCCCCACTGCCTCTGCCACTGCGCGATAGCGGGCAATATCTTGCTTCGGGTCCAGCCCAATCTTCATTTTCAGGACAGAGAACTTGTCTCGCTGCAATGTCTCCTGCGCCTCCTCAGCCATCCTTTCTGGCTTGTCATGGTGGACAAATCCCATGAGATCGAGCCCCTCGCGTACGCGGCCTCCGAGCAGTTGATAGATCGGCGTTCCCAACGCCTTGCCCTTCAGATCCCACAGCGCAAACTCCACGCCGGCATGGGAGGACCAATGGTGGGGAAGCGCGGCCTGCAGCTTGCGATTGAGCCGCTCGATGTCCAGCGGGCTTTCGCCGACGACAGCCGGGGCAAGGTGCTTTTGGATGTTGACCGCAATTCCCTCTGCGGTTTCGCCGTAAGAGCGGGGGGCCACTGCGGTCTGGCCGATGCCGGTGAGTCCCGCATCGGTCATCACTTCGACCACGACGGTAATCGCCAGGTCGGTGCTGCCGTAGGAAGTGGTCAGCCGCTCGATGCGTGGGATGCCGACAACAGTGGTGCGCACATTGGTGATCTTGATCATGCGTGTTTGCGCCCTTCCAGATGGTCCAACAAGCGCAGATCCAGCCACGGCAGCTCTGCGGGCAGACGCTTGCGGAAATTTTCTGTGCGTGCCAACTGGCCAAGGCCCTGCCGGGTTGCTTCGTCCAGCTGGCCATGCGCGCTGCCGGCGTAATAGCCGCGCTGCTGGAGCGCCACCTGGTAGCGTTTGATGATCTCGGGCGTCGGCGCAGTGCGCTCCTGCTCGGAGGTGGCAAAGTAGACCAGTTCGTAAAGATCGACGAGACGCGACAATTCGCCGCATGGGTTGGGATGGTCGTCCACGCGCAGGCTCAGCACCGGCTCGGTGAACACATCGTACGCTTCGGCAAAGGGCTGGCGCACCGTATACAAGGCAGCAGCCTGGCGGCCACGCGCATCGCCGCCCACGCGTTCGCCCAGCGTCAACGCGTCCACCAGCCGCCGTTCCAATGGCCCGCTTGACCTTTCAAAGTGTTCCACCATCGCAGCGCAGCCGTCCCCGTTGGCCAGCATATTGCCCTGCGCCGCACAATGCGCTCCAACGACGCCGCCTGCCCAATCCGTGCAGCCTTCACCGGTGTAGGTTGCCACGTTGCCCGCCCAGTCGATGACCGCCATCTGGCGCAGGTGGCGATACCTGTCCTTTGCCATGAGCTGTTCGATGGTTGCTTCGGCCGACAGCCCTTGCTGCAGCAGGCGGACGCCCTCTTTGCCGTTGCCGGTATTGGCGTAGGCCTGGATGACGACGACGCCGGCCGTCGGCTCACCCCAACAGGTACGTGCGCCAACGGCCAAAAAGCGCGAAGCAATTGCAATGCCCCATGCAGGTTCATGCGGGTCGTAGCCGAGGATCGAAAAGGTCGTGACCAGGTCACCCATGCTCATGGTGTGTAGCCGTAATCGGCCGCGGCCCCCTCTGCGCTAATATACCCCAATGCCAGATCGCGCTCGACCAGTGCACGTGGCCGTTCGGCGACAGCGCCAAAGCCAGCGCCACCTGGCATCCGCATCTCGAGCTCGTCGCCCGGTTTGAACTCCAGCGGTGGGAAGCGGGTGAGCACGCTGCCGTTCCAGCGCACCTCGCCGACCTTGCCCGGTTTGCCGCCATTCAGCCCGGGTGGCTCGCAGAACATCTTGTCGGGCCGCAGACGGGCATTCATCGGCGCCTGCCCAATGTTGCGAACGCGGATCGTCTGGCTCACGCCGCCGCGGCGGTACCCGGCACCCGCCGAATCTGGGAGAAACTCTTTACACAAAAAGAGCAGCGGCGCACGCGTCTCCATCACCTCGATGGCGGTGACTGCACTGTTGTGCGGGAAGGCAATCGGCGGCAACCCATCCAACTCGGCCATAGCACCGCGACCGCCGTGGGGCAGCATATGCGCCGAAAAGACGCCGTAGCCGTCGGCTTGCCCGCTGAAGCTGAAGGGCCAGATCGACCCGCTGCCCGCCTGGGCGTGTTCGCCCAGAATCGGCCAGACTGCGCCAAAGAGCACCTGGTTGATGTTGTTGGTCACCTTGGCGCGGGCCTGGACTGGATGTGTGCCGTCGCAGTTGAGGATGCAGCCTTTGGGGGCAGTGACGTGCACCGGGCGGAACAATCCCTCGTTGTTGGGGATGCGCGGGACCAGTGCACATTTGAATGGATAGAGCGTCGACGCATAGGTGGTGTTGTAGACGCAGTTGATTGCACCCAGGCGGGTCTGGGGCGACGTGCCGGTGTAATCCACATAGATGTCCGAGCCGCGAATCTCAACTCTGGCCTGAAGATGGACAGTCTCGATGTACCCGTCGATGTCCAGTCCAAACTCAAAGACGCCATCGGGCAGGGCTGCGATTCGCTCGCGCATCAGCCGCTCTGAGCGTGTGTGAATCTCGTCAGAGAGGGCGACAATGTCGTCCAGGCCATAGTCGTTCAAAAATTCGACCAACCGTCGGGCGCCCAGGGAATGGGTGCCCACGATCGCGCGCAGATCGCCCAGCACCATGTCGGGCACACGGCAGTTGCTGCCGATGACATCGAAGAGCAGTGGGTTTTCCTGGCCTGCGAGATAGAGTTTAGAAGGCGGGATGCGAATTCCTTCGGTGAAGACATCGTAGGCCTCGATGTCGCCGCGGTGGCCGCCGACATCTGTCAAGTGCGCTACCGTACCCATAAAGGCCACCGGCTTGCCTTGCCAAAAGACCGGCGTCAACACCACGTAATCGGGCAGATGTCCTGTGCCGATCCAGGGGTCGTTGGTGCAGAGAACATCGCCTTCGGCCAGGGTGTGCAGCGGGAACTTTTCGAGCAGCACCTTGGAGGTGCGCGGCAGCACCACGCAAAAATTTGGCGGGCTGAAATTGGACTGACACAGCGAGGACCCCGCCTCGTCCACCAAAATGCAGGCAAAGTCGCGGCTTTCACCCACGATGGTGGAGAAGGAGGTGCGCACCGTGGCATTGTCCACCTCATCCATGATCGAGATCAGGCGCTGCCACTGAATTTCCAGGGTGATCAGATCCATCGGTCTCTTCCTGTTACTCTTGCAAAGTGACAATCAGATTGGCAAATGCATCCACGCGCACGCTGCTGTGTGGGCCAACCACGGCGGTCGAATCGCGCTCTTCCACAATTGCCGGCCCGGCAAAGGTGGCGCCGGGCGGCAGGCGATAGCGGTCATAGACCGGTGTTGAGACAAAGCCGCCCAGTTCAGCAAAGTAGACCAAACGCTGGCCCTTGCCCGCAGTCTCGGCGGCGTCTGTCTGCCGCTCACTCTGTTGGACCGTCACCTTGGGGCGAGGCCCGCTGGCGGTCAAGCGGCAGGTAGCGACCTCCAGGCCCAGGTGTTGGTGGGCATAACCGTATATTTCAGCATAGTGTCGATAAAAGAGCGGGCGCAGCTCCTGGTCGACATCAACGCCCGCCAATGTCGCATAGGGCAAGTCGATCACGATTTCGTGGCCTTGGCCAACGTGGCGCAAATCTGCCCGGCGCGCAAAGGTGATGTCGGCTGCGGGAACCCCGGCCTCCAGCAGCGTTTGTCGCCCTTCTGCTTCCAGCTCGGCAAAGATTGCATCCATCTGGAGCAGTGCGTTCGAGGTGACCTTGGCCATAAAGGTGCGGGCAAACTCGAATGCGGTTGGCGCTGTGAGGAAACCGAGAGCCGATGTGACACCGGCGCCGGCCGGGCAGATATAGCCGGCCATTTTGAGTGCACGTGCGATCGCATGGGCGTGAACCGGTCCGGCCCCGCCAAATGCCATCAGGTGCAGGCCGCGCGGGTCGACGCCCCGTTCGGCAACATGCACCCGCGTCGCTGAGATCATATTCTCATTGACCACTTGGAAGATGCCGTGCGCGGTGGCGGTTGTGTCGATTCCCAAGCGCTGGGCAAGCGGCACCATCGACGCCTCTGCGGCAGCACGGTCGAGCTGCATGCGCCCACCGAGGAAATAGTCAGGGTTGAGATAGCCAAGCAACAAATCGGCATCGGTGACTGTCGGCGCTGTGCCGCCCAGCCCGTAACAGGCCGGCCCCGGGTCCGCCCCAGACGATTCTGGGCCGACCTTGAGCAAGCCCAACTCGCCCAAATGGGCAATACTGCCGCCGCCCGCGCCGATTTCGATCAGCTCGATGGTTGGCACGCGCACAGGCAGGCCGCTGCCTCGTTTGAAGCGATGGACGCGCGCAACCTCGAAGTTGTCGCTCATCGCGGGTTGACCGTTGCGGATCACACACATCTTTGCTGTGGTGCCGCCCATGTCAAAGGAGACGAGATTCGCCTGGCCGGTCATCTCGCCATAAAAGATCGCCGCCAGTACTCCTGCGGCCGGCCCCGATTCGATCAAACGCACAGGGAATGAACTGGCGCGTTCCAGTGTCGTAATGCCCCCGCTGGAGAGCATAAGATAGAGCTTCTTCTGGAAGCCACCATCGCTCAACTCACCCTGCAGCTGGCGCAAATAGCGTTCGGTCAGCGGCTGAACATAGGCATTGCAGACCGTGGTGGACATGCGCTCGTACTCACGAATCTGCGGAGCGACCTCGGAGGAAAGCGAGAGGGCCACATGGGGCATCCGCTCTGTCAGCCAGGCTTTTGCTTGCTCTTCGTGGCTTGGATTGGCGTAGGAATGGAGAAAAGAAACCGCCACAGCCTCGATCTCGGCCAAGACGCCGGCCGCGGTCAGCGTGTCGCTCATCTGCTGTAGACCGCTGGCGTCAAAGGGCTGCACAACAGCGCCAAACCCGTCCAGACGCTCCGTCACCTCGAAGCGCAAGGGGCGGGGCACGAGATGGTGAACCTGCGGAGCGTGCAGGTCATAGATGTCATAGCGCATTTCGCGCTGCGTGTCGAGCACGTCGCTGAAACCGCTCGTTGTGACCAAAATCGTCACTGCACCTTTGCGTTCGATTAACGCGTTGGTAATGAGCGTTGTGCCATGAATGGCAATTTCGACATCAGACCCGTCGCCTGCCACATCTGCCAGCAGCTTGTGCCAGCCCTCCATGACCGCCTTTGCCGGTTCGTGCGGTGTGGTCAACGTCTTGTAGCTGTGAATTTTACCCGACTCGCCGTCAATCAGCACAAAGTCGGTGAATGTTCCTCCGATATCAAATCCAAAGCGATAACGAGCGGTCGACTTCTGCTTCATGAGCACTCCGAAATTCTTCATTGGCCAGCAATTGCTGGGGCCATTTGGAGCATTCGCTGTTGCTGCCCGGTCAGGGGCAGCAACAGAGGATAGGTTGACAGCCGATGAGCCTCAGGATAGGTGCTCGTGCCGCCGATGCAACGTGTTGCATGTCGGCACGCAACACGTTGCTCAGCGACGCCTCGCCGCCAGGAAATCACGAATCGTGCAGCGTTACAATCAAATTCGTGTATGCGTCGACTTTGACGGTGGCATTGGGTCCGATCACTGCGGTTGAATCGACTTCTTCCACAATCGCAGGGCCGGGAAAGCTCATCTCCGCTTCCAGCAGCGAGCGGTCATAGACTGGTGTGTTGACAAAACCGCCAGCTTCGTCGAAATAGACTGGCCGCTCCCCCTTGATGGCCGTGCTGACCGCCGCGCCACTGGCTTTGGCGTTTTGCAGCGAAATGTGTGGGCGTGGACCGCTGGCTGTCAGGCGACAGGTGGTAATTTCCAGCCCAAGGTGTTTGTGGGCATAGCCGTAGATATCTGCATAGTGTCGGTAGAAGAGCGGGCGGATATCTTGGTCGAGATCGGTGTTTGCCAGCGAAGCAAAGGGCAAGGGGACCACGATCGTGTGTCCCTGGCCGACATGCCGAACATCTGCTTTGCGCGTAAAACTCATCTCGTCGCCGGGCACACCTGCCTCTGTCAGGCGCATGCGTCCTTCCGCTTCCAAGTCGGCATAGATTGCATCGAGGTCAGCCAGGTTGTCCTGGGTGATAGGTGCGATGAAGGTCCGTGCAATCTCAAAGGCGGCGGGAGCGGTCAGGAAGCCCAACGCCGAAGTGACGCCGGCGCTGGTGGGGCAGATATACCCAGGCATCTTCAGCGCCCGTGCAATCTGATGCGCGTGGACGGGCCCAGCCCCGCCAAACGCAATCAGCTTGAGCTGCCGTGGGTCGCCCCCGCGCTCTGCGACATGGACGCGCGTGGCCGAGATCATGTTTTCGTTGACGACTTTGTAGATACCGTGGGCAGCCTCGGTGACGCTCATCTTGAGCGGTTCGGCCAGCACCGTGCGCACCGCCTGCTCGGCAGCCGCCCGGTCGAGCTGCATGCGCCCGCCGAGAAAATAGTCAGGGTTGAGGTAGCCAAGCAGCAGGTCGGCGTCGGTGACCGTGGGCAGGAGGCCGCCTTGTCCGTAGCAGGCTGGGCCAGGGTCGGCGCCAGAGGAGTCGGGGCCCACTTTGAGCAGTCCCAGTTCATCGACGCGGGCGATGCTGCCGCCGCCTGCGCCGATTTCGATCAATTCGATGGTGGGCACGCGCACCGGCAAGCCGCTGCCCCGTTTGAAGCGGTGGACGCGCGCCACCTCGAAGTCGTCGCTCATCGCCGGCTCGCCATGTTTGATCACACACATCTTGGCCGTGGTGCCGCCCATGTCAAAAGAGACCAGGTTCTCTTCGCCCAGCTTTTCGCCGTAGAAGACCGAAGCCAGCACGCCGGCTGCCGGACCCGATTCAATCAGCCGCACAGGGAAACGCGCCGCAGTGTCCAACGTCGTGATGCCACCGCTGGAGAGCATCAGGTAAAGGTGATGGCGAAAGCCAAGCTCGCTCAAGTCGGATTGCAGACGGTGCAGGTAGCGCTCGGTCAACGGCTGGACATAGGCATTGCAGACCGTGGTGGACATGCGCTCGTACTCACGGATTTCGGGCGCGACCTCCGAGGAGATCGACACAGTGAGTCGGGGGAGATGTTCGTGCAGCCAGGCTGCTGCCGCTTGTTCGTGCTGCGGATTGGTGAAGGAGTGCAAGAAACAGACCGCCACCGCCTCGACGTTTTCGTCCAGCAGCTTGCTCTGCAGCGCCTCCAAATTATCCAGCTGGAGAGGGATGACCACCTCGCCTTTGCCGTTGAGCCGCTCGGTGACTTCCAGGCGCAATGGGCGCGCCACCAAAGGCTCGGGCAGCACCATCAAGAGATCGTAGATGTCATAGCGCATCTCCTTTGCCATTTCCAGCACATCGCGAAAGCCCTGCGTGGTAATCAAGGCAGTTTTTGCGCCTTTGCGTTCGATCAGGGCGTTGGTGATGAGGGTTGTGCCATGAATGGCTGTCTCGACTGCGTCTCCCTGGGCACCGGCATGGGCCAGCAGCTGTTTCCAACCTTCCACCACTGCTTGTGACGGATTGTGGGGCGTGGTGAGCGTTTTGTAGCTGGTGATCGCTCCGGTTGTGCGGTCAATGAGAACAAAATCCGTGAAGGTGCCGCCAATATCAAAGCCAAAACGATAGGCAGACTGCGCTCCTGGATCGACTCTGGGTTCCCCCGATGCGTTTGCGGCCGGCGTAAGGTTTCCCTGCGTCATGCAACAACCCTCCCTAAAAAAGTGTGATCCGCGGTGCGCAAATCATCGTTCGTAGGAAAAAGAGTAAGATATGCTCGACTTTTGTGTTGTGTCCATCACAAAGTCAAGGTTTGTACTGCAGAATTTCTGGTTGACAGTTTATTGGAGAATAGAGTATACTCATCTCGTCAAATTGTCAATTGTCGACAGTTAACTTTTACCGCATCTGAACAACACCATTGTAGCAGGAGCGTTTGGGCGCATGCAAATCACAAAAATTTCAGCACGTGCAATCAATATTCCGCGCCAAAGCCGTTTGACCACATCGTATGGCTCGATTGACAGCGCCATCACCATCCTGATTGAGATCAACACCGATGACGGTGTGACTGGTTACGGCCAGGCGTCGGTCGACGCCCCGTTCTATGGCGAGACTGGCGAGGGCATGCTGGTCAACATTCGCAAACACCTGGCCCCGGCCTTGATCGGCCAAAACCCGTTCGATATCAAGCATCTCAACCATTTGATGCACATGGCGCTGCCTCATCACTGGTTTTCCTTTTCTGGCGTCGATATGGCGCTGTGGGATCTCAAGGGCAAGGCGCTGGGGACGCCGATCTACCAATTGATGGGGGGAAAAGTGCGTGATGGGCTGACCCTGATGGGCTTTGTCCACCATGGCGAGCCTGCAGAGATGGCGGCTTCGGCCACCGAACAATTGGACAGGTTTGGCTATTCGGTGCTGAAAATGAAGATCGGGTTAGATCCAAAAGAAGATGTTGCACGCTATCGCGCCGTTGCCAATGCTGTCGGCGACCGAGCGGTGATCCAGGTGGATGGCAACACTGGCTACACCCTTCATCAGGCGGTTCCGGCGTTGACAGCCATGGAGCAGATCGGGGCGTTGGGGGCGATCGAGCAACCTGTGGCGCGGTTGGAGGACCTGGCCGAGCTTGCGCGTCGGCTTGCGACGCCGATCATGGCCGATGAAGCGATCTATGGGCCGGAGGACGCGATCGATGTGGTGCGGCGCAAGGCTGCCAGCCTTGCGCTGATGAAGATGAACAAGCATGGCGGTCTCACCAATGTTCATCAGATTGGGCAGATCTTTGAGGCGGCGGGTCTTTCGCTTTCCGTGGCGATCTACTATGACCTGATCGGCGTGGCCGCAGCGCATCTGGCGGCGGCGCTGCCCTGCGTCACCTGGCCCTCGCCGGCCACCGCCATGCCCGACACGATTGTCGCCACCCGTTTTCAGCCAGATGGCCTGCAGCTGCGTGCGCCCGACGGCCCAGGGTTGGGGGTTGAGCTGGATTGGGACAAAGTGGAGAAGTATACGGTCGAGTTGTAACAGGGTACACTCAGGTTCGGCGGAGAACGATGGTTTGCCGGAAAAGTACTCTTTTCGCCGTGAGTCCGTTTAGCAAAAGGGGCCAAAGGACACGATGATTGATTCAGTGACACTTGAGATCCAGTGGCAGCGGCTGATCAGCGTGATGGATGAGATCGACAACGCCACGGTGCGCACCTCATTTTCGACCATTGTGGGTGAAAGCCGTGACTTTGCCTGTGTGCTGCTCAACCATGAGGGAAATTCGATCTGCCAGTCGAGCTTCAGCCCGCCCGACTTCTGCGTGATTCTTCCGCGCACCACCCGCTCCATGCTGCAAAAATTTCCACTTGCGTCGCTGGTGGAGGGGGATGTGCTCTTTACCAATGACCCCTGGTTGGGTGCGGGTCACCTGCCCGACTGCGTCGTCGTGACGCCGGTGTTCTGGCAGGGCAAGGTCATCGCATTCATGGGCACGATTGCCCATGTCTCGGATGTCGGCGGCCATCGCGGCGACATTGACGCCTACGATGTCTTCACTGAGGGATTGCGCATGCCTCCTTGCAAGCTGTACCAGGCGGGCGAGGAAAACGAGTTGGCCTTCTCGCTGATTGCCGCCAACAACCGGGTGCCGGAGATGGTGCTCGGCGATCTGCGCGCGATTGTCGGCACCCACCAGATCGGTGTTCGGCGCATGCGTGAATTCCTCACCGACTATCACGAGGCGGACATCGAGGTCCTCTCCAGCGAGATTCACACCCGCTCGGAGCGACTGATGCGCGAGCGCATCGCGGCGCTGCCCGATGGCAAATACGAATTCGGTCTGGATATCGACGGCTATATCGATATCGTTCATCTGCACGCCACGGTCGAGGTACGGGGCTCAGACATCTACGTCGATTACACGGGCACCTCTCCCCAGACGCGCAAAGGCGCTATCAACTGCGTCTACAACGTCACCTATTCTGGGACCATGTACCCCTTCAAGTGTGCGTTGACCCCGCGCATTCCCAACAATGAAGGGCTCTTTCGCCCCATCCATGTCTCTGCGCCTGAAGGTTGCATTCTCAACACCACCTTCCCGCATCCGGTGAAAGCGCGCGCCAAGGTAACCAACAACATCAACCAAGTGATCTTTGGTGCAGTCTGGCCCATTCTGGGCGAGCATGCGCAGGCGGGCAGCGGCTCAATCTGGCCCTTCAGCGTCAGCGGTCAACTGGACGGGTATGGCACGTTCGCCGTCTTTATGTTGCCGCACGGTGGCCGCGGCGCGATGCGCGAGCTCGATGGGCTGCCGCCGATCGCGTTCCCCCACAACAGTTCGGTCACCGCGACCGAAATCATGGAGATCCAGGCGCCAGTTTTGCTGCTCTGCAAGGAGTTTCTGCCTGACTCTGCCGGGCCGGGCCGAATGCGCGGGGGCATCAGCCAGACGATTAAAATGCGCAGCATTGCCGATGGGCCCATGTCGTTGCGTGTGCGTCCGGACAAAATGTTCTGTGAACCGCCGCCCATGAACGGCGGTCGACCGGGCCGGGTGGGCACAGTGCACATCAACGGTGAGTTGATCACACGCTTCCCGCCCATCGAATTCAAGCCGGGCGACGAGGTCGAGTTGAGAATGCCAGGCGGCGCGGGTTTTGGCACGGCCAGCGAACGCGATCCGGCGCGGATTGCCTATGACTTAGAGATGGGTTACATCACCCGACAAGCGGCAAAGGATGACTATGGCTATGAATCAACCTAAAACGGCAGCCCTTGATCCGATCAGCCTCGAAATTCAATGGCAACGCCTGGTCGCGATCGCCGATGAGATTGACAATGCGGTGATCCGCACCTCGTTTTCCACCATCGTCGGTGAAAGCCACGATTTTGGCTGTGCCCTGATGGACGCAGCCGGCGCCGGGTTGGCGCAGGCGCAGTGGAGTCCACCTCAGTTCTGCACCATGCTGCCGCGCACGACGCGCGACATGCTCAAGAAATTTCCGCCGCATACGCTCAAGGAGGGGGATGTCCTTGCCACCAATGACCCGTGGATCGGCAGCACCCATTTGCCCGATTACAATCTGGTCTCGCCAGTCTTCCACAAGGGCAAGCTGGTAGCGTTTTTAGGCACGGTGGCGCATGTTTCGGATGTGGGCGGCCACCTGGGCGATCTCGAAGCGTCGGATATGTTTATCGAAGGCACGCGGCTGATGCCCAACAAGTTTTATGTCGAAGGCAAGGTCGCACCGATCATCGAAGAATTTATTGCTGCCAACTGTCGGGTGCCCGACATGGTGCTCGGCGACTTGCATGCGATCGTCGGCACCCACCAGATCGGCATCAAACGGCTGCGTGAGTTTCTTGACGACTACGAGCTGGATGATATTGTTGCCCTGTCGGAGGCGATCCAGGGCAAATCCGAGCTGGCGCTGCGCGCGGCCATCGGTGCATTGCCCGATGGCGTTTCTGAGTACGAGATAACGGCGGATGGGTATCTGGAGCCGTTTACGCTCAAGGTGCGCATTGAAATTCGGGGCGGCGAGATGTCTATGGACTTTGCCGGCAGTTCGCCCCAGCAGTGGCATTCGGCCATCAACGCCGCCTTTAACATCAGCTACGCCACCGCTGTCTACCCGATCAAGGCGATGCTGGCCCCACGCATCCCCAACAATGATGGTCTGGTGCGCCCCATCCACATCACCGCGCCCGAGGGGTCGATTGTGAACTGCACCTTTCCAGCGCCGGTCAAGGCGCGGGCCAAGGTGATCAAACACATTCCACCGTTGATCTTTGGTGCGCTTGCCCCGCTGTTGGGTGACGAAGTGATCGCTGCGGCGGGCGGCATCTTTCCTTTCCACATTGTCGGGGAGGATGAACTCTATGGGCGCTACGCGGTGCACATGTTGCCCCACGGCGGCCTGGGTGCCACCAAAATGGCCGACGGCCTGCTGCCGGCCGCCTATCCGCATAACAGCACCGTGACGCCCACCGAGATCATTGAACGCAAGTGCCCGGTCATCATGACGCGCAAGGCGATGATCACCGACTCGGGCGGGGCGGGTGAACGGCGCGGCGGGCCTGGGCAAGAGATCATTTTGCACTCGATTGCGGCCAAACCGGTCATGCTCACGATCCGCCCTGACCTGATTCGATATCCTGCACCTGGGTTGGCTGGCGGCGGCTTTGGTCGAGCAGCCGAAGTACTGCTCAACGGCGAAGTGCTGACTCGGTTTCGACCGATCGAGTGGAAACCGGGGGAGGAAGTGGTGCTGCGCGTTCCCGGCGGTGGCGGTTTTGGCGATCCGCGCCAGCGCGATCCGGCCCAGGTCTTCGAGGATGTGGTGCTCGGCTATGTCAGCATCGCAGAGGCGGCCGCCACCTATGGCGTCGACATTCAGATGCGTGCAGAAGAAATGCATCTGGATGCGATTCGCCGCTGTGTGAGAAGGACGAAGTGACCATGGGCCTGCAGGCGACGTTGAGCGAGCGGGACCAGCGCTTGCTGCGCACACGTGCAGCCATGCGCGATGCAGGCCTGGATGCGCTGCTGGTTGCGGGGAAAGGTCATTGGTGGACAGGGCGCGGCTATCTGCGCTATTTCACCGACTTCCACCTCTGGGGGCACGACGGTCTGCTCTGTATTCCCAGCGATGACGAGCCATTTTTGGTCTTGTCGAGCTATGCGGTCGCCGAAAAGATCGCGGCACGCGGCTGGGTGACCGAGTGCGATGGCGACGTCTATCTGGCCCCGCGCATGGCGGAGAAGATGCGCGCCAAAGGAATAGTTGCCGGCAAGGTTGGCATTGCCGGGCTGCGCCATATTCTGTCGGTGGGCAACTACGAGATTCTGCGCCAAGGGCTGCCGTCGGTGGATTTTGTCAGCGCCGACGATCTGCTCGACCAAGTGCGCGCCGTGCGCAGCCCGCTCGAAATCAACCAGATCGGCGACTTGTGGACGCTTTCCAAAACGGCCATGGAGCGTTTTGTCGCCGTGTTGGAGCCTGGCAGGTCACAGCGGGAGCTGGCTGCCGAGGCAAGCCGGGTCGCCCTGGCCGGCGGTGCCCGCGACATCCTCGTCTTTATGGGCGAAACGCCCGGTGACATCAACCCGCCGCTGGACTGTCCAGTGCGCTGTGATGACATTGTCCGCTTTCACATGGAAATTTGCGGCGAGAGTGGCCACTGGTCGGAGATCACGGTCAATTGTGCATACCGTACACCGACGGATCTCGAAATCAGGTTGATGGAGGGCGAACTGGTCGCGTTTGCTGCGATCTGCCGCCAGGCCAAACCTGGCGTTCGCTTGAGCGAACTGGCAGAGACCTTTGCGGCGACGATGGTCGATCATGGCTGGAGGTTGGGCAAGCCAACGGTCGCCTTTGATTTTCACGGCCAGGGCATGGATACCATTGAACGTCCCTGGCATGCCGCCCAGACGCCTTGGGGGCAATCACAGGATTGGGTCCTGCAGGCTGGGATGACTTTTTCGTATCACCCCAAACGCAGAGTTACACCGTCGGTCGCCTGGGGAACAGGGATCAACGAGGACATCCTGATCACCGAGACCGGAGCAGTGCGCTTGGGCAATGGCTGGGATCATCGTTGGCGCGTCCTTCGTTAGTTATACTTGACCCCAAAAACTAACCCATGAGCTACGTGAAAAGGTATACTCAGAGAAGCACATGAAAGGTCGTGGGAAATCGGCAAGCAACGACGACGGTAAGGGCAGCAATTTCTTCAGACCACCGACAGATTTGCGGAACTTTAAATAAATGAAAGTAGATGTGGCGAGCGTGACAAAAAATGTCAGACTGAGACCAAGACCCAGCCACGACTCACCTTCCGAGATTCCCAGCCACGAAAATTTTTTAGCAGGAGCCGCGAGATTGCCCGGTGCCAGGAACGCAGAGAAATTGGCTGCATTCACAAAATAAAGTACGAACAGGACAAGCAGGGCGACACCCAACAAGAGAACCTGATATTTCGATTGGGTGTTGATGTATTCCAAGCTGCTTATGGAAAACGGTGACTTGTTCGCAAAACGGCTGAGGTTCAGGACGACCCCTGTAGCCCCCACCACGACAAACAACGACAGCGCTACTTCCATTTTGTTCTTCTCCTTGGCGGCGAACACATATTGCGCATGCGCTGCGGCCCAACGCTTGAACATCACGCGAACTCTGTGTGATACGCCGCTTGCGCCGGCAGATCGTAACAGCCCCCCCTGGTTCGCCAGTAGCGGCTTCCAGCTATGATCCAGCGGATGTCCTGGTGAGAGAGGTTATACAATCGTTTGAACGACAAAACGAACACTACCTCGGCAATGACGGACTCTGAGGTAAAGAGCTCGACCTTGCTGGCCTTTGCCTTCTCTAAAAGCCGAAAGCAGGCTTCAGCCTTGTCCTGGTCGTCTTTGACCAGGTAGCGAAGAAGATATTTGTGTCTATGAAATTCATATTTATTGGGACAACTTTCTAATCCACTTGTCTTCACGTTCTTCACGCGCAATTCGATGAATCTCGTCGAAGTTCTCTGGCATGTTCAGTGGCGACACGGAACCGAAGGCCTCTTCCAGCGTCATGGGTAGGGGCTCAATTTCAATTTTGTGACCTTTGCCAAGTCGAAATACGATCTTGTCCTGAGCAGAAATTCCCAGTAACTCTCGAATCTCTATTGGTATGGTCACCTGACCCTTACTGGTGACTGTGGCAATATATTCTTTATCCTCGGCCATTAGAGAAGCCTCCTGTAAATATTGAATTCCCATATATCAGTAACACTAGCACGTGGCCCCTTGCAAGTCAATTGACACTAACTTTGCACTTTAAGAACCAGATAGAGCCAATTGTGGCAAGAGCTGTTCAACCGAGCGCCCTTCTTGAAACTGCGCATAGAGCCAGACGAGCAAATTCTGCCGATGCTGGACTTGCAGGCTGCGCCGGATGTCACCGCAGGTGATCAACCGATTCTGTGCCCGTTGCTCCTCCAGGAATGCCAGCAGACAAGCGGTCAAGGTCCAGAAACGCAGAATGGCTTGTGCCGACATGACCTGATAGGGATCGCTACCCAGGAGGTCCTTGTCGTACTCAAAGAAGGTTTCCGGCGGACAACAAGCGTATCCACGAGTTCCTGGTGGGTGAGTTCAAGTTGGGTGCTCCCCCAGTAGCGCAAGGATGGGCGAGGCGCATCCAAGTCATGACAGGTGATAAGCACCAGAGTAGGACCAAGCTTGCGAATCCAACTCTTGACAAGATGGGCATAGACCTTCTGACCACCCGCTTCACCCGACCAGACGACCTCTTGCCAGTCGTCACGTGTCAGGCGGGTAGCGCAGTCGGCGAGCTTGAGCCATTCGCGTTGACCATCCTCCGCGATGAGGCGCATGACGCGATTGCTCTTCAAGCCACCGCTGAAGTCCCACCCGCGCTGCTGGGCCGCCTTCCGCACCTGTGTACAGTGGTACCAACTGTCCACAAGCACATGGGTGTGCGTTGCCTGTGGTGGTGTGAAGGCCTCAATCTGTTGCACCGCCAGGTCGATCTTGCTCTGGAAGGGTACCTCTTCCTCTATCACCGTCGCTCGCTGGCGATAGAGGGCTGCCGGTAAGGGACAGCGTTGCCCTAACAGGACATACAACCCGGTGAACAGACAGTGACCGGTCGCTGCTGCCACACCTGGGCCACCTGCTCAGGCTCCCACTTCCATTTGCTCAGAAACCGCGAGAGTCCGCAAAGACTGCTTTCCGCTGCCACCACCCGTCGTAGTCCGCTCAGTGTCTTACGCTCGTCGCATTCCACCAGCCCCAGGAGTACGATGACAAAATACTTCCACTGGAGCCGACTAAAACACGCACGGAATGATTCTATGTACTGGCGTAGTTCGCTCGACAGACATACAATTGGCTTGGGCATGGTCTTCGTCCTCGGGACTTTTGGTTTCTTGACAACTCCAATTATCCCATCAGAGGCCATGCCTCTCTATTCTCGTTCTGTTAAAGTGCAAAGATAGTGATCAAATAACGCTTGACGGGACACTAGATCTTTGGTTCACACCTGCTTGTAGCATTCATGGATAAATTGGAATTTCTGGTCAAGCCCACAGTCATACACCCGTCATACAGCAACGTTTTCTCTCCATTGTCATGCAGACGAACGAAGGAAAGTAGCATCGAACGACTGCTCCACCACGGTATCATATAGCCCATACTGCGTCATCCCAACATGACTTTCAATGCCCGTATAACGAAGTGAAGCATCTTCATAACGGCGGAAGGCAAAAACCGCCTGATTCATCTGCTCGGTGTTAAATACGTTGATCTGCACAAGTAACTGAAAATCGTTTATCGTCAACCCTGTCACCGTCTCAAACAACTCGGGCTCGAGCTTGGTGATCACATCCTGCAACGTGTTTTCACGGAAATCGGTCAAGTACATGAATGCCGGAATACGCGTGGCAAACTTGATCAACTTCTCTTGCACCAGCCCGCGTTTGGATTTGAACTCTTTCTCCTCGTCGCTCAGCTCTTTTTTTTCTTTTTCAGAGATGTTTTTGTCTTTTACCTTTCTCTTCAGTTCTTTGATGCGCTCACTCTTGTTAATAATGGTTTCAAGAATATTGTCACCCAGTGAACGCCATCCCTCAATCCGATTCACCGCTGCCATGGCTTGTTCGTTGTTGAGGATACGCCGCAGGGTCTCATTGTCAACGTTGACCAACAAGGCACTCTCCCATTTGCGCGCCAACAATGTAGCGGATGTGCCCGCCATGGCGATGTCGAGAATGCCGCCCGCATCAATTTGCGTCATGTTGGCGCCATCATAGGCGAGCACCGGCAGATACGCCACCAACTCATTGACGGCATTCTCTGGGTTTACTTCGTTGGACGCCAACCCAATGCCATATTCCGACACCTGGCGCAAGGCACGGGTAGGGGCAAAGTCAAAGACAAAGCAGACCGGCTTGAGCACCTCTTCTTCGTGTGGGTTATCGCCGTTGGGATTTTTGATAGACCACGGAGACTGCACGCGAAATGCCGCCTGAAAATAGGTCTCCGGTGAGCGCAGGTTGCGCAACATCAACAGCGCCGACCAGGGTGCCACCGTCACGCCCGTGGTGAGTTTGCCACAGGACAAGGTAATCGTCTTGGTGTCGAAGCCGTTGCCAATCGCCTGGCGTACGGGGGGCAAGGCGTCGAGCCCAATGCCCGCACTGCTCCCCGCCGCCACGACTACAGTGTAGTCATGCCAGAAGACGTTGTGCTTTTCGGCAAGGAGATTCGCCATGGCATGGCACGCGGCGACAGTAGGCAAAAACCAGAATGAATGTTGTAGATAGGGCAAGAGCCGTACGTCCGAATAGGGAAAGGGGGGGCGGGTGCCCGTTTTGAGTGCCTCGACCGACGTAGGCAAGTAGCTGCCACGGATGATGTCAAGCCACTTTTGTACGTCGTCTTTATAGGTGAATTGTGCCAATCCACTGCTCCCTTTGGCACTAAAAAATGTATTGAGGTCAAACTCGTTGAACTCGCCAGCACTGGCAACCGCTACCAGTTCGTCGGGCATCTGGTAGGTAAGCAGGCGCATCGACGGCAAGGCGCCGTAGGGGTTCCACGCACCGGGATGGGCGGCGGCAAAGGTTGCTTTGGCGCGTTGTTCGTCGATGTAGGTCCAGTTGAAAATTTGTTCTTCAATAAATTCACCAGTCGCCAACGCCTTAAACGGGGTGCCCGACAAATAGAGGTACGCTTTGGTGGTGATGGGCAAAAAGTCACTTTCCAGCGTGGATAGCTCACTCAGGTCTTCATTGACGCTCGCCAAGCCGATCGCATATTCAAGGCGCTCCTCTTTTTTGGCAACGGCTTCTTCTTCGCCCTCAAACAGCTCCTTTGCTGTCTCACGCCAAGCGCCAAAGTGGTATTCGTCAAAGACCACGAGATCCCAGTTGATCTCATGCACATATTTGTTTTTGGCTTTGATGTTGCCACGATTGTCACGCCCGAGCAGATCTTGAAAGGAGCCGAAGTAAACCAGCGGCTTGCTGGCGGAGATGCGAGTCGGGTCACTGCCCGAATTGCGCGAGAGATACTGCCAGCCTACAAAGTCCACGTGCGATTCAAGGTCGCTCTGCCAGGCGTCTTCGACAGCCGGCTTGAAGGTGACGACCAGCATGCGTTTGACGCCCAGCTTTTTGGCAAGCTGGTAGGTGCTAAAGGTCTTGCCAAAGCGCATTTTGGCATTCCACAAAAAGCGCGGTACTGCGTGCATGTCCTCTTGCCAGATGGAATGGAAGTAGGCGTGCGTCTTGGCGACGGCAGCGTGTTGTTCGGCACGCATGGCAAAGGTGTGGCGATGGGTGCCCGGAAGTTGTTGCCCAGTGCGCAACTCGGTGATAACGGTCTGTACGTCTGCCACACCACAGCGCACCCACTCCCCCTGCACGGTGGCAAAGCCCTTGCGCCCCAGGGCGGCGCGCACGTCGTAATCGCCGAAAGTGGTGCCGTCGGCGCGCTCGGCTGGCTCGTCAAGCTCGATGGTATAGTTTTTAATGGCAGCCGTCTGTAGTTGCTCAGCCACACGCTGGCGCACGTTTCGCATGGTCTGACCCACCTTGAGCAGGCCGGCATGCGCGTCATCGGCGATGCGGTAGGCGTAGATGCGCATGCGCACATCGGGCTTGGGGGGCAGAATGGTTTCGATGGTGTTAGTCGTCGTCACGATCGAGTTTCATTTCTTTGATTTGTGACTCGATATAGGCTTGCTCGTCTGGCGTGATGCCGTATTTCTCGTATAGGGCTGCATCCGTCCATGTCCGATTCCATGTCTGCATAGGCAC
>JAGWYN010000015.1 GCA_018969295.1 Chloroflexota bacterium | reverse complement strand
GCCGGTGTTGGGTGCGTACAAGGAGCAGATCGAGGCGATGCTGGTGGAGAATGATTGACACGCTTTTGATGATCAAGTGACGCGCTTTCTGATTGACAAAAACACTTTTGGAGCCCCGACCGTGAGGGAGGGGGGAATGTCAACACACGACAAACTCCCTGCCCCTCCCTCACGGTCGGGGTAAGGCATTTATGCAAAAGGGCGGGACAAGGCTTTCCCAAACAGCCACTCCTGCTTGCGTGCAATCTCCTCCCACTGGGCCGGCTGTGTCCCAAAACGCACCACGGTGTACCCTGCGTCCTCCAGGCAGGCGGTCAGCCGTCGGTCGTCGATCTGCCGGCCTTCCAGGTTGTGGTAATAGCCGTCGACATAGATGACTGCTCGTTCGTCCTGGTAGTAAAAATCCACCACCGTGTTGCACGCTGCCAGCCGATGCTGCGCTGTGGTCGGCAGCCGCAGGTTGTGGCGTTGGACAAAGGCCAGCCACTGTCGTTCCAGTTCGCTCTGACAAAGTGTGGCCAGCTGGCTGGCATGTTCGGCGCGCGGCAGGCCAACTGGGCTGGCGGTCACCGTGCTGGCTGCCAGGCTGCGCAGCAGTTCGACCAGGAGGGTGCGGTCCAACATCGCGTGGTCAGGCTGGTTGCTGTAGCTCATCAGACAGTCATAGCAGGCCGCTTCGCACTCTTCGCGCGCGTTCTCTGCACGTCGCAGATCGGCGCCACTCACCGGGTCGTAGTGGCAGATCTCCAGCGCCTTGGCCGCTACTTCCGCCATCGCGTCGGGCTGGTCAAAGAGCTGGTGCAGCACCCCCGCCCCTCCTTCGCTGGCTTCGTACAGCAGCAGCAGACGCCGGTTGTCCAGGCTGGGCAGCGGTTCTGCTGCCAGCTCGCTGTCTTCCAGCTGGTAAAGCACCTGCACGGCGCTCTTGAGGGCTGGGGCAAGCGACGCCATGACCGCAACCGGCAACTCTGCGACCGGCTCGACCAACAGACAGTTTTTGCGATCTTCCACAAAGGGGATGACCCGCTGTTTGACCGGGCTTAACACATCTGCCACTTCCTCTTCGTCGAGCTCCTCGGCGTTGCGCGCCCAGCGGCCCCGCTCGACGTCGAGCATAAACCCGGGCGGGCTGCCCGGCTTGCGCCGCCGCCAGCCCAGGTTGATGCGCCAGATCGTCGCTGCCTGGCTGTAGGTCAACCGCAGCAGCGGCTGGCCGTCCTCCCCGCAGACATCGGCCAGACGTGTGGCCGCACGCGTTCCGCTGCGGTCAAAATGCACTGCTGTCCGCAGGTCGTACCCCATGCGCAGCCGTTCTTCTTCGTCGGAACTGATGCGGTCGCGTCGACGGGTCGACACGTTCTGCATCCGCATCAGCGACTGGGTCAGTTCGTTCAGCGCCGTGCCGCACTGGCGGCACAGGTCGTCGTTGGAGAGCCCCTCCACCACCACGTGCAGCTGGCCGCAGCGCGGGCAAAGCTTGGCGCTGCTGGTGACCAGTCCGTGCTCGCTGTGCGCCTCTGCCGGCAAAATGACCCGATCGACCAGATAGCGGGACCCTTCATGGTAGATGATGCTGCGCGGGCCAAACTCGGCGATCGCCAAAAAACGTGGGCGGTTGAGATATTCGTCCTTGTCTCCGGCGCGCAGCCGGCGCCCGCCGATATAGGCAGAGAGGGGCAGGCGTGGAAAGTTGTAGCCGGGCAGAAAGCCCTCGCTGGCAAAATACCGGTAGCTGTAGAAATCCGACTGCATGCTCCCCCCGCCAGCCAGCAGCTCCATCTGACTCTCTGCCTCCTCGCGCAGCCGTCGAGCCACCCCTTTGTCGCTGCTGCTGCGTGCAGCATCCCCGATGATTTTGTTTTGCAGCTCGCGCTGTTTGCTCGCCGCCAGATAGAGCTCTCGCCAGCGGTCGCTGGCCCGGTCAAACCGGTCGAGCGCCTGCTCCAACGCCTGCTCCAGCCAGCCGTCCCGATACCAGGAGGCTGCCGTCAGGTCTTCCCCCAGGCTGGCCAGCACCTGCCGGGCCTGTACAGCCGCTCGCTGGCGTACGCTGGATCGTTCCAAAGAAGCCCGGACTGCCGGCTTGAGCGCCAACGACGGCTGCTCTCCTTCCACATCCAGCACCTCCTTGAGCGACGTTCCCAACCAGAGCCCCGACTCGGCCAGCCAGATCGCATGCACATGCGACCGCACCAGTTCTTCGTTGCTGAGGTCGATGCGCGGGGGTTTAACCGAACCCGAGACCATCTGCTGAGGACGGCGAAAGAAGTACTGGTCGTGCGGGCTTCCTGTGGTGCAGTAGGTCAACACCAGCGCAGGTTGCCCGCTACGGCCCGCCCGCCCGCTGCGCTGGGCGTAGTTGGCCGGCGTCGGCGGCACGTTGCGCAGCCCCACTGCGTTGAGCTCGGCGATGTCCACCCCCAACTCCATCGTAGGCGAACAGAAGAGCAGAGGCAGCTCTCCTCTGCGAAAAAGCTCCTCACGGTCGATACGCTGCTCGGTGTTGACCTGCGCCGTGTGTTCGCGGGCGCGCAGCCCACGAAAACGGTCGACCTGCCCCCGGTACAGCTGAACAAAAAAGTCGTTGACCCGGGCACCGGTGCTGGCCCCCCGCAGCACCCGGATGGAATCGTACTGCTGCCTTCTGCCGTCCCCCGCGCGCCACACCATGCCTGCCGCCTGCACCATGTAGCCAGGCACATCGTCGTCTGCGCGGGCTGGGTGCACCTCTCCGACCAACCCGGGCAGCTTGAGCATCTGAAAAAGCTGGCCTATCAGCGTCTCTGTCTCCTCTGTCGAGAGCTTCTGGGGAAAATGGGGCAAGGTCGTGTTGCGGCGCAGATAGAGGCCAAATCCACCACGGCCTGAAACATAGATCGCTTCGCCGCTGTCTCCCCTGCGGGAACGTCGCGGGTAGGCGACAAAGCTGCGCGCCAGCTGCTCTTGTTCGTCGATCGCCCACGGTTCGACCAGGTACTGGCTGCTCCGCTGCTTGATCGTCTCCTGGTAGTCTGCACGCAGATAGTCGACGTTGACTGCCAGCTCACGACGCAAAAAATCGAGCAGTGTTCTGCAGAGCTGCTCGCGCACTGCCGGGCTGGCCTCTGCCAGCGCCGGATGCAGCGGTGCCCAGTCTGACTGTGACGCACACAGCTCGTCCAACGACAGGTATTGGATCTGGAGCAGCCCGCACTGTTCCAGATTGGGAGCAGTCACCCGCCAGCCCCGCCGCAAATCTTGGTAGAGTCGATAGGCAAGCACCTCGCGCAGCGCGCGCTCGGTGCCCTCTTTGGCAGCAAAACGCACCTGCGGGTCTTTGGCAAACGCACTCAGCGGCAGCGCCAGCGCCGCATAGACCTGCTGGGGCAACCTCTCGTGGGAGATGCCAGCCGTCCCTGCTTGCAAGACCGCCTGGTGCAGTGCCGCCCGCAGCATGCTGACTTCGACAAAATCGTTGAAATGGCCCGCCTGCAACGAAGCATCCTGCCGGTTGTCGGTGAAGCTGAGCAGCTTGCGCGCAGCCGGGTTGAGCGCAGTGTCCTGACGCAGCACCTGCAAGGTCGACAGGCTGAGCACGGTCGTCGCTGTGCTGCGCCCCTCCGAAGAAAGCACGCTCAATTTGCCGTAGTCAGAACGCTGGCGGCTGGAGTAGCTCACCCCACAGTGCAGACAGAAGGCAAAAGGGGCTGGTACAAAATGAAAACGGCGGCCCGCCGGCGTGATACGCCCGGCCCCGTCGACAAAGTGCATTTCTGGCAGCCGCTGACGGCTGCTCGGCTTGACCTTGAGCGTCTCCCCATTGAATTCGACCCAGTCCTCGGGCAGACGGTCGAGCGCCTCGTCGCTGCGGTCCGGCCAGGGCTGTTCGGTGCTGGCGTAGAGAAAGCCGCAGCGCTCGCCCGCCTGCAGATCGTTGAGTTCGCGCGCCTCAAAATGCCCTGGCTGCTGCGCGTTGGCTGGGTGGTGCACGACCGTATAGTACTCCTGGCCACACTCGCGACAAAACGCCAGCGGGAGCAGCACCCGGCTGCGGTCGTGGGGCACAAACTGCTGTTTCTGCGTGGTGATCCAACGCAGCTCCGGCTCGTCGAGCGAAGCGTAGACCGTGTCCCCACGGCCTACAAACTGGTGCAAACGAAAGGCAAAAACCGGAAATCCCGTACGATCCTTGCGCACCCGGTAGCCTGCCAGCAGGGTGCGTTCGATGGCATCTCGACAGGTGGTCTCTGGCAGGCTGATCTGCGCGGCCAGCTGCGCTGCGGCACGGGCCACACTCGTCGGGGTAGCCCGCCGCAGCCGATCACTTCCTGGCTCGCTCTCCAATCCCAAAGTCGTTTCAAGCCAGCTGCACAAAGGGTCGGCACAAAACGCCGAAAATTCTTCAGAAGGCGGGGTGGCAGCCTGCACGCGGCTCCGCAGTTTCTCTACAAAGAGCGGGTCAGCCAGCGCAGGCTCGGGGGTGACCCGGCGCAGGGTCTCGCCGATCACCGCCTGCGGGGCCACTGTCGTGCCGAACAGGCGTGTGGCCACTGCCGCAATCTGGGCCTGCTGGCCCGCAAACGTGCCGCCTCCTGCCATCGTCGCCGACGTGCCCACACACTGCAGCGCAGGATTGGCGGCCAGATAACGAACCCGCCTCACCAACAACGCCACGTCTGCTCCCTGCCGACCCCGGTAGGTGTGCAGCTCGTCCAAGACCAGAAACTGCAAAACCCCGCGCGCGGCCTGCACAATCGGCTGCTCGAAAGGGCGGGTCAGCAGCAGCTCCAACATCACATAGTTGGTCAATAAAATGTCGGGCGGGCTGGCGACAATCTCCTTGCGCTCTTCGTCAGACTCCTGCCCCGTGTACCGGCGAAAGGTCACCGCCGGCTGCCCGTCTCGACTCAAAAATTTACGCAGCTCCAACAGCTGGCTGTTGGCCAACGCATTCATCGGGTAGACGACGATCGCCCGGATCCCCTTCCCACTCCCCGTGCGCAGCACATGGTCGACGATCGGCAGAATATAGGTGAGGCTTTTGCCCGAACCGGTGCCTGTGCTCACCACATAGCTGGCCCCCGCCCTGGCCATCTGGATCGCGTCCACCTGGTGGCGGTGCAGACGCAGCGGCACCGGATCTCTTCCCTCCTGGACGGCTGTAAAAATCTGGCGACAACGTGTGTCGAGCAGGCCGTCGGCAACCAGTTTGTCGAGCGAAGCCCCTGGTTCAAAATTTGGATTCAGCTGGAGCAACGCGTCGGGCCACAGCAGGCCGCCAGCCAGCTCGGCGTCGACCTGTGCGCGAATCCGGCGGTCACGGATCTCAATAAAACTGGCGATGTAGGCAGCATACTCGTCGACCACACGGGTGCGTAGGTCAAATACATTCATCAGGGGAACCCTTTCTGTCGATTGTACACTTTCTGGCTGGCCCACCCACAGTGCAAAATCTACGGTGCAACAAGGGTGAGCGGAGACGGTTGTTGTCCAGCAGCTGCAGCCGAGGCTGGAGAGCGCCACAGAGACCGGGTTTCTCCAAAAAATTCGGTCTCTGTGGCGGAAATTCGCTGTTCAGTAGCGGTCGCCGACCACCGAGATCTCTGCCATGGCTGCGTCGATCGCGCCCAGATCGTCCGGCGTCAACTGGACTTCCAGAGCGCCGAGGTTTTCGTCGAGCCGTTCCAGCTGGCGCGTCCCAGGAATCGGCACGATCCAGGGCTTCTGGGCCAACAGCCAGGCCAGCGCAATCTGCGCCGGTGTGGCCCCTTTCTCCGCGCCGATGCGATCCAAGAGGTCGATGACCACCCGGTTGGCCTGGATGGCCTCCGGGGTGAAGCGTGGGTTGCGGCTGCGTATGTCGTTGCTGGCATAGGTGGTGCTCTCGTCGATCTTGCCGGTCAGGTAGCCTCGACCCAGCGGACTGTAGGGCACCAGCCCAATGCCCAGCGCCTCGCAGGTGGACAAGACCCCATTTTCTTCGAGGGTACGCCACCAGATCGAATACTCGCTCTGCAAGGCCGCAACCGGCTGCACGACGTGCGCGCGGCGGATCTGGTCGGCGCTGGATTCAGAGAGTCCAAAGTGCTTGACCTTGCCCTCGCGGATCAGCCCCTGCACAGCGCCGGCGACTTCTTCGATCGGCACATTCGGGTCGGGGCGGTGCTGGTAGAAGAGGTCGATGGCCTCGACCCGCAGCCGTTTGAGTGAGGCTTCGGCCACGTACCGAATCTGCTCAGGCCGGCTGTCCAAACCAGATGTCGGAAAGGGCCCTCCCTGGGCAGGATCGTGTTTGAAGCCGAACTTGGTTGCCAGGACGACCCGCCCGTGAAAAGGTGCCAGCGCTTCGCCGAGAAGTTCTTCGTTGGTGAAAGGCCCGTACACTTCGGCCGTGTCGAAGAAGGTGACGCCCCTGTCCACTGCTGCGTGCAGAAAATCAATCATCTCTGCTTTGTCGGTCGGTCTGTCGCCGAAGCTCATCCGCATACAGCCCAGCCCGAGGGCGGACACCTTTAGACCGCTTTTTCCCAGTACACGCATTTGCATCCTATGGCTCCTTAAAGTTGTATCCGAATTTGTGTTCTATTGTTGCCGAAGCGACGGGGGAAGGTGCTGTGATCGCTACCCTGGGGGTGGCTTGCGCGCCACGACGAGCATCTGGCCCGCAAAGGGTTTCAAGGGAAAGCGCAGATAGGCACGCACAAGCCAGGGTTGGATCGGCAGCGCCGTCTCCCGCATGGAGTAGGGGATGAACCTTGCCTCGACCCGTTCGATCTGAAAGCCGTGTGAGCGCATCAGGTTGGGCAGAGAGACGTGGGTGAAGATCGAACGATGGGTGTAGTCGTCGAAATAGGTGCGGTAGGCATCGTGAAAGTTGGGTTGGATCACCACAAAACGGCCGTCAGGGCGCAAGATATGAAACACCTCGTGGACCAGCTGTCCGGCCACCTCTGGCTCGAAATGTTCGAGCAGATTCGAGGCAAAAACGATGTCGAAGGGCTTGCTGGTCGCCAAAGAGCCCAGCCCCTGTGACAAGTCCTGCTGGATGAAGCACACATCCTTCGCTGCATATTGGGGAACTTCTGCCCACAGATCGACGGCCACCTTGTCTGCCGCCGGCAGCTGGTTGATCAGGTCACAGTAGCCCGGCCCCAGTTCCAGCAGACGGGCGTTGGGCGGCACATAGCGGGAGAGGTACGCGGCAATTTCCTTCCAGACCATTTGTCGGCTGGGGTGGGGAGGCAGATGTGCAGAAAAATAGGCGTTCTGGCGTTGACGGGTGGGGGCGGGTTGGGGCTGTCGATCCATGGGAGGTCTTCCTGTGTGTTCGCTTTGGGCAAAGTTCTCGCAGATACCGGCCGCAGGGGGAGGTTATTCTGTGCCCCAGTGGGCCAACAGGGCCAGCACACCGCGTCGGTTTTGTTCCCAGTCCAGCCTTTCTTGGCTGATGAGCTCGATTTCGATGGCAGGGATCCCCTGGTCTGCCAGCCAGTCGGCGGCGTCGCCGGTGACAACGTAGGCGGTGAAGGCGGGCAGGTAGGGGTAGCCCGACGCCTCTGAATAGACCCGGGCCAGTTCAATCGCCGGAGGAAAGGGTTCGTTGCAGCCGCCCGCAAAGACTGCGTTGGCAGCACTGTGCCAGAAGAGCACACCTGCCATCGGTGGCTGTGTCACAAAGGCTGCGATCGCCTGGGTTTCTGGTTCAGACATGGCGGCCGTGCCGCCGCTGACTTCAGTGGTGCGCCAGAGGCCGACTGGGTTCCAGTTGCAGGCCCAGTTCCGGTTGAGGTCGACTCCTGCGCCGTTGAACCGGCCGGGGCTGTCCTCTGCCACAACATCCTCCGGGGCGAAACGTCCCAGCCGGCCGACCCCTTTCATCTGGCCGTCTGGATTGGCGGCGGGGATGACGTAGACGGTCAGCGCAGGAGGCACTGCCTCGGGGTGGGCCGCCAGGTAGTCGATGACCCGGTAGGCGAGCAGGATGGTGTTCCATTCGTAGCCGCCGTGCAGGCCGCCGATCAAGGCGACGCGCCGTGGGCCATCGCCGAATCGATAGGCTTCCAGCGGCAGCCCCTGGTGAGAGTAGCCGATCACCTGGGTGACTGTCTGGCTTGCGAGGATTGGGGGAGGAAGAGCGGCCTGGCTGGCCGTCGGGTTTGTGTGTTCCAGAGGCGGCGAGGCGGCTCCCGATGGGATCCAGCTCGGCGCGCTTGAAAAAGGGGGGGCCAGTCCCGGCGGCGCTGTCAGCAGCGGGGCCAGGCGCGGGGCGTGCCAGGGGGGGAGGGGGCCAGAAAGCCAGGTGCAGCCCGCCGCGATCCAGGCAACAGCGGCCAGCCAGAGCAGCGGGCGGCCCAGGGGCGGGAGGGGTGGTTGAACCCCTGGGCCGCCCCTCCCGACAGCGTTCTTCACGGCAGGCTGGTTTCGCCCATCAGCCAGCGATCCACCTCGCGAGCTGCACCGCGGCCTTCGTTGATGGCCCAGACGACCAGGCTTTGTCCCCGCCGCATGTCTCCTGCGGCAAAGATGCCTTCTACGCTGGTGTGGAATTTGCCATGCTCGGCGGCGATGTTGCTGCGGGCGTCGCGAGCGATGCCGAGCTGGTCGATCAGAAAATCTTCGGGCCCGCGGAAGCCCATGGCCAGCAGCACCAGCTGGGCCGGCCACACCTCTTCGCTGCCGGGGATTGGATCGAAGGTCATGCGTCCTTCTTTGAACTTCAAGGAGACTTTGACTGTATGGAGTTCTTGGACCTGGCCCTGCGAGTCGCCGACAAACCGGGTGGTCGAGATCTGGTAGGTGCGTGGGTCGGCCCCAAAGCGGGCTGCGGCCTCTTCCTGGCCGTAGTCGACTTTGTAGACCCGCGGCCACTGGGGCCAGGGGTTGTCTGGGGTGCGTTCGTCTGGCGGTCGCGGCACGATCTCGAACTGCGCCAACGAACGGCAGCCGTGGCGCAGCGAGGTGCCGACGCAGTCGGTGCCGGTGTCGCCGCCGCCGATCACGATCACGTCTTTGCCTTTGGCCGAGAGGAGATGGCCGTTGACCGGCAGCCCGGCGCGGCGGTCCAGCAGGGTGCGGGTGTTGCCGCGCAAAAAGTCCATCGCAAAGTGGATGCCGTTGAGCTCGCGTCCTGGGATGGGCAGGTCGTTGGGTTTGGTGGCGCCGCCGCACAGCACAATGGCGTCGAACTGTTCGCGCAGTTTGTCGACTGGGTACTCCTTGCCGACTTCCGTGTTGGGGAGGAAGCGGACTCCTTCGGCGGCCAGCAGGTCGACGCGACGTTGGACAACCTGTTCTTTGTCCAGCTTCATATTGGGGATGCCGTACATCAGCAGCCCGCCGATGCGGTCGGCGCGTTCGAAGACGGTCACCCAGTGGCCGGCGCGGTTGAGCTGGGCTGCGCAGGCCAGCCCCGACGGGCCTGAGCCGACGACGGCGACTTTTTTGCCGGTGCGGGTCGCCGGCGCCTCGGGCACGATCCAGCCTTCGGCAAAACCACGGTCGACGATGGCGCATTCGATGTTTTTGATCGTGACCGGCGGTTCGATCAGCCCGACCGTGCAGGAGCCCTCGCAGGGGGCGGGGCAGACGCGGCCGGTGAACTCTGGGAAGTTGTTGGTCTCGTGCAGGCGGTCGAGCGCCTCCCGCCACAGCCCTCGATAGACCAGGTCGTTCCATTCGGGGATCAGATTGTGGATCGGGCAGCCGGAGGCCATGCCGTTGATCAGCTGCCCGGTATGGCAGAAGGGGATCCCGCAGTCCATGCAGCGTGCGCCCTGGGTGCGCAGCTTGTTTTCGCTCATGTGCAGGTGGAACTCGTCCCAGTCTTTGACCCGCTCCAGCGGGGAGCGGTCGGCCGGCAGTTCGCGCGTGTACTCCAGAAATCCAGTGGGCTTGCCCATGCTCAGTTGCCTCCTACGCGCGATGCATCGCTTTTGTTCTGCTCGAACGCGGCCATGACGGCCGCTTCTCCGCTCAATCCTTGTGCTGCCACGGCAGCGAATGCTTCCAACATGCGTTTGTAATCCTTGGGCATGACTTTGACAATGGCGGGGAGCAGCTCGTCCCAGCGGATCAGGACACGCCAGGCCAGGTCGCTGTGGGTCAGGTCGGCGTGGCGCTGGATCAACGCCTTGAGTTCGTCGAGCTCCTCGGGGTTGAGCAGGGGTTCGGCCCCGACCATTTCGTAGTTGATTCTGCTGCGGAAGGTGCCTTCCCAGTCGACCACATAGGCGATGCCCCCCGACATGCCGGCCGCAAAGTTGCGCCCGGTGCTGCCGAGCACGACCACCCGGCCGCCGGTCATGTACTCGCAGGCATGGTCGCCGACCCCTTCGACCACGGCGGTAGCGCCAGAGTTGCGCACGGCAAAGCGTTCGCCAGCCACCCCACGAATGTAGGCTTCGCCGGCCGTGGCGCCGTAGAGTGCGACGTTGCCGACGATGATGTTCTCTTCGGCGCGGAAGGTGCTGCCCGCCGGCGGGTAGACCAGCAGCTTGCCGCCCGAAAGACCTTTGCCGAAGTAGTCGTTGGCGTCCCCTTCCAGCTCGAGCGTGAGCCCGCGCGGGATGAAGGCCCCGAAGCTCTGGCCTGCTGAACCGTGGAAGTGGAAATGCACAGTATCTTCGGGCAGTCCGTCGGGCCCATAGCGGCGGGTAATCTCGCTGCCGGTCATGGTGCCGACCACACGGTTGACGTTGCGGATCGGCAGGGTGGCGTGGACCGGTCGGCCCTCCTCCAGCGCGGGCCGGGCCAGGTCGAGCAGGGTGGTGCGGTCCAGCGAGCGCTCCAGGCCGTGATCTTGGGGAACCGAACAGAAGAGCCCGACGTCTGCGCTGACCGGCGGCTGCCAGAGGAGCGCAGAGAGGTCGATCCCGGCTGCCTTCCAGTGTTCGAGGGCCTTGCGTGGTTCGAGCCGGTCGACCCGCCCGACCATCTCTTCGATCGTGCGGAAGCCGAGCCGGGCCATCACCTCGCGCAGCTCTTCGGCGATAAAGAGCATGAAATTCTCGACATCCTCCGGCTCGCCGACAAATTTTTTGCGCAGCTCGGGGTTTTGGGTGGCCACCCCGGCCGGGCAGGTGTCGAGGTGGCAGACCCGCATCATGATGCAGCCCATGCTGACCAGGGCAGTGGTGGCAAAGCCAAACTCTTCGGCGCCGAGCAGCGCAGCGATCGCCACATCGCGGCCGGTCTTGAGCTGGCCATCGGTTTCGACGGCCACCCGGCTGCGCAAGTTGTTGAGCACCAGCGTCTGGTGGGTCTCGGCCAGCCCCAGCTCCCAAGGGAGCCCGGCATGTTTGATGCTGGAGTGGGGGGAGGCGCCGGTGCCGCCGTCGTGGCCCGAGATCAGGATGACGTCGGCGTGCCCTTTGGCGACGCCGGCCGCCACGGTGCCGACCCCAACCTCGGAGACCAGCTTGACGCTGATGCGGGCGTGGTGGTTGGCATTTTTGAGGTCGTGGATCAGCTCGGCGAGGTCCTCGATCGAATAGATGTCGTGGTGGGGCGGGGGAGAGATCAGCCCGACGCCCGGTGTCGAGTAGCGCACTTTGGCGATCCAAGGATAGACCTTGGCCCCAGGCAGCTGCCCTCCCTCGCCGGGCTTGGCCCCCTGCGCCATTTTGATCTGAAGTTCCTTGGCGCTGACCAGATAATGGCTGGTCACGCCGAACCGGCCGGAGGCGACCTGTTTGATGGCGCTGTTTTTGGAATCCCCGCGCGCATTGCTCCAGCTGTAGCGTGCAGGGTCTTCACCCCCTTCGCCGGTGTTGCTCTTGCCGCCCAGGCGGTTCATGGCGATCGCCATCGTCTCGTGGGCTTCCTGCGAGATCGAACCGTAGCTCATCGCACCTGTTTTGAAGCGTTTGACAATGCTGCTGGCCGCTTCGACTTCCTCCAGCGGGATCGGTGTTTCGGCGAAGCGCAGCGCAAGCAGCCCGCGCAGGGTGCCGAACGCCTCTTCCTGCTGGTTGACCAGCGTCGAGTACTCCTGGAAGGTTTTGTAGCCGCGCGTCCAGACCTCGGCCCCGCGCGTGCGCACGGCATTTTGCAGCTTGTGGATGGTGACCGGGGTGAAGAGATGGCGTTCGCCGTTGGCGCGCCACTGGTAGTCGCCGCCGGTGACCAGCACGCCGGGGGCTTCGTCCCGCCCGGGGTAGGCCCGCTGGTGGCGCCGGTGGACTTCCTGGTAGATCTCGGGGAGCCCGATCCCTTCGATGCGGGTCGGCGTCCAGGTGAAATACTTGTCCACCAAGGCCCGGCTGACCCCCAGCGCTTCGAAAATCTGGGCGCCGCAGTAGCTCTGCAGCGTGCTGATCCCCATCTTGGAACAGACTTTGATCACCCCTTTCAGCGCCGCTTTGATGTAGTTGTAGCGTGCCTTTTCGTAGGGGAGGTCGGTGAGCAGCCCCTGCTCGATCAGGTCGTAGAGGCTTTCATAGGCCATATAGGGGTTGACTGCGGTGGCGCCATAGCCGATCAGCAGTGCGAAATGGTGCACCTCGCGCGGCTCGCCGGACTCGACGAGGATCGCGCAGCGGGTGCGGGTCTCGCGGCGAATCAGATGGTGGTGCAGGCCGGCGGTTGCCAGCAGCGCCGGAATCGGCGCCAGCTCACGGCTCACCCCGCGGTCCGAGAGGATGAAGATATTCACCCCCTGCTCGATCGCCTCGTCGGCGAGCAAAAAGAGCGAATCCAGCGCCTTTTCCAGCCCTTCGGGTCCGGAATGGACCGGGAAGAGCATCGGCAGCTTCTGGGCCCGGAAACCACGCTCGCGCACATGGGCCAGCCTGGCCAGCTGGTCGTTGGTCAGGATCGGATTTTTGAGCCGGATCTGGCGGCAGTTTTCGGGGATGGTCTCGAGCAGGTTGCCTTCAGAGCCGAGCATGACATCGGTGGCGGTCACCAGCTCTTCGCGGATGGCATCGAGCGGTGGGTTGGTCACCTGGGCAAAGAGCTGGCGGAAGTAGGTGTAAAGCAGCTGCGGGCGGTCGGAGAGCACGGCGATCGGCGCGTCGTCCCCCATGCTGCCGATCGCCTCGATGCCGTTTTTGGCCATCGGCGCCAGCAGCATGCGCAGGGTTTCAAAGGTGTAGCCAAAGAGATGCTGGCGGTGCAGCACGCTGCCGTGCTGGTCAGCCTGGTAGAGATCTGGCACTGCGGGCAGGTTGTCGAGCTCGACCAGATTCTGGCGCAGCCAGTCGGCGTAGGGGTGGGCTTGGGCCAGCGAATCTTTGATTTCATCGTCGTCGAGAATGCGCCCTTGGGCGGTGTCGACCAGGAACATGCGGCCCGGCTGCAGACGGGCCTTGTAGGCGACATTTCCCGGGGGGATGGCGTCGCCGAGCACGCCGACTTCAGAGGCCATCACCACGACATCGTCTTTGGTGACATAATAACGGGAAGGGCGCAGCCCGTTGCGGTCGAGCACTGCGCCGACGACGGTACCGTCGGTGAAGGCGATCGAGGCTGGCCCGTCCCAGGGTTCCATCAGAGCGGCGTGGTATTCGTAGAAAGCCTTGCGTTCGGGGGACATGCTTTCGTGGTTGGTCCACGGTTCTGGGATCATCATCAGCGCCACGTGGTGAAGGGGGCGGCCAGCCAGGTGGAGAAACTCGAGCGCGTTGTCGAACTGAGCGCTGTCGGAGCCGTCGGGGTCGACGATCTGCTGTGTGATTTTGGGCAGGTCGGGGCCGAACAGATCGGATTGGAGGACGGACTGGCGGGCGTACATCCAGTTGATATTGCCGCGAATCGTGTTGATTTCGCCGTTGTGGATCAGATAGCGGTAGGGGTGGGCCCGTTCCCAGGAGGGGAAGGTGTTGGTGCTGAAGCGCGAGTGCACGACGGCGATCGCGGTGGTCATGTCCGGGTCGAGCAGGTCTGGGTAATAGGTGTCGACCTGGTCGGCGAGCAGCATGCCTTTGTAGACGATGGTGCGGCTGGAGAGGCTGGCGACGTAGAAGCGGTTGGCCTGCTCGTGGCCGCTGTAGCGCAAGGCCTGTTCGGCGCGTTTGCGGATGACATAGAGCTTGCGTTCGAAGGCGAGCGGGTCGTTGCCGACGAGTGCGGCGGGGTTGCGGCCGATAAAGACCTGGCGGATGAAGGGTTCGCCGGCGATGGCGGTGGCCCCGAGCGAGTCGTTGTGGGTTGGCACGGTGCGCCAGCCGAGCAGCTGCTGGCCTTCCTCCTGGAGAATCTGGGTGAAGGTCTGCTCGAACTCGGCGCGGCTGCTGTCGTCTTTGGGCAAAAAGACCATCCCCACTCCGTAGTGGCCGAGCGGGGGCAGGGCAAAACCAGCGGCAGCTGCCACCTTGCGCAGGAACGAGTCGGGCAGCTGCATGTTGATGCCCGCTCCGTCTCCGGTGTTGACCTCGCAGCCGCAGGCGCCCCGGTGGTTGAGGTTGACCAGGACCTGCATGGCGTGGCGCACGATGGTATGAGACTGCTGCCCCTTGATGTGGACGACAAAACCGACGCCGCAGGCGTCTTTTTCAAAGGCTGGGTCGTAGAGCCCCTGGCGTTCAGGGAAGTGGCTGGGAAGAAGGGGCGACTGGGGGAAGCGCGGGTCTGCTTGATTGTTCAACGAACACACTCCTTCAGGTAGACAAAGTGAGCCCATGACGACATCCAGGGCAAAGAACTGAACACTCGGTTGTTGCGTTCACGGAACATCGTGAAGGAGAGTCATCTCTCTGCGCTACGTCGCGCATTTTTGACGCAATCTGGGCCAGCGTGCGGGGATTCGGGAGGGGTCAGCCCGCTTTTTTTCTTTTGATTATATACCAAGAGAGGCGGAATGATCAAATGGCTGGAAAGATTGTTGTTCGGGCAACTGCCAGCCCCTGGGGTCCCCCAGCGTCAGCCGACAGCCGGTCAGCCGCAGCGGCGAAGGAATGTTGTTGGCAAAGAGCGTTCCGGTGCCCAGCCCGTGGGTGCGTTCGCCGCCGACCGCGCTGGTCCACTGGCAGAGGGCGTTGAGCCCGAGGTTGGATTCGAGCAGCGAGTTGGTCAGCCAACGAATGCTGCGGGACTCGGCTTCGGCGATCCAGGCTTCGGCGGCGCTGAAGCCGCCGAGCAGCGCCGGTTTGAGGATCAGGTACTGCGGCCGCACGGTCTCCAGCAAGGCACGCCGTTGGTCGGCTGTGTGCACGCCGATCAACTCTTCGTCCAGGGCGATGGGCACCGGCGAGTGGCGGCTGAGATCGGCCAGCACCCCCCAATGTCCGGGCTGCACAGGCTGTTCGACCAAGGCGATCTGAAACGCTGCCAGGCGGTCCAGCCGATCCAGCGCTTCGGCCGGCTCGAACGCGCCGTTGGCGTCCAGCCGCAGCTCGATCTCTGGGGCGGCGGCGCGAATCCAGCGCAGCAGATCGAGCTCCTCCTCGAACGGGCGGGCGCCGATCTTGAGCTTGAGGGTTCGGAAGCCGGCGGCGATTTTGGCTTCGACCTGGCGCTGCAGCCCTGCCGGGTCGTCCATCCAGATCAGCCCGTGGGTGGGCAGCCCCCGTTCCCCGCGCGCGAACGGGGTATCCCAGAGCTGGCGCCGTCCCCCGTTGGCAAGGTCGCGCAGCGCTGTCTCGACCCCAAAGGCAAACGAAGGGAGGGGGGCCACCCACCGTTCCAGCCAGCGTTGGGCGTCGGCGATGCGCTGGAGGCCGGCTTTGTTGAAAAGCTGGAGCTGCTCGGCCACGGCGGCGCCGAAGTGGGGGTGGTCGTCCCGGCTCAACGAAGGCAGTGGGCCGCACTCTCCCCAGCCGTTCAGGGTCGGCTGTTGGCGCTGCCAGATCCGCACCAGCCAGATCGTACGTTGGGTGAGCACCCCCCGGGAGGTCGGGGCAGGAGCGCAAAAGTGGAGCAGATAGGGGGAGGTGGCCAGCTGGAGCATGTGCGTTGGTTTCTGGGTGGCCTGGCCGGCCTGCCAGTGCAGCGGGCCGGCCAGAAGGATTTTCTCAAGGAAATTTGGGAAACTGGTCAAAATTGGGCTGGCGCTTTTCCAAAAAGGCACGCTTGCCTTCTTGCGCCTCTTCAGAAAGATAGTAAAGCAGTGTGGCGTTGCCAGCCAGTTCCTGGATACCGGCCTGGCCATCGAGCTCGGCGTTGAAGGAGGCTTTGAGCATGCGGATGGCCAGCGGGCTTTTTTCCATGATCTTGCGACACCATTCGACGGTGGTGGCTTCGAGCTGGTCGAGCGGCACGACTTTGTTGACCAGCCCCATCGCCAACGCCTCCTGGGCGTCGTACTGGTCGCACAGATACCAGATCTCGCGCGCCTTTTTTTGGCCGACGATCCGTGCCAGATAGGAGGCGCCAAAGCCGCCGTCGAAGCTGCCAACCTTGGGGCCGGTCTGGCCGAAGCGGGCGTTGTCGGCGGCGATCGTCAGGTCACAGATCACGTGCAGCACATGCCCGCCGCCGATCGCGTAGCCCGCCACCATGGCGATGACTGCCTTGGGGATCGAGCGGATCATGCGCTGCAGGTCGAGCACGTTGAGGCGCGGTACCTTGTCTTCTCCAACATAGCCGCCGACCCCGCGCACGCTCTGGTCGCCGCCGCTGCAGAAGGCGTTGTCCCCGGCGCCGGTCAGCACCACCACCTGGATGCGCGGGTCTTCGCGGCAGATGGCCATGGCGTCGAGCATCTCCTGCACGGTCAGGGGCGTGAAGGCGTTGCGTTTGTGGGGGCGGTTGATGGTGATGCGGCCGATGCCGTCGTACAGATCGAAAAGGATCTCTTCGTAGGTTTTGAGCGGAGCCCAGGGGATCGGCGGGCGGGTCGGGTCGGTTGCACTCATGGCGTCTCTCTTCCTCTCATGCTTGTCCTCTTTTGCCGGACGGACGTCGCGGCCAGGGTTGTCCCGGCCATTCTGTATTATTATAGGGGGCACGGCTGAATTCGACTGTGAAGGCGTGCACAATTGGGGTGCTTTTTGCAGACAGCCCAGCTGTCTGTACGAGGGTCACTGCGTGGGGGGCAGCGCCAGCCCAGCCGCTCGGGCACGAAAGTCGGCGAAGACAGCCCGGTTGGTTGCCATGTCGCTCTCGATTTCGAGCAGGGCAGGGCCACTGTCGGCGTACAGCGCGGCCAGGGCAGGGGCCAGGGCGTGGGCCTCCGACACAGCGGTGTAGCGCAGCCCGTGGTCCTGCGCGGTGCGCCGGGCATTGAGCGGCTGTGGGGTCAGAAAGTATTGGGTGCGCACCGCGTCGTCGAGCCGGCTGGGCCCTTCCAGAAGATCGAAGATGCCGCCGCCGTGGTTGTTGAGCAGCACAATGCGCAGGTTGGGCGGCAGCTCGCGCTGCCAGAGCCCGTTGCGGTCGTAGAAAAAAGCCAGATCCCCGACCAGCAGGGTGGTGGGCGCGGTCGTGGCGCGTGCCGCACCGACCGCAGTGCTCACGCAGCCGTCGATCCCGCTGGTCCCCCGGTTGGCGTTGATCTGGGCCGGCACATGGCCGGCGCGGATGCCAGCGAAATTGGCGTAGCGGATCGGCATGCTGTTGCCGATCTGGAGCAGGCTGGCGTCGGGCAGCAGGTCGAAGAGCCGGTGGACCGCCTGGAACTCGCCAAAGGGGCCCTCTTCGAGCAGATCGAACAGGGCCCGGCGGGCCTGCTGCTCTGCCTGCTGCCACCGGCGGGCGTAGCCGTCGGCCCCGAGGCGGGCCTGTTCGGCCAGCGCGCTCAGAAATGTGGTCGGCTGCATCGGGATGCGGACAGTCGTCTGTTGGTAGGTGTCTGGCAGGACCCCCGCCGGCTGCACCCGCCAGAGTTGTTCTGGCGGGTGGCTGCGCAGCAGCAGCTTGAGGTACTTGGAGGTGACCTGTCCGCCGAGATAGAGCACCAGATCGGGCGCAAGCGCCTGCAAGGTGGCCGGGTCGTGCGTGCCCAGGGCCATGTCGGCGTGTACCAGCGGCGCAACATGTGGCCAGCAGTTGGCCGTGATGTCGGCAAAGAGAGCGACCGCAGGGTCGCGCTGGAGCAGACGCAGCGCACGGTGCAGCTCGGGGTCAGTTGGCAACATGCCCAGAACGACCAGCTTGCGCTGCGCCGCATGCCACTGCGCCAGCAGCGGCTGCCACTCTGCCGGCTCCAACTGGGGGCTGGGAGAGAGCAAGGTGGGCAGGCGGGTTGCCCGCTCAAAATTGTGGCGGTACCCTGGCAGCGGGTAGAGGGGCTCGCGCAGCGGCACGTTGAGGTGCGCTGGCCCCGGCAGCAGCCCCTGCAGCGCCTCCATCGCCTCGCAGGCCAGGCGGGTCGCATGCCAGCTGGTGTCGGGGTGGCCGTCGTCCAGCGGGAGAACCCCAGAAAAACGCACATGGGGCCCATACAGCCCATTTTGATGGATGGCCTGGTTGTCCTGCTGGTCGATCCATTCGGGCGGACGGTCGGCGGTGAGCACCAACAGGGGAATCTGCTGGTAGAAGGCTTCGACCACCGCCGGGCCAAAATTGACAGCTGCGGTGCCCGAGGTGCAGACCAGCGCCACCGGCTGGCGCAGCTGCTGGGCCAGCCCCAGCGCCACATAGCCGGCCGAACGTTCGTCGTAGACCACGTGCAGGGTCAACGCCGGGTGGTTGGCCAGGGCCACTGTCAGCGGCGCCGAGCGGGAGCCCGGGGCGACGACAGCATGGCGCAGGCCCCGTTCGACAAACACCTGGACCGCCAGCTCGACCAGCGGGAACACCCCCTCGGCCATGCTCAGGCCGCCACTGTCTGCTCTGCCCCAAGCACGGCGAGCATCGTCTCCGCCTTGAGGGCTGTCTCCCGCCATTCGGCTGCCGGGTCGGAATCGGCGGTGATCCCCGCTCCCACATAGAGATGGGCCCGGTCTGCGCTCAGCTGCATACAGCGCAAATTGACATAAAGACTGGATTGGCCTTGGATGTGGATGGGGCCGAGAAAGCCGCTGTAGAAGCTGCGGTCGTAGCCTTCATGGGCGAGAATAAAGGACAGCGCCTGGTGTTTGGGCATGCCGCACACGGCCGAGGTCGGGTGCAGTTCGTCGAGCACCCGGTTGGCGAGCAGCAGTTGTTCGGCGGGGGGCAGGTGGGCATGAAAGGTGGTCTGCAGATGGACGACCGAGCCGGCGGCCACAGTTTGGGGGCCGGACTCCTGGAGGTCGGCGATCTGGGCAGCGGCAAAGAAGGCGCGGATATAGGCGCCGACCATCTCTTGTTCGAGCTGTTCTTTGGGGCCCCACTGGATTTTGTCCAGCGGCTGGTGGGGGGGGCGGCGCTGGGTGCCAGCCAGGGCCATTGTTGTCAGCCCGGCTGCGTCGAGGCTGAGCAGCACTTCGGGTGTAGCTCCCAGCCAGAGGCCGACCTCTGGGATGGCGACCAGCGAGACAAAGGCATGGGGATAGCGCTGGCAGAGCGACCGGAAGGTCAACACGGGGTCAAAGTGGGGGGGCAGGGGGAAGGAAGCGGTGCGGGAGACGACGACTTTGGCGATTCCTGTGGTGCGAATAAAGTCGATGGCGTCTTCGACGATGGCGGTGAACTCGGTTTCGGTGGCCGGGTGGTTGTGCATCTGGGCAGGGATATACCAGCGGCGCTGTTGGGGCTGGTGCATTGCGGCAAAAAACGCTTCGGCGCGCAGAGTTCGTTTGGGGGTGCCGTTGCTGTTGTGGAGATGCAGCAGCTGGCCGTCGAACCAAAGATCGGCCTGCAGCTGAAGGGCTGCGCCGGGCGGGTCAGCGACGAAGGGGGCAAAGACAAAGGCGGGCTGGCCTGTGGCGAAATCGACTGCGTCCAGGGGGGGGGTGCCGTTGAGGTCGACTACAGCCTGGGGGCAGGTCATCCCAGGGCGCTGCCAGAGTGCGAGCGCGCAGCCTGCGGCGACTGCGGCGTCGTAGATTCGACCTATCCGTTCGTCGAGTGTATATGTATCCAGCTGTAGAGCCTGCCGTGCTGCCGCCATAGGGTTTGTTTCCAGTCGATTGGGAGAGTCCAGCTCTGTTGGGCTCTCTGGGTATATTGTAGTTGAAGCGCAGCACAGACTACGTGACATTTCGTACCTTCGTTGTATTTTTCACAATGGAGTACGAATATCACAAGCCAAGGTGGCTGTCAAAAGGTTGGGGGAGTGGAGAAAAATTCGTCTTTTGTAGGGTCCGCGGTATACTAGAACATGTGAACGACGAACGGAAACTTCTTGCTCTGGATTTAGACGACACGCTGCTGCGCAGCGACAAACGTGTCAGCCCGGCCAACCTGGCGGCGCTTGCCGACTGGCTGGCGGCTGGCCATGCGGTGGTGGTGGCCACCGGGCGTCCGCCGCGCGCTGTCCTTTCGGTGCTGCCTGAACTTTTGTTTTCTGCCCCGCGCATTGTTTACAACGGGGCGCAGCTGTGGGTGGACGGCCGGGTGGTCTACCGCAACCCGATTCCAGCGGACGATGTCGGTGCTCTGCTCGACTGGTGTGCGGTCTCGGGGCAGCGTTGGTATATTGGGCTGGAGATCGAGGACCGGCTCTATGTCAACCGGCCGTTGGCCAAACCGGGTCCGCTGGAGGTGGCTGATTTGCATGCGCTGGTGGGCCAGCCGGTCTACAAGATGCTCTTTTTTTTCCCGGAAGGTCGTGGAGAAATCGAGCCGTTGTTGGCGGCAGTGCCTCCGACCACCCGGGTGCTGATCACGCCCAAGCTGGATCTGATCCAGCTGTGTGCGGCGGGGGCTGACAAGGCCACAGCGCTCTGCTACCTGTTGGCGGAGTGGCAGTGGCCGCTGGCAGCGGTGGCGGCGATCGGGGACGACATCAACGATCTGGAGATGGTGCGCTGCAGCGGCATTGGGATTGCGATGGAGAATGCGCTGCCCGAGGTCAAAGCGGTCGCTGACTGGGTGGTTCCACACCACGACGAGGATGGGGTTGCCTCTGCGATCCGTCGTCTGCTCACCTAGGCTGGGCCTGTCCCAGGAAATCGGTCATGCCCAAACGCAGCTTTACGGACGATCTTTACAATCTTTTTCAGGCAGGGCGTTTCTACTACCGCCGCGAGGTTTTGGGGGCGGCTTTGGTGGTTGTCGGCTTGTGGCTGCTGTGGGGGGTGTTGCTGCCTGCGGCGTCGGTGCACTGGCTGACTTTGTTGGTGGGGTGGACGGCGCCTTTGGTGGCCACAGCCATTTTGCTTTTGGGGGGCGTTTTGTGGTTGGGCAGGCAGGCGGGCTACTGGAGTGCCGAAGCGTTGCTGGGGGCTGAGGCGCTGTTGTTTGGTCTGATCACCTTCAGCTATGTGCGCAACCACGATGCGGTCAACTGGGACGCTTATTTTGAGGCTGCCGGCGGCGGGTTAGTTGGCGGGGGGCTGGGCAACCTGCTGATCGGGGCGTTGGGGGCTCCGCTCGCCGTTTTGCTGGCAGTGGGGGTCAGCTTTGTGGGGGCTGCCCTGCTGGTGCGTTACACGCCGTTGATTTATGTGGCTGCTGCGGTGGTTCGTGGGGCGCCGGGGCTCTACCGCCGGCTGGCCAACTGGCTGGCGGGGGGGCGCCAGGTGGCTGACCAGCCGCCGCCCAAGACCCCCAATTTTGTCGCTGCCAGACCGCCGGTGGAAGCCCCTGCGGTTCCTGCGGTGCCGGTTCCTGCTGTGCCGGTTCCTGCTGTGCAGCCGACCCCACTGCGCCAGCAGCCGTCTCCCCCTCCAGCAAAAGCTCCCAAAAAGAGTGCCGCCAGCCGGGCACCCCGTCCTGCCGGCCATCTGCCGCCGCTGGATCTGCTCCGCACCGACAGTGCTCCCTCCGGCAACCGGGATGTCACTGCCTTGCAGCAGCTGATTGTGGAGACGCTGGAAGACTTCAATGTACCGGTGCGTGTGGTTCATGTCGAGAGTGGGCCGACCGTCACCCAATTTGGGGTGGAACCGCTCTATGTCGAAAGTGCCGGCCAAAAACGGAAGGTGCGTGTCAGCCGCATCGTCAGCCTGGCGGACGACCTGGCCCTGGCCCTGGCTGCCCCTGCCGTGCGCATCGAAGCCCCTGTGCCTGGCCGTTCTTATGTCGGTGTCGAAGTCCCCAACCCGTACAAGACGCTGGTCACCCTGCGTGGCATTCTGGAAGAGACTGACCTGAACAAGGCGGGCATTCTGGCCCTGCCTCTTGGGCGCAACACTGCGGGTGCTGCGGTGACGATGGATCTGACCCGGGCCCCCCACATGCTGATCGCCGGCGCCACCGGTTCGGGGAAGTCGGTCTGTATCAACACCCTTGTCGCCGGCCTGCTCATGCAGCATGGGCCAGAAAATCTGCGTTTTGTCATGGTCGACCCCAAAATGGTCGAACTGCCCGGCTACAACGGCATCCCCCATCTCTACGGCAAAGTGATCACCGCCACCGACCAGGTGATGGGTGCGCTGACCTGGCTGCTGATCCAGATGGACGACCGCTACCAGCTTTTTCGCGATCTGGGTGTGCGCAACATCGATTCCTACAACGAGGCCATGCGTGCGCAGAAGGGGGGGCAGACGTTGCCTTACATCGTGCTGGTGATCGACGAGCTGGCCGATCTGATGATGACCGCTGCCGAAGACATCGAGCGTCAGATCTGTCGGCTGGCCCAGATGGCGCGTGCGACCGGGATTCATCTGATTCTGGCGACCCAGCGGCCCAGCACCGATGTCATCACGGGTCTGATCAAAGCCAATTTCCCGTCGCGCATTGCTTTTGCGGTCACCAGCCAGATCGACAGCCGTGTCATTCTGGATGCCCCGGGGGCCGAGCGGCTTTTGGGGCGGGGGGATCTGCTGCTGATGCGGCCAGATGTCGGCAAACTTCAGCGCATCCAGGGCTGTTTTGTCGCCGACGAAGAGATCAGCCAGATCGTCCAGTTTTGGAAGGGGGTCGCTGCCAGCGACCCCCGCCCGGTGGTGACGCCGTGGGCTGGGTTGCTCGATCCGCTTGACCAGGAAGAGGAGCTGTTGCAGGATGCGATCGACGCCCTGCGCGAGCTGCGCACCTGCAGCACCAGCATGCTGCAGCGCAAGCTCAACCTGGGCTATCCCAAGGCGGCAAGGCTGATGGAAGAGCTCGAAAAGAATGGCGTGGTGGGGCCGGACCTGGGGGCTGGCCGTGGGCGTGAGGTCTTGCTCAAGCGCAAGGATGCTGCGGCTTTTGATCCGCTGGACGAGTGAGCTGGCCAGGACAACTGTCCGAGACAGCGTGCATCCCCGGCGGTGTGGCGGAAGGAAGGGAGAGGTGATGGGTCCATGCAGCGAATTTTGACCGGCGAACAAGAGCAGTGGCTGCAGCGAGAACGTCGGCTGCTGGCCGACCTGCGTGAGCTGGCGGTGCGGCTGGAGGCGCCGGCTGGCGACCTGGCCCTGCTCCAGCAGAGCCAGGCGCAGCTTGACGAGCTTTTTTTGCTGGTGGTGGTGGGGGAGTTCAACGCCGGCAAGACCGCTTTTCTCAACGCCTTGCTGGGGGAGCGGCTGCTCAAGGAGGGGGTGTTGCCGACGACCAGCCAGATTCAGCTGCTGCGGCACAGCAGCCAGCCATCCCGTGCTGCGGTCAGCCCTGGCCAGGTGGAGATCGGGCTCTCTGTGGAGTGGTTGCGGGAGATCAACCTGGTCGACACCCCGGGCACCAATGCGGTGCTGCAAGACCACCAGCTGCTCACCGAACATTTCATCCCGCGCAGCGATCTGGTGCTTTTTGTCACCAGCGCCGACCGTCCCTTCAGCGAGAGCGAACGCCAGCTGCTGCTGCGAATCCGGGCCTGGGGGAAAAAAATTGTGCTGGTCATCAACAAGATCGACCTGGTCGAGGATGTTGCCGACCAGCGTCAGATTGTGGAGTTTGTGGCGCAGAACGGGGCACAGCTGTTGGGGGAGCCGCCGCGCGTCTTTCCGATCAGTGCCCGGCTGGCATTGGAAGCCAAGCAGGCCCAGGGGGGGGAGGCCCTTGCCCAGAACGAACTCTGGCAGCGCAGCCGGTTCGGCGAGTTGGAGCGTTATCTGCTGGCGGCGTTGGATGCTTCTGAGCGGCTGCATCTCAAGCTATCGGCCCCCTTGGGGGTGGCTGGGCAGCTGAACGGTGCCTACCGGCAGCTGGTTGACGGGCGTGCGGCGGTGCTGCGCGGAGACTTTGCTGCGATCGACCACACCGAGGCGCAGCTGGTGGCCTACGAGGCCGACCAGCGCCGCGATTTCAAATACCATCTCAGCCATGTCGACAACATTTTGTATGAGATGGCGGAGCGGGGGGACCGTTTTTTCAACGAAACATTGCGCATCGAACGTCTTTTTGACCTTGTCAACAGCGACAAGGTGCGTGCTGAATTTGAACGGGCGGTGGTAGCGGGCACCTCGCTGGCGGTCGAACGGCAAGTCAGCGACCTGATCGACTGGATCGTGGCCAGCGACTACCGTCAGTGGCAGGCGGTGATGGGCTACCTTTCCCAGCGGGCTGCTGCCCACACCGACAAAATTGTCGGCCAGGTTGGCGGGACCTTCGAGTTGAACCGTCAGGCGTTGCTCGGCAGCGTTGGCCGGGCCGCACAGCGGGTTGTCGACACCTACGACCCGCAGGCCGAGTCGCTCAAGCTCACCCAGCAGGTGCAGGCCACGCTGATGCAGACTGCGGCGGTGGAGGCGGGCGCGCTTGGGCTGGGCACGCTGCTGGTGGCAGTGCTCAACACCACCCTGCTTGACATCACCGGTGTGCTGGGGGCCAGTGCGCTGGCTGTGTTGGGGTTTTATGTGTTGCCCTACCGCCGCAGCCGGCTCAAACAGGAGCTGCGGCAGGCCATCGGCGCGCTGCGCAGCCAGCTGGCGGAGAGCCTGGATCGCCAGTTTGAAAAAGAGCTGGCCGACAGCCTGCAGCGTCTGCGCGCGTCGATTGCCCCCTACACCCGGTTTGTGCGGGTTGAGCGGGAAAAATTGGAGGCGGTGAGCGGTGAACTTGACCGGCTGCAGCAGGAGCTGGCAGCGCTGCGCGTCGTGACCGCACGTGCCCTGCCGCGAACAGACTCGCCCAGGAGCCACCATGGCTGAATTGATCACCCTCATGCCGCTCGAACGGGCCCTGCACACAGCGGCGCTGCAGGCTGTCTACAACGCTGTGCCGGCCTACTGGCAGCTTTACCGGCGTGAATCCCCCCCTCCAGAGCATGCCAGCCAGGAGCTTTCTGCTGCCGAACAGACCCCTGGCCGAACCTTGCTGGGCATCTTGCGCCGGGTAGACCGGCAGGACCCAGAGGCGGGTGCCGAGCTGATCGGCGTGTTGGATTTTCGTCTGCACTGGCCGGAAGCCGGCGTGGCCTATATTGGCAACCTGACAGTTGTCGGCTCGCTGCAGCGTCGGGGCATTGCCAGCCAGGCCTGGGCGTTGCTCAAGCCCTGGCTGGCGAGCAGCGCTTCGATCCAGGAAGTGCGCACTGGCGTCGAACAATTCAACATTGCGGCGCTCAAATTTTGGGAAGCACAGGGGCTGGCGCTGACTGGCGCCAGCGATCGGGTACGGGTGGGAGACCGTTTTGTCCGTCTGCTCTACCTTGCTGCGGACCTGGGGCACAGCATGTAGGAGCCTGGCGCTCTCAAGGACCGATTCGCGAATCACCGGCTTCAGGCCAGATCTGGGGACCAGATCGACCGAACGCTGAAACAGATCGGAGAGTTCGCGCTGCATTCTCGCCAGCGCCAGGAAGCCGATTCGTGCCTCCGGCGCAAACTCTACGAGCAGGTCGACATCGCTGTCAGGGCGCATCTCGCCCCGACTTGCAGAGCCGAAGAGCGCCAGGTCATCGATCTCATTGCGGCGGCAGAACTGCGCAAGTTCCTCCACTGGTATCAAGATGTCAGTCGTC
This sequence comes from Chloroflexota bacterium, assembly GCA_018969295.1. Lineage (GTDB taxonomy): Bacteria > Chloroflexota > Anaerolineae > Caldilineales > Caldilineaceae > Caldilinea. The sequence continues at coordinate 76,084 of JAGWYN010000015.1, read as the reverse complement.
GGTGCCATCGCGCCCTCCTTGATATCGAGCGGATTCACCGGAGGTGCGCAGTGAGCCCCCTGGGACTCGAACCCAGAACCCACGGCTTAAAAGGCCGTTGCTCTGCCAATTGAGCTAGGAGCCCATCCTGTCCATCAGTATAGCATGGTCTGGCGTGCTGCACAATTTCAGCAGAGGATTGGCAGCAATTTTCGTGTAGGGCTGGGGGGGGGCGGTTGTGTCGACAGGAACATGTGTGCTAGAATCTGATCGCCGGTTAAACTTGTGGAAGATGGAGCGCGCCATGACGAAGGGAACAAAGACAGCCACTTTTGGAACGACTTCACGGATCAACCATGACGCGTCGCAGTACTACAACTCCAAATTGTATGCGGAACTGCCTGAACCAGAGAGCAATGAGGCTCATCCGAGAACAGAGAACCCGTACCCGGTGGAGTACGCAAACAAACTCATTTTGGGCAGTTCCGAAAAGATGAAAGAGATTCCTGACAATTCATTGCACTTCATGGTGACATCGCCGCCCTACAACGTCACGAAAGAATACGACGAAGATCTTTCTTTAAGAGAGTATTTGCAACTCCTCAAAAATGTTTTTTCTGAAACCTATCGGGTATTGGTGTATGGTGGGCGCGCTTGTATAAATGTTGCGAATCTGGGCAGAAAACCTTATCTCCCACTCTCCGATTTTATCTCCAAGATGATGTTGGAAATTGGTTTTTACATGCGCGGTGAGATTATTTGGAGCAAGGGGGCTGGTGCGGGGGTTTCAATGGCTTGGGGAAGTTGGCAGTCGGCCTCCAATCCTGTTTTGCGGGACACCCATGAATACATTCTGGTATTTTGTAAGGGGGCGTTTGACAGAAAAAAGAGCGAAGGCAAAGAAAATACCATCACGAAAGAGCAATTTATGGAATGGACCAAGTCTGTATGGACAATGAATACCGAATCGGCAAAAAAAATTGGCCATCCTGCCCCGTTTCCTGTTGAATTGCCCTATCGGCTGATACAGTTATACACATTTAAAGGCGACATTGTTCTCGATCCGTTTATAGGGAGTGGCAGTACAGCCATTGCCGCCTTAAAATCGGAGAGAATATATGTGGGCTACGATACTGATGCGCAGTATCTAAAACTGGCTGAAGAAAGAATTTTGCCCTATCAAGCCGGCATGAAAGCGTAGAGGCTCTGTGCATTGGCAAGATCTGGGACGTAGGCGCCAGCGTTGGAAGTTGACGGGTCTTGCCGGTGTGGGTCTTGCCGGTGTGGGTCTTGCCGGTGTGGGTCTTGCCGGTGTGGGTCTTGCTGCAGGGGGGGGAGCGTTCTGTCTGGCCTCGGCGCACGCCGCCGCAGAAACCGAGTTTCTCAAAGAAACTCGGTTTCTGGTTGCCGGGCGGTGGGTTAGGCGGTGAAGCGCACGTCGAGGGTAGCTCCCTGCGGGATTTCGACCGGCTCGGCAAATTCGAGTGTCGTCCCGTGCTGGGCAAAGCGAATCGACTGGCCGTCGAGTTGTACGGCCTGGATGCTCTGGGGGCCGGCCAACGACAGCTTTTGCAGGGTCAGGGTGCCGTACAGCAGCTGGATCTGGGCGGACTCTGCTGAAGAGTGGAATTCTCCCCACCCGCTGTCCAGCGACCAGAAGCAGCGGAAGTGGCCGTTTTGCAGGCGGACCGGGGCAAAGCCCAGCTCCTGGTGGACCATATCGAACTGGAAGCCGGAAAAAGCGTTGAGCAGCGCATAGGCGGCCATCGAGCGGGCGTAGTTGCTGCCACATTCAAACTCGTTCCAAGGGTTGCGCCGTTCGCCGTCGTAGCGGGCCCGGATCGCCTCGACACAGGTCATGCCTTCGTCGACCAGCCCGTCCATGATCATGTGGATTGCAGCGGCATATTCGAAGCCGTTCATGGTCTCCTGTGAGTAGGGGGCAGGGATCGTCGGCTTGCTCACGCCTTTGGGCCAGGCACAGATGACCAGCCCGCCTTCGTCGTTGAGGCAGTAGATGCGGCAGGGATTGTATACCTCACCCATGACTGGAATGAAGTTGTATTTGTAGATGGCGGCGTTGGCGCTGCGCACCTGGGCCGGGTCAAAAATTTCTCCGAGCCCGTAGAGGCTGGCGTGCCATTGGCCCAGCACCTGGTCGATGCTGGAGCCTTCGCCGATCTGGTACTTGATCTCCTGGTGTTCCGCGTCCCAGTAGGCTTCCATTGTGGAGCCGCCTATCAGCACACTTTCGTCTCCGGCGAAGGCTTCGACAATGCCGCGGTCGTTGAGATCGATGCGCTGGACATAGTATTCGCCGTTGAAGAGATGGGTGTCGGCCCAGCCTTTGCCTTTGGCGAAGATGGTGCGGTATTCGGCGGCTGCGTCGGAGTCGCCGAGGTGTTCGGCCATTTCGGCGGCAGCCTTGAGTGCGGCCAGGTAGATTCCGGTGAGCCAGGCGTTGGGTTCAAAGAGTTCCATGTCTAGGGTATGGTGTTGGCGTCCCCAGAGCACGCCACTCTTTTCTGGGTCCCAGCGGTCTTCGTTGTGGGGGTGCCAGGCAAATTCGAGGGACTGTTGGACAGCCGGCCAGAGTTTGCGCAGCCACGCTGTATCGCCGCAGATCTTCCAGTCGCGGTAGGTTTTCAGCACGCCGCCGAACTGGCCGTCGGCACAGGGGCGAAATTCCCAGCGTCTGGCGCCGATCGGCAGTTGGAGGCGGAAGGCCATGCCGCCGTCCGGGCGGATGTTGTATTGGAAATCTGCCTCTCGCATCGACCGTTCCAGTGCGGGGAAGAGGAAGGGCAGGGTTTGCTGGTAGTTCCAGACGTGGGTGCAGCTGCCTTCACAGCAGCCTGCATCGGGGTGACAGCCTTCCCAGCCGTAGAAGGTGCCATCTTCCAGGCGCAGCACCGTGGGGGACTTGAGGATGGCCAGATTGGCGGAGATGGCATCGAGTGCGGCGGGGGGCAGTGACGAGGCGAAGAGGGCTCGACGAAACTGGTTGGTTTCGGTGAAGAGGCGATCCCACTCGGCAAGGGCATAGCGGGCACTGGCCAGCGAGTCGGGCCAGACGGTGGCGTAATAATTTTGCCAGGTGGGGTTCACGTCTTCTGGCAGTGTCTGGTCGGGTTTCCAGTAGTTTTCGCAGGTAGGGAAGCTCCAGGAGATGACATACCGTACGGTGCGCGATTCGCCGGGGGCCAGCTGGAAGTGGACGGCCAGCATGCCTTCGTTGGCTTTGCCGGCCCGTTCGGGTGGATAGAGGCGATTTTGGAAGGGCCCGGGTGTTGTCAGATCCTTCCAGTAGACTTCCAGGCTGTCGAACCAGACCCCGCGGAACCAGTATTCCTGCCAGCTGACCTGGGTTCCGTGGGTCAGACCGGCGTCGGTGGCCAGGGTGAGATCTCCGAAGCGGGGGGTGCCCGGTTCCAGGCTGTCGGAGCGCAGGTGGAGGGTCTGGCCCCACTCCTGGCTGGCGACGCTGTTCAGGTTGTTGGCGGGCAGCGGGTTGGCGAGCACCCCGACCAGTGTGTAGTCGAGGGTCTGGTGGGTGGTGTTGGTGATCGTGTAGGCAAAGAAGGCCGCGGGCAGGCTCGAATCGCGGTCGTTGAGGGGGATCAGCGGGCTGAAGGCATCCAGGGTCACGCTGCCTGGAAAGCGGCTGTCGGCGAAAGCGAGCGTGGCAATCGGGTATTCGCCCTGGAACGTCAGATCGGCAAAATGGGGGAGGCCGGTCATGTATTCGCGGCGCGGGCCCCAGCCCAGGCTTTGAAAGTGGGGGGCGTGCAGTTCTCCTTGGTAGGGGGCGACCAGATCTCCGTGCAGAATGCGGGCATCGAGCACCTCGCCGTTGGCCTCGGCGCGTATGGCAAAGTGGGAAAACCCGTTGACGCTGCCTTTGTTGGGGCGGTTGAAAATTTCCCAGTCGACCAGGCGCCCGTTGCCAGCGAGCCCGACGGCGCCGCTGCCGATGCCGCCGAGTGGAAAGCTGATCTGGGTGGTCTTGCTGCCTTGGTAGGTAAAGTCGGCCATGAAAACCTCGTTTTTGTGATGGGCGAACGGATAGAAAAGAGTTAGAGGCGGTAGGTCGGGGTGGGGGGAAGGGGGCTAAAACATTCAAACTGGGTAAACTGGCAGTCGAAATCGGGGGAAGGGGCCAGCTCGTCGAAGACTTCGCGAACGACGGACTCCAGCGTCGTGGGGGTGGATTGGATGCGTGCGTTGAGGAGGAAGGTGAGCGCTGTCGTCGGCTGCTCTGTCGGGAACGAGTCCCAGCTGACCGGCCCGTGGCTCTGGGTAATGCTGGCTTTGTAGAGCCCTGATGCCGTCTCTGCGGAGATTTTGAGGTGGGCAATTTCGCAGCTGCGCTCTCTGAGTGAGCTCTCCAGCATGCGGAGCAGGTAGTTGGCCCAGTTGTAGGGCGAGAAGGGGTACTGTGCCGAGAGGGTGCCGCCGGCGTTGAGCCAGCCCAGCGCGGCTTCACCGGCGGCGTAGGTGGTGTAGTCGATCTCCATCCGGCGGTCGGTGCGGCTGGTCGAGGTGAGCACTGCATCCAGCCAGCTGTCGACCCCTTCGCCGGTGGCTGAGGAGACGGCGAAGATCCGTTCGGCACCTGAATGTCTGGCCTGGCTGGCGGCGGCCTGGCTGGCGGCACGTGCGTCGGCCAGATCTTGTTTGGTCAGCACAACAAACTCGGCCTCGGCGAGCTGGCGCTGGAACAGGTAGTCGACTTCGGCGGCAAAACGGCGGGGTGTGCGCAGCGGGTCATAGGTGATGGAGAGGGGGGCGATCCGAAATGGGCTGTCGGGCTGCTGTTGGAGGGGGCGGATCACGGTGGCTTGCAGGTCGGTGCAGCTGCCAACCGGTTCGGCCAGGATCACGTCGGGGGCGACACGCTGCTGCAAGGTCGTGAGTGCCCGCAGCAGATCGGGGTAACGGCAGCAAAAACAGCCGCCGGCCACCTCGACTACGGGGAACTGGTGGTGTTCGAGCAGTGCGGTATCGACCAGCTGGTCGCCCTGGTCGTTGGTCACCAGCCCTACCCGTTGGCCGCGGGCGGCAAGTTTTTGGGCAGCTGCGAGCAGCAGAGAGGTCTTGCCGGCGCCCAAAAAGCCGCCGACCAGGATCAGAGGGAGAGTCATACGTGCCTCAATTCGGTGCGAACGACCAAAAGACAGTTGGTGACAGTGAACAGAGCCAGGCAGGCTGGCAGGAGCAGCAGCAGCCCCAGGCTGGCATAGACAACAGCGAACCCCATCAGCACGGCCAGGGCCAGCAGCCCCAGGGTATGGGTCAGATAGCGGGCGGCGAGCAGAAAACTGTTCTGGAGGAGGAGTCCCAAGCTGGTCGGGTAGAGGGCCTGCAGGGGGAACGCATACAAAAAAATGACTGTGGCGACGAGGCAGCAGAGCAAGAGCAGCGCCACCCAGAACAGGGCGAGTGGGGAGAGTAGATTGGGGGGAAGGGGGGGCAGTGCGGCCAGGGCGAGGCCCAGCGGTGCGCTGCCGAGTGCGGCCAGCCGCAGGCTGTCGAGCCAGTGCAGACGGTAGCCGGTCAGCAGGGTGCGGGGGGGGCGGTCGCTGGCCAGATCGCCGAGAAAGGCGAGCAGCCCGGTGTAGGCGGGGGCTGCCACCCCGGCGGCTGCCAGCAGAGCGAGCCAGGGCAGGCCCAGCACCGTCAGCACAAAAGTCGGGGCGCAGGCCATGCTGAAAAAGAGCGAGCCAGCCAGCAGGTGGGGGAGGTTTTCCCACAGACAGCGCAGCGTTTCGGGCAGATACGTCAGCGTGGTCAGCCGTTCCTCTTCGCTTTGGGGTGTCGGGCCGGCGTGCATGCGGCTATCCTTTCAGCCCGGTGACTGCAATGCCGCGGATGACAAAGCGTTGGGCCAGCAGGAAGAAAAGCAGCACAGGAAAGATAGAGATCATGACAGCTGCCAGCACATGGGCGCGGTTGCCGGAGCCCATGTAGCCGTTGAGCATGACGATCGCGATGGGGAAGGTATAGTTGTCCCAGCTGCGCAGATAGAGAACGGGGCCGAGAAAATTGTTCCAGGCGGCGAGAAAGGTGAAGATTCCCAGCGCCGAGAGGGCTGGGCCGACCAGCGGCAACGCGATCTGCCAGTAGATGCGCCAGTAGTTGGCGCCGTCGATGCGGGCTGCGTCGGTCAGCTCGCTGGGCAGCCCCATGAAGGCCTGGCGCAGCAGAAAGACGCCGAAGGCGCTGGTGGTTGCCGGCAGGATCAGGGCCCAGTGGCTGTCCAACAGATTGATCGAGCGGATCAAAATGAAGGTGGGGATCATAATCACAGTGGCTGGCACCATCAACGAGGAGAGAAAGACAAAAAAGAGGGTGTCGCGTCCGGGGTAGCGAAGACGGGCAAAAGAAAAGCCTGCCATCGAACAGGTCAGCAGCTGGGCGAGGGTGGCGAGCAGCGCGATCTTGAGGCTGTTCCAAAAAAAGAGCAGAAAATTGATCTGGGGGGATTGGATCACCGCCAGATAGTTGTCCCAGCGAAAAGAGGTCGGCCAGAAATCGGGGGGCAGATTGAAAGACTCGGACGGGTTGCGCAGGGAGGTAGCAAAGATCCAGCTGATCGGAGCGAACTCGACCAGCGCCATCCCGACCAGAAAGATCCAGATCAAGAGCTCGCCGAGGCGCAGGAGCAGCTTGGGCTGGAACGGAGCAGATTGGGTCTGCTGCGTGGAAGTTTGCAAAGAAGAAGTAGCCATACGATCTCCTCGTCCACTCAGTCGTAATGGACCCAGCGGCGCGACATCCGAAACTGAAACAGGGTGAGGCCGATCAGGATGAGAAAGAGGGTCAGCGAAACAGCGGCTGCGTAGCCCATTTCAAACCGTTTGAAACCGATCTCGTAGATGTAGAGCACGATCAGGCGGGTGGCGTCGGCGGGCCCACCGCCGGTGAGCACCCAGACATTGTCGAAGACCTGCGCCGCGCCGATCAGCGAGACAATCAGTGCAAAAAAAGCGGTCGGGGAGAGGAGGGGCAGCGTGATATAGCGCATGCGTTGGAGCTGATTGGCCCCGTCGATCGAGGCAGCCTCGTAGAGCGACTCGGGGATCGCCTGCAGGCCGGCCAGGTAGATGACCATCAAGAATCCGCAGGCTCGCCAGACGTCGAAGAGCACGACAGAGACCATGGCCCAAGAGGAGCTGCTGAGCCAGGGAACGGGGTCGAGCCCGATCTGCTGCAGCAAAAAATTGATGACCCCCCGGTCCTGGGTGAGCAAAAAATTCCAGACGAGCGCCAGCGAGGCGGTGGTGGTGAGCACGGGGAAAAAGAGGGCGGTGCGCAGCAGGTATTTCACTGCGGCGTGCATCGTTCGGTTGACCCCCATCGCCAGCAGGATGCCCAGGAGATTGTTGAAGAGGGTGGCGAAGACGACGAACCGAAGGGTATTCCAGTAGATCTCGCGCAGACGGGCGTCTGCGAACAGCTGGCTCAGATTGTGCAGGCCGACGTATTCTGGCGGGGAGAGCACATCGTAGCGCATGAAGACCAGGACAAAAGCTGCCAGGATGGGTGCAACCAGAAAGACAAAGAGCGAAAGAGCCGCTGGCAGCACGAAAAGGTAGCCGGCAAAGATTTCTTGGACGCGATTGGTGTGTCTCTGGGCAAACCAGCCCTTGGCGGAGACACTTGATGAAGCAGAATGGCTGGCCACGGTCGCCACATTCACCTCCTGGCTAGCGAGCAGACTTGAAGCACACGGCTGGGTTCGCCCGGCTGCAAGGGCACCGGAGTCCGGTACCCTTGCAGCCGTCGAGGGCAGGGAGAATTACTGTGCACAGCCGCAGGCTGCGGCGAGCTTGTTGGTGGAGACGCCAGCAAACGAGCTGCGCCCGGCCTGCAGTTTTTCCATTTCGACGCGCACCTCGGCATCGGCGGCGGCCAAGGCCTCCTCAACGCTCTTTTCGCCGTTCCAGATGGTCTGGTAGTGGCGGTTGAGAATGGGGTCGACGATGTTGAAATTTTTCGGGGAGGGGACAGTTTTGGCGTAGTCGAGCGACTCGTAGAAGATAGCGGTATTGGCTGGGCCATATTCGGCAAAGATGGGCAGCTCGGCCACGGAGCGGAGCGTCGGGATATTGCCGCCCGAGGTAGTCATGTCGATCGAGGCATCCTTGTTGGAGAGGAACTTGGTGACACTCCAGGCGGCGTCGGGGCTCTTGGTGGCACCGGCGATGCCCCAGCCATCGGTGCCGGCCACGGTCCGGAGCGGGCCGGCGCGGTGGGGCTGGTATTGCAGGTCGTAGGTGGTAAAATTTTCGTTCAACGAGCTGGAGATGCACCAGCGGCCGCAGGTGCGCATGGCGAGGTGGCCGGCGTGGAACTGTGCCCACTCCTCCCAGCCCTGTGGGTTGGGGGCGACCTTGTGCTTGAGGATCAGGTCGGCCATAAACTGGAGGGTCTCGGCGACCTTGGGATCCATCAGGTTGGATTCGGTCCAGGAGTCGTTCAGGGGCGAGGTATCGTTGTTGAAGTACCAGGCTGCCATACCAAACATCCCATTGCCCCAGAAGGAATAGGCGTAGCGGTCGTCGGCGTTGCCCTGCACGTTGGCCACCTTGAGGCAGGTGTCGAGGAAGTCCTCCCAGTTCCATTCGGCTGCGGGCGGTTCCACCCCTGCCTCTTCAAAGACAGCGGTGTTGTAGTACATGACCATGTTGTTCCAGGAGAAGGGGTACTCCATCTGTTTGCCGTCGACCTGGAGCATTTCGCGCAGCACGGGGTGAATATCGTTGTCCAGGATGGCTTTTTCGGTGGGGTCAGCCAGGAAGAAATCGTCGAGTGGCACCAGGATTTTTTTGTCGGTCAGCAGGCCCAGCCCTTCGATCGCGATCATGATGACGTCGAGCTGCTCGCCGCCGGCGATCTGGGTGACGATCCGGTCGGAGTAGCCTGCCCAGCCTCCTTCGCTGATATTGGTCTGGGTGAGCACCAGATCGACTTCGGGCAGCTGGTCGACGGCGCGTTCGACAGCGGGTTGCCACTGTTCGATCGGCATCTGGGTGGTGGCGACGATGCGGACTTTGGCCTGGGCTGGGGCGCTGTCGCCGGTGGTGGCTCCGCTGGGGGCAATGCCTGGGGCGCAGGCGGCGAGCAGCGCCCCGGTGGTGGCAAATGCGCTCCAGCGCAACAGATCGCGGCGGCTCAAGCGTTGTTTGCCCAGCGTTTCATGTAGGGTTGACATCTTTTTTCCTCCTCAATACAGAAAACCAAAAAAACGCAACAGACGAAAGAGAGCAAGCGTGCCGTTCAGCTGCGAGTGCTGCAGGTCGAAGCACGGACGACAAGCCTGGAGGGAACGACATGGCGGGCCGGCGCGTGGGTGCTCCCCTCGATCTGGCCCAGCAGCAGGTCGAAAGCGAGCGCGCCGATCTGCTCGCGCGCGTAGTGGACTGAGGTCAAAGAGGGGCTGGCCTGCTCGGCGTTGCTCTGGTCGTCGAAGCCGACCAGAGCAATGTCCTGGGGGACGCGCAGCCCGGCCTCCTTGATCGCTTCCAAGGCGCCGAGTGCGGCGCGGTCGCTGACCGCAAACACCGCAGTGGGCGGCTCTGCAAGCTGGAGCAGGGCCTTCATCTCTCGATAGCCCTTTTGTGCAAAGCCGCTTGAGATAGAAGGCTGCTGATAGGAGGGGGGGATCGGCACCTTCAGCTCGTCGGCGGCGCGCAGCGCCCCCCAGCGTCGGTCGACCAGTGTGCGGTATTTGGAGGGGCCCTCGATCAGGGCGATCCGCCGGTGTCCCTGCTCGACCAGGTGTTGGTAGGCCAGGTAGCCCCCCCATTCGTTGTCTGGCAGGACAGAGGTGATCGGTGCGCCGGGGATGTAGGTATCGACCAGCACCAGGGGCAGGTTGAGTGCGGCCAGCTCCAGGGCGAGCGCATCGTTTTCTGGGCATCCGCCCAGCACGATTGCGCCCTGGGCCTGTCGTTCGCGCACAGAATGGGGCACCTGGCCTTTTTCGACGGTGGCCAGCAACATGCCGACTTGTTGCTGGCGGGCTTTTTCTTCGATCGTCCGAAGAATGGTCCCATAGACCGTCTCTGGAAAGGCAAAGAGGGAGAGCTCTTCCATGAGCAAGATAAAGAAGCGGCCGTTCGGCTGGCTGGCAGCCTGTGTGCGTGGGGCGTACCCGAGTTCGGCCGACACCGCGAGGATCCGCTGCCGGGTTGTTGCGGCGACCCGGCCTGGGTAGTGGAAGGCCAGGGAGACAGTTGAGATCGAGACACCAGCTTTTTCTGCGACATCACGTACTGTGGCGCGGCGCCTGCGTGCAGGATCGACCATGAAAAATCCTATACCGTTTGAGTCTGTCAGGAGAACTGTTTGTACCGTGGATTGTAGCAGAGAATACAGAGCTTGTCAATCCTGATTTTGGTCTGTTTTCGACTAAAAATTTTTATTTTTTCGATTTTTTCTCCAGAAAAAGCTTTTTCTGGGCGGATTGGGGCGATGGGGGCCGGGTGTGCGACGCAAGGGGCAGCCCTGCGGAAGAAAAAATCGAAACATTTGAACTGTTCGATTGGGGGGTAGAATGCAACAGGGGCGGGTGCTTGCACCCGCCCCTGTTGCACAAGGAGGAAACCGGAGAACAACCTACTGATGTCGGATGGCGGCCTGGGCTGCGGCCAGCCGTGCAATGGGCACGCGGAAGGGGCTGCAGCTGACATAGTTGAGGCCAGCCAGGTGGCAGAATTCGATGCTGTTGGGGTCGCCTCCATGTTCGCCGCAGATGCCCATGTGCATGTCGGGGCGGCGGCGGCGGCCCAAGGTGACGGACATCTCGATCAGCTTGCCGACGCCATCGCGGTCGAGCTGTTGGAAGGGGTTGGTCGGCAGGATCGCTTTTTCGGTGTAGTCCAGCAGGAACTTGGACTCGGCGTCGTCGCGGCTCATGCCGAAGGTAGTCTGGGTCAGGTCGTTGGTGCCGAAGCTGTAGAACTCGGCGACCTCGGCCATCTGGTCGGCGGTGAGGGCTGCGCGCGGCACTTCGATCATGGAGCCGTACTCGAAGGAGAGGGTGGTGCCATTTTCAGCGAAGACCTCTGCGGCGACCCGGTCGACGATTGTGCGCACGTAGGTGAGTTCGTTGACGTGGCCAGCCAGGGGCACCATAATTTTGGGGTGGACATGGATCCCGGCTTTTTTGACATGGATGGCTGCTTCGAGGATGGCCCGGATCTGCATTTCGGTGATTTCGGGCATGACGATGCTCAGGCGGTCGCCGCGCAGACCCAGCATGGGGTTGGCCTCGCTGAGTGCTTTGACGCGGTGGAGGATATCTTCCTTCTGGCGAACCTGGGCGAGTGCCTGGTCGATTTCGCTGAGGGTATGGAAGTGTTGCAGCCGCACCTTGAGGTCGGCGAGGTCGGCGACAAGTTCCTGGTAGCTGGGCAGGAATTCGTGCAGCGGCGGGTCGAGGAGGCGGATAATGACGGGCAGGCCGTCCATCGCGCGAAAGAGCCCTTCGAAGTCGTTGCGTTGGACGGGCAGCAGCTTTTCCAGTGCGGAGAGGCGGCGGGCCCGGCTGGTGGCCATGATCATCTCCTGCACGATGGGCAGACGATCTTCTTCGAAGAATATATGTTCTGTTCGGCAGAGGCCGATCCCTTGGGCGCCATACCGGCGGGCCCGTTCGGCGTCTTTGGGGTAATCTGCGTTGGCCCAGACGCCCAGGTGGCGCACCTCGTCGGCCCAGGTGAGCAGGGTATTGAGCTGGACCTCGTTCTCGAAGTCTGGCTCCTGGGTGGCCAGCTGGCCGAGAAAGACCTCCCCGGTGCCCCCATCCAGGCTGATCCAGTCACCTTCGCGAATTTCGATGGGGCTGTCGTTGACGGTGACGTGCAGGATGCGGTGGTCGATGTCGATGGTGAGCTCTTCGGCGCCGCAGACTGCGGGTGTGCCGAACTGGCGGGCGACGACTGCGGCGTGGCTGGTGGCGCCTCCGCGGCTGGTGAGGATCCCTTTGGCGGCGATCATGCCGTGGACGTCGTCGGGTTTGGTTTCGGGGCGGACCATGATCACGGCTTTGCCGGCTTTGCCCCATTCATCGGCGGTGTCGGCGTCGAAGACGGCCATGCCGACGGCTGCGCCCGGGCTGGCGTTGACGGCTTTGGGCACCAGCAGATGGCCGGCGCTGCGGGCCTGCCGCTTGGTTTCAGCGGAGAATTGTGGGTGGAGCAGCTGGTCGACCTGTTCGGGGGTGACGCGGGTGAGGGCGGTTTTACGGTCGATTCGCCCTTCGTTGGCCATGTCGACTGCGATCTGGATTGCTGCGCGCGCGGTGCGTTTGCCGCTGCGGGTCTGCAGCATCCAGAGTTTGCCCTGTTCGATGGTGAACTCGACATCCTGCATGTCCTGGAAATGGTTTTCGAGCTTGGTGACAATGGCCAGGAACTGGGCGAAGGCGGCAGGCATATCTTTTTGCAGCCGGGCGATCGGCAGTGTGTTGCGGATGCCGGCCACCACATCTTCGCCTTGGGCGTTGATCAGGTAGTCGCCGTAGAGCTCCTGGGTGCCGTCGACCGGGTTGCGGGTGAAAGCGACGCCGGTTGCGCTTTCGTCGCCCATGTTGCCGAAGACCATGGTCTGGATATTGACGGCGGTGCCCAGGTCATGGCGGATGCCGGTGGCGTTTCGGTAGTCGATTGCCCGTTTGCCGAACCAGCTGTTGAAGACCGCGCGGGTGGCCATTTCAAGCTGTCGGTAGGGATCCTGGGGGAAGTCGATGCCTTTGTAGGCTTTGATCAGCGCTTTGAAGCGTTCGATGATCTGCATCCAGTCGGCTGCACTCAATTCGACGTCGTTGCGCACGCCGCTTTTCTTTTTTTGTTCGGCGATCACCTCTTCGAAGGGTTCATCGGCCACCCCCATGACGACCGATCCGAACATCTGGATCAGGCGGCGGTAGGAGTCGTAGACGAAGCGTGGGTCGCGGGTCAGGTCAATCATGCCGGCGGCGGTGGCATCGTTGAGTCCGAGATTGAGCACGGTATCCATCATCCCGGGCATCGAGAACTTGGCACCTGAGCGGCAGGAGACGAAGAGGGGGTTTTGAGGGTTGCCGAAGTATTTGCCGACCTGGGCTTCGATGGCCTGCATGGCTGCGACCTCCTGTTCCCACAGCCCTGCTGGGAACTCATGTTGGGCAGCCAGGTAGGCGTTGCAGGCCTGGGTGGAGACGGTGAAGCCGGGCGGCACAGGCAGCCCCAGCCGGGTCATCTCAAAGAGATTGGCGCCCTTGCCGCCCAGAAAAGCGCGGATGGTTTCCCACTCTTTGGTTTGGACGGCAGCTTCCACGGTGTCCAGCTGGTTGAAGAGAAAGACCCATTGTGATGGGGGGGTGGATTTGGCTTCGCTGACAAGTACAGACATTGCAAATCGCTCCTTGGTTGAGTTCGCATCTATGCGAATAGGCCCGGTCTCTATACGGGGCAGCGGTGGAACATTCGATCTGCATACAGTGTAGGCCATCTTCCATCTGGCTGCGTCGTGCACGTGGGGGAATCTGCAACTGGTCAGGGTAGCAGTCTGTGGGCTGGCCAGTTGGCCAGTAGGGGGTGTGCAGGGCGGGGCTTGGCCGCAGGTCACTTTACAGGCATCTTCGCCGAGCGTGACATCCCTGCGCCAGTGGGCACGGTTTTCGATGCACCAGTGTTTGCGACGTTCGACCTGGAAGACCTTCTGGACACCGGGCCGGCGGCAAGATAGCCGTCGAGTTCAGCACTGGTGCGCAGGCGGCGGACTTGGAGCCGGCCATGCCCTTAATCACCGTGCGCGAGCTGGATGCTGGTTTTTTGCCGACAGGACGCACTTTTACGGGCAGTATCGAAGGCAACACTGGACGCTTTACCGTGCGGGGAATTTTTTCTTATCCTTTTGTCGAGCTTTCTGCCAACGGCTTTTATTTCAATGAGATTGCTGACACTCTGTCGGCAGCACAGATCAACTTGCTGGCGCTGGCCGATCTGAGCGACAGCACGACAGTTAATATCAATCTGCTGACGCATCTGGAGCGTCCTCGTGTTTTTGCCTTGATTGACAGCGGGCTGAGCTTCAGCGCCGCCAAAGCCCAGGCGCAGGGGGAAGTGCTGTCTGCTTTCAATATCGCAGCGAGCGCCATCGGCAGTTCGGAATCTCTGGACATCAGCCAGGCGGGCGAAGGCAATGCCATTCTTCTGGCCATTTCTGTCATCTTGCAGGCGAACCGCAGCGAAGCGCAGCTGACCGAGCTGCTCTCGACGCTGAGCAGTGACCTGCGCACAGACGGCGTGTTGAACAGCGCTGCAACTCGGCAAAAGCTCATCGACGGCATGGAGTACGTCAAGCCCAGGCGTGTTGCAATTCGCTCCAACATTCTCGCCCGCTATGCGGAGCTGGGCGCGCCGGCAGATGTGCCGGACTTTGCCGCGTACGCGTTTACCCTGGATACTGCAGCGCCGTCGGTTTCTTCCAGCGTGCCCGCTGCAGGCGCCAACCAGGAGATCGACGCCGTCACGCTGGCCTTCAGCGAGCTGATGGAGCACGACACGCTCGACAGCAGCACCGTGCAGCTGTTGAACGCGCAAGGCAGCCCAGTCGCTGGAATGTTCAGCCGAAGCGACAGCGATGCGGCAACGACTGTCACTTTTACGCTGGAAAATATGTTGACACCCGGCGCCTATCAGATGGTAGTTAGCCCCGGTGCCAAAGACCTGGCGGGCAATGGGCTGGCGGCACAGACAATAATTGCACTGACCCACGCACAAATTATTAGAGACTTGCAAATAGTCCGCAGCGGAGGAAGTCAACCCGTCTCAGGCAGCAGTATCATCTTTACCGCCACTGTTGCTGCTGGCAGCAATATCAACTACAACTGGAGTTTAGGTGATGGAGCAACAGCTACCGGCCAAAGCACAACGCACAGCCATGCAGTTGCAGACAGATATCGAGTGATCGTCACAGCGACCAACAGCGTGAGCAGCATGGCTATCTATACGGATATTCTCTATGCGGGCTGGACGGAGCGAGAGATTCGGATCCCTGCCGGCAGCTTTCAGATGGGGTGCGACAGCAGCAACTCGGCGGAGACGTGCGGTGGCAACGAGCAGCCCCTGCACGCGGTCACGCTGGACGCCTATTCTATCGACAAGTACGAGGTGACCAACGCCCGCTACCAGGCATGCGTGACGGCCGGCGGATGCACGGCGCCTAGAAGCGTGAATTCCCGGACGCGCTTCCCATACTATGGCACGAGCACCTATGCGGACTATCCGGTGATCAAGGTCACCTGGCATCAGGCAAGTGCCTTCTGTGCGTGGGCAGGTAAGCGTCTGCCGACGGAGGCGGAGTGGGAGAAGGCGGCGCGAGGGAGCAGCGGTACACGCAAGTACCCGTGGGGAGACAGTGCCCCGGATTGTACGAAGCTGAACTACTATCATTACAACGGAGTCAGTTATGAATACTGTGTCGGCGACACCAGCCGTGTGGGATTTTATCCAAGTGGAGCCAGCCCGTACGGCGTGATGGACATGGCAGGGAACGTATGGGAGTGGGTGAACGACTGGTACGACGACAGCTACTACAGCGTGTCGCCCAGTGTAAACCCACAGGGGCCGGCGACGGGGTCATGGCGTGTGGGGCGGTGCGGGTCGTGGTCCGACTTTGACTTAGGCGTGCGCTCCGCCCTCCGAGGCTACGATATCCCCTACGGTTCGGGCTACGGCGGCGGGTTCCGCTGTGTCCGCTCGCCCTGATCCTGGTCTTCTGGGGTTCTGGAAGGGGGGGAGCGCAGCGATGGGGGCGAAGCCCCCCCCTTTTTTTTCACCGGCGAAGCCGGTCAAATTTTTTGAGAGTTCAGAACAACGTCTGCATCGGGCAATTCCAGACAACTTTACTTGGCGGTAAAAATGGGTCAAGCACAAGGTTGGTGGACCCTGCGCTGAATGATAAAATGGCTACAAAACAGCCATGAACCTGCCCGGCAGGATGAAGGTGTCCAGGCCCCTTGGGGAGCCTTTGTCCTGGCTGGAATAATTTTGTCTGTCGAACAGGCCGAACAGTTTTGAAAATAAATCGGAGAGAATTGCATGCGCATCAGCCATCCTGAGTATCTGCATCAGCTTGAAGTGGACGACCAAAGTGGCTTGCCCATCGCGCTGCTCTGGACGGGCACCTCCCCCTTTCGTCTTGCGTTCAGCGACACTTTGGTGGCGCTCAGTGTGAACGGAACAGAGGTGCGCTCGGCGACCGGCGGCATCGACTATGAAGGGGCTGAGACCCTCCAGGGGGTTCAGTTTGCTGGTCATCGCAGCTGGGCCTCGAGCCAGGAGGGAGATCGATGCATTCTGGCCGTGCAGGTGGGTCCTGTCAAAGCCCGCATCGAGTATCTCTTCCGCCGCCACGCTCCTGCGATGACGATCCGGCTGACCTTGTGCGGGGAACCCAGTGCTACCTTGCTGATTCGCAACCTGATCTTCTCCACCACCCTGGGGGTACCTTCAGGCACTTGGCAGCTCAATGCCCCTGGCAACGGTCTGCACCGCGACGTGGCATTGGGGGAGGTGACAAGCTGGACGGGCATCTCGCCTGTGGGCGGGTTGCGCGGTTCGAGTGCGCTTCTTCATCTGGGCAGCGCAGAACGGAATGTGGGGGTGTGGGTCAGGCAGGAACTTGAGGTCAGTGATATTCGCATCAAGAGCGAAACGGCTCGATCGCTTGTGCTCGAGGTGGCCACCAATTTCTCGGGCGACCTCAGCCGGATGGGGGAGACCAGCCTGGATCTCTGCGACCTTGACCTGCGGGTTCCTGGCTTCACCGCCTTTGCCGAGACCTTCCAGAGCTGGCTGCGTCTGAGCGGGCAGACCACGCCTTCCAACCCGCCCACCTGGATTGGAGCGGCCAGCATCTGGGAAGCCCAAATTGGCTTTTCGGTCTTTTACCCCAACCACCGCTATCAGCCCTATCCCGAGCTCTCCGACCTGACCGCCGATCTGCCCCGCATTGCTGCGCTGGGCTTCAACGTGATTCAACTGATGCCCCGCCAGCCGTATCCCAGCTACAATGTACACGACTACTGGGACATCGCCACCTCTTTTGGCGACCGCGAGCAGATGAATGTGCTGGTGGCGGAGTGTCACCGCCTGGGCATCCGCGTCATTTTGGATGTGTTGCTGCACGGAGTATTGGATCAAGAGTCCATCGGCGCCGCCGCCGACGGGGTGAGATCGGGGCCTTATGCCCAGCTGGTGGGCGCGCAAACCTCGGACAGCTTTTCTGCCGACGTGGGAGAATGGAGCAACTATCTGATCGCCTGGTCTCGCCACATCCTGGACTTTGAATCTTACTGGAAAGCAGGAAGTCCTGCGGTCTCGCCTTTGATTGCCGAGCACCCTGACTGGTTTTTTCGAGATTCGTATGGTCAGGTGGCAGGAATTTACACCAAGGCTTTTGATGCCCGCAACCCTGAATGGCAGGCCTACTTCATCGAGGCCATGCAATTTTTACTTTCGGAGTTGCAGATTGATGGCTTTCGTTTTGATGCCCCTACCTACAACGATTTTCCCAACTGGGCCGAGTGGGCCCGCCATCGTGCTGGCATGTCGGCGCTGGCCTGCGTACCCCTTTTCGAGCAGTTGCGCCCGGCTCTGAAATCGCTCAACCCTGAATCGTTGATGTACACCGAGCCTTCGGGGATTTTGCTGCGTCGTTCGATGGATTTGAACTACAACTACGACGAGCAGTGGTTGGTCACTGCCATCATGCACCCCAGCGAAGCCAGGCCCTGGGGGGTCAAAAGCGCCAGAGGTGTGGCGCGCTGGATCCAAGACCGGGACGCCTTCCTGCCTCGCGGCGCGATGACCGCCCACCACATCGACTCGCACGATACCTTTTGGTGGCCCAGCTGGGGGAGCAAGTGGCGGCGCGAACAATTCGCGCTGGAAGAGGTGCGTCTGCTGACCGTAATGTTTATGTCTATGCCAGGCCCTTACATGATGTTTGTGGGCGGCGAAGAAGGCATCGAAGAGATCTTGCAGGGGATCAACGCGCTGAAGCGACAGACCCCTGCCTGGGCTGCCCTTGAGGTGTTTTGGCTGACCGACGCGAGTATTCCCGAGAGTGTGTTTGGCATCCTGCGTCGGGGCAAGGAGCATGCGGTGGTGACCTTGGTCAACCTGGGCGAAGCCACTGAGCTTTGTGTTGACACCCGGCTGGAGGGGGCTGTGGTGGAACGGGCGCTCGAGGTGGGGGAAAGAGCGCTCTTTCGTGCTGAAGGGGGCAAGATAACCGTCGGTTTGGGGGCGAAATCGGCGCTGATCTTGCGAATTGGCGGGTAGCGATCCTCCGTCTTTTCAGGGAGGAAGGGGCTCTGCTCGGGGATCGATTGAACCTGCCCCGTGGCTTTTGCGGCGGCGTCAGAGGGCCCAGCGGAGTGGCCAGCTTATGGCCACTCCGCTGGGGGAGGGCTACCAGACCCGGATGCCGCGCGACCAGAATTCGGCGTCGCGGATCAGCTGGTAGAGCATGGGGCCATAGGAGAGGAGCACCAGGGCGATGGCGCCGTTGAGCCAAGGCCACCAGGTGTCCAGCCACTGGGGGGCTGGTTTGGGGTCGAGCGGCTGGGCGACGGGCATGTCGACGGGCTTGTCGAGTTTGCGCGGTACGACCAGCGTAAAGAGCATGATGGCGAAAAAGAGGGTGGCACTGACGGTCAGGAGGGCGATGCCGAGCACCGACTCGATCATTTGCGGATTCCACTGGCTGTCGTAGTAGGGGGCACTGCCCAAGGCCGTGCGCCGTGGCACACTGAAGAGCAGGCCGAGCGTGTGGTAGGCGTTGCTGAAGAGAAGCATGCCAAAGAACCAGGTCCAGGCCTGGACCCGGGCCAACAGCGGCGTAAAGAGCTTGTGGCCGGTCAGACGGGGCACCATCCAGTAGAGGATGCCGAAAAAGGTCAGCGTGCTGGCCGAGCCGACGGTCAGATGAAAATGGCCGGGCACCCAGGTGGTGTTGTGGACCGCCAGATTGACGTTGTAAGAGGCATTGATCATGCCGCCGATGCCGCCAAAGATAAAGAGGATCATGGCCAGGTTCTGGGCTGCATAGGAAGGATCTCCCCAGTTGAGCCGGCCGATCCAGGCGAGATAGCCTTTGCCGCCGCGGGCGCGGGCCCCGATCTCGAGCGAGGCGACCACGGTGAAGGCGGTCAACAGGCTTGGGAACCCGACGCCAAAGGTGAAGATCATGTGAATGTATTTCCAGATCTCCGGGATGCCAGGGTCGGCGTATTGGTGGTGGAAGCCGACCGGGGTGCTGAAGAGCAGGAAGAGCCAGAAGACCAGGCGGGCCAGCGGTTCGCTGAACATTTTGCCGTGGGTCTGGGCGGGCAGCATGGCGTACCAGGAGATATAGGCGGGCAGCAGCCAGAAGTAGACCAGCGGATGGCCGAACCACCAGAAGAGGGTGCGGTTGAGCAGCGGGTCGAGACCAGGGGCTGGGAAGCCCAGCACCGGGGCCAGGGCGTTGGGCAGCAGCTGAAAGAGAATTTCGCCGGCGACGCCCAGGGTGGCGATCTGCCAGAGCACCATTGTGATGGTGGCGGCCAGGGCAATGAAAGGGGCGCGGCGGTCGGGGTTCTCTTTGCGCCAGGCGTAGTAGGTGAAGTACATGCTGTAGCCGACGATCCAGGAGCCGATCACCAACAGCGTGAGCCCGGCATAAAAGGCCCAGTCGGCCAGCATGGGGGGATAGAAGGTATAGAGGACGGTGGCGTTGTTCATCAGCATCGGCACGGCAGCGGTGAGGAGCCCGACCAGCATGACGACGAAGGCGATCACGTTCAACTTCGGGTAGAGATAGGGGCGGTTGAGGCTGCGTACAAAGGCGAAGGTGAAAAAGCCGCAGATAAAGAAGGTGGTCCAGACCACGGCATTGAGGGCGCCGTGCAGGGTCAGCCCCTGGTAGTAGGTCTTGATGACTGGCTGCAGCCAGGGGTAGATGTCGAGCACTTTGGCGTGTTCGAGCCCCTGGAAGACGCCGAAGAGGGCGCCGATCGACAGGGCAAGCACGCCGACGGCGATGTTCCAGCCAGCCACACGGTCTGCCAGGTGGAGATGCTGCGCAGTCAGCGGCGGGGAGACAGGGCGGGCCGGTGCGACTGACCCGGTGAACGTTTGTACAGACATCGCTTGCTTCCTCTCTGGGTTACTCGGTCAGAGCCTGGGCTGTTTCGGGCGCCTCGGCCACCACCAGCTGGCCATACATGGTGTGGTGGCCGATCGGCGCGCCGGCGACGTAGCCGCAGTACTCGTGGCAGATGTAGTTGTAGACACCGGGTTTCGTAAAGGTCGCCTTGAGTGTGGAGACCTGGCCAGGCAGCGCCATCATATTGACATTGGTTCCGGCGATCTTGATGCCGTGCACCACATCGCGGGCGGTCACGTAGAAGGTCACCTCGGCGCCGACCGGCACTTCGAGGCGGTCAGGCAGAAAGTTCCAGGTCTGGGCCACCATATAGACCTCGTACTTGCCTGGGGCCAGTTCGCGCAGCCCAGGGGTGGCGAAGGGGTTCTCCGGATCGTTCAGCGCAGCTGGGGAGATGCGGGCGGTGACGCCGGGCACCGAGATGCCGAAGGAGAGCGCAGCGACTGTAATGGCGAGGATGAAGACAGCCGTCATCCCGAGGGCAATCCGAATCCAGATCCCCTCCCATTTTTCGATGTGCAGCGTCTCGGTCTGTTCTGTCTCCTGCGGGCCGTGGGCCTCCCCAGCAGGGCTCTGTTCGCTCCTCAGTTCGCTCATCAGTTCGCTCCTCTGGACAACACGATCAGGTAGGTGTTAAACCACAAGGCAACGGTCAAGATCAAAAAGATCGAAATCAGCACCACCGTGCCCTGGGGGGTATCGGGTTCTTTGCGCATTCAAGTCTCCTTTCGCGGTTCAAACTGGGTATTTTCAGCGATTCTCTATCGATACCGGTTGCATCGCAGCGGTGAACCGGCCGATTGCGGTTGGATCTGGCGGTCAGCGCATCGTTGCGGCCAGATCTTCGGCGATCTGCTCGCCGCTGACCCCATAGGGAAACAGGAGCAGGGGTCGGTGCTGCGGGTCGAGCAGCACGACGACGCTGCTGTGGTCGATCAGGTATTCGGTGGCGCTGCCGCGGGCTGGCTGCTTTTGATAGACCACCCCAAACTGGCTGGCCACGTTTGCGGTGGCAGCGGGGGGGCCTGCCAGCCCGATCCATTCAGGGCCAAAGTAGGCCAGGTAGTCGCGCAGCCGCTCCACCGTGTCGCGTTCGGGGTCGACGGTGACAAAGACCATCTGCAGCTTTTGGGCCTGTTCTCCCAGCAGCCTCTGTGCCTGGCTCAGGTCGGCCAGCGTGGTTGGGCAGATGTCCGGGCAGGTTGTGTAGCCAAAGTAAAAGAGCGTGTAGCGCTCGCCCAACTGGCTCAACGACAGCGGGTGGCCCAGGGTGGAGTCGAGCCTGAACTCGGCGATCGGCTGGCGGGCATTGAGAAGGACCGCATGCTGGGGTGCAGCCTGCAGCCAGGGCCAGGCTGCCCGCCCGCCCAGCAGCAGCCCGCCCAGCAGCAGCCCGCCCAGCAGCAGCCCGCCCAGCAGGCGCTTTTTGCGGCGGGGCGGTGTGGGCAATCTGTCGATCGGCTGTGCGGCCATCTGTGGCTCAGTAGCTTGCATAGCAGGCGAAGAGGTGGGCGGCTTCGTAGACAAGCCCGCCGGCGCCGCTGCTGTTGCGCACCTCTGCGGCGATCAAGCCGAGATCCCGTTCGACAAAGGCCAGATCGGGCAGTGTCCGTTTGTACTGGGCGCGCAGGATGCCGTTGCCGTCGACCAGCACGGTCAGCGGGGCAAACGTCACCTCTCCGGCAGCGGTTGCTGTGTAGTAGAGGCCAAATCCGCCGCCCACCCCCTGTTTGAGCCGGTCGGCTGGGGCTGTGACAAACCGCCAGCGTTCTGGGTCGGCCTTCCAGCGGGCTGCATAGGTGCGCAGCAGAGCGGGATCGCTTTCTGTGCCGTCGAGCAAAACGGTGACCAGGGTGACCGGCAGGCCGCCGGTGTCGAGTACGTCGATCCGGTCTTGCAGCTGCTGCATGGTTGCCGAGCCATCCAGACAGGGGGCAGTGCAGGTGGCGCTGGTAAAGTTGTAGACGACCAGCTTGCCCCGCAGCAGTTCGCTGCTGAATGTCTGGCCGTTCAGGTCGCTCCAGAGGAAGCCGGGGGCCAGCCCGATGCGGGGAAGGACCTGGACCGGCTGCAGCACGGCAAAAAGCCCCACTGCCAGCAGTGGGATGGCCAGCAGGGCCAGCCACAGGCCGATCAGGCGGCGGTGGCCCCAGCTTTCGTGCGCTTGTGGGCCGCTGAGTTCTCTGTGGGACGGAGCGGGCTGGCTGGATGAAACGCTCATGGTGTCGGGTTGGTTCTCAATGTCCAGAATATGTAATTTATAGTCCAATTTCGGAGGCTTCGCAAATGGGGCGGGGGGTGTGATCTGTTTTGGCCTGGCAGGTGGCGAGCCAGCGGGCCGCCAGCGCCGGGGCTGCTTGCAGGGCCTGGCGGGCGTTTTCGCTCAATCCTTCGCCGTGGCCGAACTCCTGGCCGGGGGTTTGCAGCAGCCAGCCGGCTGGCTGGAGGGCATAGAGGCGCTGTAGGAGGGTGAGCAGGCCGGCCGGGGTCAGGCCGTGGCTGCTGTCGGCGACGGTTCCGGGGAGGAGGGGGGTGCACTGGGGGCTGGTGACGGCGGTGCTGGCGTCGACGAAGAGGATCTGGGCAGGCTGCAGCTCGACGGCTTCGGCGGCCAGCTCGGGGAGAAGCTGGGGCTGGAGGGTCAGGTGGACGGGGCAGCCGGCCTCTGCGAGGGTAGCTGCCAGCACCTGGGCCAGCAGCCACCCTGCGCCGTCGTCGCGACGCAGGGGGTTGCCGATCCCGATCACCCAGACTAAGGCTGTGGGCAGGGTGGGCTTCATTCAGTTGCGTGCCATGCGGTCGACCAGGCGGCCAGCCGAGTCAAAGATTTCGACCTGCAAGGGCATCTGCCCGACCGCATGGGTGGAACAGCTGAGGCAGGGGTCATAGAGGCGGATGCCGTGCTCGATGCGGTTGAGGATGCCCTCGGTCACTTTTCCTCCCTGGATATGGTGTTGGGCGATCTGTTTGACGGTGCGGTTCATGGCCAAGTTGTTCTGGCCGGTGGCGATGATCAGGTTTACCCGCTGTAAAATTCCGTTGCTGTCGACCTGATACTCGTGAAAGAGGGTTCCGCGCGGGGCTTCGCTGACGCCGACGCCGACCAGGTGGTTGACTTCAGCGTGGGCGCGGATGCGTGGGTCGGTGATGGCGGGGTCGTCGAGCGTTTCGGCGATGCGTTCCAGCGAGTAGAGGATCTCGATCAGGCGGGCGTAGTGGGAATGGAAGCTGTTGGAGACCGGGCGGCCGCGCGGGGCGAGTCGGCGGAAGTCGCGCAGCTCGGCTTCGGCGCGTGGGGTGCCGGCGAAATCGCAGACATTGAGCCGGGCCAGCGGGCCGACGCGGTACATGCCGGCGGCATACTGGGTTTCGGCGGCTCCCCCGTGGGCGGCGCGTGTGGCTGCGGGCCGGTAGAAAGGGAACTTGAGGTAGCTCCAGGGTTCGACGGCTTCGCCGATAATTTCACGGTAGCGGGGGAGGGGAAGCCCGGGTTCCAGGACAGTGCCGTCGCTGTCTACGACGCGCAGCAGCCCGTCGTAGTGTTCCAGCCCCCCTTCTGGGGTGACCAGGCCCAGGTAGAGGCTGGGGAAGTTGCCGTACAGGGCTTCTTCGTCGCGGTAAGTGTCTGCTGTGCTGCGCAGCAGATCCAGCGCCTGTTCGGTGATCGCCAGGGCTTCGGGCAGCATCTGCTGGATCTGGCTGCGGCTCTCTTGGCTGAGGGGGTCGCGCACCCCTCCTGGGACGGTCCAGGCAGGGTGCACGCTGCGTCCGCCGAGCATTTCGATGACCTTCTGGCCGAAACTGCGCAGGCGGATGCCGTTGCGGGCTACGTCGGGGTAGCGGTCGATCAGCCCCATGAGGTTGCGTTTGGCCGGGTCGCTCTCCATGCCCAGCAGCAGATCGGGGGCGCTGAGGTGGAAAAAGCTGAGGGCATGGCTCTGGACGAGCTGGGCCCAGTTCATCAGTCGACGCAGACGGGCGGCGGTGGGGGGGATGGCGACACCCAGGATGGCATCGCCGGCTTTGGCGGAGGCCATCAGGTGGCTGACTGGGCAGATGCCGCAGATGCGGGCAGTGATGCCGGGCATCTCCCAGAAGCTGCGCCCTTCGCAGAATTTTTCGAAGCCGCGAAATTCGGTGACATGGAAGCGAGCGTCCTCGACCTGGCCCTGGTCGTCCAGGTGGAGGGTGATCTTGGCATGGCCTTCGATGCGGGTGACAGGGTCGATCACAATCGTTTTGGACATCATGCAGCTCCGATCAACCAAAAGTTCGTCTGGCGGGTTCGAGGAGGAGGGGTTCGTCTGCCAGCAGTGCGCTGACGGCGGCCCAGATCCGTTCTGTGTCGGGGGGGCAGCCGGGCAGGAAGGCATCGACCTGGATCACCTGGTGGAGGGGGAGCACCTTGGGCAGCAGGCGGGGCAGAATCTCTCCGCCGCCGACGGGGTGGCGGCCTGGCCCTTCCTGGTAGACTGCGGTGAGCAGGTCATCGACCCCCAGGGTGTTGCGCAGGCTGGGCACATTGCCGGTGACAGCGCAGTCGCCGAAACTGACCACCCGTCGGCTGCGGGCGCGAATCTGTTGGGCCAGGTGGAGGTTGTCCAGGTTGGCCACAGCCCCTTCCACCAGGGTGACATCGACCCCTTCGGGGAACTCTTTGACGTCGGCGATCGGGCTGTAGACGAGCTCAATTTTATTGGCCAGCTCGAGCAGTTTTTCGTCCAGATCCAGAAAGCTCATGTGGCAGCCTGAGCAGCCGCCGAGCCAGGCAGTTGCAAATTTGATCTTGTTCATTGTGGCCTACTTCCCATTTTTTTCATAGGACCAGACTTTTTTCTCGCGGCCGTCGAGGATCCAACGCAGAAAATTGTGTTGTTTTTCCATCTCGGCGACGGTCGAGCCTTTGGTGAAGAGGGCGCCGGTGGGGCAGACCTGGACACATTTGCCGCATGCGGTGCAGCTTTGGCTGGAGCCCCAGGGTTGGTTGAGGTCGATGATGACACGGCTGTTGGTCCCGCGCCCCATCACATCCCAGACATGGGCGCCTTCGATCTCGTCGCAGACCCGCACGCAGCGGCTGCAGAGGATGCAGCGGTTGTGGTCGAGTGCGAAGCGGTCATGGCTGGCGTCCAGGCTGAGCTCTGGGTGGAGATACTCGTAGCGCACGTGGTCCATCCCCAGCTTGGCGGCTTCCCACTGCAGCTCGCAGTTGCCATTCATCACACAGACGGCGCAGACGTGGTTGCGTTCGGAGAAGAGCAGTTCCAGGATCATCTTGCGGTACTTGACCAGTCGGTCGCTGTGGGTGTGGACGACCATCCCTTCCTGGACCTGGGTGACACAGGCGGCTTGCAGCTTTTGGCTGCCGGCGAGCTCGACCATGCAGAGTCGGCAGCCGCCCCGCTCGCTGAGCCCGTCAAGGTGGCAGAGGGTGGGGATATCTACCCCGCGTTCGCGCAAAACAGCCAGCAGCGTCTCACCTTCTTGCGCGCTGACCAGCTCATCGTTGATCGTCAAGGTCACGACTGTCATAACGCTTTGCTCCTGAGCAACTCGGTCACAGGGACCTGGTCCAGTGTGCAGACGCCGGCGGGGCAGCGATGGTGGCGGATATGCTCTTCGTACTCGTGCAGAAAATAGTGGAGGGTGCTCTGGACAGGGTTGGGGGCAGATTGGCCCAGCCCGCACAGGCTGGTCTCTTTGACCATGACACAGAGCTCTTGGAGCATTTCCAGATCCTGGGCGGTCGCGCTGCCTTCGGTGATCCGCTGGAGAAGCCGGTGCATCTGGACTGTGCCGACCCGGCAGGGCACACATTTGCCGCAGCTTTCGTCCATGCAGAATTCCATAAAAAACTTGGCGACGTCGACCATGCACGAGTGTTCGTCCATCACGATCAGCCCGCCCGAGCCCATGATCGAGCCGAGTGCCTTGAGGCTTTCGTAGTCCATGGGGGTATCGAGGTGTTCGGCGGGGATGCAGCCGCCTGAGGGGCCGCCGGTCTGGGCGGCTTTGAAGGCGAGCCCGTCGGGGACGCCGCCGCCGATGTCGTAGACGATCTCACGCAGGCTGATGCCCATTGGAACTTCGATCAGGCCGGTGTTGGCGACCTTGCCGGCCAGGGCGAAAATTTTGGTGCCTTTGCTCTGTTCAGTGCCGATCGAGGCGAACCAGTGGGCACCGTTTTGGAGAATCGGGGCGATGTTGCCGTAGGTTTCGACATTGTTGATCAGCGTCGGCTTGCCCCACAGCCCGCTCTGGGCAGGGTAGGGGGGGCGCGGGGTGGGCTGGCCGCGCAGGCCCATGATCGAGGCCATCAGCGCAGTCTCCTCGCCACAGACAAAGGCACCGGCCCCGATGCGCACATCGATCCGGAAGTTGAAATTGCTTTCGAGCACGCGGCTGCCGAGCAGGCCGCGCCGTTCGGCGGCCCGGATAGCGCGTTCGAGCCGTTTGGCCGCGATCGGGTATTCGCCGCGCACGTAGAGGAAGCCTTGGTCGGCGCCGACCGCATAGCCGGCGATGGCCATGCCCTCGAGCACCCGGTGGGGGTCTGACTCCATGAGGGTGCGGTCCATATAGGCGCCCGGGTCCCCCTCGTCGCCGTTGGCGACGACATATTTCTTGTCGCCGTGCGCCTTGCGCACCATCTCCCACTTGAGGCCGGTGGGGTAGCCGGCGCCGCCCCGCCCGCGCAGCCCACTGTCGATGATCTCGCGGCAGACCGCTTCTGGGGTCATCTCGCGCAGCGCGTAGGCCATGGCGGCGTAGCCGCCGCGCGCCACAGACTCCTCAAGCCGTTCCGGGTCGATCAGCCCGCTGTTGGCGAGCACGACCTTCTGCTGCTTGGCAAAAAAGGGCAGGTCGCGGGGCAACACCTGGGCCGGGGCTGGCTGGGCCGGGGCTGGCTGGGCCGGGGCTGGCTGGGCCGGGGCTGGCTGGGCGTGGTGGGCGACGATCTGCCGCCCCTGTTCGGGGGTGACCCGCTCGTAGATGAATTCGTCCCCCGCTGCGCTCTGGACGGTGACGAGCGGGCCGCGGCTGCAAGGGCCCATACAGCCTGTGGCGACAGCCTGCACCTCGGCCTCCAGATGGCCGGCTTTGAGTTCAGCTTGGATGGCGTCGTAGACTGCTGTGCCCCCCGAGGAAAGACACGGGGTGCTGGCACAACAGAGGACGCGACAACGAAAGGTGCGTTGGTGCTCCAGCTCGCGCTGGGCCATCGCTTCCAGGTCAGATCGGTTCATGGATGCCTCCATTGGTGGCAGAGGGGGCCTCGGCGGGCCGGGCAGCCCCGTAAAGCCGTTGCCGTACACGGTCGACCGTCCCCTGCGGCGTCTCGCGCGCCAGCACTTCGCCGTCGAGCACCAGGACCGGTGCCAGCCCGCATGAACCCAGACAGCGTGCGGTGCCCAGGCTGAGCTGGCCGTCGGCTGTGGTCTCGCCGGCAGTCACCTGAAACTGCTTTTCGAGTGCGGCGACGATCTCTGCTGCGCGCTTGACGTAGCAGGCTGTGCCCAGACAGACGATGCAGTTGTGCTGCCCCTGCGGGGTCAGGGTAAAAAAGTGATAGAAGGTGGCGACACCGTAGACCCAGCTCAACGGGAGCTTGAGCTGATGGGCGACATAGATGAGCAGGTCGTCGCTCAAGAAACCGAAGGTCTCCTGGGCGGTGTGCAGCACCTCGATCAAGGCGTCCTGCTGAAAGCTGAACCGTTTGAGGGTGCGGTCGATCAGCCCAAAGCGCGGGTCCCCGCTGGGATGTTGGGCAGCTGCGGGCTGCCTGCTTCGAGAAGGTGGACTTGGATGGACAGACATAGGCGTTTTCGCACTCCGTTGCACGAGACAGCGCTGACATTCTCCCTGCGGCCGCAGGGACGACAACCAGACGCCTCTACTGTACTGCACCTTCGACGCCGGGTGCCATAGGCGACGGGGGAGAAAGGACCCTGTGCCGATGCAGGGTTTTTTTCCTGGTCAACTGGCCAGGGAGTTCGGCGGTTGAGGGGGGGCGGGGAAGTGGGCGGCCGCAGCGGCCCAGAAGCGCAGGCCCAGGCGGTCGACGGGGCGAACGATGCCGTGTGCTTCCAGGTCGGCGAGGGCGGCATAGATGGCGGCAGGGGGGCAGTCGGTCAGGGCGCTGGCCAGCTGTTGAAAACTCATCGGATGGCGAGACACGATGCCGGCGATGGCTGCGGGCAGCGAGCCGCTGACGTGGATGGGGGCGGAGAGGGGGGAGACGACCGGCGCGGCTGCGCCGAGCAGCGCAGCCGCACGGCGCAGCCCTTCCATGTCGGCGGCTTCAACCCACGGTTCGGCCGGGGGACGGTCGGGCAGCAGAAGCTGAATCTGGTCGGGCTGGATCTGCTGCAGCAGGGCGGCGAGCTGGCGCAGAGGAAGTTCGCTGTCGTTGAGCCCGCGAATCAGCATCACCTCCACCCAGAGCTTGCCGGTGTAGCGGGTGCGGAAGGCCTTCAGCCCGGCGACCAGCTGGACGAAGCTGGCGTCGGGATGGGGGCGGTGGATGCGCCGGTGCAGCGCGGGGGTGCCGGCGCTGACGGTGGGCAGGACGATGTCGGCGGCCAGCAGATCTTCCTGCACGTCTGTCCGGCAGAGCAGCGCGCCGTTGGTGATCACCGCTACGGGCAGCGGGGTCAGCGCTTTGACGGCGCGCACCAGCCAGCCGAGCCCGCTGTGCAGGGTCGGCTCGCCCGAGCCAGCGAAGGTCACCACGTCGACAGCGGCCTGGATCTCTGGCGCAGCAAGACTCTCTTCGATTTCGGCCAGAATCGCCGCGCGCGGGATGTATTCGCTGCGCACGTTGGTGAGCGGCAGCGACCGCCCAAGCTGACAATAGACACAGTTCCAGTTGCACGTTTTGAGGGGGATCGGGTCGACACCCAGCGACCGCCCCAAGCGACGAGAGGGGATCGGGCCATAGACGTACTGCATAGAGAAGATGGCTCCTGTCGGTGAACCTGCTTTTTGTAGAGGCATCTCTCTGTTGGGGCCCCCCTGCCGTGCGGTCTCCGCCGACGGCAGGGGGCACAGCGTTCAGTCCTGTGCTCAGTCCTGTGCTCAGTCCTGTGCACGGACCAAAAGCAGCGGACGGTCTGCCTTTTGGAGAACTCCGGCCGCGACGCTACCGTAGAAAACGCGGGCGAGCCCGGTGCGTCCGTGGCTGGCCATTGCGATCAGATCGGCGCCTTCGCGCTCGGCAGCCTCCAGAATGGCGCTGACGATCGGCCCGTTCTCGACCAGAACTTTGGTTTCGATGCCTTCCCCGCGCATCTCCCCTTCTTTGCTGGCCAGATAGTTCTTGGCTTCCTCGACCGCCCGTTCGACCGCGTCTCGGTCGACATAAGGAATCATGTCGTAGGGGGTCACCATTGCCACCAGGGGCTCGACCACCTGCATCAGCACCAACCGAGCCTGATATTTGAGCGCCAGCGAAACGGCGTGGGGCAGAATCATCTCGGCACGGGGAGACCCATCCAGTGGAACCAGGATTGTCTTGTACATACCAACTCTCCTTTGAACCCGTCAGTGTGGCTGGGAAGAACAGCACTTTTTGTGGCGTTTTGGGTCACAAAACCGTCTGTTTTCCTTACTTCTGATTGTACGCGCCGACAGCTGCGGGGGGATGCCCCAGCTGTCGGGTTTTTGGACTGGTCAAATGGCCAGTCTTGGTGGGGCGGTGTATGGTATACTGGGGGAGAGCTGGTCACGAGGAGTGGTGCTCCTCGATATGGTGGCGCACGGCGTAGGCGGCTGCCTCGGCGCGCGACGAGAGGCCCAATTTGGAGAGAATCGAGCTGACGTAGTTGCGCACGGTCTTTTCACTCAGAAAGACCCGTTCGGAGATCTCGCGGTTGGTCCATCCTTTTGTGAGGAGGGCCAGGATGTTGAGCTCCTGTTCGGTCAGAGAGACGAAGCACTGATCTTCGGCGCGACGGGCAGACTCGCGCACACGGCGAAAAACCTTCTGGGTAATGGCGGGGTCGAGCATCGACTCGCCGCGCCCGACAGTTTCCAGGGCGCGCACCAGGTCGTCGCTGCCGATCTGTTTGAGGACGTAGCCGCTGGCGCCGGCGGAGATGGCGTCGAAGAGCACCTCTTCGTCGGCATGGGAGGTGAGCATGATGACTTTGGTCTGCGGCTGTCTCTCGACGATCTCACGGGTGGCTTCGACCCCGTTTTTTCCGGGCAGGCGAATGTCCATGACGACGATGTCGGGTTGGTGGTGCAGCGCCTGTTCGATGGCCTCCTGAGCATTGGCTGCTTCGGCGACCACCTCGAAATGGGGATAGTGGGAGAGGAGGGTGCGGAGCCCGATGCGGACGATTTCATGGTCGTCGACGAGCAAGATCCGGATATGCATGGGTGTCGCCTCCTTGGCTGTCGCAGGGGTAAATTTTGTTGTTATTGTAGCACAGGAGGGCAGCGTGGCGGGATCGGGGGCAGAGTATGAGACGAGTTGACACCCGTTCGCTGCGCTGGCTGGGGGTGCTGGTGCCCCTCTTGGCCTGGG
Source organism: Chloroflexota bacterium (assembly GCA_018969295.1). Classification (GTDB taxonomy): domain Bacteria; phylum Chloroflexota; class Anaerolineae; order Caldilineales; family Caldilineaceae; genus Caldilinea. The sequence goes on along the minus strand of JAGWYN010000015.1, from coordinate 45,366 downwards.
GGGGGTGGGAGCTGGTGCGTGCGCTCTGGTGGGGGCAGCCGCTGTTGGCGGCGGCTGACTGGGTTGAGCTGCTGCTCATCGGGGGGGGCGCCACCTGGTTTGCCAGCTGGGTGGCTGCTCACCTGGAACGCCATGAAGCCGAGATTCGGCGGCGCAGCGACCATCTGGAGGCGTTGCGCGACGCTGGCCTGGCGCTGACCACCGAGCTGGAGCTGAGCAAGGTGCTGCAGCAGGTCGTCGACCAGGGCCGGATGCTGGTGGGCGCAGCGTACAGTGCGTTGGCAGTGTCGGGGGGGGACGGCCGGGCGGTTGATCCGCTGTACACCTCGGGCGAGGCGTCGGAGGCGTATCGCCCGAGGGTTGGCTGGCCAGGAGGGGAGCCTGCTGTTGATCCCTGCGGGGTGGAGGAGGTGGCCGGGCCTTCGGGAAAGCGCCTTCTGATTGGGGTGGGGCTGTGTACCAAGGGCCGTCACTATGGCACGCTCTATCTCGCAGACAAGCAGGGCACGGGCTTTTCCGGGGGATCGTCGGCCGCCGGGTTTGGTGCGGAGGAGGAGGAGGTGCTGCGGATGTTTGCCTTGCAGGCTGCGATCGCGGTCGAGAACGCCCAGCTGTACCGGGAAAACCAGCAGATTGCCGTCCTGCGGGAGCGAGAGCGGATCGGCATGGATCTGCACGACGGGGTGATCCAGTCGATCTATGCGATCGGCCTGTTGCTCGACGACGCGCGTCACCGGCTGGACACGGCGCCGGAGCAGGCGCGCAGCGGGATCGACACGGCGCTTCACGGGCTCAACGGGGTGATCGCTGATATTCGCAACTACATTCAGCATTTGCGCCCGCAGCGTTTCCAAGGCCGCGACATCCGCCAAGGGCTGGAGGCGTTGGCCCAGGAGCTGCGCGACGACACCGGGCTGGCTGTGGCACTTTTGCTGGACGAGCAGGCCACTGCGGCCTGTTCGCCCCGCCAGGCGAACGAATTTTTGCATATTGCTCAGGAAGCGCTGGCCAATGTGCGCAGACATGCGGCGGCGCGCCGGGTCAGCCTGGGCTTTGCGTTCCAGGAGGGGTTGCTGCAGCTGCGGGTTGTGGACGATGGGGTTGGGCTGGCGCAGGTGGACGAACGGGCCGGTCAGGGGTTGCGCAACATGCGGGTGCGTGCGCGCGGGCTGCACGGAGAGTTCCGGCTCTCTGCCGCTCCGGGGGGAGGGGTCTGTCTGTCGGTGACGGCACCGATCGAGGCTCACCTGGGTTGAGGAGGGCGCTCCGGGGGAAAAAGGACGGGAAATGGGGCATGCTGGCCAGCAGGGAGCACAGGCAGAAGGGGGCAGGCAAAGAATGGGACAAGGAGGAACGCCTTCGCTGCGGCGCTATCTCTATCTTTCGATCGGGGCAGCGTTGGCGACGATCGGGCTCAAGGGGGTGGCTTATTTTCTGACCGGGTCGGTGGGGTTGCTCTCCGACGCGTTGGAATCGCTGGTCAACCTGGCGGCGGCGCTGCTGGCGCTGCTGCTGGTCAGTCTGGCCGAACGCCCGCCCGATGCAGAACATGCCTACGGCCACAACAAGGCGGAATACTTTTCGAGTGCGGCGGAGGGGGCGCTGATCCTGGTGGCGGCCTACAGCATTGGGGGGGCCGCGTGGCAGCGGCTGTTTGACCCGCAGCCGCTGGAGAACGTAGGGGTGGGGTTGGCGATCTCGGTGCTGGCCTCGGCGATCAACTTTGGGGTGGCGCGTGTGCTGCTGCGGGCCGGGCGTCGGCACCAGTCAATTGCGCTGGAGGCGGACGCCCACCATCTGATGACTGATGTCTGGACTTCGGCGGGGGTGGTGGTGGGGGTCTTTGCGGTGACGGCCGGGGGATGGCTGATCTTGGATCCTCTGATTGCGCTGGGGGTGGCGGTCAACATTGTCTGGTCGGGTATCCAGCTGATGCGGCGGTCTGCGGCTGGGCTGCTTGACTCGTCGATCCCGCTGGTGGAGCGGGAACAGATTGCGGGGATTTTTGCCCGCTATGCGCCGCAGGGGGTGCAGTACCACTCGTTGCGCACGCGCCAGGCAGGCCAGCGCCGCTTTATTTCGGTTCATGTGCTGGTGCCGGGCAAGTGGACGGTGCAGCGGGGGCACAATCTGCTCGAACAGATAGAGCATGAAATTCGGGTGGGGTTGCCGGGATCGACGACTGTCCTGACCCATTTGGAACCGCTGGAAGACCCGGTCTCGCTGCAAGACATCGAAATTGACCGGTGAGGGGGGGGCTGTGCAGGGTTGGTGGTACAATGGTGTAGAAAATTGACCCAGGACGGCAACAGCTCTCTGAAGAGCCGTTGCCCCACCGATCAGGAGGAATGGTGATGGAGTTTGTACTGGTGTTGCACAACTTGTTTCGTTGGGCGGTTGTGGTGTTGATGGTCTATGCGTTGGGGCGCATGGTGGGGGGGCTTGTGCAGAAGCGGGAGTTTACCGGGCAAGACCGCAAGTCGCTCTCCTGGTTTGCGATTTCGATGGATGTGCAGCTGTTGTTGGGGCTGGTGTTGTACATTTCCAACGGCTGGTGGAGCACGTTGCCGGGGGGGATGAGCCAGAGTGCGGTGCGTTTTTTTGCGGTCGAGCACTTGTTCATGATGGTGATTGCGTGGGTGTTGGCCCATGTGGCGGCTCTTGGGGCCCGGGCGCAGCGTCTGGCGCCGGCCCAGTTTCGGCGTGCCACCCTGCTGGTGGGGATTGCCGTGCTGACGATTCTGGTGTCCATTCCGTGGCCGTGGGCTGCGGGCCATGGGCGGCCTCTCTTCCGGCTGGCTGAGCTCTGGTGGAGCTGGCTTGTCTAGGGAGCGCGCGCTGTAAACCGAGCCAGCCTCCTGGCCAGATGGCCAGGGGCTGACTGCACAGATGACTGTTGGGAATCTCCCCACGTGCATGACGCATGGTGGGGAGATTTTGTTTATAGTGAGGGTGTCTGAAAACTTGGTTTTGGACGAGGAGGAATCGCTTATGTTGGTCCGTGATCGCATGACATCGCCGGCAGTGACCGTGACTGCTGAAACGCCGTTTCAAGATGCGCTGAAGTTGATGCGTGACCGGAGGTTGCGGCGTCTGCCTGTCGTAGACAGTGCTGGGCGGGTGGTGGGGATTGTGTCGGAGAGCGACCTGCTGCATGCGTCGCCGTCGCCAGCCACATCGTTGAGTGTCTGGGAGGTGAACTATCTGCTTTGGAAGCTGAAGATCGGCGACATCATGACACACCGTGTGTTGACGATCGAAGAGGAGACGCCGATCGAGGATGCGGCCAGCCTGATGGTGAACAACAAGATCGGTGGGCTGCCTGTGGTCGATGGGCGGGACCGGTTGGTCGGGGTGATTACCGAGACCGATATTTTTCGGGCTTTTGTGGAGATGCTGGGGGGAGGAGAACGGGGGTTGCGGCTGACGGTGTTGGTTCCGGCGGGTGCAGGCACACTGGCCAGCCTGGCTGGCAAGATTACCGAGCTCGGTGGGCTGATTTTGAGTGTTGGGTCGACGGCGCGCGAGAGAGACGGGACACGGGAGCTGATCGTCAAAGTGACTGGGGTGACCAAGGAACAGTTGATCTCTGCCCTGGAGGCGCTTGGCGACCATGTGGTCGACGCACGTGTGGTCTAGGGGAGAATTTACAAAGGGGAAAGATGATGTCCAGGGTGCAAGTGACGATTGACGGCAACGAAGCTGCCGCCTACATTGCCTACAAGACCAACGAAGTGGCGGCCATCTATCCGATCACCCCCTCTTCGGCGATGGGGGAGCTGGCGGACGCCTGGAGTGTGGCTGGCATGCGCAATTTGTGGGGGAATGTGCCGACGGTGATCGAACTGCAGTCGGAGGGGGGGGCGGCGGGCACCGTGCATGGTGCGCTGCAGACCGGGTCGTTGACGACGACCTTTACAGCCAGCCAGGGGCTGTTGTTGATGATCCCCAACATGTACAAGATTGCGGGTGAGTTGACGAGCACAGTCTTTCAGATCGCTGCTCGTTCGCTGGCAGCGCAAGGGCTCTCGATCTTTGGGGATCACAGCGATGTGATGGCGGCGCGCAGCACAGGGTGGGCGATGCTTTTTGCCAATTCGGTCCAAGAAGTGATGGACATGGCGTTGATTGCCCAGGCGTCGACGTTGGCGGCGCGTGTGCCCTTTCTGCACATTTTTGACGGGTTTCGGACCTCGCACGAGGTGGCCAAGATCGAACAGCTGGCCGACGAAGAGATCCGGGCTTTGATCGACGACGACCTGGTGCGTGCGCACCGGGCACGTGCGCTCAACCCCGATCATCCGGTTTTACGGGGGACGGCGCAGAACCCGGACACCTATTTTCAGGCGCGTGAGACGGTCAACCCCTACTATCTGGCGACGCCGGGGTTGGTCCAGGAACAGATGGACAAACTGGGCCGGTTGGTCGGGCGTCAGTATCACCTTTTCGACTATGTGGGGGCGCCGGACGCTGAGCGGGTGCTGGTGTTGATGGGGTCGGGGGCCGAGGCGGTGCACGAGACAGTGGAGTGGCTCAACGGCTGTGGAGAGCGGGTCGGTCTGGTCAAGGTGCGGCTCTTTCGTCCGTTCTCGGTGGAGGATTTTGTGCGGGCGTTGCCGCCGACGGTGAAGTCGATCGCGGTGTTGGACCGCACCAAGGAGCCAGGGGCAGCAGGGGAGCCCCTCTACCAGGATGTGTTGACCGCGTTGGCGGAGGGGATGATGGCGGGCTGGTCTCCGTTTGCGCAGCTGCCGCGGGTGATCGGCGGCCGCTACGGTCTTGCCTCCAAGGAGTTCACGCCGGCGATGGTGAAGGGGGTCTTCGAGGAGCTGCGCAAGGCTGCGCCCAAAAACCATTTTACTGTTGGGATTCTCGACGATGTGACCCACACCAGCCTGGACTATGACCCGGCATTTTCGACCGAACCGGCCGAGGGGGTGCGGGCGCTTTTTTGGGGATTGGGCTCGGACGGCACAGTCGGTGCCAACAAGAACTCGATCAAGATCATCGGCGAAGAGACGGCCCACTATGCCCAGGGCTATTTCGTCTACGACTCCAAGAAGTCGGGCGCGCGCACGGTCTCGCATCTGCGCTTTGGCCCGCGCCCGATCCGGAGCACCTATCTGATCCAGAAGGCCAACTTTATCGGGGTGCACCAGTTTGGCTTTTTGGAGCGCTACGACCTGCTTGCGGCGGCGGAGCCGGGGGCTGTGCTGTTGCTCAACGCGCCCTATGCGGTCGACGAACTCTGGGCGCATCTGCCGCGGATCGTACAGGCACAGATTCTGGAGCGCAAGCTCCGGGTCTACACCATCGACGCCTATGCGGTGGCGGCGGAGCAGGGGATGGCTGGGCGCATCAACACGGTTATGCAGACCTGTTTTTTTGCGATCAGCGGTGTATTGCCGCGCGAGGAAGCGATCGCCCGGATCAAGGAGGCGATCAAAAAAACCTATGGCAAGCGTGGCGAGGCGGTGGTGCGGCGCAACTATGCGGCGGTGGACGCCACGTTGGCCAATCTGTACGAGCTGGCAGTGCCGGGGCAGGTGACGAGCACCTTTGAACTGCCTCCTGCGGTGCCGGCCGAGGCGCCCGCCTTTGTCCAGGAGGTGACGGCCAGGATGATCAAAGGGGAAGGGGATCTCTTGCCGGTCAGTGCGCTGCCGGTCGACGGCACCTACCCGACGGCGACGACGCAGTGGGAAAAGCGCAACATTGCCTTGGAGGTGCCGGTCTGGGACCCTGATCTTTGTATCCAGTGTGGCAAATGTGTCTATGTCTGTCCACATGCGGTGATCCGCTCCAAACTGGTGCAGCCGGAGCTGCTGGCAGATGCCCCGGAGGGCTTTCTGACGGCAGGGTCCAAATGGCGGGAGTTCCCGGACCGTCGGTACACGTTGCAGGTGGCTGTGGAGGATTGTACGGGCTGCCAGCTCTGTGTGGAGGTCTGTCCAGCGAAAGACAAGCAGGCGGTGGGTCGCAAGGCGATCAACATGGAGCCCCAGCTGCCGTTGCGCGAGCAGGGAGCGCTCCACTGGGATTTCTTCACCCGGCTGCCAGAGACGGAGCACATCGACACCGTCAAGTGGAACAATGTCAAAAATGTGCAGCTGTTGCAGCCGCTCTTTGAGTTTTCGGGGGCTTGTGCCGGCTGCGGCGAGACACCCTATCTCAAGCTGATCAGCCAGCTGTACGGCGACCGTTCGGTGATCGCCAATGCGACGGGCTGTTCGAGCATCTACGGCGGCAACCTGCCGACGACCCCCTGGTCGGTCAACCCGGAAGGGCGGGGGCCGGCCTGGTCCAATTCGCTCTTTGAGGACAACGCCGAATTTGGGTTGGGGATGCGGGTGACGCTGGACAAACAGCACGAGTATGCGCGCGAGCTGGTGCAGCGGCTGCGGGACCGGATTGGTGTTCACAAGACCGAGCTGCTGCCCAACCTGCCCGAGGTCATGCAGGAGTACTGGGATCGCAGCGCTGTGGATGTCGAGCTGGTGGAGGGGTTGCTCGGCGCCGACCAGCGGGAGGAGATCGGGATAGCGGCCCAGCGCACCCGGGTCGAGCAGCTCAAGCAGATTTTGGAGGAGATCGACAGCCCGGAGGCGCGCGACCTGTTGAGCCTTGCGGACAAGCTTGTTCGCAAGGATGTCTGGATTGTCGGCGGCGATGGCTGGGCCTATGACATCGGGTACGGTGGGTTGGACCATGTCCTGGCGAGCGGGCGCAACGTCAACGTGGTGGTGCTGGACACCGAAGTCTACTCCAACACGGGGGGGCAATCTTCCAAGGCGACTCCTTTGGGGTCAGTCGCCAAGTTTGCGGCCAGCGGCAAGCGTACGCCCAAAAAAGATCTGGCGAAGATGGCGATGGACTACGGCTATGTCTACGTGGCGCGTGTGGCCATGGGCGCCAACGACGCCCAGACGCTGCGGGCGATCCAGGAGGCTGAAGCCTACGAGGGGCCTGCGTTGATTCTGGCCTACAGCCACTGTATTGCCCACGGCATCAACATGGCCAAGGGGATGGAGCAGCAGCGTCTGGCGGTCGAATCGGGACATTGGCCTCTCTTTCGGTACGACCCGAGGTTGCGGGCCGAGGGCAAAAATCCCTTCCAGCTGGATTCCAAACCGCCCAAGATCCGCTTCCGCGACTATGCCTTGAATGAGACGCGGTACCGCATGTTGATGCAGTCTGACCCGGCCGTGGCGGAGGCGTTGATGGTGGAGGCAGAGCAGGCCATTGCCCGGCGTTGGAAGGAACTAGAGTATCTGGCCGCTGAGCCAGTTGTTTAGGAGGGCACGACCATGATCGACATGAGCACTCAGTATCTGGGGTTGAAGCTACGCCACCCGGTTGTCCCGTCGGCTTCGCCGTTGTCGGACAGCCTGGACAAGATCAAGCGGCTGGAAGATGTGGGGGCGGCTGCGGTCGTGATGTACTCGCTCTTTGAGGAGCAGATCGTGGGGGAGAGCCACCTGCTCGACCATTATCTTTCCTACGGGTCGGAGAGCTTTGCCGAGGCCCTCGACTACTTTCCCGAGATGGACGACTACAACGTTGGCCCCTACGCCTATCTGGATCTGATTCGACGGGCCAAGGAGAGTGTCGCCATCCCGGTCATCGGCAGCCTGAATGGTGTCTCGACCGGGGGGTGGGTCGAGTACGCTCGTATGATCGAAGAGGCCGGGGCGGATGCCTTGGAGCTCAACATCTATTCCATCCCGACAGACCCGGCGCTGACCGGTGCAGAGGTGGAGCGGATGTACTTGGAGGTAGTACGCGATGTCAAGGCCAGTATTGCGATCCCGTTGGCTGTCAAAGTAGGTCCTTTCTTCAGCTCGTTTGCCAATATGGCGATGGGTCTGGCCCAGGCCGGGGCGGATGGGCTGGTGGTTTTCAACCGCTTTTACCAGCCTGATTTTGACCTGGAGCGGCTGGAGGTGGTTCCCAACCTGACGCTTTCCAGCGCCTGGGAGCTGCGGCTGCCCCTGCGCTGGGTGTCGATCCTGCATGGCCGGGTGCCGGTCGACTTTGCGGTCACCAGCGGGGTGCACACCTACGAGGATGTGCTCAAGGCGGTGATGGCGGGGGCTGGGGCGACGATGATGGCCTCGGAGCTGCTGCGCAACGGCGTACAGCGGATCGGGCAGATTGTCCAGGAAACCGAGCAGTGGCTGGAGGCGCACGAGTACGCGTCTTTGGGCCAGGCGCGTGGCAGCATGAGCCAGCAAAACGTGGCCGAGCCGGCTGCGTTCGAGCGGGCCAATTACATGAAAGTGTTGCATTCCTGGAAATATGACCCAACCGGTGTGCTGCTGCGCTAGGTGGATGGAAGAGAGGAGGCAAACACCGTGAAACGCAAGCTCTTGATCCCGCTGGACGGTTCGGATTTTAGCCTGCAGATTGTGCGGGTCGTGGTAGATTTTTTTGACCCACGCGACATGGAACTGCTCTTGCTGCGGATTGCGCCGCCGCTGAAGATGTCGTTGGAGGCGGTTCCTGCGCGCACGCTGCTGGACGGGGCTGGGGTGTTGTCGGGTTTGTATGAGAGGGGTGAGGAGGGGGACAGTGTGCTGGCGGAAACGTTGCAGGGGGTGCGCGACCAGCTGCTGGCCGAGCTCCGCCCGGAGGCGGAGCGGCTGCGTGAGCTCGGGTACACGGTGAAAACGGATGTACAATTCGGGGACCCAGCGCAGCGCATCATGAATTACGCCAGCGGGGAGGGGGTCAGTCTGATTGCAATGGCGACCCATGGGCGCTCTGGGTTTGACCGTCTGGTCATGGGCAGCGTGGCGGAGCGGGTCTTGCGCAATGTGGCGGTACCGGTGTTGCTGTTACGGCCGGAAGCGGCAGCGGTTGCCAGAACGGCGGGAGAGCGGCTGGCCTTGTCGTTGGGGCAGGGGGGCGGGCTCCGGATTGCTGTGGCGACCGACGGTGCGACCTTTGGCCAGCGAGCCGTGACGCTGGCCAGCCAGTTACAGCAACTGCTGGGCGGGGAACTGACGGTGTTGGTGACAGCCTCGGATCGGGAGGGGGCTGGCAAGGCCCAGCAGATTATGACCGACACGACTGCGCTGCTGCCTTCCACCGGGGCCGGGGAAATGCGTCCGCGCGCGATTGTGCCGCTGGTCGGCTACGCCGACGAAGAGGTGCTCCACGCGCTGCAGGCGAACCCGGTGGATCTGTTGGTGATCGGGGCTTTTGCCGACCGCGGCGCGGGGGGGGCGAATGTGGTGGGGCCGACCGCCTATCGGATCTTACAAGAAGTTCAGTCGACGGTGTTGTTGGTCAAGGGGCACCGCCAGCTTTTTCGGCGGGTGCTGGTCTGTGCGGGGGTGGAGGATGAGGCGCTGGTGACGGTAGGTGCCCAGTTTGCCCAGATTTTGGGTGCGCAGCTGGATCTGCTGCACGTCATGCCGCCGTCGGCAGCCCCCTATCTGTCGACCGAGCCGGGTGCAACGATGGATGTCGAGGCTGCGATCGCCCAGGGAACCCGGCTGTCGGCCATGCTGCACAAGTGGGAGCACAAGCTGGAAGCCCACGACTTCACCCGATCGTCGATCGTGTTGCAGCCGGGTTCGGTACAGGAAGTGATTTTGCAGCGTGCCCGCGACACTGGCTACGACCTGGTGGTGGCGGGCAGTGAGTCGACCCCGGGCCATTTTCCCAGCAGCATTGCCAACACGTTGGTGCGCTATGTGGACCAGTCCGTCCTGTTGGTGAGGACGCGTATCCGATGAGGAGCCTGCCATGAAACGACGTCATCTGACCGAAGTGCAGGACTGGATGCATGAAAATCCGGTGGTGATTGGGCCGGAGGCCAGCCTTTCTGAGGCGCAGGAACTGATGAGCGAGCAGGAGGTGCGCCGTCTGCCGGTCGTAGAGGGGGGGGAGTTGGTCGGCATTGTGACCTACAGCGACCTGCTGCGCCAGATCCCGGCGACGGTCGACGAGGGGGACGAACAGACGCGTGCGCTGCTGGTGCAGCGGCCTGTGCGTGCGGTGATGACCTACTCTCCGGTCACGATCAGCCCCAGTGCCACGATTCAGGAGGCGGCTGAACGGATGCTGGAGTACCAGGTGAGTGGGTTGCCGGTCGTGCGGGGCAACCAACTGGTCGGGATTCTCACCGAAAGCGACATCTTCCGGCTGGTTGTCGAATCGTGGGCAGAGGAATAGCGCGCTTCAGCTGGGGGGGCGGATGTTTTGGCTGCGGGCACCGGCGATCAGCTCCTGTTTCAGGTTCCAGAGGGACTCGCTGATCGAGACATGGTAGAGATGGGGGTTGACCAGCCGGCGCACGCCTGGGTCGAGCGCCTCGACATCCTCGGTGCGCTGCTGGCGGAGGGTGGCGAGCGGCGGCAGTTCGTAGACCAACTTGCCGGCCCGCACGATTTCGGTATGGAGCGGCTCCACCCGGCTGACCTGTTCTGGGGAGAGGATCCGCAGTTTGGTCTGGTCGACAGGGTGGCGCAGCACGAGCGGCTGGCCCTCCTGGAGGGACTCCTGTTCCAACGTCAGCAGATCTGCGGTTGCTTTGTGGCGTTGGTCGTAGATGCGCCAGGCGCGTTTGTTGCCAGGGGTCGGGGTTTTGGACGGAGATTCCGAGATCTTGATCGCTGAATTCCAATCTCCATCTTTGCGGACTGCCACCAGCTTGTAGACCCCTCCCAGGGCCGGTTCGCCCCACGAGGTGATCAGGCGGGTGCCGACGCCGTAGACCAGTCGGCGGATCAGCCGGTCTGCGTCGACAGCGTAGCGTGGGGCTTCGTGTTGGATTTGGGTGAGAATCTGCCAGATCACCAGTTCATCGAGATCGCTGGAGAGCACGATCGAGGTATCGGGGAAGCCGGCGGTGTCGAGCTGTTTGGCGGCCTGGATGCTGAGGTAGGCCTGGTCGCCGGAGTCGAGTCGAATGCCGACGGGGCGGTGTCCTTTGCGGCGGAGTTCTTCGAAGACTTTAATGGCATTGGGCACGCCCGAGTGCAGTGTGTCGACCGTATCGACGAGCAGCAGGCAGTCGTCGGGGTAGAGGTCGGCGTAGGCGCGGAACGCCCCCAGCTCGCCTTCGCCCAGCGCCATCATCAGCTGCACCATGCTGTGGGCGTGGGTGCCTTTGGGGGGCAGCCCGAGCAAGTGGGAGGCGCCTACGTTGGAGCTGAAGGCTGCGCCGCCGATCAGGGCGGCGCGTGTGCCGTCGTTGGCTCCTTCTCCTTGGGCACGGCGCAGCCCGAATTCGAGGATGGTGCCGCCCCGGCTGGCCTCGACCAGCCGGGCTGCTTTGGTGGCGATCAGGGTCTGGTAGTTGAGCTTGTTGAGCAGCGGCGTTTCCACAATCTGGGCCATGGCCATGGGTCCGCGCACGAGAGTCAGGGGTGTATTGGGGTGGACGACCCGGCCTTCGGGGATGGCGTAGAGGCTCAGCCCGCCAAAATCGCCGTAGCGGCGCAAATAGTCAAGAAAATCGTCGGCGAAGAGCCGATCGCCCTGGCTGTTGCGGTGGTTGCGCAGAAATTCGAGATCGGCGTCGCGGAAGTGGGCCTGCTGCAGCCATTCCAGAAACCATTCGAGTCCGGCATTGATGCAGTAGCCGGCCTGGTGCTGGTCGTAGTCCGGGTTGCGGCGGAAGAAGTGATCGAACTGCACCTCCAGCTCGTGCAAGCCCAGGCGAAAGTAGAGCTGAGCCATGGTAAGCTGGTACTGGTCGGTGAAGAGAATCCCGCGCATGGCGGAGTGGTAACTGAGTGTGCTCATCGGGCTGTGCCTTGTCTTCGAATTGGATCGATCTTTGCCGGTAAGTTTACAATGCGTGTAGGCAGGATGTGAAGTCCTGGGGGTAACCGATGAGAAAGGTGTCTTGTGGCGACAGGAGAGGGTGTGCGACGCAGACGGGTGATCCTGCTTTTTCTGGACGGAGTTGGGGTCGGAGCGGACGATCCAGCCAGCAACCCGTTGGCCATGGGTGTTTATCCGACGTTGGATCGGCTGTTGGCGGGGCGGCGGCCTGTGGTAGAGACTGGACGGCTGTCGGCTGCGGAGGCTGAACTGGTGCCGCTCGATGCTGCGCTGGGGGTTTCTGGTCGTCCGCAGAGTGCGACCGGACAGGCAGCGCTTGTGACGGGCATCAACGCTGCGGAACGTTTAGGCGAGCATTTTGGCCCTTGGCTGGACGACCGTGTGCGTGCTGTGCTGGATGAAGGGGGGATCTTTCGTCGGCTGCGAGATCTGGGGGCCTCCCCCTACTTCTGCAACGCCTATCCACGCGCCTACTTTGATGCGGTCGAGCGGGGCCGTCGGCGGCTCAGTGCCTTGCCCTACGCAGCGGTTGCCGGCGGTCAACCGTTGTTGACCTATGCTGACCTATGTGCTGGGCGAGCGCTTTCGGCTGATTTTACGGGGGAAGGGTGGCGAGACGAACTGGGGTATCCCGATGTGCCGGTGTACACGCCGCGGGAAGCGGGCCAGGTGCTTTGGCAGCTGAGTCAGCCCTACGATTTTATTTTTTTTGAGGGGTGGCAGACCGACGTGCTGGGCCACGCACAGAACCATGCGGGGGCCGTGCAGTGGCTGCAGCGCTTTGACGCTGTGTTGGCAGGGCTGTTGGCGGCAGCAGATCTGAACCAGACGCTGGTTGTGGTGACCAGCGATCATGGCAATGTCGAAGAATGTCGTCATGGCAAGCACACCACCAACCCGGTGTTGACACTGGTGTTGGGGGCTGACCGGCAGCGGATCGCCGGGAGGCTGCACGGTTTGACCGATCTTGTCCCGGCTGTTATGGAATTTCTGGGGTTTCCCGAACCAGGAACAGAACGGTCAGCAGCGACAGCAGCACCAGGGCTGCGGAAGACCAGGCCAGTGCGGCGACGCCGAGATTGACCAGCAGCCAGGGACCGCTGAAGCCGGCCAGCGTCGAGCCACCGAGCGAGAGGGCTGCCCCCAGGGACATGACCTTGCCGCGGTGGGCTGGCATCTGCTCGCTGAGCAGCGGGAAATGGCTGACGATGCCGAACTCAAAAAAGCAGCGGGTGACGCCGATGATCGCGACGGCGGGGAGCAGGGCCAGGTTGAGCAGCGGCATGAGCAGATAGCCGACCAGCGAGCCGGCGATGCCTATCAGCACGCTGCGTCGTTTGCCGATGCGGTCGGTGAAAAAGCTGACCGAAACACTGGCGGCCAGGTCGAACCAGCCCAGGACAAAGGCGACTGTGCCGAGCGCTGCCGCTTCGAGCTGGTATTGATCGGCCAGCCAGACGCCGTAGGCCAGCATGATCTGCATGGCGGCGCAGTAGCTGAGCGCGCCGGCCAGCATGGTTGCATAGGTGGAACGGCGGTTGCCTGGGGGCAGCAGCAGCGTGTTCAGCGCCTGGGCGGCGCTCGGGGGGCTCTGCTGGCGCTGGCTGTCGGGCAATGTGGCAAAGACAAAATTCATGGCCACCATGCCGACGGCGAGCAGCAGAAACGGGGTGCGCCAGCTGCTCTGCTCGATCAGCAGACCGATCAGCGAGAGGCCGAGGATTCCGGTCAGGGCCCAGGCATACTCGATCATGCCCAGCCCGCGTGCGCGCTGCTGGTAGGGAAGCTGGTTGCTGACAAAGGCCTGCAGGTTGGGCACAAAGGCGCCGAGCCCCAGCCCGCACAACGCCAATGCCAGCACCACCATCCACGGGGCTGTGCTGAACGCCAGCAGCAGGAAACTGGCGGCGAGGGTGAGCAGGGCCATGCGGATCACCCGCTGATAGCCGAAGCGGTCGGCCAGCGCTCCGGTCACCGGGGCGAAGATCCCCATAGCGTTGCGCAGGCCGATCAGCTGGCCCAGCTGCACCACATTCATCCCGACCCCGGCGGCGAAGATCGGTAGAAAGGGGTTGAAGATCTGGGCGCTGACATCGACCAGGAACTTGGCAGCTGTGCTGATGCCGATCAGGCGGCGAAAGGAGAGGGTAGGAAGGGGTGGCTGCACGGAGGATTTCCTAGCGTTGGGAGGCATTGGGGGTGACCACGCGCAACAGCACCGAGGGGCGGTGTGCGCTGACGACAAAATCGCCCATGTCGGCGGGCAGGAGCACCCATTCGACCCCGTGCAGGGTCACGGGGTCGGCGGCGGAGTCAAAGGTCGCCTCTCCCTGGAGCACAGCCCAAATCTCGAAAGAAGAGCCGTCGCACTGGCCGAAGAATTCGTGTCCGGCGGGCAAGGTGATCCGTTCGGTTTCAAAGTAGGCGCAGCGGGCCAGCCGTTCGACACGCAGCCCCTCCTCGTCGATCAGCACGACCGGGGTGACCGGTGCCGGTTCGGGCTGGGAAAAGTTGAGCACCGCGAGGGCTTTCTCCAGATGCAGCGGCCGCGGGCGGCCCCAGTCCCAGATGCGGTAGGTGGTGTCGCTGTTCTGCTGGATTTCGGCGACCAGGATGCCTGGGCCGAGCGCATGGATGGTGCCAGCGGGCACGAAGAAGACATCTCCGCTCTGCACAGGCAGGTGTTGCAGTCCGGCGGCGCAGGCCTCTGTGCCGATCACCGCTGCGTACTGGTCGTAGGTCATGCCGGGGGCAAAGCCGTAGATCAGCTCGGCGCCAGGTTCGGCGTGGAGCACCACCCAGAGCTCGGTCTTGCCGGGTTCACCTTCGTGGGCCAGCCCATAGGGGTCGTCGGGGTGGACCTGGACAGACAGCCAGCGGTTGGCGTCGAGGAGTTTGACCAGCAGGGGGAAACTTTCGTGTTCGAGGGCTGGCTGGTTGTTGTCGCCGAGCAGGGCAACCCCGAGCAGCGCCTGCACAGCGGGCAGCGTTCTGCCTTTGAGGGAGCCGGCGTTGACGGTGCTGGAGCCATTCGGATGGGCGGCGATCTCCCAGCTTTCGGCGACGATGCCGTCGGGGAGAGGGCGGCCCAGGTGGGTAGCCAGAGTGCGGCCGCCCCAGGGGTAGTCTTTGAAGACCGGGTCGAACGTCAACGGGTAGAGCGCTGTTTCGTCTGGGTGCATGGCAGTTCCTGGTCGTTGATGGTGGCACTGGATTGCCTGCCGGCTGCCGCCACCGCAACTTTGCAAGCTGGTAGTTTATTTGATAGCCCATTATAGCAGAAGTCTTCACGCAGGACGCTGGCCGAAAAGTGGGTGGAGCGCGTTGCGTTCAGCGTGCTGCCGAGGCCGCTGCGTTGAGTTTGGTGAACAGCTCGGGGGTGAGGTCGACATGCAGCACCTGTGCGACGACCTGGGACCAGCCGTGCAGAAAGTAGATCCAGCCGTCCTCGACGTGGAGGTTGCGCAGCTGCTGCTGGCGCAGCGCCTGCTGAAGGAAATCCAACTCGCCGCGGTAGTTGAACTCCCAGGCGATTCCGTTGCGGGGAAAGAGGCCGGCGTCGGTGATGGGGGAGCCGGGGGTATCCTTGCCCATGCCGGTGGCATTGATGACGAGGCTGCCGTCGGGCAGGGCGGCCATCAGCGTGTCGTTGTGCGACGGATCGCTGTTGAGAACGGGTTCGACGGTGATGTCTGTGTCGAGCTGTGCGGCCATGGCACAGAGATGTTCCAGGCGTGGCAGCGAGCGGTTGACGACGACGAAGCGGTCGGGGCGGTCTGCTTTGTCTGGTTTGTTGATCAGGTGCAGCAGGGTGGCCAGCGCCGAACCGCCGGCGCCGAAACAGAGCACATGGCTGCCGGTCCTTTGGAAATAGGCGGGTTC
Organism: Chloroflexota bacterium; assembly: GCA_018969295.1. Lineage (GTDB taxonomy): Bacteria > Chloroflexota > Anaerolineae > Caldilineales > Caldilineaceae > Caldilinea. Next base: position 29,685 of record JAGWYN010000015.1, on the reverse strand, counting down.
GAGAAAGGCGTCGAGGCTCAGCCCGGCCGTGATCGGGTCCTTGGCATGGCCTTCCAGCCGCCCCTCCTGTTTGGAGATCGACGACAGTTCATGGGTAAGCCGAGCATAGGGGTCCAGGTAGTCGAACAGATCCTGGGTTGCGGCGTACAGGTCCATTTTATGGGTGGTGACGAGGCCGCCGAGGGACAGGGGATCCTCCTTGATGTAGGAGACGGTGGCGCGATAGGCGGCGGGGTCGTCGTGAATTTTGTGGTCGATCCCTTTGAGGAGGATCTCTGGGTGCCCCAGCACTTCCATCCAGCGGGGGAAGACTTTCATGATAGAGGAGTTGCGGGTTGTGACGCCGACGAAGTAAAACGTTGGCACAGGCTGGGCAGGAGCGGATGACATAGCGACCTTTCTGAGGTGAGAAGAGGGTGTACGGGCTTTTGCAGCGTTTCTGGCAGCGCTTCTTTCGGGCATAAAAGGGATGGGGTTACGCCACGCGATGGGCTGGGGGGTCCCCGCGCAGCACAGCCAGGCACTCCTGCAGGGCGCCCCAGCCCATGGCATTGGTGGCCCCGTCGGTGTGGGCGCCGGTGTGTGGGGTGGCGATCACGTTGGGCAGCGCCAACAGCGGGTTGTGGGGGGCTGGCGGTTCGCTGCTGAAGGCGTCCAGCGCTGCGCCGCGCAGGCGGCCGCTGGCCAGGGCGGCGGCCAGGGCGGCTTCGTCGACCAGCTCCCCGCGCGCCGTGTTGATGAGAAAGGCGCCTGCCTTCATCTTCGCCAGCAAAGTGCTGTCGACCAGCCCGCGTGTTGTGGGCAGGGCTGGCAGGTGGAGCGACAAAAAATCGGCCTGGCTGACCACTTCCTCCAGCGAGAGGAGTGTGACGGCATGGGCCTGTGCGAAGGCGCTGTCGGCCCAGGGGTCGTGGGCGACCACGCGACAGTCAAAGCCTTGCAGGCGCCGGGCGACCTGTCGGCCGATGGCGCCGAAGCCGAGGAGCCCCACGGTTTTGGCTTCGATGCCCACGCCGCTCAGTCGCGGCCACTGCCCACTGCGGGTCGCCGCATTGGCGGCTGGCAGGGACCGGGCCAGGGCGATCATCAGGCCGACGGTCAGCTCGGCGACGGCGACGGCGTTGGCGTTGGGTGTATTGGTGACCACAATCCCGCGTACCCGCGCAGCCTCCAGGTCGACCCGATCCACGCCGGCACCGTAGCGGGCAATCACTTGGAGCTGGTCGGCGGCAGCCAACGCTGCAGCGTCGATCGTGTCCAGCCCGGCGATCCAGCCGTGGCAGCCAGGCAGCAGGTCGCGCAGCGCGGCAGAGGAGAGGGGCTGGGCCGTGGGGTTGTAGATCACGCGGCCGACTGTGCTCTCCAGCGCAGTGCGCAGCTGCGGGTCGTTCTGGCCAAAGGAGGTCGGTGTGACCAGCACGCAGCAGCTTTTGAGGTCGTTCATCTGCGTGTCTCCGGGGGGTGCCAGCGTGGGTTGTCCAGGAGTATGGGCTGGCCATCCTGCTCGACCAGCAATTTGCGAAAACCAAATTTTTCGATTGTGCCATAGTCGTGGCCGGCATGGCCGGGGTAGACAAAAAAAGTGACAAGATCTTCGGTCGGGTCGGTGTTGACCGAGCGATGTGCCCAGCGTGGGGGGACATAGAGCACCTGGCCAGGATGCAGCGCCTCGACAGCCCACTCTCCTTCTGGGGTTTCCATGACCAGGGCGCCCCTGCCGTTGAGGCAGTGGTAGATCTCGCCGGTCTCCAACACAGCATGGAAATGGCCTTTGGTCATGAAGTATTCAGTGCCGACCTTGCCTGGGTGGAGAATCGAGAGTCCGCTGAGCAGCTCGCCGGCCTGTTCGGGCCGACGTATTTCGTAGACCTCATAGACCAGCGAGTTCTCTTGGGCCAGCTGGGCGGTGTAGGCTTCCGAGTCCAGGTAGTACCCGGCCATAGAGGCCAGCCGTCGGGTGAGGTGGTTGTCGTAGCGTTCGAGCAGGGGAGAAGAGGCGGCGAGCCCAAATGAAAAAGGGCGGTCGATTGGGTGGGTCATCTTGCGAACTCCAAAGTCTGGGTGGGTTTGGGGTGGGGGGGCATTTCGGGCGTTGCCAGCAGCCCGTTGCTCTGCGGCAGATCCAGGGCTGTGGAATGCAGTGTTTCGCGCACATGTCCCTGTTCGCGAATGCGGACCAGTTCTACCTCAAACTGGGAGCGGTCGCCGCGGTGGACTGCCTGATAGTATTCGATGGGAACATTGTTTTCCAGATAGCTGACACTGTCGAGCGAGACCAGCGGCGCGCCGGGGGCAATCTGGAGCAGACGTGCGTCCTCTGCATCGGCTGCAACGGCGCCGATGCGCCGTCGTCCGCGCGCGATCTCCAGCCCGTAGACGTTTTCAAGATAGGCGTAGAGAGACTGCTCGCGAAAATCGACCGTTTCCAGCCCTGGGCAGAGCGCCTGCGGCAGATAGCTGGTCACGACCAGGATCGGCTCCTCCTGCACAAAGCGCAGGCGCCGGAGACAGATGACGGGGGTTGCGGCGGGGATTTCCAGGTGACGGGCCACCTGGGGGGGGGCTGGGATCAGAGCCTGGCCCAGCACCTGTGTGACCAGCGGGTGGCCGCGCTCGCGCATGTCCTGGTGGAAGCCGGTCAATTTCTGGGCCAGGCTTTCGATAATTTTGGGTTCCGCCACAAAGGCACCTTTGCCTTTGTGGCGCACGATCAGCCCTTCGGCTTCCAGTTCGCCCAGCGCCTGGCGCACCACGGTGCGGCTGACTGCATAGGTTTCGCAGAGGGTATGCTCGCCCGGCAGCTGGTCGCCCGGTCGCCAGAGTCCCTGTTTGAGCTGGTTGTGCAGGAATTCGAGCAGTTGCACATAAAAAGGGATCGGGCTTTGAAAATCAATTTTTGGGTCCACAAGTCTGCTGTCTTTCGTTGCGCAGTTGGCTGCTTCCCTCGCAGCATGGGCAGCCGTTGTTCAAGGCAGCTGTGCCAGCCGGTCAAAGGGTTTCTGGAAACGGTCGTGGAGATCTTTGAAAAGGTCGAACAACGCATGGTACCGTTCTGCCAGCGCTGGGTTGGGCGAAAATGTGCGTTCCACGCGCAGGCAACGGCGGGCTCCGCTGGTTTCATCGGGGTAGACGCCAGCCCCCACGCCGGCCAGGATCGCTGCCCCCAGGAGCCCGCCTTCGGTATGGGAGAAGGTCATGACTGGTTTTTGGTAGATGTCAGCCTTGATCTGCGACCAGAGCGCGCTGTACGCGCCGCCGCCACTGTGGTAGATGGCATGGACAGCGTGGCCTGCGCTTTCCACGAGTTCCAGGGTCTGGCGCAGTTCCAGGGTCACCCCTTCCATGATGGCCCGTGCCAGGGCTGGCACGCCGTGGCGCGGGGTCAGCCCAAAAAAGACCCCGCGGGCGTAGGGGGTGCCGAGCGTGCGTTCGCCCAGCAGGTAGGGGAAAAAGAGCAGCCCTTCGCTGCCGGCGGGGACCTGGGCGGCGCGGGTGTTGAGCAGATCGTAGACGGTGACCCCTTGTGCCTGGGCCTCGACGATCTCGTGCTGGCAGAAGCTGTCTTTGAACCATTTGAGGGCGACGCCGCCCGTGTCTGTGATGCCGAAGGGCACCCAGCCGTCGGTGACATGGTGCAGGTTCATCAGCCGGGGGTCGAGCACAGGTGCGTCTGTGAAGACGGAGAAGATCCCCGAAGTGCCGGTGATGTCGGAGGCTGCGCCCGGCTCGAAGAGCCCTGCGGCCAGGAGCATGCAAAGCATGTCGCCGCCCCCTGCGACGACGGGGGTGCCTGCGGCAAGCCCGGTCAGAGCGGCAGCGTCGGCGGTGACCTGGCCGATCACAGCGGCAGAGCGATGGATATCAGGCAGCTTGGATGGATCCAACCCGAGCTCTTCGAACAGCTCGGGAGACCACACCCGGCGGGCTGCATCCATCAGAAAGGCGCCGGAGGCTTCCGAGTAGTCGGTGGCAACTTCTCCGGTAAATCTAAAATTGACATAATCTTTGGGGGTGACAAATTTCCAGCTTTGGCGGTAGAGTTCTGGCTCCTGTTGGCGGAGCCACTGGAGTTTGAATCCAATCCAGTTGGGGACGGGGGGGTTGCCGCTTCGCCGGCAGCTCTGTTGGGCATGGGGCTGCTGTTTGAAGGCTTCGACGAGGGGTGCGCTGCGTTTGTCGCACCAGAGCTGTACCTGGTGGCTGAGCACGCTGCCGTCGGCGGCCAGCGGCACTGTGCCGTGCATCTGTCCGCCGACGCCGACGGCCACGATCTCGTCGGGGGAGACTTCTGCCTGGGCCAGGGTTGTGCGGAGGCAAGCGACCACATTGGCCCACCATTGGTCGGGGTCTTGTTCGGCCCAGCCGGCCTGGGGGGTCGACAGCTCCTGTGGGCGGCTGGCGCTGGCGACGGTGGTGCCGTCGGGGGTGAGCAGTGCTGTGCGGGTGCTTTGGGTGCCGATATCGATGCCCAGCAAGAGGGTACGTTTCATAGTGAAGTGTTTTTACCCTTTCACGGCGCCTGCTGTCAATCCTCGGGTGATGTAGCGTTCCAGTGCCAGGCCGATGAGAACGACGGGGGTCACAGCGGCCAGGGTCAGCGCTGAGATATACCACCATTGGATGCCGCGCGTGTTGTTTTGTCCGGCGATCAAAACGGGCAGGGTGATCGCTTCATAGTTGGTGAGCATCAGCGCGTAGAGGAACTCGTTCCAAGAGAAGACAAAGGAGAAGATGGCCACTGACACCAGCCCGGGGGTGCTCAGCGGCAGGACAATCCGCACAAAAGTTTGCCAGGCGGTGGCGCCGTCGACCAGTGCGCTCTCTTCCAGGTCGATGGGCAGGTTTACAAAGAAATCGCGCATGATCCAGACGGCGAAGGGGATGTTGAAGAGTGTATAGGCGAGGATCAGCCCGAGGTGGGTATCGACCAGGTTGAGCTGTGAAAAGAGGAGCAGGAAGGGTACGACGAAAAGTGCAGGGGGCAAAAATCTTTGGGAGATGATCCAGAAAGAGATATCGTGGTTGCGCCAGTTGAGGAGATGGCGCCAGTGGTAGCGGTAGCGTGCCAGCCCATAGCCTCCCATTGAACCGAGCACCAGGGCCAGGAGTGTGCTGCCGGTGGCGGCGATCAGGCTGTTGCGGAAGTGGCGAAGGAGGGAATCGCGCTGGTCGTTCAGCAGGTACTGCCAGTGTTCGCCGGTGGGTTGATAGTCGACGGTGGGGAGATAGCGTGGGCCGCGGCTGACGGCCAGGGGGGTTTTGAGCGAAGTGGTGGCGAGCCAGTAGAATGGAAAGAGACAGACGAAGGACCAGACCACGACGACGGTGTAGAGCAGCGCGCGCTGCCAGGGTGTTTGTCGCATAGAAGGCAGTTCCTATTGGCTGTTCTGGCCAGCGATGCGCCTGCCCAGGGTCAGAAAGAGAGTTGCAAACAGGATGACGAGGAGCAGCAGCGCAAACGAGATGGCGGCTGCATAGCTGTAGTTGCCGAAGGTGAGCGCTGTGTCGAACAGGTACATGGTCAGCGACTCGGTTGCTGAGCCGGGTCCGCCGCCGGTGGTCACGACGATCACGTCGATGATCTTGAAGATTTCCAGCCCGCGAATCAAAATGGCTGTGATCGAGAGCGGGAGCAAAATGGGGAAGGTGATCTGGCGCAAAATTTGGAAAGCGGTGGCGCCATCTGTGCGTGCCGCCTCATAGATCTCTTCGGGGATGCCCTGCATCCCGGCGAGCAGCAGCAGGGTCATGAACGGGATCCACTGCCAGCTGTCGATCAGGATGATTGCCGCTGTGGCCCAGGTGCCTTCGCTCAGCCAGGGGATCGAAATTTCGGTGCCGGTGAGCGAAGAAAGGAGGCGTTGCAGGTGTGCCTGCGGCGAAATGCGGGTATCGAACAGCATACGGCCCATGTAGGCAGCAGCGACGGGGGTGACCATCATGGGCATCAGAAAAATGACCCGTGCGAGGTTGCGGCCGACAAACTGTTGATGAAGCACGAGGGCCAGCAGGAACCCCAGCCCATATTGGAGCAGCACGCCGCCGACGACGAAGACAATTGTGTTGAGGGCTGCGGTATGCAGCCGCTGGTCGCTGAGCATGCGCACATAGTTGCGGGCGGTCAGCTGGACTCCTGTGCCCAAGAACCCAGCGCTCTCTTCTGAGGTCGTACGTGCTCCGCGTTGAGAGTCGGTGAAGCTGATGCCGAGCGACCACACGGTGGGAAACACAGAGAGCAGCAGCAGGTAGAAGACGGCTGGCAGCAAAAAAATGCGTTTGAACGAACGTTCGTGTGCTCTGTCCGTGCCGGCAGCTTCGGGAACGGTCGATTGTGGGCCAGCCATCGTTCTGTGCGCTCCTTTTTGAGATCCAGGATCGCCAGGCTGCAGAGAGCCTGGCGTCCTTGGCAGGGAACGGGCTGCGCGGTGCAGCCCGTTGGTCAGCGGTTGGCGGGGCAGTTATTCGGTGTAGCCGACTGCCGAGCGATATTGGTTCAGCTGGTCCTCGCGGCCCAGGCGGTCGGTGATTTCGTTCCAGCCGGCAGCCACGTTGTCGAGTGCTTCTTGTGAACTGAGTTCGCCGGCCAGTGCCCGGCTGATTTCGGTGTCGAGGACGCTCAAGTATTCTGCCGAACCACGGATGCGCAGGTCCAGAACGGCGTTCGGGTGGCTGATGGAGTCCTTGACGGCGGCCAGATAGTCTTCGGCGCCGGCCTGGTCGAACCCGGCGTTGATCCAGAGGTCGAGATCTTCGAACTGGCTGTAGCGGGAGGGGTTGATGCCGGTGTCGGGGGTGACGGCCAGCTGTTTGACCAGCTCGGGCCGCGCCATAAAGGCAGCAAAATCCAGAGCAGCTTCTTTCACCTCGCTGTCTGCTGCAACGCCGATAATCCAACCGCCGAAAGCGATGAACGGGGCGACGTTGACTTCTTCCACCCAGGCGCCGGTTGTGTAGTCCCAGTAGCGGTCTCCTCCTGGCAGCACGCCGAAGCCGGTCTGGCCGACGATCACAGAGGCGTCTGGGTTGTAGGAGATCGGGCCGACGTCTCCCCAGTCGATATTCAGCACGGCGGCGCCGGCTGGGAACTGGACGCGCGTGTCGGAGACGTCCCACTGCAGCTGTTCGGCGGGGCCCAGGTCGCGTGAGCGGATGTAGTCGTCGAGCGCCTGCACCCAGCCGGGGTTGTTGACCTGCGGCGTCATGTTGTCGCAGCTGAAGAAGAAGCAGGGGTTGCCCGGCACCTTGCCGTAGCCGGCTGCATGGGAGAGGAAGACCCAGTAACTCTGGGCGTTGCGGCGTTGGGCCTCGGCGACGCCAGCGATCGGTGCCATCTCGCCGGCAGTTTCGACCTCGCGTCCGTTGAAGAACTCGGCGATGTCGTAGTACTGCGACCAGGTCTGCGGTTCGTCCAGCGGGTAGCCGTATTGGGCTTCAAATTCGGCGGCATACGGGGAGGCCGGGTTGACCAGGTCTTTGCGGTAGTAGAGCATATGGCCGTCGCCGTCGTAGGGCAGTGCGTAGACCGTCTCTCCCCAGGCGGTGATGCGCTCGCCGTAAAGAGGGATAATGTCCTCCGGTTCCAGTTTGGCCAACAGCTCCTCCGAGATGGGCTCCAAGTGGCCAGGGGCCATGAAATCGCCTGCCCAGTCTGCCGGGAAGATCAGAACGTCGTAGTCGTTGGCGCCGGTCTCGAAGGCGGTGATGATCTTCTCGAACAACTCGCCAAAGGCAAACTGTTGCAGCTCGACGTCGCCGCCGGTCATCTCTTCCCATTCTGGGGCGTAATCTTCCACAGGCCCGCCGATCGAGCGGCCGGTCTGGGTGACGACGACGACTTTCTGGCCGGCGAAGGGTTTGGCGGCGCTCTCTGCTTCGCCGCTGGCGGGTGCCTGGTCAGCCGGCGCGGCTGCAACGCAGCCGCCGAGCACAACGCCGATCACGAGGAGGATCGGCAGCCACAATTGTCTGTACAACATCACACTCTCCTTTTGGGTATCAACGTAAATTGAAAAACAAGAGACCAAATCACTGGTAGATGGTTGCAAGTGGCGATTAAATTGTAATCCTGTAATGACAGGATTGTGGTGCGAATCGACTATACAACGAATTGAGTGATTTGTCAATGGCTGTTTTTGGGACAAAATTTCAGACGACGCTGGTCTTTTTACAGAGTATCGAACAGATGGGTTGCCATCTCCACTGCCTGGCGCCGGTTTTTGACCTTGAGCTGCCGGTAGATCCGATGCTGGTACCATTTGACCGTGTTGGGGGCGATCACCATCTGCTCGGCAATTTCTGCGATGGTCCGGCCCTCTACCATCAGCCGCAGTACCTGCCGATCCTGGGAGGTGAGCGAAGGGTGTACTGGCTGTGCAGCCGGCCGCACAGGAAGTGCAACGGCGCCGTCGATCGAGGCCAGCAGCGGGTGCAGGTCGGGCAGGGTCCACAGCAGGCGCACTGCTTTGGTGCTTTTGGCCAGCGTCAGGGCCTGTTGCAGATGGCGGCGTGCTGCCCGTTTTTGCCCCAGCATCTGCTGCAGGTTGGCGCTCAACAGGGCAAACTGGATCTGTTGATGCACAAACCCACATTTGCTGGCCTTCTGCTGTTGCTGTTGCAGAAGAGGGCCCACCTTTTCCAGTTCATGCCCGCACACCACATGGGCTGTGAGCAACACCCCCCACAGCTGGTAGTCTGCACTGGGGTTCAGCTTGTCCAGGTCGAACTCCAACTGGCGGAAGCTCTGCCAGAGCTGGCTGCGGTCGTCCAAAGCCAGCCAGCGCAACATCTGCCAGTAGACCAACCTGGCACGCTTGGGGGCAAATTTTTTGCTGGCCCCTGCCTGCCAGAGTTCTTCTTCCAACGAGAGCGTGGGCGCCGGCTCTGGGATGCCGTCAGCCAGATTGCACAGCTGCAGCTGCAGACTCACCTGCAGCTGGTAGAAAGGTTCATGGTGGCTTTGTGCGAGCTGCAGTGCCTGTTGGAGCATGTGCCGGGCCTCGTCCAGCTCGTTTCGCCAGTAGTGGGCTTCGCCTGCCAGACAGAGCAGGTCCAGGTGATAGCCCAGGAAGAGGGTGCCCTGGGGCGCTATCAACCCCAGGGCACCCTGGCATTGGGCCAGGCACCCCTGCAGATCGCCTAAGTTGCGTGTCAGCAGCGCCTGGTGCAAGAGCACATGAAGCTGGCCTCCGGTGGCGTTGATGCTTTCAAACGCTTCAATTGCCAGCTGGGCATGCTGGTGGGCCAGTGCGCAGTGGGTTTTGCTCTCCACCGTCAACAAGGCCAGGGTGTGTGCCGTCCCGACCGCCACGTTGCTCTCAGGGGAGATCTGCTCGATCAGCTGCTGGATCTCTGTGTAGAGGCCCTGTCGCTCCTGGCGGCCGAAGCGCAGCACCAGCTGCAGCACAACCAGTTCATCACGCTGGGCGCGGGACAGCGCTGTCGGGTCTTTCAGCAGCTGCAGTGTGCAGTCGATTTCTGTGAAAAAACGTTGTGCATCGAACGAAAAGAAGAGCCAGGCCCGGTCGATCAGCAGCGGGGGGCGTGCTTCGACCTGCTGGACGGGCAGCAAACTGAACAGATAGTTCAGCTCGTCCAACTGCAGGTCGATCAGCATCTGGCGGGAATGTTGTTCGAGCAGGGTGGCTGCCTGGTCTGCGGCGCCGCTGTCGAGCAGACAGCGGAGCGCAGGCACCAGCTGGCCCTGCTGTTCGTACCAGTTGGATGCACGCAGATAGAGCTGTTGGATCACTGCGGCTGAGTAGTGGCGGCGCAGGGAGCGGGCGAGCAGCTCGCGAAACAGCTGGTGCAGAGCATACCATTGTTCCTGATGGCTGAGGCGATCGAAGAAAAGTTGTTGCTCCCAAGCCTGCTCCAGAAGCTGCCCGGCTTCTGGCTGGCCGGTGACCTCCTGGCACAGGGCAGGATGGAGCTGTTCCAAGATCGAGCATTGCAGCAGAAAGCTTTGCATTGGCTCTGGCTGTTGAGCCAGCACCTCTTCGGTGAGATACTCGGCGAAGAGGTGATTTTCCCCGTGCAGGTGTTCCAGCAGGCTGTTGCCCTGCAGGGGCTGTCTACGCAGCGAAAGCAAAGCCAGACGTACCCCGGCAAGCCACCCCTGCGTGCGTTTTTCCAGCAGGTCGATCGAAGCCGTCTCCAGTTTGTCTTGGCCGGCCAGGAGCAGGTACTGTTCCAGCTCGGCCCGTTCCAGCCGCAGATCGCTGCTCTCGATCTCGAGCACCTGTTTTTGCAGCCGCAGGCGCGAGAGCCCCAGTGCAGGTTTGTGGCGGCTCAAGAGGAACCAGTGCAGAGAGGCGGGGGAGCGTTCGATCGCAAAGGCCAGCAGTTTGTGCACGGCGGGGTCTTTCAGCCTGTGCAGATCGTCCAGGGCCAGCATGACAGTGGTTCCTTGCGCGATCAGACGGTCCAAAAGCTGCAGCAGCAGCTGGAGGGGGGGAACATGGCCAGCCTCTTCCTGTGAAACCGCCAGTGCTGCCGCCAGTACGGCGACGAAACGTGCCGGGTCGTCGTCGTCCTCGTCGAGGGAGAGCCAGGCCAGACGCACCGGTTGGTCGGCCAGCCTGTTCAGAAAATCGGCCGCCAGCATGCTCTTGCCGTAGCCGGCCGGCGCCGAGACAACGATCACGCGGTACTGCGCCCAGTGGCGCAGCTGCTGGCGCAACCGCTCTCTGGCCAAAAAAAGTGAAGGGCGGACGGGCAAGGCCAATTTGACTGCCAGCATCGGCTAGGCTTCCTGCCTGCGGTCAACATGGATCTTTTCAGAAAGCAGTTCGACAGTGTTGCGGTTCAGCATGGCATATCGTTTGGCTTTGACGGGTATCGCCAACAAAAACAGCAGGCTACCAAAGAAGATACAGCGAATTTTTGTGCATTTCAAGGGGCTGAACGGCAAAAAAACGGCAATATTTGTGGTTTGACAGCAACCTGCTCCGTCACCTGCTCCAATGCCTCTGCCGGCAGCTTTTCCTTTCAAGATAAGGGCTGAGCTGTCTGAAGTCTAGTACGCGGCTGCGTCCTTTGGGGGGGGCGTGTTCACGTCCTTTTGCTGCAAGGGACTCCCCTCGATCAGTATGGATTGGAGGGCATCATTGTCCAGCCTGCAATGCTGTGGGCAAGGGCGGCGCCTCCTGCACTGAACAGCTGGATCTGAAGACTCTCTGGCTGGACAGGATAGATGCGGCGGAGGACACTTTGGCGTTGATTGGCGAAGACCTCGACAACAGAGCGGTCGATCAGGACGCGCAGGTGAAGCAACTCGCCGTTTTCGAGGTGAAAGGGAGCGGCCTCGACTGTCTGTAGACCGATGCGCTGACTTGAGGCGTGGGTTGGGTCGATATACAGCGTTTGGGCGACCCGGTCGTAGCCGATCTCGGTCGCTTCGCTGCCGTCGGGGGCGCAGCAGATTTTGACGCCGCAGCGTGTTGCACCCAAAGGTTCCAATACAAGCTCCAAGTCAAGGGTGTTGCCTTGAATGGCGTTGACTTTCTGCTCGCTGTCTGGTGCGATCCGGATCTGGCTGTCGCGCCGTTCGTTGTAGCGCAGCTGTTTCAGCTCTTCTACAGGCTGCATTCGCAGCCGTTTGTCCTCGCCCAGCCAGAGTTCACGGGGCAGAGAAAAGACACCTGACCAGCCGCTGGCTGCTTTGGTGGCTTCGTCCCACTGATCAAAAATCCAGGCCCACAGAATACGGCGTCCCTTTGGATCCACCAGACTTTCTGGGGCGAACATTGTATTGTCGGCCCAGCTCATCTGCTCGTGCAATTCAGGATAGAACTGCTCGTTGTGCCAGGTTCCTACATAGTAGCGGCAGCCCAGTTCATGGCTGATGCCCATCAGCACCCATTTGTCTCCCAGCGGGAAAAAATCGGGGCAGGAGAGATCCTCGCTCAGGCTGACGCCTTCTACGCCGTGGGCGAAGAGGTCGCCGACATAGGACCAGCGGTCGAGCTGTTGCGCCTTGAAAATGGCCGGGCGTTTGCCGCCAAAGATGGCGTAGTAGGTATCTCCCTCCAGCCAACCGTGTGGATCCCAGGAGGCGTAGGGCAGCTGGGCAGCTTCACGCCAGACATCTTTGTTTTCGACCGGGACGATCGGGTTGCTGGGCAGTTTTTGCCAGGTATCGAGCTCGGGGTCGGCGCTGGTCGCGATGCAATTGCCCGTTTTGACCCCATGGTAGAGCATGGTTGCTTCGCCCTGTTTGTTGACAAAACAGTTGCCGCTGAAGATCCCCTCTTCAGGGCTGTCTGGGGTGGGGAACAGAGACGGTGGATGGTGCCGCCAGTGGAGCAGATCCAGGCTGGAGACATGGCCCCAGCAATGCACGCCCTGCTCCTGGTAGAGGTATCCCAGGTGGTAGCGGCCATTCCAGAAGACTGCGCCGTTGGGGTCTGCGGGCATGGCATAATCTTCCGGGACGACAAAGTGGTAGGTCGGCCGATAGGGGTCTTTGAGCAGATGCAGGCGGAGTGCGCGGGCAGCTTGGATGGTTTCAGGGCAAATTTTCATGCATCCATTGTAGCACCCCCTTGCGCGCGCGGCAAACCTGGAACAAACGTGCGCTGTTGGCGCCACTTGGGGTCGATGGTAAAATGGAGAAGGCGTGCTGTCAAAATATTTTTGGGAACAGGGGAGAGGGTATGGGCGACTATGTACGGATGGGGATTGTCGGTGCAGGCAGCATTGCGCTGCGCGGGCATTTTCCACACCTGACGTTGGACGATGTGCGCGACCGTGTGCGTATTACGGCGGTGTGCGACCCGGTGCTGGAACGGGCGCAGGCTGCCGCGGCCAAATATGGGGTGCCAGCAGCCTACGCCACGGTGGAGGAGCTGCTGGAGGCTGGGGATGTCGATGCGGTGTCGATCTGCTCCCCGATCGGTGTGCATTACGAGCAGGGGATGCTCGCTGTCGCACACGGTGTGCATGTCCATTTCAACAAAAGCATGACCACCACGGTCGACGAAGCCGACCGGCTGATTGCTGCTGCCCACGCTGCCGGTGTCAAGCTGGTCGCTTCTCCGGGGGAAATGCTGCGCCCGCGCCACCAGCGGATCAAGCAGCTGGTCGCCGAGGGGGCGCTGGGGCGTCTGACCTGGGCCGTCACGGGCTCTGCCTTTGGCACCTACCATGAAGATGAAGACTCGGTGCGCAGCGGCAACGACCCGCTGACCAATATCAACCCGGCCTGGTATTTCCGCCGCCCGGGTGGGGGACCTCTTTACGACATGACTGTCTACGGGCTGCATGCGATGACCGGAATTTTGGGGCCGGCCAGGCGTGTGACTGCGTTTTCCGGCGTGCGGATCCACGAACGTGAATTTCGCGGGCAGTGGTTGCCGACTGACATGGACGACAACACGCTGATGGTGCTGGATTTTGGCGATTCCTTTTTTGCCTTTGTCTACGGCGTGCCTGCCGGCAGCCTGCCCAATCTGGGACGCCCGCTGATCTTTGGCACCGGAGGGGTGATCAACGGCTCTGCACTCAACGGCCAGCCGATCGAATACCCGGGAATGGAGCTGGACGCTGCGTTTGGGCTGAACGGTTCGCTGCCCCATGTGGTAGGCGTGCATCGCACGATGGAAGAGGCGCACGTCTACGAAGATGTCATGCAGCTGGTCGACTGGATTTTGGAGGGGCGGCCCACGGTGGCCACGGCGGAGCATGCGCGCCATGTGGTCGAAATTTTTGACGCCGCCTATCGCTCGGCTGCCACCGGCCAGGCTCAGGATCTGCGCACAACCTTCTGATCCGGGCCCGCTTGGGCAGCGTCGTTTCACGGGGCCTGCTTTTCAGGGTACTCTGTTGGTCTGCTGGTTTTCACTGATTTTGGCAGCTCTGAAACATTTTGCAGCTGGCAGACGTATGGGGATTGTGGCAGGTTGCTGGTGCAGGAACCGCTGGGCAGCGGGTCTGGCTGGACGAGATGCACAGCTCCGCCCCAGGAATGGACAAAGAAGAGGGCGATGCAGCAAGGGACGACTCCAAAAAGGCGACAGGGCAGGTGGGGCGCAGCGTGGGGGGTGTTGTGGATAGTGGTCGGTTTGCTGCTGCCTGCAGCCCCCCTGGCTGCTGCGCCAGCCAGGGAGGTCCTCTCAGAGGACGCGCTGCAAAATTGCAGCGATCTCTCAGAGGAGGTGCTGCAAGATGCGTTGAATCGGCTTTCTCAGCAAATTTTTGCCGATCAGCTGGCAGAGATCGACCTGACAGCGGTTGTGGCGCAGCAATGGGTGGCAGTTGGGATGGATCGCACGCTCCAGAGTGCTGTGGCCACAGCGGTGGAGCGGGTACAAAGCGAGACCGGGCTTTGGGATCGGTGGTTGTCGGCCTGGTCGCCTGATCTGGCGCGCCAGCTGGCCCTTGCGGTGACCTCCTACACCTTTGACTCTCTGCTTTTTCGAGAGGCGCTGCAGGAATTGACCGGCGCCGTCTCTGCTGCGCTCTCCAACCAGCTGGCGCTGGCGTCGGCGGATTCAGCGTCGGCTTCGCTGTTTTGTATGCAGACCTTTATCGGGGCTCGCTATTCGGTGGCGCTGTCGCGCGCGTTCGAACAGCGCATTCAGGAAGCGACGGCCGCCGTGCAGCTGGAGGAGAGCGGTGAGACCGACCTGCTGGCCATGCTGGGCGAACGGGGCTGGGCGCTGGGGGGAATCGGCGTGATCGTGGCCGCCCAGCTGGCACGCCGGCTGGTGAATCTGCTTGCTCAGCAACTTTCGCAGCGGGTGGCGGGGCGGATCACCGGTCGGCTGCTGGGCCGTGTGGGCACCACGGTCATCCCGTTGGCAGGCTGGATTCTCGGGGCTGGCATGATTGCCTACGATCTCTACGACAGCCGCGAGGGGGCATTGCCGCAGATCCAGTCTGCTCTGTTGTCTCCGGAGGTCGCTGCCGGGATCCAACAGGAGTATGCTGGCGCGATCCGGCAGGAACTGCAGCGGGAGCTGCCGGATCTTGCCCGCAGGATGGCCGACGATCTCTTTGTCGAGTGGCGTACAGTCAAGCGGACGATCCGGCAGGTGTTGGATCTGGCTGCGGAGGATGCTGTGTTTGCCAGCCTGGTGGCTTCGCTGCAGACCCAAGAACAGCTGGCCAGGTTGGTCACGTTGGTCAGAATTCTGCAGGCAGACGGTGGACAGGAGAGGCTGGCTGCGGCGGTGCGCGATGGCACCTTGCGCCAGGGGGTCGATCTGCCGGAGGCGGCGATCGAGCTGGTGCAGCAGAACCGTTCGCTGCAGGATGCGCTGGCATGGTATGCGATAGCTGGCAGCTCTCTGGAAGAGGTGGTGCGTTTTGAGCTCTACAAACTTGTGGAGCCCGAAGCCCTTGACCGGCCCCAGCTGGAATCGCTGCTGGCGTTGCAGGATGGAGCTGCGATTGCCCGTCTGGCGCTTCTAAGTGCTGCGGAGCGCACCACATTGCTCCAACTGGCTGCCCCTTCTTTGAGAGCCTTGGCTGGGCTGTTGTTGCCAGAGGATCTGGCCTGGCTGGCGGCAGAGTTGCCGGCGCTGACGCTGGCCCAGCGCAACCAGCTGGTGACTCGGCTGATCAGCCAGCCAGAGGCAGTTGTGGTGCTGCGCAGGGCTGGCAGCCTGGCACAGCTGGCCAACCAGACAGATCTGGACGTTGGCATCACATTTTTGACCGGTGCGCCCTCCCCGCTCGACTATCTGGCTGACAGCGGAGCTGTGTTGACTGGGGCGGTGTCGCCGTCGCTGTTTGGGGCCAAGTATGGGGTGGGCTTCACTCTGGCTGGGCTTCTGGGGGGAGGGCTGGCATTCCTTGTCGTACTGCGTCTGGTCTGGGGGATGGGCCGCTGGCTGTTGGAGCCGTTGCGCTCGTTGCGCCGCGGTGGCTGAGGCGGTGGCTGAGGCGGTGGCTGAGGGGGGAATGGAGGGTCTGTGTTGATTGCAACGGATTCGCACCCGGCTGCCGATATTGAGCTGGGCGAGTTGTTGGTGGTCGTGCATGTCGCTGCCGCCAACGTGGTCAAAGACATTCGTGAGAATCTGCGCAACCTGGTCGGTGGGCGGATGCCTCACTACGAGCGGCTGATCCGCGGTGCAGTCGCTGATGCGTTGCAAGAGCTGGACGATCAGGCGCTGGCCAAAGGCTACGACGGCGTGATCGGGGTACGTTTTTCCCATCCTGTGGTGGTTGAGGGGGCGGTAGAGGTTGTGGTGTACGGCAACGCTTTTCGGCGCCGTGCAGCGGACCGATAATATGGAGAGAACTTTTTGGCGGCATAGCATACAGCTGCTGTTGGCAGCCCTGCTGGTGGTGGGGGGGGGGCCGGCTGCACCGTTGGAGGGCGTGTGGGGGGCTCCTGGCGCACAGTACACGGTCGGCGACTGCAACCGGGTGGAGCAGGAACAGCTGCGGGACGAGCTAGAGGCGCATGTGCTGGCGGTTCTGGAAGAACCGGGAGAGGCGCTGGAGATCGAGGCTCTGGTCGAGCAGGCGTGGCAGAAGGTGGGGATGGATGCGGCGATTGACGGCGAGGTGGCGCGTGCGGTTGCTGCGCTCTCTCAAAGCGAGGAGTACCTGAACCGTCTGCTCTCCAGCTGGTGGGCAGAGAAGGCCGAAGAGTATGCAACTCGTATCGCCGACGACGCCTTCACCTCGGAGGGGTTTCGGGCCAAGATGGACGAACTGGCTGCGGCGGTCGGTGCTGCTGTGGCAGCACAGGCGCAGTCACGTTTTTCCCGGGCTGCCTCGGTGGCGCTGCTCTGCCTGCAAAGTTATGTGGGGGAACGCTACTCGGCGACATTTTTTGCGTTGTTCGCCGAACAAGTCCGCCAGGAAACGCAGGATTTGGATCTGGCGGCGCTGAACCGGCCTGAGGTCAGCATTCTGGCAGAACACCAGGGGACGCTGGCGGGGGTCAGCACGATCCTCGTGACCCAGCTGATCTCTCGTCTCAGCCAGAAGTTGGGTGAAAAACTGGCGCAGCGGGTGGCGGGCCGGGTGGTCGGGCGTATCTTGGGCCGGGCTGGCTCGTCTTTGATTCCGATAGCTGGCTGGGTGGTCGGGATTGGGCTGATCGTCTACGATCTTTGGGAAGGGGGGCAGGGGGCGTTGCCGCAGATTCAGGAGGGGCTGCAGAGCGATGAGGTCAAAGAGAAGCTTCGCCAGGAGGTTGTCGTGGCCGTGCGCGACGACCTGCCCGACCAGGCTGCTTTGATCGCCCTGGAGAGTGCGGTGAGCCTGACCGAGCAGTGGCAGGGTTTTTGTGATCGCTACGACTATGTCTGTCTGGTGGCGGAGGAGAGCGAACCCTTTCGCCGTCTGCTGCAGGAGGTCGCGCTCGATGAGCTGGAGAGCGTCACTGCCCTGGTCAATTTTTACATGAGCCAGCTGGGGCGTGCGGAGTTGGACAGGGCGTTGGCGGAGGGCAGTTTTGGTCTGCTGTTGACGATGCCGGCGGCGTCATTGGTGGTGCTGCAGGAGACTGGCAGTACGGCTGACACGTTGGCCTGGGCTGTGCTGGCAGGAGATGGGTTGGGGCGTGTCGCAGAGTGGGGGCTTCACCGGTGGGTGAAGCCGGACGAATTGAGCTCTGAACAGTTTGCTGCGCTGGTTGCGCTCGACGATCCGGCAGGGGTGCAGAAGCTGTTGGCGCTGTCTTCTCCCAAACGGAGGGTTCTGTTGGCGTTGCCGGGCAGCACATTGGGAGAGTTGGTGGCTGAACAAGAGGAGAGTGACCTGGACTGGTTTGCGGGGTATTTGCTGCTGCCCGACCTGCAGCCAGGGAAGAGCGCCGCAGCGGTTGGGGCAGAGATTGCGGCAGAGGTGGTTGATGGCCGGCTGACGGTGGCGGAGCTGCGTTCCCCTGCACCGTCGGCAGCGGTGCAGTCGCCGCTGCCGACGGCTACGGAGGTGGCAGCGCGTGCGCCCGCCGCTGCAGAGGGATTGCCCCTTCTGCCAGGTTTGGTGGTGCTGGCGGTGCTGGCGGTCTTGGCTGTCGCTGGCTGGCTGGTCGCGCGGCGCAAAGCCTGAGATTTTGCTGCGCGCGTGTGCGGAAAACTCGTCTGCACAACGGTTTTGTGGTATGCTTTCTGAGCGAATCAACTTCTGCGGGGTTCATGTCTTTCTCTCTGGCCTGGCGGCAGAAACACTGTATTCACACCAAGGTTGGCTTGCTGCTTTGAAGCTGTAAAATCCAGTTTGAGTGGATGGAGGAGTCTGTGGGAAAGACACTTTTTGAAAAAGTCTGGGACGCCCATGTCGTGGCACAGGACGAGGGCGCTCCGGCTGTGCTCTACATCGACGCGCATCTGATCCACGAAGTGACCTCGCCGCAGGCCTTTGGGATGCTGCGCGAGCAAGGGCTCACGGTGCGTCGGCCCGACAAGACCTTTGCAACGATGGACCATGCCATCCCCACGCGCGATCTGGACATCGCTCTGTGGCCGGCAGATGCGGCGACGCAGGTGCGCACGCTGCGGGAAAACTGCGAAGCGTTTGGGGTGACCTTGTGGGACATCAACGGCCCGATCCAGGGAATCGTCCATGTGGTTGGCCCTGAGATGGGGGTGACGCACCCCGGCATGACGATCGTCTGTGGCGACAGCCACACCAGCACCCACGGGGCCTTCGGTGCCCTGGCCTTTGGGATCGGCACGAGCGAGGTCGGCCATGTGCTGGCGACCCAGTGTCTGCTGCAAAAGAAGCCCCGGACCATGGCGATCACGGTCGACGGCGAACTGGGCACAGGCGTCACCGCCAAGGACATCATTCTGGCCATTATCGCCAAGAATGGGGCGGGTGGTGGGGCTGGCTATGTCTTTGAATACCGTGGCAGCGCGATCCGCACCCTGAGCATGGCCAACCGCATGACGATCTGCAACATGAGCATCGAAGGAGGGGCCCGTGCCGGCATGATTGCACCGGACGAGACCACCTTTGCGTTTTTGAAAGGACGCCCCTACGCGCCCCAGGGGGAAGCCTGGGAGCGGGCCGTCGCCTTCTGGAAGACGCTGGGCAGCGACGCAGACGCCCACTTTGACCGCGAACTCCGCCTGGATGCGAGCCAGCTGCAGCCGATGGTGACCTATGGCACCAATCCTGGGCAGGGGGTGCCGGTGACCGGGCGCATTCCGCTCCCCGAAGATCTGGAAGACCCAGCCGAGCGACGCAGTCTGCTCAGCGCCATGGAGTACATGGGGTTGAAGCCGGGCCAGGCGATGGAAGGCCAGCCGATTGATATTGTCTTTATTGGCTCGTGCACCAACGGCCGCATCGAGGACTTGCGCGAGGCGGCCCGCATTGTCCAGGGCCGCCGTGTGGCGGGCCACATCGAAGCGATCGTCGTGCCGGGCTCCAAGGCGGTGAAGGGGCAGGCCGAGGCCGAAGGGCTGGACCGCATCTTCCAGGAGGCCGGGTTCGAATGGCGCGGCGCTGGCTGCAGCATGTGTCTGGCCATGAACGACGACAAAGCGGGTGCCGGCAAGTACGTGGCCAGCACCAGCAACCGCAATTTCCAAGGGCGCCAGGGCCCAGGCGCTCGCAGCTTGTTGATGAGCCCGATCATGGCTGCAGCGGCTGCGGTCAACGGCCGGGTGGTCGATGTGCGTGAAATGCTCCGCTGAACAAACTGCCAGGATCGAGGAACGACTGTGATGCAACCCTTTACCGCTTTGTCTGCTGCCGCCGTGCCGCTGCGCATGGAAAACGTGGACACCGACCAGATTATCCCAGCCCGCTACCTGACTGCTGTGACCAAAGATGGGATGGGCGCAGGGCTCTTTTCTTGGATTCGTTACCACCCGGACGGCACGCCCAAGGCCGATTTTGTGCTCAACCAGCCGGAGTATCAGGGCGCTCGGATTTTGATCGCAGGGCGCAATTTTGGCAGCGGCTCCAGCCGAGAACATGCTGTCTGGGCCCTGACCGACTACGGTTTTCGCTGTGTCATTTCGCCGGGCTTCGCCGATATTTTTTACAACAACAGCTTGAAAAATGGCCTGTTGCCGGTGACTTTGGAGGAAGAGGTCGTCGCCCTGTTGTGGGATCTGGTCGAAGAAGAGCCGACAACCACCCTCCAGATCGATCTGCGCAGCCAGACGGTCACCTTGCCGGACGGCCAGCAGCACAGCTTTGCGATCGACCCCTTCCGCAAAATCTGCCTTTTGGAGGGGCTGGACGATCTGGGGTACATCAGCTCGAAAGAGGCTGCGATTGTGGCCTACGAGGCGCGGCCAACCTACTGAGAAATGGGGCACGCCGCTGCCTTGCGGCGTGCGACCTCCCTGGGCCTGGTGTGTTGGGTCAAGGACAAGCCTTTTTATCCGCCGGTCCGGCGCGCTGCTTTGTCGATCCAGTCTTTCGATCCAGACAGCAAGCCGTTCCCTTGCTCTGGCAAAGGATTGCCTGTGCGAAATTCGTTTTTTTTACAAGCTGCGGTGGCGGTGACCGCAGCGACGCTGCTGGCTGGCTGTGCGTTGATGCCTGCGACGCGCACCGAACAGAGTGCCGCCGAGCCGACCCCGACGCCGATACCTACGGCGCAGATCGCGCTCAAGCCCACCTACCAGGTTGGCCGCGGGGATGTCGTCCGCACAACGACCTTTTCTGGGCGGATCTCACCCGAGCGGGAGACTGAGCTCTTTTTTCAGAGCAATGGCCGGGTGCGTTCGGTCTTTTTCAAGCGCAACGAGTCTGTCAGCGAAGGAGACGTGATCGCCGAATTTGAGAACGACGCGCTCGAACGGGAGCTGGCAGCGGCTGAACTGGAGCTGGAGCGAGCCCAGGTGACGTTGGACGAAGCCCTGCGCGCCCTCGAGTTTGACCGGCGTGAGGCGCAGGCCCGGCTGGAGCGGGCGCAGATTCTGCTGGAAGGGGCCGAGCGTGACCCCAACCTGGCGCGCGCCCAGGTCGCTGTCTATCAAAAAGATGTCGAATTGGCCCAGATTGCGGTCGAGCGGCTGGAGAGCGGCGTCAGTCCATTGCTCGAAAACGACCGGACCCGTGCCCGCTATGCGGTCGAGAAATTGCGCCAAGAGATTGCCGAGGCGCAGATCATTGCTCCGTTCGACGGGATTTTGCTCTCGCTGTCGCTGACCCCAGGGCAGGCGGTCAACGGCTACCAGCCGGTCGCCTCGGTGGCCGACGCCAGCATCCTGGAGATCAGCGCAGATCTGCTCAGCAACCAGCTGCAGGAACTGGTGGAAGGGATGCCGGTCACCTTTGTGCTCTCGTCGCGGCCAGGCCAGGCTCTGAACGGCACGATCCGGCGCCTGCCTTATCCGTTTGGCAGCGGCGGCAGCGGCCAGACGATCGAGGAGAAGGACAAAAGCACGCGTATCGCGATCGAGCAGCCGGCCCAGGACGACAGCTACGCGCTCGGCGACCTGGTTCGGGTGACTGCGGAGGTCGAGCGTGCGCAAGCGGTTCTCTGGCTGCCGCCGCAGGCGATCCGCAATTTCAGCGGGCGCCTCTTTGCGGTTGTCCAGGACGGCGACGTCCAACGGCGGGTCGACGTGCGCATCGGCGTAGAGGCGGCTGACCGGGTGGAAGTTCTGGAAGGGCTCGAAGAAGGCCAGGTCATTGTCGGACCATGAACTTTTTACTGCGAACCTGGTCGACTTTGCGGATTGCGCTCCGGCGGATCGCAGCGCAGCGCTGGCTGGCTGCCGCCACCCTGCTGGGGCTGGTAGCGGCCATCACCTTGATCATGAGCATTCCGCTCTACGCCGACGCAGTCTATTATCGCGTGCTGCAAGAGGAACTGGCCAAGGCGGGGCAAGGGGTCAAGGGAGACCAGCACGCCTTCACGTTTCTGTTTCGCAACATCGGTTCGATCTATGGAGTCAAAGATTGGGCCGAGATCGAGTCGGTGGACGACTATCTTTCGGGGGCGGCTGTCCAGCAGCTGGGGCTGCCGGCACAGCGCACGGTGCGCTATGTCAAAACCGACAATTTTCGGTTTTTCCCGGAAGGGACGAGCCAGAGCTATGCCAGCGCCCAGGAGCCGCTGGCTTGGGTCAGTTTCAGTGCGCTGGATGGATTTGAAGAGCATGTGACCTGGGTGGAAGGGGGGATGCCTGCTCCGGCTTCGGCAGACCCGTCTGAGGCCTTTGACGTTGCGGTGACAGAAGCGTTGGCTGCGCTGCTGGGGATCCAGGTGGGGGAGACCTTCATGACCTTCCGGGTGGTGGAAGGCAGTGCCGGGGAACGCACTGTGCAGATCCCGGTGCGGGTGAGCGGGATCTGGGCGCCGACAGACAGCGAAGATTCCTTTTGGTTTTATCGCCCGCGTGCTTTTGAGCAGCAGCTGGTGGTCCCTTCGGCCACCTTTGAGGGGCGGATTGCCTCGTTGCTGGAAGACGAGGTGGCGCTGATTGTCTGGTATTGGATTGTGGACGGTTCGGCTGTCAACGCCAGCACGGCCCCGCGTCTGGTCGCCCGGATCGACCAGATCACGCAGCGTGCCGCGACGTTGCTGCCCAACACCCGGCTGGACACATCGCCTTACGATGCGCTGAAGGTCTATCAGGCCTCGTCGCGGCTGTTGACGGTTCTGCTCTATGCGTTCAGCCTGCCGATTGTAGCCCTGTTGCTGGCGTTTATCGGGCTGGTGGTCGGGTTGGCAGTTGGGCGCCAACGCAACGAAATTGCTGTATTGCGCAGCCGTGGGGCGACGGCCCTCCAAGTGTCGATGGTGGCGTTGCTGGAGGCTGCCGTGCTGGGGCTTTTGGCCCTGGCGTTGGCAGTGCCGCTGAGCACCTGGGTGGCCCAGGCTTTCGGCGCGACCCGCTCTTTTCTCAATTTTTCCTTCGACAGCACCCTGCGGATCCAACTGACAGCAGCTCCTTTGCAGTTTGGGGCGATCGCGATCGGGGTCACCTTGCTGGCGCAGCTGCTGCCCTCGATCGGCGCTGCCCGCCACACGATCGTCAGCTACAAACAGGAGCTGGCCCGCACCGTGGCGCGGCCCTGGTGGCAGCGTACCTGGCTGGACCTTCTGCTGTTGATTCCGGCCTTTTATGGCGTCTATCTGGTCCGCCAGCAGGGCTCTATCTTTACCCAGGCGGGTGCTGCATCTGGTGATATTTTTGAAAATCCGCTGCTGATCCTGCTGCCGGCGCTGGTGGCTCTGGCGGCGACATTGTTCGTTTTGCGGCTGCTGCCCTGGGGGATGGCGTGGGTCGCCTGGCTGGCTGCGCGCACCCGCAGCGTCGGTTTTTTGCTGGCAACGCGTTATCTGGCGCGCGAGCCAGGGCTGTACAGCACGCCGCTTGTGCTGCTGATGCTGACGCTGGGGCTGTCCGTCTTTACTGCGTCGCTGGCGCAGACACTGGACAACCATCTTTACGACCAGAGCTATTACACGGTCGGCGCCGATGCTCGGCTGGTCGAGCTTGGGTCTGCCCCTCCCGTGGAGGGGAGCTCGTTCGGGGCCGGGGGAGAGCAGCCGGCAGAGGCCGAGCCTTCTGTGGAAGAAGAGAGCTCGCTCTCTCAGCTGGCCGAGCCGGCGTGGGTCTTTATTCCGGTGGACGAACATCTGAATGTCGCCGAGATCGAGGCGGCGGCCAGGGTGGGGCGTTTTGAAGGGTCGGCGCAGCTCCAGGAGCGCTGGCAGCCTGTCGCCGTGGTGGGGATCGACCGTGTCGACTTTCCTCAGGTGGCTTTTTGGCGCACCGATTTTGCATCGGCCAGCCTGGGGGCCCTGATGAATTCGCTGGCGATCGCCTCGGATGGGGTGCTAGTCGAACGAACCCTGATGCGCCAGGCTGGGCTGCGGGTCGGCGACACGCTTCAGATCCGTCTGCGCGCGGCGGCGGACGCCAATGCCGAGATTCCTGTGCGGATCGTCGGCGATTTTCGGTATTTTCCCCGTTGGTACAGTGCAGAGGAAGAGAACAGAGCCCTGGTCGTGGCCAATCTGGACTGGATTTTCGAGCAGACCGGCGGCGAACGCCCGTACGACGTCTGGGTCAAGACTGCCCCTGCGGTCGACTACGAACAGATGGTGCGGGAGCTGCGCCAGTATGACATCCAGGTGATGGACTATCAGGCTGCTGCGGTGCGGATCGCCGAAGAGTTGCGGCGTCCTGAGCGGCAGGGGCTTTTTGGCGTTCTTTCGGTCGGATTTCTGGCCTCGGCGCTGCTGACCGTGTTGGGCTTTCTGCTCTACGCCCTCTTTTCCTTCCGGCGGCGCTTTATTGAGCTGGGCACGCTGCGGGCGATCGGCCTGTCGACCCGGCAGCTGGCGATTTTCTTGTCCTGCGAGCTGGCTTTTTTGATTTTGCTGGGGCTGGGCGCAGGCACTGCCATCGGCGCGCTGATCAGTGACCTGTTCATTCCCTACTTTCAGGTCGGCAGCGGCCCGACCGCCAACATTCCGCCCTTTACCGTGGAGATCGCCTGGTTTGCCGTGACCCGGCTCTATCTGCTCTTTGGGGGGCTCTTTCTGGTGGCGTTCATCGTGTTGATTGTCCTGCTGCTGCGGATGAAGGTGTTCCAGGCGATCAAGCTGGGAGAGACGGTGTAACCCTTGTCTATGTTGATAGTGTGCGACGGGCTGGTCAAGATCTACAAAGTTGCCGGGTTGGAGCAGGTGGCGCTGCGCGAGCTGAACCTGAACATCGAGCGTGGGGAGCTGATGGCGATCGTAGGGGCCAGCGGCAGCGGCAAAACGACGTTGATGAACATTCTGGGGGGGCTTGACCGCCCCTCTGCCGGCCGGGTCGTGGTCGACGGCCAGGAGTTGCTGCGCATGTCGGACAGCCAGCTCAACCGCTACCGCCGGGAGCGGGTGGGCTTTATCTGGCAGCAGAGCGCGCGCAACCTCATCCCCTATCTCAACGCGATCGACAATGTGACCCTGCCGATGACGGTGGCTGGACGTACCCACCGCAGCCGGCAGCGTGCGGCCGAGCTGCTTGAACGGGTCGGTTTGGGGCAGCGGATGCATCACCGGCTTTCGGAGCTCTCTGGCGGCGAACAGCAGCGGGTGGCGATCGCTGTGGGGCTTGCCAACCACCCTCCGTTGCTGTTGGCGGACGAACCGACTGGGGAGGTGGATACAGCCACCGCCGCCCTGATCTACGAGACGTTTCGGGCGCTGCGCAGGGAGATGGGGGTGACGATCATTGTAGTCAGCCACGACCCGGGGGTGGCGCGGCAGGTTGACCGCGTGGTGGCGATTCGGGACGGCATGTTGGCCAGTGAGACTGTGCGCCAGGCAGAGGCCAGCCAGCAGCCTGGGGCGACAGAGGCCTTCGAAGAGCTGGTGGTGCTTGACAAAAACGGGCGTCTCCACATCCCTCCAGAATACTTGGAAGAGCTCCAAATCCGAGGCAGGGCCCGTCTGGAGGTTGTCGAGGGCGGGATCTTGATTCGCAAAGTGGAGGAGGCGGCACCGAGTGCCCGCCAGGTTGCCGAGGTGGAACACACGAGCCAGAGCCGCGGCCCTTTGCGCGATCTGTGGGGGCGTTTGCCGGGAAAGCGGGGATAGGATGGACGCGGAGAGTGGTCAGATGCAGGCGCGGCGTGGCAACTTTCTGGCTGTAGAGGCCCGACAGCTTCAGCGGGTCTACCGCCGCGGCCAGCAGGAAGTGCGTGCGCTGGACGGGGTCGACCTGGCGGTCGAAGCGGGCCAGTTTGTGGCCATCAAAGGGCGCTCTGGCAGCGGCAAAACCACGCTGCTCAACTGTATTGGGGCTCTGGACCAGCCGACGGGGGGGAGTGTGCAGGTTTTTGGTGAGTCGATTGCCAGCTGGTCTGAGGCACGGCGCACCGCCTGGCGTCGCCAGCAGGTTGGTTTTATTTTTCAGTCGCTGGGCCTGCTGCCTGTGCTTTCGGCCTACGAAAATGTAGAGCTGGCGCTGCGGCTCAACGGTGTCGGCGCCAGCGAGCGTCACAAAGCTGCGTTGGATGTGCTGGAACTGGTGGGGCTGACTCGGTGGAACGACCACCGCCCCTACGAACTTTCGGGCGGGCAGCAGCAGCGGGTGGCTGTGGCCAGGGCCCTGGCGGGCCGGCCACGGCTGTTGATCGCCGACGAACCGACCGGCAACCTGGATTCCAAGACCGCCCACAGTGTGCTGACACTCTTTCGCTCACTGGTTCGCCAGCACAACATGACGATGCTGATGGCCACCCATGACATGCTGGCCGACGACTATGTCGACCGGGTGATCAATTTGAGCGATGGGCGGATTCTCTCTGAGGAAACCCGCACCGTCGCCTCACCGTCCAGCTGAGGGGCCTTCCAGGCAGGCTTTGAGCTCCTGGGGGACAGGGTAGGCGCGAAAGGTGCAGGCGACTGGGTTGGGCTGCGGTTCAAAAATGCCGACTGCTGCATCGATCCCGCTGTACAGACCGTACCACCAGTCGACGATCGTGTGTGGAGACCCTGCGCTCTCGGCGCAATCGGCTTCGTCGGCTGTGATGCCGACATCGGCGTATTGGTACCAGAAGACCTTCGCAACGACGGGCTGGCCCGTAGCTTCCCAGTTCAGGTTGAAAAGCAGATCGAACTGCTGGGGCAGGTAGGCGGCCTGGGCTGCCCCGTCGACCATGGTGTCGGCAATGGTAGCACAGGCGAATGTGGCTGGAGCGCGGCTGTCTGCTGCACGATTCCAGCCGGTTTCGGTGACCCAGAGCGGCCAGCCCGCGTAGCCGGCTGCGGTCAACGTCCCGAGCAACTGCTGCAGCGGAGCGTTGCGGGTCAGATAGGAAGGGTCGCGCACGCTCTGTCCGTCGACACGTGGTTCGGCGCCTGGGTAAAGATGGATTCCCAGCGCATCGAATGGGGCGGGCCGGGTGGGATCCAGCGCGGCCAGGGTCTGGCGCAGATAGGCATTGGCCCCAGGGCCGATGCTGCTCAGCCCGCCGCTCACCACCCAGGCAGTGGGATCGACCGCCTTGAGGGCCTCTGTGGTGGCGTTCAGCAGACGAGCAAACTCTGTGGGCGGCAGGGCAGTGCGGACATGGTCTGGCTCGTTCCAGACCTCCCAGGCGTGCACCCGGTCTTGATAGTAACGGACGAGCAGATCCGCCCATGCCACAAAAGTTGTCCGGTAGAGAGCCCGCTCTTCGGGGCGGCGCCAGCTGTCGTCGGGCCCCAGCGCGTAGTCCAGCAGGGCCAGCACGGCAATGGGGGGACTTCCTGCGCAGAGCAGCCCAAGAAGAATGTCATAATGTTTGAGGTCGAAATAGGCGAGGCGGGCGCCGCGCCCGGCTGGGAGAGGGCGGGGATGTCCCTGGAATTCGATGCGTGCCCAGTGGACCCGGCTTTTTTGGAGACGGGCCACGTGGCCGGCCATGCCTGTGGGGGCCAGATCGGGATAGGGGGGCAAGTTGAGCCCTTTGCTGACCTGTCTGGGTGGGGCGGAGAGGGGGAGGCTGGGGTCGAGCTGGCGGCAGCCAGGGGGAAGGGGAGTAAACTGTTCGACGCTGAGGTTGGCGAGCTGGAAGGCTGGGGGTTGGGAGATTCGGTGAGGGCGGCGGAGTTCCCAGAGGAGAGCGACCGGGCCTTGTATGTGGGTGGGGAAGAAGAGGCGGTGCAGCTGCCAGCCGGGAGGGGGGCTGCCCAGGGGCTGGGTGACCCATCGGCGGCCGTAGAAAATCCGTCCGTCGGTTGAGAAGCCGACAAAGAGACTTTCGGGGAAGAGGCGTGCTTCGCTGTGGAGGGCGAACTGGGCCATCACGTTGTGGGCCTGGGCCAGATTGGGGAACAGGCAGATCCATTGTGTGGGCAGGAAGCCGGCCTTGCTGGCGACGGGGAAGGGTTCCTGGCGCAGCTGTTCGAGCAGAAGGCTGCGGGGGCCGGGGGAACGCCCCAGCAACCGGCAGGGGTGAGTTGCCAGGGCTGGAAGTCCATCCAGGGTCAACAGCGGCTGCCATCCAGCGAGGAAAGGCGGGCTCGAGGCGGGGAGATGAGCGGGCGGGTCGGAAAACACGTTGGTGGGCGCCACGACGACTGCGGGGATGGGCAGCCCTGCCTGCAGCAGCATCTGCTGGTCTGTCGGTTTCCAGCGCGGTACAAAATCGGAGTGCTGCACAATGTGGGCCTGGATCTGGCCTGGAGGAAGATAGTCAGGGGGGGTGTTGGGGAATGTGGGAGGGGGCAATGTGCTGGCCCTGGCCACTGCAGGCCAGAGCAGGCTGGCCAGCAACCAACAGAACAGAAAGCTGGGCCCAAAAAGCTGGGCAGAGAACCACCAGGAGCGGGCGTCGCGCATAGCAGATCCGATTATAGCATGGAGGTCTCTCTGTGTGAGAGGGCGTCGGGCAAGGATGGCAGACCTTTCAGTAGGTGTGGTCTGTCGAATGGACTAGAACCGCAGGGGTCAGGCGGCAAACGGGCCTTCAGACATTTCTGCTACCTCGGTATCTGAAGATGGAAAAAAATCACCAATCTCACCACGGATATATTCCATTAACAATTTGCTATTGTTCTGTGTGCCTTTTCGCAATTTTTTGTACTTTGCAGCAGTCTTCGAAATAAACTCAAAATGCAATTGTTTTATAACAGCCCAAATATTCTGATGTTCATCAGATGGAACATAAAATCCATTTTTTGAAGGCACGTTTGTGTATCGTGGATAGTCATGATCGTCCCACTTCCATTCTTTAGCACTTTCTAAAAAGCTACGTAGCTCTTGGGATTTTTCAAGAAGCTCTTGGTCCAGAGCAAGCCATGTACAACCTGGTTCAAGGGTGAACACGATCAGGTTTCCTATCAAAAGCCTAACTTGGCCACGCGTGTAGTAAGCACCCCACTTCTCGCTACCCAAAGAATTTGCATAGCTAACTGTTTCATCAAACGCTTCAAGACATCTTTTCCTGATTTTCGGGTCAGGCAACAGAGAATGTATCACGGTTTTTACATCATCCATTTGACATTACTTTCTGGTAAAAATGGGTCAAGTAGCCTGCTTGAGACGGCGATGCGCCTCGCTCCCGTTGGGGAAGTGGGCCGTCACTGAGTCCTTTCTTCGAATTGGCGGGTCATCGAACGAATCGTTCGATCTTGACTTCGTGCAGTTCGGATATCTTAAACTCGGCATCGATGGTCAGAACCTGATCAGGCAGTAGATGTGCTTTCACTTCTTTCAGCAGTTGCTAACGCTCTCTGCACCGGGCTGTCGAATCTTTCGGCAGCGAATGCCGTAAAGAGTGTACCGCGACCCTGCAAGAATGCACAAGGGCGACCGCAAGGGTCGCCCCTACAGGCGGGCGCCCAGGATGAGACCCATGACCGATCGTACGGGCGATCACAAGGGCGACCGCAAGGGTCGCCCCTACAGGCGGGTGCCCAGGATGAGACCATGACCGATCGTACGGGCGACCACACGGGCGACCCCGTAGGGGCACCCCTTGCGGGTGCCCACAATGGCACCGCGGGTAAGGGTTTGTAAACCTGGATTTCGCACGTTGAAAATCGAATAGAAGGGATAAAATTTGCGTCAGGGTCTGGCCGATCCGGCGCGCGAACGGTCCGATCCAGTGGATCGAGTGAAGCAGTGATGCGCTGGCGTCCTCTTGATGCGTCACCCGCCTATAGGGTGACAGAGTGGCGCCTTCCGGTCGAACCGGCTCAACAGCGCATGCCGTCTGGCAACAGGTGCGTTGGCGACGTGGCAGTTGCGCCAGGTAGCGCCTTTGGCTGATTCGCTGGAATGACGGCCTTCACAAGATCGTCCAGTGCGTCGGCCACTC
>JAGWYN010000102.1 GCA_018969295.1 Chloroflexota bacterium | reverse complement strand
TCGGAGCAAAAAGGTCTGTGATGGGTCCATATCAGGTCGTATTTCCCAACCAACACTCTTTTCAACTGCCGGCTGCCACGGTGGCGGCGATCGAGCAGGCCAAAGCCAAATACAGCGAGCCGCTCTGGTTGTATCGTGAGGAGCGGGTGCTCAAGGTTGGGGCGCACCAGTGGGTGGCGCCGGCAGGGCCGGCAGCGGCGCAGGCCCTGTGCGCCCAACATTCTGGAATCCTGGCTGTGGTCTGGAAACTTTTCAATCGCAGCTGGCTGGCAGCTGCGGAGTCCTACTGGCTGGACACGCGCCGCTATCCCACCCATCCTCGCCATTGGGGGAGTGGGGTGGTGCCTCTGGTGGACGAGGATCGGGGAATGCAGCAGATCGGGTGGGTGCAGATTCTGCAGCAGACGACGATGGACGCCAACTATGCTGTGTTCGTGCAGTTTGTGCTGCTCGACTGTTTTGAGCCATGTCCGCTGCCGGCGGCGTACGGGCAGCTGTGATGTAGATCCCCCTCTGTATCTGTAAACGGTGTTTTGAGGCGAGCCGCTCTCTGTGCTAGAATTGTTTACTGTATTTGAGACCAGCTGTGGTGTGCCTCCTGGCAGCCCTGCAGTCTGGAGGGGAGAGACAGCTTTTAGTTTTTGCACAACCAGATTCAGGAGTCAACCGAAGATGAAACGCAGACTGCAGAACCCAACCCAGGCGCTGGTCGCCGATTTTCAGAGCGGGCGCATCAGCCGTCGCCAATTTTTGCAGACCCTGGCCATGCTCTCTGGCGGTGTGGCATTGGCGGCCTGCGCGCCGGCTGCACCGGCCGCACCTCCTGCTGCCAGCAGCGCTGGCGGGATCACCCCTCAGGTAATGATTTATGGGGGCTCCCAGGATATTGCGTCGATCGACCCTTCTGACCGCACCGACTATTCGATCAATGCGGTCATGCGTCAGATGTATGACCGGCTTTTCCGTTTTGAGGGGGGCTGGCCGCAGCCAATCGAGCCGGGGCTGGCCCAGGATTGGTCTGCCTCTGAGGACGCCCGCGAGTGGACGTTTCAGATCACCGACCAGGCGAAGTTCCACGACGGTACGCCGCTGACGGCCGAGGATGTGGCCTACTCCTACCAGCGCACGTTGCGCGCCCAAAAACAGCGGGCCAGCCTGCTGATGGGGTATCTGGACCCAGAAAATGTGGTGGCCACCGACAACACCACGGTGAAGATGACGTTGAAGACCCCGTACGGCAACTTCGACCGTCTGCTGGCGTTTCTGGAGCAGCCGATTGTCAGCAAGAAGGTGGCGATGGACAACGACCAGGGGGGGGATGAGGGCGCTGCCTATCTGATCGACCATGAAGCGGGCAGCGGCCCTTTCGCTCAGGGCAACTGGCAGATCGGCCAGGTCTACGAGCTGGAGGCAGTGCCCGACTACTGGCAGGGTTGGCCGGGCGCTGGCCGTCTGGCCAAGGTGGTCTGGCGCAAGACCGAGGATGTGGCGACCCGCAAAACTGGTCTGCTCTCCGGTGACTTTGACATGGCCGACACGATCTCGGTCAACGACATCGAAGAGATCAACGGCACCGGCAGCCACACCGCTGAGGTCAACTTCGGCCTGCTCGCCGGCTATCTCAAGATGAACACCCAGGAAGGGCCGACGGCCGACCCCAACTTCCGCAAGTTTTTGGCGCACAGCTTCAACCGCCAGGCCTTCTCCGACTCGCAGATGGGCTATGTCAAGTTGATGACCGGCCCGTTGCCGGAAGGGGTCCCTGGCTATGACCCCAACCTGGAGCCGCAGTACCCGTACGACCCGGAGCTGGCCAAGGCCTTTCTCGACCAAAGCGCGTACAAGGAGGGGGGCATCGACATCGACTTTGTCTATGTGAGCGGGTTGGATTTTGAGGAAGCGGCCGGGCTGATTCTGCTCGACGAGCTCAAGAAATACAACATTACGCTCAACCTGGTGCCCAAAAACTGGCCAGACATCGTGGGGGCCTGTTCGGCGCCGGCGACCGGCCCCCACATCGGGTTTATTTTTGACCAGTTCCCGCCTTTGGCGGACACCTGGCTGGTCGAAAAGTATTGGAGCGGCAGCTGGGACCGGCCGACCGGCGGCAGTTTCCAGGCCTGTTCGTTCTACCGCAACGCCGATGTGGATCTGCTGCTCGACGAACTGCGGGTCACGACCGACGCAGCCCGTGCTGCGGAGCTGGTGGCGACCTTGCAGGCTGCGATTGCCGGCGAAGCACCCGATGTGCCGATCTATGTCTCGCCCAACGTGGTCGGCTACAACAAGCGGGTGAAGGGCTACAACTATTTTGGGGACATCAGCGTCGACTTCTGGCGTCTGTGGATGGAGGGGTAATGGGGGTGGGGGGCGCATGCGCCCCCCACCCTCCATTTTTGGGCAGCTTGTGGGCGCGCGCTCTACAGACAGTTGAAATCCGTCTATGTTGCGTTATCTGTTGAATCGTCTGCTCTGGATTCCGGTTGTTTTGATTTTGTTGTCGTTGGTCACCTTTGTGATCTCGCGGCTGGTGCCCGGCGACCCGGTCAAACTGGCCGCAGGTCCGCAGGCTCGGCCTGAACAGATCGAAAAGATGATCGAGGAGTTTGGGTTGGACCGCCCTCTCCCCGAGCAGTATCTGCGCTATATGGGGGGGCTGCTGCAGGGGGATTGGGGCTACTCGATCGGCAACCGTCGTGCGGTGCTGCCAGACCTGCTCACCTACTTTGCAGCGACGTTGGAGTTGACGGTGGTGGCGACCGTGTTCGGGCTGCTGGTCGGAATTCCGTTGGCGGTGGTGGCAGCCCGCTGGCGCGACCGCTGGCCCGACCATCTTTCTCGTTTTGTCTCGATCGGTGCAGTCAGCGTTCCTGTCTTCTGGATAGCGATCGTCTTGCAGCTGGTCTTCGGCCAGCTGCTGCAGTGGCTGCCGGTCAGCGGCCGCTTCGACCCCCGCCAGAGCTACCCGCAGAGCATCACCGGGATTTTGCTGCTCGACACGCTGCTGGCGGGCAATCTGTCGGGCTTCTGGACGGCGAGCCGGTATCTTCTGCTGCCGGCGCTCTGCCAGTCGCTGCTGGTGATCGCCTTGATTACCCGGCAGCTGCGCGGCGATCTGTTGGACATGTTGCGCAAGGATTTTGTCATGGTGGCACGGGCCAACGGCATTCAGGAGCGCATCCTGTGGAGCCGGTATCTGATGAAAAATGCGATGATTGCCACGGTCTCGATGCTCGGTTTTCTGATCGGTTTCGCGCTGGGGGGCAGCGTGCTGATCGAATTTGTCTTTGACTGGCCGGGGATCGGCCAGTATGCGACCAAGGCAGCGTTGCTGCTCGATTTTCAAGTGATCATGGGGTCCACCCTGTTTATTGGTGTGGTGGTCGTGGTGGTGAATCTGTTCACCGACCTTGCGTACCGGCTGGTGGACCCGCGTATCCGTTTTTCGTAGGGATGCCATGGCTTCATCTGTGTCAAACCCGTCTTCCAGGCTGGCTCGCTGGCGCGAGGACCATGCGTCGCAGCTCAGCGATCTGCGTCGGGGGCTTTTTCGTTTTGCGCGCAACCGGCTTTCTCTCCTGGGTCTTTGGATCGTGGTCGCCATGCTGGCGGTGGCGGTGACCGGCTCGACCTGGGTGCCCTTTCCGGGCGACACGCTCGGCGACGTTCATATGGACAACCGGCTGCAGCCGCCCAACGCCACCCACTGGTTCGGCACCGACGATGCAGGCCGGGACGTGTTCACGCGCGTGATCGTTGCGACCCGCACGTCGTTTCAGGTGGGGCTCATCATCCTGGGGGTGGCCATCAGCATTGGGGTGACGCTGGGGGCGGTGGCGGGGTATGTCGGCGGCACCCCCAACCAGATCATCATGCGTCTGACCGATGTCATGCTCACCTTTCCGGGGATTTTTCTGCCGATGGCGCTGGCTGCGGCGTTGGGGCGGGGGATGGTGCCGGCCATGCTGGCGTTGTCGGTGACCTGGTGGCCCGGCTACTGTCGGCTGGTGGAAGCCCAGATGCTCAAAGTGCGCGAGGAGGATTTTGTGGCGGGAGCCCGGGCGATCGGCGCTTCGCGGTGGCGGGTGATCTTTCGGCACATTCTGCCCAATACGTTGACCGCCATTGTGGTCAAGGCGTCGATGGATTTCGGTTTTGCGGTGTTGGCGTTGGCCTCGCTCGGCTTTATTGGCATTGGGATTCAGCCACCGGAGCCGGATTGGGGCTCCATGATCGCGTTGGGGCGCCGTTTTATGCCGGGGGCCTGGTGGATCTCGACCTTCCCGGGTCTGTTTATGTTTGTGATGGTCTTGGGGTTCAACTTGTTGGGGGACGGTCTGCGCGACCTGCTCGACCCGAATGCGACGGTGAAATAGATGCGGGAGCTTCTGGTCGACATCAAAGCGCTCTCTTTGGAGATGGTCACGCTGGACGGTGTCGCTCGCGTGCTCAACGGGGTCAATCTGACGATCCACCGCGGGGATTTGGTGGGGCTGGTCGGCGAGACCGGCTGTGGGAAGTCAGTGACGGCGATGTCGATCCCGCAGTTGGTGCCGCAGCCGCCAGCCCGCTACAGCGGCGGCGAAGTGCGTTTTCTGGGCGAGAATGTGCTGGAAAAGTCGGAGGAGGAGCTGCGCCGGCTGCGCTCTCGCCACATCGGCGTCGTCTTTCAGGACCCCATGACCGGGCTCAACCCGGTTTTTTCGGTCGAGCAGCAGATGGTGGACGCCCTTTTGAGCAAGCAGGATCTGCTGGCGGCCACGGCTTGGGGCCGTCGCTGGCTGCCTTCCAGCCGGATGCAGCGGCGGCACGCTCAGGAGCGGGCAATTGCTCTGCTGCGCAGGGTGGGAATCCCCGAGCCTGAAAAGCGGATCCATGCCTATCCGCACGAGTTCAGCGGCGGCATGCGCCAGCGCGTGCTGATTGCCATGGCGATCGCCGGACGGCCCGATCTGTTGATCGCCGACGAGCCGACCACGGCGCTGGATGTTTCGGTGCAGGCGCAGATTTTGCGGCTGATCGCCGAGCTGGTGCGCGAGATCGACCTGACGGTGCTGCTCATTACCCACAACATCGGTCTGGTTGCCCAGCTCTGCAACCGGATTGCGGTGATGTATGCCGGCCATGTCGTCGAGAGCGGCCCTGTGCGCAGCATTCTGCGGGAGCCGCAGCACCCGTACACGCGCGGGCTGCTGCAGGCGATCGTGACTGAAAAGACCCGCCGCGGCACGCTGCAGGGGGTTCCTGGCAGCGTACCCAGTTTGTACGAGCCCCCTCCTGGCTGCCGGTTTGCCCCCCGCTGTCGGGAGGCACGCCCGCAGTGCACGGCTGCCTTGCCGCGCTCGATCCAGACGGCACCCGACCACCAGGTGGCGTGCGTGCTCTACGAGGAATAGTCACCATGCTGCTCGAACTGCGCAATCTCACCAAAGTGTTTGTGGCCCGTGGCCGGCAGCGTGTGCGCGCCGTCGACGATGTGTCGCTGGCTATCCCACAAGGGGCCACCTTTGGCCTGGTCGGCGAATCTGGCTCGGGGAAAAGCACCCTGGCCCGCATGATTCCCCGCCTGATCGAGCCCACCTCGGGTGAAATTGTGTACCAGGGGCAAAACCTCTGCCACTTTTCTGAAAAACAGATGCGTGCTGTCCGCCAGGAGATCCAGATTGTCTTTCAAAATCCCTTCTCGTCGCTCAACCCACGCATGACCGTGCGTCAGCTGGTCGGCGAGCCGCTGCAGATTCACCGCAAGGCCAGCGGTGCCAGCCTGGATCGTCAGGTGCTCTCCATGCTGGAGACGGTGGGGCTCCAGCCTGAACAGGCCAACCGGTTCCCGCACGAATTCAGCGGCGGGCAGCGCCAGCGGATCGGGATTGCGCGCGCGCTGATTTTGCATCCGAAGCTGTTGATTCTGGACGAACCGACCTCGGCACTGGATGTGTCGGTGCAGGCGCAGGTGCTCAATCTGCTGCTCGACCTGCAGCAGCGG
>JAGWYN010000101.1 GCA_018969295.1 Chloroflexota bacterium | reverse complement strand
GCGCTGTCGACCTGCCGGCTGCGGGCAGCGGGGTCGGTGCAGGCGCTTTCGGCCTGGCAGGTGAGCTGGGCCAGCCGCCGGCGTAGCGCCGTCTCTGCCTGGCGTTGCAGGTCAAGGTCGAGGGTGGTGTAGACGCGCAGCCCCCCAGCCCGCACCCGTTCGAGCCCCAGCTGCTGGACAAGCAGATCCTGGACATACATGACAAAGTGGGGGGCTTCGATTGCAAACAGGCTGGAGCGATATTGGAGTGGCTGGCGGGCTGCTTCTTCGGCCTGGGCCGCGGTCAGCGCTCCATGGTTTTGCATCAGCCGCAGCACCGTGCGCTGGCGTCCTTTGGCGGCCTCTGGGTCCAGCAGCGGGTTGTAGCCGGAGGGGTATTGGACCAGCCCGGCCAGCAGTGCACACTCGGCCAGGCTGAGCTGGCTGGCAGGTTTGGCAAAAAAAATCTGGGCGGCCGCTTCGATGCCGAACGCAAAATTGCCGTAGTAGGTCTGGTTCAAATAGAGTGCCAGCAGCGCGTCTTTGGTGTAGGCCTGTTCGAGCTGCCAGGCGAGCAGCGCCTCGCGCAGCTTACGCCGCAGGCTGCCCTCAAAGCGTTCCTGGCTTTCCAGCAACAGATTCCGGGCCAGCTGTTGGGTCAGCGTGCTGGCGCCCGAGACGATCCCCTGACTTTGCAGATTTTGCCAGAGGGCGCGCAAAATGGCGAGTGGGTCAACACCCCCATGCCAAAAAAAGCGGCTGTCCTCGGTGGCGATCGTGGCCTGGACGCAGGCGGCCGGGATCTGGCTGAGCTCGAGGTCGAGCTGTTTGCCGGCAGCCGGGTCGATCCATTCGTAGAGGAGCTGGCCGTTGCGGTCCAGAATTTGGGTCGTCGGGTATGTGGCACGTAACCCAGCGGCGTGAACTGGGGGGAGATCGGCCAAAAGCCACCAGTAGAGAGCTACCCCGGCTGTCAGCGCTGCCAGCAGCGCTCCAACAGCCAGCAGACGACGGCGAAAAATCTGTGTAGGCGCAGGCGACGTTTGCATCTTGCCTCTTACAACGCAGCAGAGGCGGCACCGGTTCCCTCCGGCGTCATTGCCGAAGGAGGGTGGGCAGGTAGACGCTGTGCGGCCACACAACCTGCCAGTACAGATGGTTCAAGTCGTGGTGGGCAGCGTCTTCGTAAAGGACATGGGGAGCTCCCCAGCGGTCGAGGGCGAGGGACGCAGCCGGGCTGGCGACAGCCAGTGTGTCGAGCGGGTAGCGGACAGGCAGATCGCCGGCCAGGGTCGCATAGGAGAGCTGTCGGCCGGCTTGCGCGTAGTAAATGACATGAGGGACGCCGGTGGCTGCGATGGCCAGGTCGATGGGCCCGCTGAGGGCTGTAGCAGTGTCCAGCGTGGTCGACATCCACCCGGTCAGGGTTGAACGGAGCAGCAGGATGTGTGTGTCCGAGAGCACCAGGGCGAGAGCAGGGTTGTCTGCGCCATCGAAGGCGAGCTGCAGGTCGGCGATGGGCAGGGTAGGCAGGAGCGGCTGGGTGAACCAACCGCTGGCGGTCAGTGTTGCGAGCATGGGGTGGCCGCTGTTGGTATTGGCGTAGGCGACCGTGGGGTGCTGTGCGCTGTCCAGCGCGATGGAGGGCTGGCTGCCGTCTGGGTCGAGCCAGACATAGGAGCCAAAAAAGTCGGTAGATGCGAAGTAAAAAACGCCGAGTTGGTTGCTGACGGCCACATGCAGGAGTCCGCTGCTGTCGACGGCAATGTCCCAGTCGTCGGTTTCACAGGTGGGCACACTGGACAGCACGGGGCGAACCTCCCACTCCAGATCGGTGCGGGTGTGGTAGAGCAGGTCGTTGCCGCGGTCGGGAAAGCTGCTGACCAGGTGTGGCTGCTGCTGCGGGTCTACGGCCAGCCGAATGCCGGGGGGCAGCAGCTGCGGCTGTTGGGTGGGCAGGCTGGCATCGGCCGACGGCAAAAAGACGGTGCGTTCGGTGAGGGTGCTGTAGGTTGCGTCGGGAGACAGCGGGCTGCGGTAATAAAGAAACTGGCGGGTGCCCTGGTCGAACGCAGCGGCGTGCAAGGTGCTGGCGCCATCCAAGAAGAGCGACGGGCCGGTGGGGGCGCCGCCGAGGTCGACGAGGTCCGTCTGCCAGCCGTTGGGGGTCAGGTGCAGGTCGGTGAGCTGCATCGAGGCGACGGCCAGGAGAACATGGGGGCTCTGGTCTGGGGCAAGCGCCAGGCTTGGGGCCGTTCCGTTGTAGGGGGGGGTGCCGACAACAACCTGCCAACCGTCGGGCTGCTGCACGGCGTAGCGGACCTCGGAGATTTGTGCGCCGGGGAGATACACGACTGAGGTCAGATCGAGCTGATAGGCGACGTGGGGGGTGTTGTCGTTGGCGAGGCGAAGGGATGGGCAGCGCACGTCGAACCGTGTGGAGCTGTTGGTGAGTGCATCGATGCGCTCTGATCGCCAGCCCCCCTGGTCGGCGACGTAGTAAACGAGGGAGGAGACCCCATTCTCCTGGTCTGCGGCGACGATGTGAGGGGTGTTTTGGGTGTCGAGCGCCAGCGCTGCGCTGCTGGAGGCGCTGGCGATTTCTGTGTCTATCCAGCCGCCGGGGGTTGCGTGGGCGTAGTGCAGCCTGCCGGTCTGTGTGGTGTAGGCGACATGGGGCTCGCCGGCCGTGTCGAGGGCCAGGCCGGTGTGGCAGAGCGCTGCGGCCGCAGTGCTGAGTTGCGTGGTTTGCCAGCCGCTGGTCGTGCGCACGGCATAAAAGAGCCCAGAATCTATGTCGGAGCGAAAGGCGATGTGGGGGACGCCCAGCGGGTCGACAGCCAGGCCCAGGCTGGGGAGTGTGCCCAGCGAGAGTGGCAGGATCGCTTCGGACTGCCAGCCGGTGCCGTTTTGGTGTGCGTAGCGCAGCCAGCCGCCCGCGTCGAGATAGAGGACATGGAGCTGGCCGCTCGGGTCAGCGGCGGCTGTCGCCGACCGGCCGGCGCCCAGCGTCGCATCGACGACTTCGACCGTCCAGCCGGTGTCGTGGGCGGCGGCATGGTAGAGCTGTTCGCCGCCGTAGAAAACATGCAATGTTCCGCTGGGATCAAAGAACGCAGACTGGGGGGTTCGATCGAGAAAGAAGTGGGGGCAGTCGAAACAGCTACTCTGCCAGCTGCCGGGCAAAGAAGACTGGGCAGAAGCAGGCCGACTGGGGGCTGCCAATAGGAGCAAAGCCCAAAGCAGGCCAGCCAGCCAAAGAAGAGACGAAAAAGATGTTCTGGATGACGGCATGGTCACGACTCCTTTCCAGCGCCAGCAGCGCGCAGCAGCCAACAGCAATGCCGTACAACTACAGTATACCACAACATGGGCTGAACAACCAGAGACCTGCCCGGTCTGCCGGGCCAGCAGTTCTCAATTTGAATGGATTGAGAACTGCTGCTTGCAGTGGGAAGCGCTGACTGCTGTGCTTCAGGCTTGACGGGACACTAAAGACGACAAGCTCTTTTAGAGCCCCGACCGTGAGGGAGGGGAGAATCGCAAGGCACGACAAGCTCCTTTTGCCGGCTCTTCGCTG
The DNA here is from genome assembly GCA_018969295.1 of Chloroflexota bacterium. Taxonomy (GTDB): domain Bacteria; phylum Chloroflexota; class Anaerolineae; order Caldilineales; family Caldilineaceae; genus Caldilinea. Next base: position 2,456 of record JAGWYN010000101.1, on the reverse strand, counting down.
GGAGCAGGCGGCACCGTGCGCGCTGTTGCCCAAAGTTCACGCGCGTAGGCCTCGCCCACGGTGGTGACTGTGTCTGCATTGACGCCGAAAAAGCGCGAGGCGAACTCGCGGGCGGCATTGGGGTTTTCCCTGTCGGCGATGGTAGCTGAAGTGGCGACACAGACGGTGTCTTGCGCTGAGCGGCCGCAGAAGGAGCGCAGACGGCGGATCAGGCAGGCGGTTTCGGCGCCTTGTGCTCCGGTGAAGGTGTGGGCCTCGTCGAAGACCAGGAAGTCGAGTCGTGCCCCGGCGAAGAGCTCCACGTCGCGCTGGCGGGTAAGCAGCAGTTCAAGCTGTTTGACATTGGTGAGCAGTATGCGGGGCTGGCCGCCCGGGCGGCGCATCGCCTCGCGCGAGCAGACCTCTTCGGGTGGGTAGACCGTGTCGCTGCGTTTTTCGTCGCGGACTGCCTTGAGTCTGGCCTCGTAGTCGGCGCGCGAGGCACCCCTGGGCAGGCGGATGCCTGCGACCTCGGCCTCTTTTTCGGCTGTTTTGCCCACATACATGCCGAAGCTGATGCCTGTGCCAGCCAGCAGCCAGCGCAGGCGAACGAGTTGGTCTTCGGCCAGTGCGTTCATCGGATAGACGATGACTGCTGAGATGCCGGGGGCAGCCTTTTCGTCGCGCAGGTGCAGGCACTTGCTGACGATTGGGTAAAGAAAGCACTCGGACTTGCCCGAGCCTGTGCCGGTGGAGACCAACGTGGTGCGGCCGGCGTGGATGGAGCGGATTGCTTCGTCCTGGTGGCCATAGACGTGGCTGATTTCGGCTGGGATGCGCTGGCGCATATGCGGATGGAACACGCCTTCGGCGATGAGGGCGTCCACAGCAGCGCCGCTGCGGAAGGGGCGTGAGACGCTGATGAAGGGGCCCTTGAGCAGCGGCGAGTTGCGCGTGGCATCGAGCGAGAGGAGCTGACGCATCTGGGCCAGCAGCCGTTCGTCGGCAAAAGGATAGGCTGTAAGCTGGTAGCGCAGGAAGCTGCGGACAATCTTTTCGGTGAAGACGATGGGGTTGAGTGACATGGTGATGTTTCAGTTGAAAAGGTTCATTTGTTGTGTGTCATCCCCCTTGCCGGCGACAGGTGGCGGGGCAGCCGAGATGGGTCTGGTGCCGCTGCGTTCGGCCTCGATGTCGGCCAGCAGGTTGCGGTAGCCAGTCTCGCCGAGCAGGTTGCGGGCGTGCAGGTGACATTCACGCCAGGATTCCTCGGCCGATTGTGTGAGTTGCCAGTCGTAAAAGCGCGGGCCCAGGCGGCTGGCGACCGGCTGGTGGTGCTGGGCGCGCTCGTCGTGGCCGAGGCCGTAGTCGGCCAGACGCAGCGTTTCGGGCAGCAGCCAGCCCTCGCCGTGGTTCTGGGCAAGAAAGGCGGCGATGCCGGCATCACGGTCACCGCCATGCTCACGGATTTTGGCCTCCAGGTCGTGGAAGGCGATGAGCGTCAGGACCGTGTGGCGAAGTTCGGGGTCTTTGTCCTTGTCGACGCGCCAGAAACCCTTGGGGTCCAAGGTCGCGCGCATGTTACGTTGCGTAAGATCATCTGTAGCAAGGTCGCAGTTATTCAACAAGTGTGCAACAGCCTTATGATTGAGGTTGAAAAGATGCACAATTGCAGTATCGATCACTACTCGTGCTCGGAGGCGATCAGCAACACCGATTGCCTGCAAACGTGGTGCGTCTTGAAAAACCGCGTGAAGCTTGGCGATCACAAAAAGTCGGCTACTGGCGGCAATGGGTGAAGCACCATTGAGAGCAATAATAGGCGGAAGAAGTTGCTCAAGCGCTTGACTCTGACGGCTTGGAAGCGGCATCGCCTCGAGACTGGTTAGGTCGATGTTTGTACTGCCACAGCGGTCCCTTAGCAATCTATCAAACACAAAGCTGTTCAGAATGCCGACAAGAACTATATCTCCCATGCTAGACCGGGTGGAAAGCACCGGGGCCTTGTCGCCGGCCGGTGAGGACCAACTTAGCGAGGCAATCATTGTGCGAGCGTCAGTGTTGCGTGCAACTCGGCGATGTAGCGTCCGAAGGCCAATTCCGGTCGCGTGAACGGCGGCCATCAAAAACTGCGGATCAACATACTTATTCGACCAGTCGATCGGATTCCACTTTGCCTGAAGGCCGGTGCCGGAAATCCAACCCTTCTGGCTAAAGTCGAACTGATGCAGCATAGCGCCTTGCATGAACGGCAGCGCCACATCCTCCACCTGCTCCTCGCAGATCCACGCATCCGCCTCGCGGGCCAGGATGACCCCTGCGGGGAGGTCTGCGCGCGGGATGGGCAGCGTATCATACGGCGGCTGGGCGCAGCGCAGGCGTGGGGAAGTGCGGGCCACGTCGCCGGGCTTGAGCAGGTGGCCGTGGACAAAGCGGGCCTCGGCGGCGCGGCGGTCTGGGCTGGCGCTGGTGTCGAA
>JAGWYN010000100.1 GCA_018969295.1 Chloroflexota bacterium | reverse complement strand
GGCCCTAGGTCCTTTTCTTTTGCCAGAGCATATAGATCATCGAACATCAGGTTGGTGCGCTGAAGAATCCAATACAGGTCGATGAAGTCTTTCGCATCTGTGCGCCCAAAGACCGCCAGCACTTTGTTGGCGCCAATGTTCTCTAGACTGTCCAGTCGGAGGCCGTCGATCTCGCGCGTGGCGCCAAAGTGAACAGGCACATCCTTGACGAAATCCACCTTCAGTGTAACGTCGCTATCATTGACGACAATGTATTGCAAAAAGGTGGGTGTCGTCACTTGGCTCTGGATGCGCAGAGCAAGCGTCTGCAAGATGCCAAGGACGGCACGGTTGACTGCGTCGAAATCGGCGTCGCGCTGATTGGTGAATAGGTCGAGATCGATGCTTTCGCGGTGGTGAAAATAGAAGCGCGCCAACGCCGTGCCGCCTGTCAAATAGAAGCTGTCGGCTACAGCGTTGGTGAAAAAAAGCGCCAGGAATCGATCTTGCAGAGCGGTGTTAACGTCCATTGCTGGCTGCCGTTTCCCAAACCTGCAGGGCGTATGCCCATGCTTCCCGCACCGGCGGCTTCAGTTTCAGGTGTGGAAAAAGCGCCCGCAGTTCCGCCAGGCTCAGGTAACGCCAGACATCAGCATAGCGGGCGCTCTCCAAGATACGCGACGCCAGCCAGATGCGCGTCTCCTCATCGCCGGTGCGCAGTAGCGACTGTACATCCTCCTCAGTGAGGTCGTAGTCCCACAGAAAGTACGGGCGGGTTACCATGACGATATTCTACCAGATCACACGCCGGTGCGGCGAACGCAACTACCTGGCGCGGCTCAGGGCAGCGTCACCCTTTCAGCGGTGAGGTCACGCCAACGCACCGGCGCTGGCAGCGCTTTTCGCCTGCATGGCTTCATCCAGGTCACACTTTCACGAAACACATGTTCAATAGCGCGTCAGTTGGCATCGAGCAGGAGTTGATGGACTGAAGTCCGGGATGTTACCGGGTTACGAGGCAACCATGATTGTCGTTCACAGTGCCGACGTTGCGGTCAACGCAAGTCTGACCTTACCATTTGAAGGAATTGCTGCGCAGTACAAGTTCTGACCTGATCACTGGTCATCGTCGTTCAGCCAGGATTCCATATCGGCTGTGGTCAACCCCTTCTGCTCCCACAATGCATCGACATGGCGCGTCAACCGATCGGTAAAGTGACGCGCCAGTACTTGCTTGACCTCCAGCAGTTGTTCATCCGACAGGCGCAGCGAATAGAGCTTGAGCAATTCCATCTGTAGGTTCGTCAACGGTGGTTGAGCGATCATGGCGTATCCTTTTCGTAAATCCCGCGGGTTGCCATCGACACCAACATCCTGCTCAGCAGCATCATTTGGCCGCGCTGGCCCCACGCGATACTGCAACATGCGCTGGCCGGCGAAGTCGTGCTTGTCTTGCCAGAGATTGTGATCCTGGAAGCGCGCCGGCAGATCGAACGCAATTTTCCCGATGCCCAAGAGCAGTTCGAGCGTTTTCTTGCGCTGGTCGAATTTGAGATTACGCCGCTCCCCACCGCAAAAGCAGTGGAGGCGGCGGCTGGACTCGTGCGCCAGACCGAGGATATTCCGATTGCACTTTCTGTCATCGCCGCCGAGGTCGACTATTTTGTCACCTATGACTGTGATTTTACCGACGACCATGAGTCCACCGCACAGGTGCGCGCTGCCATCCCTGGCATCTGTCTGCCGCCGGTCTTTCTGCGCGATGTCATGAGGTGGACGAGTGAACAACTTGAGGCGATTCGTCACCGCACCTGGGACGAACTGAGTTCTTCGGAATAGGCCAAGCATTCTGCTGGCGCTATTTTGACGTATGCCGCTGCTGTTATGCCGCCAGTCCCTTCAGGTTTCTGGGATCGCACTCCCCAGGCTATCCCAGGACGCTTGCGGCGGCTCCTGGACAAGGCTGATTTTCCAACTTTCTTGTTCGATGACCCGCAAATTCGAAAAAAGGACTCGGTTACGGCCCACTTACCCAAGGGGATCGAGGCGCATCGCCGTCTCAAACGGGCTGCTTGACCCATTCTTACCGGAAAGTAAAGAGATCAAACATGTTGCGTCAGACTGCCGCACGGACGAGGGCAAGGCGATTTTGCCGGAATTTCCCGAAGCTGCGTTGCACGTAGCTGTCTCCGTGGTGAATGGCATCGAATATCTGCTGACCTGGAACTACAAGCACTTGGCGAATGCGGGTATACGCAGTAAGATCGAGGTAACTTGTCGTGAACTGGGCTCATGCGGCGCACTTCAACAACGACTTGCTGGCGATCTACCGTGATCTGAAGGTGGGGGAACAGAAAAGCGGCCGTCCGTTTGCTTCCTATCCTGCTCGGCGTGTGTCCGCGCCGAAAAAAGCTCCGGTCAAAGCCGCATGCAGCAGCTAATCATCTTGGCCGGTCAGACGGCGGGCAATTGGCACAGTTCGCCGTTGTGGGCGGTGTGCGTCGTTTTGCGGGTTTGAGACTTGGGCCTGGCCTACCCCCGTGTCAAGCTGATGGCTGCGCCGGGTGGGCAAATCGTCGCCATCATCCCGCGCAGCTTCTGCAATGGGCCGTATTACCGGCCATTTCGCGACTTCCTCCTTGAGCGTGTGGCCGTCCGCCACATACACCTGTTCGAGTCGCGCAGCAAGGCATTCAAGGACGATGAGGTTTTGCAAGAAAACATCATCGTTCGCTTGGAGCGGGACGGCCAGCAGGGGCCGGTGACAGTGACGACATCGACCGACGACACCTTCGTCGATCTTGTGACCCACAAACACCCGTTCGACCGGATCGTGTTCCCCGACGACCCGGAGCGGTTCATTCACATCCCCACGTCCCCGGAGAAAAATACCATCGAGCGATTCGAGGCGATCTGCTGCACGCTGGCCGACCTGTGCATCAAGGTATCCACCGGGCCGGTAGTCGATTTCAGGCTGAAAGAGCACCTGCGCGACATGCCAGAGGAGTGCACTGTTCCCTTGCTGTATCCGGGCCATTTCAGCAGCACCGGCACCACATGGCCTATCAAGGACATGAAAAAGCCGAATGCCATTGAGCGCAACGCCGACACCGAAAAATGGCTGTACCCGAACGGCTTCTACTGCGTGGTTCGCCGCTTCTCGTCCAAGGAAGAAAAGCGCCGGATCGTGGCGAGCGTGGTCGAGCCTGGCACCTTTGGGGACGCGCCCGTGTTGGGCTTCGAGAACCACTTGAACGTCTTCCACGAAAACAAGCGTGGATTGCCCGAGGCGCTGGCTCGCGGGCTGGCTGTGTTCCTCAACACGACCGCAGTTGATGAAAATTTCAGGAGCTTCAACGGCCATACCCAGGTCAATGCGACCGACCTCAAGCTGATGAAGTACCCGAGCCGTGAAGCCCTGATCGAGCTTGGCGAGTGGGCCATGCAGCAAAGAACGCTCACGCAAGAACAGATCGACGCCAAGCTAGGAACCCTGACCGAATGAACGACAAGAACGACTCCATCAAGGCCGCGCACCAGATCATCATTGCCCTGGGCCTGTCCAGGGCGCAGCAAAACGAGCGTTCCGCGCTTTCGCTGCTAGCCCTGCTGAACCTCACGCCGGGCAAGGCGTGGGCCGACGCGCAAAACCCGCTTGTGGGCATCACGCCCCTCATGGGGTGGGCGCACGAGCACTACGGCAAGGAGTACGCGCCGAACAGCCGCGAGACGTTCCGCCGACAGACCATGCATCCGTTCTGCGACGCGGGCATCGCGCTCTACAACCCGGACAAGCCCGACCGACCGGTGAACAGCCCAAAGACTGTCTATCAGATCGAGCCGGCTGCGCTTGCCTTGCTGCGCACTTTCGGCACACCGGAATGGCATGACAGCCTGACAGCATATCTGGCCGGACGGGAAACGCTGGTTGCCCGCTACGCCATGAAACGCGAACAGAACCGTGTTCCGGTCGAGATTGCACCGGGCAAACAAATCACTCTCAGCCCCGGCGAGCATAGCGAGCTGATCCGGGCCATCCCTTGACCGATGACGGCGTCCGGCAGTTGGTCAAGCGCCTGGCGGCGCAGGCCAACGTCCGTGGCAAGCACAACCTGCATGCTTTTCGCCACCGGGCGGCGCAAGCCTGGCTCGACAAAGGGATCAACGCCGAGGTCGTCGCCCAGGCGCTGGGGCATGCCAATGTTACGGTCACCTTGGCTATCTATGGCAACCAAGACGATGAACGGGTCAAAAAGACGGTCCTGGAATTCGAGCTGTCGCCATTTGACGAACTGGCATGACCATAGACGCTTCTTCCCAGACTCACGTGCGTGACGTGCGTGACCTGGTAGCCAAAACTTGCGACTTGGGCGATAATGATGAGTGACTGCCACTGAACTTGTGTGTGGCAAGCTGGAATTGTCGCTGTTTGTGGCGTTAGTACCAAGGGAGCCTGCGATGACAGTCGAACTAGAGCGGATGGTTCTGCCCGAATACGCCGATGTCAAAATCGAAGTCAGTGTGTCCTCGCGTATCAATGTCACCGACATAGTTGCCCAACGTAAGGTGAGCAGGCTGTTGCTCGACCTGGTCGGTACACAGCTTTATGGTGAGAAGCCCAGCCTGGTTGCTGGTCGTCGTCTGGTCTGGCGTGTCCCGGTTTGGCTGGGCCTGCCAACAGTTGGCCCGGTGGGCCAGGTTGGCACGCTTGACGTGGACTCGCAAACGGGTGAGGTGCTTTACACTCAGCAACTGCTTGATGAAATTGCGGAGCGCGGCAATGCCTTGGCTCAACGTTCCACACCAGGGTGAACACAAACCAGGTTGGTGTTTGCCTGCGTGTGTCGCCATGGTCAGCGCTTTCTGGGAGCAGCCTCTAGCCCAAGAAGACGTGGCACGCTGGCTAAAGACCCAGTCTGTTGGTACACCTGCAAGTCGGGTCGTGCAGATCGCGCGTCGCGGCTTTGATGTCATCTACACTTCAGGCTCCGAAGCCGCTCTGACAGAATGGCTGGCCCAAGGTGTACCGCCAATTCTTTTTGTTCGTACTGGGGATCTGCTTCCGTATTGGTCCATTGACACGCCGCATGCTGTTGTCCTGGCTGGAATTGAAGGCGACAATTGCATACTGATCGATCCAGGTCTAGCAGTTGCGCCTGCGCGTGTTGCGCTTGGCAACCTGCTGCTCGCATGGCTACATTCGGATGACGCTTATGCAATCCTGCGCCCGGTACGTTGATCTCCCAAAAGACATCATGAACGATAGGATCCAACTCAAGCAATTGCTTACTGAACCAGACCGGACACGGGCTGAACAACTGGAGATTTTCGCCTTGCGCAACCTTGGGGTTCTCGAATCATTGAGCCATGGTCTGATCAGCGCCGCCGATGCGCTGCGCACTTTCCTTCATGCTGAGAATTGTCTGTATTGCGGCCGCACGGTGGATGAAACAGGAGGGCACTGCTGTATGGTCGAAAGCGGCGCAAAGCAATTCAAGGCTCGCTTCTGCGGTCCTGGCATGCGCTGGTCCCGGCAAGGTGCCGAAAACCTGCTGCCAGTTCGTGCCACCGTCCTTAGCGGACGTTTTGACCAGATGGGGGACGCTGCCAAAAACCTGCCCCCATCGTGAAGTAGACCCTTTCCGAGGGGTGATGTTGGTCGTTGGGCAGTGCCTGGAATAGGATTGGATAATGCAACGGGATACAGTACTACGCGCTCTGAACGCGAAAAAACAAGAACTGTCTATGCAGTACGGCATCACCCGATTAGGCATCTTCGGTTCAGTTGCCCGAGACCAGGCAACCGCGGCCAGTGATGTTGACATCGTTGTCGAAATGCCGCCAGATCTGTTCCAAATGGAACATATGAAAACAGAGTTGGCGGAACGTGTCAATAACAATGGGACACGAAAGTCAGATAACTACTACAGGTCGGCGCAAATAAATCTATGCTATACTGATGCAAATGAACGCAGATGTAGCAGCACCGGTCCATCAGTGAAGAGAGTGATGCATGAGAGGCGGACAGCCCACACAAATCAAGTTGAGTGAAGGCGAGCAGCAG
>JAGWYN010000044.1 GCA_018969295.1 Chloroflexota bacterium | reverse complement strand
GCGACAACATCCAGATGGGGGTGGTGCTGATCTCTCCGATCGCCTTGGAGACCGGCAGCCGCTTTGCCATTCGCGAAGGCGGCCGCACCGTCGGTGCTGGCGTCATCACTTCAATTCTGAAGTAACAGGCTGCACAGTGGGGCTTTGGAAGCTGGCTTCTAAAGCCCCACTGCACTCTCTTGAGCCATCCAGAAAAGGGCAATCATGGCAAAACAAAAAATTCGGATCAAACTCAAAGCGTACGACCATCGGGTGTTGGATGCGTCGGTCCGCCAGATCGTAGATGCGGCCGAACAGACCGGCGCCCAAGTGGTGGGCCCTGTCCCGCTGCCGACCAGCATCGAAAAATATACGGTCATGCGGTCGACCTTCATCGACAAAGACAGCCGCGAACAATTTGAAATTCGTACCCACAAACGGCTGATCGACGTCGTCGACCCTGGCAGCAAGACGATCGAAAATCTGACCAGGCTGAACCTGCCCGCCGGTGTAGACATTGAAATCAAGTTGTAACCCACTGCTGCGCAGACAAGGGAAAACAACCTGTTCGGAATCCGCCAAAGTTGGCACCTTACGATTAAGGGATGATGCGGCCCCTGTCGTTGGGGCAGGTGTGAATGGCAGCCGTCGGCTGCCAACCCATGCCACAGACGATAGCCTGGCAGTCCCAGGAGGAATCAGATGCGAGGAATTTTAGGAAAAAAGATCGGGATGACGCAGCTCTTTGACAAGAGTGGGGCTGTGATCCCAGTCACCATCATCGAGGCAGGCCCCTGTTATGTGACTCAAGTCAAGACTGCCGAGAGCGATGGGTACAACGCCGTTCAGATCGGCTACGAAGCGGTCGCCGAGCGCAAGCTGACCAAAGGTGAGCGAGGACATCTGAGCAAGGCAGGTGTTCCGCTGTTGCGCCGTCTGCGTGAGTTTCGCTATGCTGCGCTCCCTGCCCTGAGCGTGGGCGACGAAGTCAAAGCTGACATCTTTGTCGAGGGCGAACGGGTCGACGTGTCGGGCATCTCCAAAGGGCGCGGCTTTGCAGGTGCGGTCAAACGCCACGGTTTTGCCGGCGGGCCCAAAACCCATGGCCAATCTGACCGCCACCGAGCGACCGGCTCACGCGGGGCTGGCACGACTCCTGGGCATACCTTGCCGGGCACACGTGCCCCTGGCCAGCATGGCAACGTCAAAACCACCGTACAAAATTTGAAGGTGGCCCTGGTCGATGCCGAACGCAACTTGATTGCTGTGCGGGGAGCGATTCCAGGGCCACGCGGCGCGCTGGTGGTAGTCCATGAAGCAGTCAAGGCCAAAAAAGCCAAGCAGGCCAAATAAGGTACGCCCGGCAGAAAAGGAGCAACAGACCATGCTTGTACCGCTAAAAAACATGAATGGGCAGCAGGTCGGCGAAGTAGAGCTGAGCGACGCCGTCTTTGCAGCCCCGATCAACAGTGCGCTGATGCACCAGGCGCTCCTGCGCCAGCTGGCCAATGCACGCCTCGGCACCCACGACACCAAAGAGCGGGGAGAAGTCTCCGGCGGTGGCAGAAAGCCCTGGCGCCAAAAAGGAACCGGCCGTGCCCGGCAAGGCTCGACACGCGCCCCCAACTGGGTCGGGGGCGGTACGGTGTTTGGCCCGACCCCACGCAAATATACCCAGGCATTGCCCAAGAAAATGCACCGCCATGCCTTGCGCAGTGCCCTCTCTGTCAAAGCAGCAGGGGGCAACGTTCTGGTGGTCGACCAGATCGCCGTCGATGCGCCCAAAACCAAAGTTGCCGTTCAGATGCTCTCTGCGCTGGGAGCCAGCCAACAGAGTGTTCTGCTGGTGACTGCGGAAAAAAGCGCTGCACTTTGGAGCAGCACCCGCAACCTTCCCCAGGTCAAGACCGTGCAAAGCGGCTATCTGAATATCCGCGATCTGCTGGGCTATGACCTGCTGTTGCTGACACGCGAGGCGGTGGACTCGATCGAGCTGTGGCTGGGCAGCGACCTGCCGTCGCGCCGCGCCACGGGTGAAGAGACGGAGCTCTGAGACCATGCACATCTATGAAATTTTGAAGCGGCCCATCGTGACCGAAAAAACGATGATCGCCACCGACGAACAAAACAGGGTGACCTTTGAAGTCGACTTGCGTGCCAACAAGCTCCAAGTCAAAGAAGCGGTTGCCACTGCATTCAAGGTCAATGTGGTCGACGTGCACATTCTGATGATGCCAGCCAAAACTGCGCGGCGGGGCAAACAGATTCGTATCCGCCAGACCAAGTGGAAAAAAGCTGTTGTCACACTGGCGCCCGGCAGCAGCATCCAACTGTTTGAAGGCGTCTAAGGGGAAACCATGGCCATCAAAGTCTATCGCCCTACGTCGCCGGGGCGCCGCAACATGAGCGTCTCGACCTTTGAAGAGATCACCCGCAGCAAACCCAACCGCTCGCTGCTGACGCCGCTGCACAAAAGCGCCGGACGCAACAACCGGGGTGTTGTGACAACACGCCATCGGGGGGGGGGACACAAACGACGCTACCGCATCATCGACTTCCGACGTGACAAAACCGGGATTCCAGGGCGGGTCGAGTCGATCGAATACGACCCGAACCGCAGCGCCCGCATTGCCCTGGTGGTTTACAACGACGGCGAACGCCGCTACATCCTGGCCCCACAGGGGCTCAAAGCCGGCGACAACGTCCTCTCCGGAGCCGGAGCCGACATCCGCCCAGGCAACGCCATGCCGATTCGAGCGATTCCGCTGGGCACGCTTGTCCACAACATCGAGCTCTATCCCGGGCGCGGCGGCCAATTGGTGCGCAGCGCCGGGCTTGGCGCCCAGCTGCTGGCCAAAGAAGGCGAGCGAGCCCAGCTCCGCCTGCCCAGCGGGGAGGTCCGCTCCATCGACATCAACTGTCTGGCCACGATCGGAGTTGTCTCCAACGCAGAGCATGCCAACCAGAACCTGGGCAAAGCAGGGCGCAAACGCTGGCTCGGCATCCGCCCAGGCACACGTGGCGTCGCCATGGACCCCGGCTCGCACCCGCATGGGGGGGGAGAAGGCCGTTCGCCGATCGGGATGAAAGCCCCCAAAACGCCTTGGGGCAAGCCTGCTCTGGGCAAAAAGACCCGGCGCAACAAACGGACAGACAAATTCATTGTGCGCCGCCGCAGCAAAGTCTAACAAGAGGAGTGGAAGATAGATGTCACGGTCTCTGAAAAAAGGTCCATTTGTCAGCCCGAAGCTACTCAAACGGGTCGAAGAGATGAACCGCAAAGGCGAACGCAAAGTTCTCAAAACCTGGTCACGTGCTTCCACGATCTTTCCTCAGTTCGTGGGCCATACCTTGGCAGTCCATGATGGCAAGCGCCACGTTCCAGTCTACATCTCGGAGAATATGGTGGGCCACAAGCTCGGGGAGTTTGCCCCGACACGCCTCTTCCGCGGCCACGTCAAATCCGAGAAGAGTTCCAAGGCGGTGGTCCGCCGTTGAGCGGACACCCAGCGCAGAAAGGAAGAATAGACGATGGAAGTTGTCGCCAAAATGAAATATACCGGGGTCAGCGCCCAAAAAACGCGTCTGGTCCTCGACGAAATCCGTGGCCGACAGGTCGAGGAGGCGCTGGCCCTGCTCGCCTACATGCCCCAGTCGGCTGCGAAGGTCGTCTCGAAAACGGTCAAAAGCGCCCTGTCCAACGCGACCGAAACCTATGGCTACGATGCGAAAGACATGGTGATCACCAAAATTTATGCCGACGATGCACCGCTCCGGCGCTGGCGGCGCTTCGGTGCCCGTGGGCGATTCAAACCCTTGCAGCGCCGCTCCTCCCACATCACCGTGGTTCTGGAAGAGCGTGTGGCCTAGATGGGTGCCAACCGGCAGTACGGCGAATAGTCAGGAACAAGGAGAAGATCACTTGGGTCGCAAAGTTCATCCCATTGGGTTTCGTCTGGGAATTATCAAGGAACACAAGAGCCGCTGGTTTGCCAGCGGACGGCAGTACACGGAGCAGCTCGGCGAAGACCGGCAGATCCGCACGTTGGTCTTCGATTCTTTGAACAAAGAAGAGAAGGGCAACACGCGCGAAAGCCGCCAGAACAGCAAAAATAAGGCCGGAATCAGCAACATCGACATTGAACGCCAGCCGAACCAGGTCCATATCATTATTGACACGGCTCGGCCCGGGGTGATCATTGGACGCAAAGGGGCCAGCGTCAACCAGCTGCGCCAACAGCTCCAGGATCTGACCCAGAAAAAGGTCAAAATCGATGTGCGCGAAATCACCAAACCGGAACTCAACGCCCGCCTGGTCGCAGAAAGCATCGCAGAGCAGATCGAACGGCGCGTCAGCTGGAAACGGGCCATGAAACAGGCTGCCCAAAAAACGCTGCGCGCAGGGGGACAGGGGATCATGGTGACGGTCTCCGGGCGTCTGGGAGGCAGTGACATGGGACGAGTCGACTCGGTGCGCGAAGGGCAGATTCCCCGCCACACCCTGCGCGCAGATATCGACTACGGAACCGCTGAGGCCGCCACAACATTTGGGGTGATCGGCATCAAGGTCTGGGTCTATCTCGGCGAAGTGCTTCCGGGCGAAGAATATCACGCCAAGTATCTCGTGGAAGAGAAGTAAGAGAAGTCGCAGAGACACCGGAAGTCGCAGAGAAATCGGAAGCCTGGGCTCGTCCAAAAAACGCCCGAAGAGCGGGCAGCCGCGAAAGCGTGTGAAGTCGGTATAGTTCCTGCCAAGGTGGCGCAAGCCACATCCATTGAAACACTTGTGGGAAAACGTATCGAAGACTGTAGATGGAGAAGCAACAATGTTGATGCCAAAACGAGTGAAGTATCGCAAATTGCAGCGTGGCCGATTGAAGGGCAAGGCCTATCGAGGCAGCATGGTGGCGTTCGGTGCCTACGGCCTTCAATCCGTAGAAGGCTATTATGTGACCAGCCGCCAGATCGAAGCAGCCCGCCGTGCCGTTGTCCGCTATGTGCGCCGCGGCGGAAAAATCTGGATTCGCATCTTTCCAGACCGCCCGGTCACCAAGCGCGCCGCCGAGACACGCATGGGTTCGGGAAAGGGCAGTGTGGACCACTGGGTTGCCCCCGTGCGTCCTGGAAGGGTCATTTTGGAGATTGCTGGTGTGCAAGAAGACCAGGCGCGCGAAGCGTTCCGCCTGGCTGCCTCCAAGCTGCCGATGAAGACCCAGTTTATTGCGCGCGAAGAGCAGGGGGCCTAAGGAGGAGACCGCATGAAAGCAGAAGAAGTGCGCGGACAAAACAATGCCGAACTGGCCCGCAAACTGGACGACGCCTATCAGGAGCTCTTCAACCTACGTTTTCAGCGTGCGACAGGCAAGCTGTCCAACAGCGCTCGCTTTGCCGAGGTCAAGCGGGACATCGCCCGGATCAAGACCATCCTGCGCGAGCGCGAGCTGCGGGCCCAATAAGGAGCAGAAAAACGATGCGTGAACAACGCCGAGCACTGGTGGGAACGGTCACCAGCGACAAAATGGACAAGACCGTTGTGGTAACGATCGAGCGGGTCACCCGCCACCCGCTCTACGGCAAAGTCCTTCGCCGCAACAAGAAGTACAAGGCGCACGATGCCGAGAATCACTGTCAGGTAGGCGATGTGGTGCGCATCCGCGAATGCAGTCCGATCAGCAAGGACAAAAAATTCTTCGTCGAAGAAATCTTGCAGCGGGCAGTTCTCGTTGACGAAGCCAACGTCTAGCCATCGAGGAGATGCACCATGATTCAACAGGAAAGCCGGCTCAAGGTCGCCGACAACACCGGTGCCAAAGAGCTGTTGACCATCCGGGTCAAAGGTGGCAGCACACGCCACTATGGGGCTGTCGGCGATGTGATCGTTGCCACGGTCAAAACTGCCAGCCCAACCGGCAGCGTCAAAAAAGGGGATGTGGTGCGCGCCGTGATCGTGCGCACGACCCGCCCGCTGCGGCGTGCCGACGGCAGCTACATCCGCTTCGACGAAAATGCTGCGGTGATCATCGACGACAACAAAAACCCGCGCGGCACACGCATCTTTGGGCCCGTGGCGCGCGAGCTGCGTGAGAGCGGTTATATGAAAATCGTCTCGCTGGCACCGGAAGTGCTGTAAGGGAGGCCGGAGCATGAAAGTCAAAATCAGCAAGGGCGATACCGTCGAAGTCATCTCTGGGGACAGCAAGGGGCTGCGCGGAGAAGTACAAAGTGTCATCCGCAAAAAGAACAAAGATGGCAGCTACGACCCCAACCGCGTCTATGTGCTGGTCGCCGGCGCCAACATGGTCATCCGCCACCAGCGGCCGACCGGACGTGTGCGCACACAGACCGGGCGCATCGAACGCGAAGCCCCCATCCATATCAGCAATGTCATGCTGATCGGCTCAGAGGGCAAACCCACACGTGTCTCTTTCGAAGTTGCGGACAACGGCAGCAAGGAACGCGTCGACCGCAAGAGCGGCGCCCCACTGCCCAAACCTAAATAACCCTATCAGTTGTCTGCCTGATCTTTCGCCAGGCCGTATGCAGGGCAGTACGGGCGGCGTCTGCGGGCAAGGAGCCTTATCTCTATGAGCGAGCAAACGACAAAACGGCCGGTGCCCCGGCTGAAAACCCGGTACAAAGAAGAAATTGTGCCGGCCCTGGTCAAAGAATTCAACTACAGCAGCGTCATGCAGGTGCCACGCGTCACCAAAATTGCGGTGAACATCGGCATGGGCGAGGCCCTCCAAAACAGCAAAGCGATCGAAGCGGCCGCCGGCGATCTGGCCATTATCACAGGACAGAAACCGGTCGTCACCAAGGCCCGCAATTCGATCGCAGCCTTCAAACTGCGCGAAGGCATGCCTGTCGGCGTCAAGGTCACCTTGCGGGGAGACCGCATGTGGGATTTCCTGGACCGTCTGATCAGCGTAGTGCTCCCCCGCCAGCGTGACTTCCAAGGGGTTTCGTCCGACGCCTTCGACGGCCGCGGCAACTACAGCCTGGGGCTGCGCGAACAGCTGGTCTTCCCAGAAATCAACTACGATAAAATCGACAAGATTCGAGGAATGGAGATCACGATCGTCACGACCGCTGGGGGCGACGAAGAGGCGCGCCGTCTGTTGGCGCTGATGAATATGCCGTTCAAGCGATAAAGGCAAGCCAGAAAGGGGAGTGCTGTGGCCAAAAAATCAATGGTTATTAAAGAAGGTCGGCGCAAATTCGAGGTGCGTGTCCGCAACCGCTGCAAACTTTGCGGCCGCTCGCGTGGGTATATGCGCCGTTTTGGTCTGTGTCGAATCTGCTTCCGCCAGGAAGCGCTGCAGGGCAAATTGCCCGGCGTCGTCAAGTCGAGCTGGTGAAGTAGAGCACATCTGCCGGCTGCAGACAACTCATTCTGTAGCCTCCATATTGCTCGGTTGCTGACTACAACTTCGTCTGCATTCTTTGAGGTTGCAAGAGTAGCTGGAGGAGAAAAATTTCAATGGTCAATGATCCGATTGCTGATATGCTGACTCGAATTCGCAACGCCAACCTTGTCAAACAGAAACAGGTTGTGATGCCGAGTTCCAAGATCAAAACGAGTATCGCCGCTATTTTGGCTGAAGAAGGGTTCATCGACGGCTATGCCGTGACAGAAGAAACACCACAGCCGCGTCTGATCGTACGGCTCAAATATACTGCGCAGGGGAGGCCTGTCATCTCCGGCCTGGACCGGGTGAGCCGGCCAGGACGCCGCTTTTACAGCGGCTCCAAAGAGATTCCTTGGGTGCGCAGCGGACTGGGGATCAACATCGTGTCGACGCCAAAAGGGCTGATGACGGGGCGCAAAGCGCGCCGCGAACGCCTCGGCGGCGAGATCCTCTGCAATATCTGGTAGGGGGAGCTATGTCTCGGATTGGAAAAATGCCGATCGCGGTGCCGACCAAAGTCAAAGTCAGCATCGACAAAGGAAATCTGGTAACCGTCAGTGGCCCGAAAGGGACACTCCAACAGCAGTTCGACCCTGATATGCAGATCGAACTCACAGAGAACCAGCTCAAAATCTCTCGGCCGACTGACCAACGCGGCCACCGAGCCCAGCATGGGCTGACCCGCGCCGTGCTGGCCAACATGGTGCAGGGTGTGAACGCAGGGTTCACCCGCCGCCTGGAGGTGCGCGGGGTCGGGTATCGCGCCGAAAAACGGGGCAGCAACCTGGTGCTTTCTGTCGGGAAAAGCCACACAGTCGAATTTGTCCCGCCCTCCGCCGACGTTGTCTTCGAAGTCGACAAAGATGGCCGCTCTTTCACGATCAGCGGAATCGACAAGACACGGATCGGGGAACTGGCCGCCGAAGTGCGCCGCACACGCCCCCCAGAACCCTACCAGGGCAAGGGCATTCGCTATGAAGGCGAGTATGTGCGACAGAAGGCCGGCAAGACTGGCAAAGCCGGGAAGAAATAAGAGGGGAATCCAACTATGGCGAAAGCAACTCGGACGATTTTGCGACAACGCCGCCATGCTCGCGTGCGCGCCAAAGTGCATGGCTCCACCGAACGGCCGCGCCTGAATGTCTACCGCAGCCTCGAACATATCTATGCACAGGTGATCGACGACACTACCGGCACTACCCTGGCCTCAGCGTCTACGGTGGATCGCGAGCTGCGCAGCCAGGTTGCCTCGCTCACCAAGGTGGAGCAGGCACAGGCTGTCGGCAAAGCAGTGGCCGAACGAGCCCGGGCTGCCGGGGTCACCCGGGTAGTCTTTGACCGCGGCGGCTATCCGTACCACGGCCGCGTCAAAGCCCTGGCCGAAAGCAGCCGCGAGGGCGGGCTGGAATTCTAATTGGCAGATTGCTGGGAGAAAAATGATGGCAAAAAAAGAACGCAAGAGCAAAGAGCGCGAAAAAGAACGCGAAGAGCGCCGAGAAGAATTTGAAGAGCGCGTTGTCCATCTTGCCCGCACTGCCAAGGTGGTGAAGGGCGGCCGACGCTTCGCTTTCCGCGCAGTCGTCGTGGTGGGGGACAAACAGGGACGGGTGGGGGTCGGAATCGGCAAAGCACGCGAAGTGCCCGACGCGATCCGAAAAGCCTCTGACCGGGCCAAAAAGAATCTGGTCACCGTGCCGCGGCTGGGCAACACCATCCCCCATGAGGTGACCGCCAAGTTTGGCGCTGGCAAGGTCCTGCTCAAACCAGCAAGCCCAGGGACAGGGGTCATCGCCGGCGGCGGCGTGCGCGCTGTCGTTGAGGCGGCCGGCGTGAGCGATATTCTCAGCAAATCTCTGGGCAGCGACAACATTCTCAATGTGGTGCAGGCCACCTTTGCAGCACTGCAAAGCCTGCAAGATTTCCGCACAGAGGCAGTCTACCGCGGCGTCGAACCACGCCGTCTCGCCCCCTTCTGGTACAAGGAGGAACGTCGTGGCTAAAGAAAACGGCGGGAAAACGCTGCGCATCGCGCTGGTGCGCAGCCCGATCGGCTGCCCTGAAAACCAGAAACAAACTGTGCGGGCCCTGGGCCTCTACAAGCTGCATCAGGTGGTCGAAAAACCGGACAACGCAGCCGTGCGCGGAATGATCCAAACCGTGCAACATCTGTTGAAAGTCAACGAATAACAGACACAACGCTGGCAATCGTCTGCCCAGCAGGCTCGAAGGAAAACAATGAAAGAACATGACCTGCGTCCCGCCGAGGGTGCAACACAAAAGCGTAAGCGAGTGGGTCGTGGCACTGGTTCAGGCAAGGGCAAGACCAGCAGCCGCGGCCAGAAGGGCCAGAACGCCCGCAACGGGGGCCAGGTTCGCCCCAATTTCGAGGGCGGACAGCTGCCACTCACCAAACGGCTACCCAAACTGCGTGGATTCCACAACCGTTTTAAGGTGCTCTATGTGCCGGTCAATCTCGACCAGCTGGACCGACTCTTTGCCCCACAAGCCGAAGTGAACCAGGCCTCTCTGGCCAGCGCTGGACTGCTGGGCAACGCCAATGACCCCGTCGTCGTGCTGGCTCGCGGCGAAGTCACCAAACCACTCACGGTCAAAGTCCATCGCATCAGCACCGTTGCCCGGCAGAAAATCGAAGCAGCTGGCGGCGCAGTCGAAACCCTTGACTATCCGGTCAACAAACGGCTGCCGCGCTCCTGAAAGATCACCCGACGTCGAACCCATTTGGACCCCTTCCTGCTGTAGCTGGCAGGAAGGGGCTGGAGAGTGAAAGGAACTAGCGCATGCTTGAAGCTGTCCGCAACGCGTTCCGTCTGCCAGACCTGCGTCAGAAGCTCTTTGTGACCATTGGCTTGCTGACCTTCTACCGTCTGGCCGCCAATATCCCGCTCCCTGGCGTCGATCACCAGGCGCTGGCCGTCATCTTTCAACAAAACGACAACATTCTGCTCAATTTCTTGAATTTCTTCAGCGGCGGTGGCCTCTCCCGCATGGGGGTCATGGCACTGGGCGTCTACCCCTATATCACCGCTTCCATTATCCTGCAGCTGCTGATTCCGATCGTCCCCGCTTTGGAAGAACTGAGCAAAGAAGGGGAGTCCGGACGGGCCCGCATCAATCAGTACACCCTGTGGCTGGCCATCCCACTGGCCTTTCTGCAGGCGATCGCGCAAGGCACGCTGCTTAGTAGCGACGCCGCTGGCGGCGTCGCTGTGCTGCCCAACTGGGGCTTTTCCGCCAGTGGCTGGTTCCCCACCATGACAATCATCATCGGCATGACCGCAGGAACATTGCTCGGGGTCTGGATCGGCCAGTTGATCACCGAACAAGGGATCGGCAACGGCATCTCTCTGATCATCTTTGCCGGCATCCTCTCCAGTGTTCCCTTCCAGCTGCGGCTGCTGTCACAAAACTGGATCCTGCTGATCGTCTTTATCATCGTCACCATCGCGACGATCGTCTTGATCGTCTGGATCCAGGAAGGACAAAGACGCATCCCAGTCCAATATGGCAAACGGGTACGCACCATGCGTGGCAACCGCATGATGATGGTCGGCGGGCAGAGCACCTATATCCCGCTGCGCGTCAACACAGCCGGGATGATCCCGCTGATCTTCTCGCAGAGTCTGCTGATCCTGCCCAGCACCCTGGCCAGCTACTTCATCGGCCGCAGCGACTGGATCGGAGCGATCGCCAATGCCATCTATGGCTTCTTCAGCCCAACCAACTTTTTCTACTGGCTCTTCTACTTCCTGCTGACAGCAGCCTTCACCTACTTCTACACCGATGTGATGTTCCGTCAACAGAATCTGCCCGATTCGCTGCAAAAGCAGGGAGGCTTCATTCCTGGGATCCGACCAGGGCCCCGCACCGAACAATACCTCAACAACGTGCTGGCCCGCATTACGCTGGTGGGCGCTCTCTTCCTCGGCTTTATGGCAGTCCTGCCCTACGTCATCGGCACGTTGGCAGATCTTCTCTTCGGCGGTGGAACCGGCGTCATGACCAACTACAACTCGTTGATCATCAGCAGCTCAGGCATGCTCATCGTGGTCGGTGTGGTGCTGGATACCATGAAGCAGATCGAAGCCCAGCTGATGATGCGCAACTACGAAGGATTTATCCGCTGACCCTCCAGCCAGATTGCTCGTCGTCGATACCGAACAGGGGAAAGGCCGGAGGTGCAAACCCCGGTCTTCTTCGTCCTTGACCCGGCTGCTGCGACAGGCACCAGGAGAACCCAGATGGCCCAGACACGAACGTATGTTGTGCTGCTCGGCGTGCCAGGGGCAGGCAAAGGCACGCAGGCACAACTCCTCCAACAGGCGACCGGACTGCCCCAAATCTCAACCGGAGATCTCTTCCGGTACAATCTGAAACACCAGACCGAGCTGGGCCGTCTGGCCAAAAGCTATATGGATGCCGGCAACCTGGTCCCAGACCAGGTCACCATCCAGATGGTGGCCGATCGGCTTGAACAACCAGACTGCACCCAGGGGGCCATCTTGGATGGCTTCCCGCGCAACCTGCTCCAGGCGGCCGCGCTCGAGCCCCTGGTTGCCCCTTACGGCGGCGTAGCCTCTGCACCGCTCATCCAGGTGGAAGACGAAGAGACCATCCGCCGCATCACCGGCCGCCGCACTTGCCGACTCTGCGGCGCAGTCTACCACCTGACCTTCAACCCCCCACGATCTCCAGCCCGCTGCGACAACGATGGAGGCGAACTCTACCAACGGGACGACGACCACGAAGAGACTGTGCGCAACCGGCTCTTTGTCTACTACAAACAGACCGCCCCGCTCATCGGCTACTATTTTGCCAAAGGGCTGCTGCATGAGATCGACGGCGCCCGCTCGATCGAAGAGGTGCAACAGGACCTCCTTGCCCTGGTGAAACAGCCATGAAACTGCCCCACCGAGCAGCCCATGCACAGCGGCCACGTACCCCACAACGGCCAGAGCCAGTGCTGAAAAGCCCCCAGGAGATCCAAATCATGCGCGAGGCTGGCCGCGTGGTCGCTCGTGTCCACGCAGCCCTTCAGGCAGCACTCCGCCCCGGGATCAGTACCCTCGAACTGGATCGGCTGGCAGCCGAAACCATGGCACGCTACCAGGCTCACTCCTGCTTTCTCGGCTACCGAGGGTACCCCGCTCACATCTGCACCAGCATCAACGAAGAGCTGGTGCATGGCATCCCCCAGGCCAACCGCCTGCTGCACGAAGGCGACATCCTCAGCATCGATGTCGGAGTGCGCTACCGTGGCTTCATCGGCGACAGCGCCTGGACCTACGCGGTCGGCGCGATCAGCCCAGGCGCCCAGGAACTTATGCGGGTGACCGAACAGAGCCTTTTCCAGGGAATCGCCGCCGCACAGAACGGCAAGCAGGTTGTCGATATCAGCCGAGCAGTCCAGAACTGCGTGGAAAGCCAAGGGCTGTATGTGGTGCGTCAGTACACAGGACATGGGGTCGGCCGCCAGATGCATGAAGCCCCCCAGGTGCTCAACTATGCCAGCGAAGACCCCGACGGACAGACCCTGCTGCGCCCAGGGCTGGTCCTGGCCATCGAGCCGATGGTCCAGGCCGGCACCTGGCAGACACAAACCCTCTCAGACGAATGGACAGTCGTCAGCAAGGATGGCAGCCTGACCGCACACTTTGAGCACACTGTGGCAATCACCAACAATGGACCTGAAATTTTGACCTTGCCCTGAGATTATGGTAGATTGGTAAAGTTACGCTGTATGTTTGTCTGAAACAATTCTGGTGGGCAAACCCAGTTTGGATAGCCAGTTTGGATAGATCGACAACGTTCAACAAAACTCTGTCGATCACGGATACGCTAGTCAGAGGTAAAGCATGAAAGTTCGGCCATCTGTCAAAAAAATGTGTGAGAACTGTAAACTTGTGCGCAGACGCGGTGTGCTGTACGTAATTTGTAAAAACGCCAAACACAAACAACGTCAGGGCTAGACGGCTGCACAAGGAAGGAGAGTACCTGTCATGGCACGTATTTCTGGTGTTGATATCCCACGCGACAAACGGGTCGTCATCTCGCTGACCTATATCTATGGGATCGGCAAGGCCACCAGCCAGAAGATTCTGGCTGCGACTGAAATCGACGAAAACCGTCGTGTCAAAGATTTGGATGAGGCAGAAGTGACCCGGCTGCGCGACTACATCGACCGCAACCATCTGGTCGAAGGCGATCTGCGTCGCGAAGTCAATATGAACATCAAGCGGCTGATCGAAATCGGCTGCTACCGTGGGCTGCGCCACCGGCGCAATTTGCCTGTCCGCGGCCAACGAACACGCACCAATGCGCGCACACGCCGTGGGACCCGCAGGACAGTTGCCGGCAAGAAAAAGGCGCCGCGCAAGTAGTCAGCTCTGTCGGGCCGTCTTTACTCAGACAACCCGACAGGCTGTTGAGATTGAACAACTTTATCAGAGTGTGGAGAAAAAGTAATGGCTCGACCACAACGTACACGCCGGGACCGCCGCACAGCGCGCAAAGAAAAAAAGAACGTCCCCATCGGACAGGTCCATGTCCATGCCTCGTTCAACAATACAATCGTGACAATTACCGATCTGCAAGGCAATGCGCTCTGTTGGTCGAGCAGCGGCAACGCTGGCTTTAAGGGCAGCCGCAAGTCCACCCCCTTTGCCGGCCAGCTGGCCGCACAAAGCGCTGCACAGACCGCTCGCTCCGACTACAACATGCGCGAGGTAGATGTCTTCGTAAAAGGACCTGGCCCAGGCCGAGAAAGCTCGGTACGTTCGGTACAGGCCGCAGGGCTGATTGTGCGCTCGATCACGGACATTACACCGATCCCGCACAACGGCTGCCGATCTCCTAAAAAACGCCGGGTCTAACCAGAGTAGACCCAAGTCCGACTGGCGTCGAGCAGAGCAGCTCTGCTCGACGCCAGTCGGACAGATTGTCTGAATTTTTCAACACCTGCTTTGTCCAGGTGAGAACGACCAACTGTTGTCAGACAGCGTGGCTGCTGTCTGACTGTACTGTGGAGGAAATATGGCACGATATACTGATTCAGTTTGCAAGCTGTGCCGGCGCGAAGGGCAGAAATTGTTTTTGAAGGGCGAACGCTGTCTCTCCCCCAAGTGTGCCATCGAACGGCGGGCGTTCCCCCCGGGCATGCACGGCAAAAAACAGACCTTCCGCCGCAAAACATCTGACTACGGCCTGCAGCTGCGTGAAAAACAAAAGGCCCGCCGCATCTACGGGGTGCTTGAACGCCAGTTCAGGCGGTATTTTGAAGAGGCCAACCGCAGCAGCGGGATGACCGGTGTCAATTTGCTGGCCATGCTCGAAAAACGGCTCGACAACGTTGTCTACCGGCTTGGCTTCGCCGATAGCCGCGCCCAGGCCCGCCAGTTGGTCCGTCACGGCCACTTCGAAGTCAATGGACGCAAAACTGACGTCCCCTCCTTCCAGGTCAGCGTCGGCGATGTGATCAAAGTCGTCGAGGGCGCGCGCAGCAAAACTTACTTCAAAGACCGCACAAAGTTGCAACAGGGAGCCAGTGTACCTGCCTGGCTGCGCACCAGCAGAAGTGAGATGAAAGGCGAAATTCTTGGCACACCGGCACGCGAAGACATCGAGATTCCACTCAACGAACAGCTCATCGTCGAGTACTACAATCGCTAACAGGACGAAACGCTGCGAACTTCTCCAGCTTTTCGTCGCTGCTGTGGAACGTGGAATCATTTGTAAGCCCGATCAACGCTTCCGGGAGGGATGCCCTTGTTAAACATGGTACTACCCAAAATTGAGGTGGAGGCAAGCTCTCAGAACTACGGCCACTTTGTTGTGAGCCCTCTGGAAAGCGGCTACGGCATTACCCTGGGCAATGCGCTGCGCCGTGTGCTCCTCTCCAGCCTGCCAGGTGCCGCTGTCACCTCAGTCCGCGTCAGCGGAATCCACCACGAGTTTTCGGCGATCCCGCATGTGCGCGAGGACATGACGCGGCTCATCCTCAATGTCAAACAGATCCGTTTCCGAGCCCAGACCGAAGATCCGGTCCGCATCCACATCGAAATTGTCAACGAAGGACCTGTCACCGCAGGTGACCTCAGCTGCCCACCTGATGTAGAAATTGTCAATCCTGACCAGTATCTGTTGACGGCCGACTCCAACGAGGTCGACCTGGACATTGAAATGATCGTGAATACCGGCCGCGGCTACAGCCCGGCAGAAGACCGCGGCCGCCTGCCGCTGGGCGAAATCCCCGTCGATGCTATCTACAGTCCCATCCGCAAGGCAGCTTACCGGGTCGAACGCACCCGCATTGGCCAGCAGACCGACTACGACAAGCTCCATCTGGAAATCTGGACCGACGGCACCCTCTCCCCAGACGATGCCCTGCGCCGTTCCGCAACCATTCTGGTGCAGCACCTGAGTCTGCTGGCCGGCGCTGAAGTGCTCGTGACGGACAGCCGCGAAGAGATCGCCGAAGGCATCCCCGCACGGATCTTCGAGGCACCGATCGAAGAATTGGAATTGACCGTGCGTGCCTACAATTGTCTGAAACGGGCCGGGATCACCAAGGTCGGCGAAATTCTCAAACGCATGGAAAAAGGCGAGGACGAAATGCTCGCCATCCGCAATTTTGGCAAAAAATCGCTGGACGAGCTGGTCGAAAAACTGCACGATAAAAATTATCTGAACGTACCTGGTGTCGATTTGAGCGCCTATATCGGTGATGCCTACAAACCCCTCGCCGAGAGCGAAGACACCGAAGAATAAGCAGGAGGAGGATTGGAATGCGCCATCGAGTTTTTGGACACCACCTGGGACGCGACACAGCACACCGCAAAGCGCTGTTCCGCAACCTGGTGCGAGAGCTGTATCTGCACGAACGGATCGTGACCACTGAAGCAAAGGCACGCGCTGTGCGCGGCGACGCCGAACGGCTCATCACCAAGGCCAAACGGGGCGTGACCGCAGAAGGCTACCGGGTCCATGCCCAACGGCAAGTCGTTGCCTACCTGAACGACAAAACTGTCGCCAAAAAGGTCTTCGATATCTTTGCACCACGCTACGCCGCCCGCAACGGCGGGTATACACGGATGATCAAGCTGGGAAAACGCCAGGGCGACGCTGCCGATATGGTCATTCTGGAGTTGGTAGACAACGCCGCCGCACTCTGAGGCCTAACAACCCGCTTGCTGCAAGTGACAACACCTGCCCGAAGCTTTTGTGCGCTGGTCGCCTACGATGGAACCGACTACCACGGCTTCCAGTACCAACAAGGGGCCGCCACCGTCCAAGCTGATTTGGAAATGGCTCTGGACCGCTTTTGTCAACGCAGCAAGCGCGTCGTCGGTGCCGGACGCACAGACAGCGGCGTACACGCCAACGGCCAGGTTGTTCGGGCAGATCTGCTCTGGGAGCACAGCGCAAAAGATCTGGAACGGGCCTGGAACGCATCCCTGCCGCCGCTGCTGGCGGTGCGCAGGGTGAGAGAGGCCCCGCCTGGATTCCACCCACGCTTCGATGCTCTCAGCCGCACTTACCAGTACCGAGTGCAGTGGTATCGGCCAGAAGATGGCTCTCCAGCCGCACGAATGTCGCCGTTGACCGACCGATTTGCCTGGCTGGAAACACGTTCGCTCGATCTGGAAGCAATGAATACAGCATCCAGTTTTTTGATCGGCCAGCATGATTTTGCTACCTTTGGACAGCCTCCCGAAGGGGAAAGCACCGAACGGGCAGTGACAGAAGCACGCTGGCAGATCGCTCAAAATGCAGGATCGGCCACAAGCTACCCAGGAGTGCTGCTGCTCTTTACCATTACCGCAAATGCTTTCCTGCGCCAGATGGTCCGTAACCTGGTCGGGACGCTGCTGACGGTCGGCAGAGGAGAACGCCCTCCCACTGCACTGCAACTGGCATTGGCTGCTCGAAATCGCCGTTGCTCGGCCCCGCCCGCTGCCGCGCGAGGGCTGTTTTTGGAAAGAGTAACCTACCCACCGGAGCTGGATCGGTGGATCTACATCGATGCGCTGGGCTGATTGCAAAATAAAAGACTGCCAGGTAAAATTTCGTTTGCCAGATGGCACGAAACTTGTTCGACAGAGGAGCCAATACGTGAAAACGATAATACCCAACCAAAATGAAGCCCTGGAAAATCGCGAGTGGTTTGTCGTCGATGCAACGGGCAAGACACTGGGCCGTCTGGCCACGGAAATCGCGCGTGTGCTGCGCGGCAAACACAAACCCATTTTTTCGCCCAACATCGATACCGGCGACTTCGTCGTCGTGATCAACTGCGAACGGATCGTGGTGACAGGAACCAAGCTGGACACGGTCCGCTATTACCGCCACTCCCGCCACCCAGGAGGCCTCAAGAGCCGCACAATGCGTGAGACCCTGGATCGCTTCCCCGATCGCGTTCTCTTCGAGGCCGTGCGCGGCATGATGCCCAAAACCAAGCTGGGACGCGCACAGATGAAAAAATTGCGCATCTACGCCGGCACCCAACACCCGCATGCCGCCCAACAGCCGGCTGCGCTGGAACTGTAAAAACAGATTTGAAGAGGGAGAACCCACAATGCTCGAATATGTAGAAGCGATCGGACGCCGCAAAGAAGCGACCGCCAGGGTGCGCATCTACGCCGGCACCGGCGAAATCGTCGTCAACAACAAGCCCGCCAACGAATACTTTGGCCGTGCCCTCGACCAGATGATCCTGCGCCAGCCATTGGTGCTGACCGGCACAGAAGCCACCGTCAACATCAGCGTCAAAGTCAACGGGGGCGGAGAAGGCGGCCAGGCCTCCGCAGTCCGCCTCGGAATCGCCCGCGCCTTGACCGAACAAGACGCCAATCTGCGCCCGCCGCTTAAGGCAGCAGGATTCTTGACACGAGACGCTCGCGCCAAGGAACGCAAAAAACCTGGCCTGAAACGCGCCCGCAAAGCCCCTCAGTACACCAAACGCTAAAATTGTTCGCCCTCCAGAGAGGCCTGCTGCAGGCCTCTCTGTTCCACCAAAGACGCTCTCTCAATGACCCTTGTCAAAACCGGCCTGCTCTGCGTCCCTCACCCTGACGAGGACGCCCTGCTGGCCGTCCGCCAACAGTTGCGCCAGATGCTGCCCGGGGCAGTCGTCCTGGCCGATCGCTCCCTCGAAAGCAACCGCTATCGCATCGAAGAACTGTTGCGCCGCTGGTGCGACGAAGAAGAACTTGACCTTATCCTGACAATCGGCGGCACTTGGCCAGCGCCAGGCCCCAGCACCCAAGAGATCGTGCCCGAAGCTACTCGCGCAGTTCTCGAGCGCTGGATGCCCGGTCTCTCTGAGGCGATGCGAGCGTATGCGGTCGCCGACTCCCCACTGGCACTGTTGGACCGCGGGGTCGCAGGAATCCGTGGCCGTACTTTACTCGTCAACCTGCCTGCTGGCCCAACAGCTGCCTCTTTGTTTCTGGAGGCCATTGCCGACGTCCTGGCCGCTCTCCTGGCCTCTTTGGCCGACCCACCTACCCTGCCTTCGCTCGAGGTAGCCGATCCCAGCAATTTTTCGTAACGAATTACTGCTTTTCTGCGCTGAAATGCTGCGCCAGACGGCTCTTGAGCGCCGCCTTGGATTGGTAGCCCACAATCCGGTCTACAGGCTCCCCCCCTTTGAACAGCAGCAACGTCGGAATGCTCATCACACCAAACGCAAACGCCGTGCTCTGGTTGTGGTCGACATCCAGCTTGGCCACAGTCAATTCCCCACTCATCTCACCCGCCAGCTCTTCCAATACAGGCGCAATCATTTTGCAAGGGCCACACCACTCTGCCCAAAAATCCACCAGTACCGGCTTGGTGGCATTGACCACCAATTCGTTGAACGTACCATCCGTTATCGTAAGCGGTTTTGCCATGGTCTGTCTCCTCAGATGACAATCGAATCTAACACTACAAAAAGCATAGTACACTGCTCCCGTTGATTTGTCAAAACTCTGGGTGAGCCTGCACACGCGCGCGCAGCAGCTGTTCCACAGGCCAGAGCAGGGCCAGCCACAGCGCATCGAGCAGCAACAAAAAAAGCAGTGCACCGGCTGTAAGCTCAAACAGAGGGATCGCCGAACGGAGCAGCGACTGCAGCGGCGCCAAAGGCAGCCCCACAGCCCAGTAGAGCAGCCCGGCAAACAGCGTGTAAAGCAGGACAGCTTTGAAAGGCTCCCGATCGCTGCTGCTCGGCAGCATGCTGTTGCCGACCGCAAATACCAGGTAGGCCCAGACCAGCCCATCCGCTGTCCCCAGCGACTGCCAGAAGCTGGCAGCTGCCAGGGCCAGCTCCCCAGCAGCCAGGGCATCCACCAGCACAGGGGTGGCAAAAAAATGCCAGCCCACCCAGGCGATCGCCCCGTTTCCAGCCAGCAACGGGGCAACCCCCACCAGACTCTCGCGCCAGATATCAGAACGCTCGACGCTGACACTCCCCAGGCCGATAAACTTCCCCTGTCGGACTGGCCAGACCCGAAAACGACCGGTGCGCAGCCCTACCGCACGCGCAGCCAGCCAGTGCGCGCTCTCATGCAGGAAAATACCCGGAAGCCAGAGCAAAAAAAGGACGACACTGGCCAGCTCTGCCCAGCCAGAGAGGTAGTAGATGACCGCCTGAACACGCAGGCTGACCTGCCGACTCATCCACGTCAGCAACAAAAAAGCCGCACTGAGCAGCAGAAAAAGGGGAAGTGTTTCAAGCGGGTCCATTGTGGCAGGCAACCTCACGGCGCGCTGGGGGCAGTGCGCTCCAGGTTGTAGGTCAAATTTTCCAAAAACCAGCAGCCGTCGAGCCGAACAAGCCCCCAGCGATCGCCTGCTTTGGCGATCTCTGCGCCGATCTGGGTCGTTGCCAGCACGGTCGCCCGGCTGCCAGCCACCGTGATCGACAGATCGGCGCGGCTGGCTGTGGACGGAGCGCCAGGAAAGACTGTGCGGACATAGCGGTGGCGGATCGCATCCAGACCCCGCCAGAACTGGTCGTCGTCGCTGCGCTCTGGCGTGTGCTTGGCGTCTGCAACATATCCTTCCGCAGACCACAGCGCCATCAACGCGTCGATCGACTGTGCCACAACCAGCTCCCCCTCGGCGGCCAACAGCGCCTCAATCGCCGCCGAGTCGTCGCTGCCCGGCGCCATCCCCAACCCACAGGAGCCACCCGCAGCGGATTGCTCCGCCTGCGCACAGCCAGCCAGCCACAGAACCCAGATCCCGACCGCCAACCAACCACCCACTCTGCGAACCATACGCACCCTCGCTACGCTGGGGCCCGCTCAGCCAGCAGCGCTGACTGACGGAAGAACAGACGAAGAAACGCTTCGTGCATGGCCAGGGTCTCCTCAAGCGTGCCATACCGCCCCGAGGTCAACTTGAAAAGCACAATCCCATCCGACTGTTGACGCTCGGCATCTGGAAAGAGATAAAAATAGTAGACGACATGTTCGACAGGGTCGGCATAGCCGGGCAGATTTTTTCGGGCATGCAGCCACAACCCATAGAGCTCCCCCCCCTCCGCCAGCACAGCTGGGTGTGACCCCAGGTCGTATTGCCAGCCATCCGCATCATAACAGATGTCGGGGGCATGAAAGGGCTGGGAACTGCGCCCCCCTACCATGCTCAGCCAGAGCGACCGCCCTGTATCGTCGGTGTAAAGACGCTGGACATACTGCTCAGGCTCCAACAAAATCAGCACTTCCTGGTTGGTCTCAGGGACCTCGACGCCACGCCAGTTGCCAACCTCCAACGGCACAGCGTGGAGGTCGTGGTTGAGATCAAAATCGGCGTTCGCAACCACAGCACGCTCGCGCGGCGTGCGCTGCCAAAAGTCCAGATCTGTCACATAGACCCGTTCTGCGCCGGCTGCCAGCGGCTGGCCTGCGTTCCACCAGACAGACACTTTCGGGAGGTAAACGGCGACCAGCCCGCCTCCCAACAGCACGCTTGCCGCCAACGCAGGAAACCATGAACGCCACGCCATCAGAGCACCTCGGCACGCAATCCAGCAAACCCCAGCCAGCGTTTGATGGGGACGATCAGCGCCAACACACAGAGAAAAAAGAGTGGGCCTGAATAATCGTGGTAGAAGGTAAACCCAATTTCAGCCCCCCAGGCTCGGGCCACAAAAAGCAGCGTGGCCACACGGACGATGTTGCCGGCAATTGCCAGCGGAATCGCCGACAACACCAGCCAGAGACGCGCACCCCACCTCCCTTCCAGCACATAGGCCACCAACACCAGCAGCGCCAACAAGGTGATCAGAGAGTTCACACCGCTGCACTGCGCGCCAATCACCAGATCTGCGTTGGGCAGTCTCACCGAGTTGCCCACAATCGTCACATCCAACCCCAGCCACTGGACGATCGCACCCGAACAGTAGCCGGTAAACAAGGCCAGCGGCAGCGTGATCCGGTCCAGAAAGGGCAGCGGCACCATCCACATCAGATAGCTGATTGGAAAGATCAGCCGGCGCACCACCGCCGATCCAGCCACCGCCCAGACGATGCCAGCCAGCATCAGGATCATGGCAAATGCGGCCAGATAGTAGGCGCTCTGCTGCAGAAACCAAAGATACAACAGCAATGCGGCCGCCAGAAGCGACACGCCGGCCAGACTGCCTTTTCCTGGCTGGTAGACCAGGCCAGGATCGTTGCGGAAGCGCTGAACCCCCAAATAGATCGACAACGGCAGGATCAGCAGCCCGTGGCTATAATACTGGTTGGAGAGCCACTCGTACCAGAGCCACTGCCAGACAGGCCAGGTGATCGCGGTGAAGCTGATCAGAGCAAAAATGGGCAACCAGAGTGGCTGAAGACCAAAACGCGACATCAAAGGCCCTCCCGGGAAGAGACCCGACACCCCACGCTTGGAGAGGAGACCGAACTCCTCCCCCCCCAAGCGTACATCAGTTCAGTAAAGCGCGGCGGTCGTTCTGACCATGGCGACATAGCTTTCGGCTTTCAGGGCGGCCCCCCCGATCAGCGCGCCGTCGATATCAGGCTGCGCCATGATTTCACCGATATTTTTTTCGTTGGTGCTGCCACCGTACAACACACGGGCGGCAGCCGCAGCCTCGGCGCCCAGCAGTTCACTCACCGCATTGCGCACCACGTCGCCACAGATGGCGTTGGCCTGGGCAGCGGTCGCAGCCTTGCCAGTTCCAATCGCCCAGATCGGCTCGTAGGCCACGACGATCCGCGCCATTTGGTCGGCTGTCACGCCAGCCAATGCCGCTTTGACTTGCCCGCCCACAAACGAGTGGGTCTCCCCCCGCTCGTTTTGCTCGAGCGTTTCCCCCACACAGAGGATGGGGGTCAACCCAGCTTCCAAGGCCGCCAGAACCTTCCGGTTCACCCCCTCATCCGTCTCGGCAAAGTATTGACGGCGCTCGCTGTGCCCAAGGATCACATAGTCGGCCACGCCTCGCAGCATCGCCGCACTGATCTCCCCCGTGTAAGCCCCGTTGGCCGCCCAGTGCATGTTTTGGGCCCCCACAGCGATCTGGCTGCCGGCAAGTTCGGCGCTGACCTGCGGGATGTCAATAAAGGGGGGGCAGAGCACCCGGTCTACCGGGTGAACACCGCCGACCTGCTCTCGGATCGCACGTGCCAGCGCAACGGCCTCCTCGACGGTCTTGTTCATTTTCCAGTTGCCAGCCATCATTGGCCTGCGCATTCTCGTTTACTCCTTGCTGCTCGAAGGCGTGCTCTCGACCGCAGATTCTTCCGCTGCGAGCGAAGAGGAATTGGATTCTTCTAAACCGGAGTCGGCTGTCTTGCCGACATGCGCGACATATTCGTCCTTGGTGAGCCAGCGTCCCCCTTGAACCACCTGGCGCACGATCTCTTTGTTCGGATTCAGCCAGACCTGAACCTCGACCTGGCCAAAGCAACGGCCAGCACCTGATGTGTGCAATACCTTGCGCACAAAGTAGCCGCTGCCTTCTTCGTCGTCCAGGCTGAGTTCGTTCATCAGGTCGATCTGGCCAGCCAGCGGCTCGTGACAGCGGTGGTCGAGCACATAGATGGGCAGATACCGCTCGCTGCGTGGCCGGCCCCTGAAGAGCGCCAGCAGGTTTTCCCAAAAGCCCATGCGCCGTCTTTGCTCCTTTCCTTGAATGCTGGCTCGTCTCCCGTCAACTGTCCGATGACCTTCTAAATTCAGCCGCCCCGATGGGGCGGCTGAATTTCGCCTTGACAGGACACTAGCGATCGTTGAGCGCAGCCACACCCGGCAGTTCAATCCCCTCCAAAAATTCCAGGCTGGCACCGCCGCCGGTGCTGACATGCGACATCTTCGCCTCTAGCCCAGCCTCTCGAATGGCGGCGGCGCTGTCGCCGCCGCCGATGATCGTGGTCGCATTCTGCAGCCCACTCAACATCTCAGCGATCGCAAAGGTTCCCCGAGCAAATTTTGGAAACTCGAAGACACCCATCGGGCCATTCCAAAGAACGGTGCGGGCCCCAGCCAGTCGATTGGAATAGTGGGCGATCGTGGCCGGCCCGATGTCGAGCGCCATCCAGGTTGGGGGCACAGCACCGGCCTCCACCACCTGATCCGCAGCCTCTGCGGCGAAGGCCTCAGCCACCCGCAGGTCGACCGGCAGGTGAATCCGATCCCCCCCCTGCGCCATCAGGCTGCGCGCAGTCTCCAGCGCCTCTGTTTCGACCAGACTCTTGCCCAGGTTCGCTCCCTGTGCCGCCAAAAAGGTGTTGGCCATCCCACCACCCACCAAAATGGCGTCGACTTTGGTCAGCAAGTTGGAGATCACCCCGATCTTGTCGCTGATCTTGGCCCCTCCCAGGATGGCCACAAAGGGACGCTCAGGGTTCTCCAGCGCCCTGCCCAGAAAAGCCAGCTCTTTTTCCATCAAAAAGCCGGCGACTGCCGGCAAATGGTGGGCCACCCCTTCTGTGCTGGCATGGGCACGATGGGCGCTGCCGAAGGCATCGTTGACATAGATATCGCCCAGGCGAGCCAGTTCGGCGGCCATCTCCGGATCGTTCCGGCTCTCGCGCGGGTCAAAACGGGTATTCTCCAGTACCAAAATCTCTCCTGGCTGGAGGGCTGCCACAGCAGACTCGGCTTCGGCGCCGGTCGTCTGGCCGACAAAGTGGACCGGCGCCGAGAGCAGCGTGGCCAGATGGTCAGCGGTCACCTTCATGCTGTACCTGGGGTCAGGCCCCTCCTTGGGACGGCCAAGATGGCTCATCAAGACCAACGCCGCCCCATGCTCCAAGAGATACTGAATCGTCGGCAGAGCTGCCCGAATCCGGGCGTCGTCGGTGATCGCCCCAGTGGCCTTGTCCTGTGGCACATTAAAATCGACCCGCACCAGGGCTTTTTGACCCTGCCATTGAATCTCCTTGACCGTCTGCTTGTTCATGAAGTTCGCCCTTTCCAAATGAAAAACGTGGCGCGAGTCTGTCTCGACGCCACGTTTCAAACTCGACTGCCAGGCAGGCGCGGCGCCGAACTTAGATGCCCTGCTTGACAATGAAATCGATCAGATCACCGACTCGAGCACTGTACCCCCACTCGTTGTCGTACCAGGTCACAACCTTGACCATCTTGCCATACACGCTGGTAAACTCGTAATCTACCGAACTGCTGTAGGGGCTCCCCTTGAAATCGATGCTCACCAACGGCTCGCGCACAACCTGCAAAATCCCTTTCATCGGGCCAGCCGCCGCAGCATCCAATGCCGCAAACAGCTCCTCTTTGGTGATCTCACGGTCGACGGTCGCCACAAAATCCACGACCGAAACCGTCGAGGTGGGGACACGCATGGCGTACCCGTCAAATTTCCCCTTGAGTTCTGGAATCACCAACGACACTGCCTTGGCAGCCCCCGTGGTGGTGGGGATGATGCTCATCGCTGCGGCACGGGCGCGACGCAGATCGCTGTGCACCAGGTCGAGAATGCGCTGGTCGTTCGTATACGCGTGGATGGTCGTCATCAACGCCTGCTGGATGCCAGCCAGATCGTTGAGCACCTTGGCGGCTGGAGCCAGACAGTTGGTCGTGCAGCTGGCGTTGCTGAGAATATGGTGGCGGGCCGGGTCGTATCGGCCTTCGTTGACCCCCAGCACAACCGTCAGGTCCTCTCCCTTGGCCGGCGCGCTGATGATGACTTTTTTGGCGCCAGCATGCAGGTGAAGCTCGGCTTTCTCGCGCGTGGTGAAGATCCCTGTGCTCTCCACCACAATATCCACCCCCATGGCCCCCCACGGCAGTTTGCTCGGGTCACGCTCGGCAAGCACTTTGATCCGGTCACCGTCGATCGCAAGATCGCCGTCGATCACCTCCACGGTGCCCGGAAAGGTGCCATAGTTGCTGTCATACTTGAAAAGATGCGCATTGGTCTTGGTGTCGCTCAGGTCGTTGATTGCAACCAGGTCAAATTTGCCCCGATGGTTCTCAAAAAGCGCCTTGGTCACCTGACGCCCGATCCGGCCAAACCCGTTGATCGCTACCTTGACTGCCATTTCATCCACTCCTTTTTATCTAAAAAGTTTATTTTGTCAGCGGCTGTTCCAAATTGTGTATTTTACACTTTGGGGGATCGAGCCGCAAGTTTGCGATAGACCTCCAACAAACTCGCTGCCAGTTTTTGAGAATCATGGCGCCAAGGACGTGCAGAATCGACAATGTCGCCCGTAAAAATCTGAAAACCAGCCTCTTCACCAGCCGCCGGGAGGGTCACCCAGCTCGCCTGCCCTCCCGGCGAACGGGTCAGGTCGTAGTTGTGGTTGGCCAGCGCAGCGGTGAAGGCCTCGCCGGCATGCTGGCGCAGTTTCAACAGATGGTCGAGCACGGTGTAGCCGTCAGTCTCTCCTGCCTGGGTCGCTACGTTGCACACATAGATGCGCACCGCCGCAGAAGCGAGGATCGCATCCCGGATCGCATCGACCAACAGATTCGGCAGCACACTTGTGTAAAAACTGCCCGGCCCCGCCACGATCAGATCGGCCTGAAGGATCGCACGAATCGCCTCCGGGTAAGCCCGGGCGTGGGCGGGCTGCAGGTAGACCCGTTCGATCTGGCCACCGGCCAGCGACATGTTGCTCTCCCCCTGCACGATCCCCCACTCTACATGGCCGTCCGCCAACAGTCGTTTTACCTCGGCAAAGAGGGTGACATTTTCCAGAGTGCTGGGCAGGACGCGTCCGCGCACGGCCAGCACCCGGCTGCTCTCTGCGATCCCGCTCTCAAAACTGCCGGTGATGGCAGCCATCGTCGTGATAAACAGGTTGCCAAAACTGTGCCCGGCCAGCCCGTTGGGCTGCTCCTCCCCCACATCGCTTTCGGCAAAACGATACTGGAACAGCCGCGTCATCAACCCTTCCACCTCGCTGAGCGCCGCAATGTTGTTGCGGAAATCTCCCGGCGGCAAGGTGCCAGTCTGCCGACGCAGCCGCCCGCTGCTGCCGCCATCGTCCGCCACCGTGACAATGGCAGTCAGGTTGTCCGTGTGCGCGCGCAACCCTCGCAGCAGCTGCGGCATGCCAGTTCCCCCGCCGATCGCAACAATACGGGGCCCGTGCCGCCGCTGCTGGCGATGCAGCCAGGAGCGCAGTGCCCGTCTGTTGTGCAGAGCAGACTCCTCTGGCCAGATCGAGCGCCCAATCCACCCATACAGACGAAAAATTCCGAACAGAGCGCTGGCCGTTCCCGCCCCAATCAGCAGAAAACCCCAGGTCACAAAAAAAAGGGCAGAGAACTTCTGCGGACCCAGTCCCAGCCACAAAAGCAAAAGCAACGCAAAGCCCAGGCTGGCCAGGCAAAACCCAGCCAACACAGGCAGGAGATGGCGTTTGACGCCACTCCCAGGCCGCAACAAAAACAGCCCATATTCAGAGAGCAGAAGAAAAAACTTGACAAACTGGTCAGGCATGACAATCAAAAATCCCCGGCAGAACGCAGAAACGTCAGGCTTCCTGTGCTCTGCCGGGGAAAAAGTACCCCTTGTTCCAGCCTCAGTCCGCCAGCGGCACGTACAGCCGCTGACCTTCCGCTGCATCGCCGTCCACCGTCACAGCAATGGTGTCGCCGTCGACGCTGTATGGCCCAGCATCGACGACCGCAAAGGTGTAGCTGCCCGGTGCCAACGCCCCCACCATGACCCCACCTTCAGCAGAGACAAACTCCCCCACCTGGCCGCCCGCATCGTCGAAGACGCGCAGCGTCACGCCTGCCACACCCGCCTCGCCCGCATCCATTGCCCCATTCTGGTTGCCGTCGACATAGAAAAACAGAGCGACTGCGTCCGGCTCAACCGCCACAGGGGCCGATTTGACCGCCGCTGTCGGTGCAGCCACCGTGGCTTCCATCTCCTGCATCGAGAGCAGCGCCTGGTCCAACGCCGCCACAAAGGTGTCGAAGCGCGCGCCCGTGACCGCCAAGAGATCGACCGCTCCCTGCAGGCTCTGTACAGCAACCCCCTGCGCATCCAGCTCGACCAGCGTCCTGTCGACCTGGCTACGCGCGCCGGCCAGCTGGTCTCGGACTTCTACCACCTGCCCCGCCACCACATCCACATTCTGGCTGACCGCACCGATGTTCTCGCTGAGCCGCGCCAGGTTGGCCTCCATGACCGCCATGCGCTCCGGCCGGGTAAAGTTGAGGGTGCCGCCGTTGATGATCGCCAACACCAACATCGTGGCCAGCATCCCCAACACCGCACCGCCGATGGCCGCAAAGAACATCGAAAGCGAATCCTGGCCTGCCGCCCTGTACTCCAGCTCCGGCGCAGCCAGCTTGCGTTCGCTGCTCTTCAGATCCAATTCGCTCTTCTTCAGCTCTAAGGACTCGTTTTGAACACTCATAATCCCCCCTCAAACTCGCTACAAATGGTTCGCTTGCCACCCAGTGGCACCTTATCGCATTCCAGGCCCCTTGTGCCATAATAGTGGCAGGGCAGGGCTCAATCAGTAAGCTTGCCAGAAAATTCTCAGAGACTTTTCTCAGAGAGACAGGCCAGCTGGCCGATCCTGCACAGGAGCCTGCGTTGGGTGTGCAGACCGGCACCTATTTTCTAGTGTACTGGCATGCTCCGGCGTGCGTCAAGCCGGGCAGGGGTGCGATTGACCGACAACATTCAGCTGTTTTCGCCGCAGACAGGCAGCGGAAAGGCCCCACATCCCTCGCCAGAGGCTGCTGTGGTCGATTTTCTGCTGGCACCCTCGACCCAGCTGCTGTTCGACGCGCTGGCAGCAGAGCCGCTGGACGACAGCCAGCTGCTGCCTACACTCGCCCGGCTGCGCCGCCAGCTGCCAGCCCCATTTGCCGCCGCACTGGTCGACCAGGCCCGGCTCCGACGCCGCGCCGTCGCCAAATTTGGCGCGGCCAGCCAGATGTTTTTTGTCGCCGAAGCGCTCGAACAGGCGACCGCCGAAGCACCAGCCCGCCAGCGTGCTGCCCAACTGGATCGGCTGGCCCCCGCCGGGCCCCTGCTGGACCTGGGCTGTGGCATCGGCGGCGACCTGCTGGCGCTTGCCCGCCATCGTGCTGTTTTTGCCTACGAGCTGGACCCGCTGCGCGCCCGCTTTGCCGCCGCCAACGTGGCAGCCGCCGGGTTGGCAGAACGTGTCACCGTCTATCCCTGTGACTGGACTGCGATGCCGCTGCCCCCAGCCGCAGCAGCCTTCGTCGACCCAGCCCGCCGCCATGCGGGACGGCGTACATTCGATCTGCATGCCCTGCAGCCACCGATCGAGGCTGTGCTGCACCTGCGCCGCCAGATCGACTGCCTGGCCGTCAAAGTCATGCCAGGTGTACAGGAGCTGCCAACAGGCTGCTGCGTAGAATTTGTCAGCCATCAGGGAACCTGCAAAGAAGCAGTACTTTGGTTCGGACGCCCGGACGCCCCTGCACGTTGGGCGTCTGTGCATCGCAGCGATGGCTGGCACTCGCTGGCGAACGACGGCTCGCGCCCGCCGCTGGGCCCGCTGGAGCCGGGCATGGTGCTCTATGAGCCAGACCCCGCTGTGATCCGCTCCGGCGCCCTGGGCCCCCTCTGCGCCCGCATCGGCGGCCATCTTTTCGCACCAGACATCGCCTATCTTGTCGCCCCCCACTGGCACGAACAACCCTTCGCCCAAACCTTCGCCGTCGAAGAGATCCACCGCTTCAACCTCAAAGTGCTCAACCGCCGCCTGAAAGCTCTCCAGATCGGCACAGTCGAGCTGCTCAAACGCGGCTTCCCGCAGGAGCCAGAATCTCTGCGCCCCCGCCTGCAGCTGACCCCAGGCGGAAGGAGCGCTGCAGTAATCCTGACCCGCCGCGGCGACGAACACTGGATGATCCTCGGCCAGCGGCTGACAACCCACCCTACAGGAAACAACCATGCTCACACAGGCAGAGACGATTGAACTGGCACGACAGGCCGGCTCCCTGCTGGCCGACCGGCGGCTGACCTGCGCCACCGCCGAAAGCTGCACAGGCGGGCTGATCGGCCACCTGCTGACCGAAATCCCCGGCAGCTCGACCTATTTTGCCGGCGCTGCGGTCGTCTATAGCTACGCGGCAAAAGAACGGCTGCTCGGCGTCGACCCAACCTTGCTGCTGAACGAGGGCGCTGTCTCCGCATCGGTGGCACGCCAGATGGCACAGGGTGCCCGGCGGCTCTTCGATGTCACAGTCGCCGTCAGCGTCACCGGCATCGCCGGGCCAGGTGGCGGCCTGCCCGGCAAACCCACCGGCACCACCTTCCTGCACCTCAGCGCCGTCAACGGCTACGAACAGGGCAGCCACCATCTCTGGCCAGCAGACCGCAGCACCAACAAACTGCTGAGCGCCTACGCTGCCTTGCAGATGCTCCTCGACTACCTGGCTGCATGACTCTTGCAGTACAATAGACAAAATACCGTCCACAGGAGAGGCTTGGAAACAAGCTTCTCCTGCCCAACGAGAGAGTAAGCCCCCAAAAGAGGAAAAGGAGAAAAAATGCATCGCGAAGTCCTGGTGGGCGAACCCGTCAATACATTGGTCAGAGTGACCGCCAGCGGCGTGCTCCTGCCAACCTCGTTTGTCTGGCGAGACCGCACCCGCTATGTCGCCAATATCGGACGCCAGTGGGAAGAACAGGTGCAAGGCA
This sequence comes from Chloroflexota bacterium, assembly GCA_018969295.1. GTDB lineage: Bacteria > Chloroflexota > Anaerolineae > Caldilineales > Caldilineaceae > Caldilinea. The sequence goes on along the minus strand of JAGWYN010000044.1, from coordinate 2,283 downwards.
GAAGGGTTCACTGCTCGTTGATTCAAGCGGTGGACAACAACACCTTCGAACTACACTGGGATCCAGCCAACAACCAGTGGACCTTGCAGCGGGCCTGGCTGCACGACCAGGTCGCCTAGCCATGGACCGACGGGTGCAGGTCCCGACGCTCTCCACCAGCCAGATCCAGCAGGTCGAACGCCTGCTGGTAGAACGGTTTGCCTTCGACCCTTTGCAGTTGCTGGAAAATGCAGGACAACAATTGGCCAGGCTGGCTCGTCGGCTGTTGGAAGGGAATGTCACCGACCGCCCCATCGTCGTGCTCGCCGGCCGCGGCACCAACGGCGGAGGCGGGCTGGCAGCCGCCCGCCATCTGCTCAACTGGGGAGCCTGGGTGCAAATCGTCTGCAGCTACCCCACCGAAAGCTATCGCGGGGCACCAGCTCGCCAGCTGCAAATTTTACAGGCAATGGGCGCCCCGCTGGCCTGGGCCGAGGAGGGCTGGGAACTGCCCCCCGCCGACCTGTTGGTCGACGCTGTCATCGGCTATGGGCTGCGCGGCGACCCCCGCGGACCCGCCCGTGCCCTGCTCCAGCTGGCCAACAGCAGCGCCGCCCCGATCCTCAGCCTGGACACCCCCAGCGGCGTCGACACCGAACAAGGTCGCCTCTTCACCCCCCATCTCCAGGCTGCCGCGACCTTGACACTTGGGCTGCCCAAAACAGGCTTTCGACAGCCTGCGGCCGCAAACGCCTGTGGCGACCTCTATCTGGCAGATATCGGCGTGCCCCCCGAACTCTACTCGCTCGTAGGGGTCAACGTTCCAGCCCTCTTCGGCCAGGAGACCTTGATCCCACTCTCCGCAGCAGCAGGCAGCCTGTGGGTCTGAAGGGCACTTCCAAAAGAAAGAGAGACTCGCATGCGCGCAGCCATCGCAGTCAACGGTCTGGTCCACGATTACACCGCCCTGGCTGCTCTTTTGCGGCCAGAAGACTGTCTGATCGGCGCCGATGGGGGCACTGACCACTGGCTGGCCATCGGACGTACCCCCCAGATCGTCGTCGGCGACCTCGACAGCCTCTCCCCACAAGCTGCCAGCAACCTTTCGGCCCAGGGTGTTCTCTTCGAACAACATCCCCCCGACAAAGACCAGACCGACCTGGAGCTGGCGATCGAACGGGCGCTGGCAGAAGGGGCCCAGGAAGTTCTGATCGTCGGTGCCCTGGGCGGTCGGCTCGACCAGACACTGGCCAACCTCTTGATCCTGGCCCAACGCTCCTGGAGTGTGCCCGTGCGAGTGGTGGAGGGCAACCAGATCGCCCAGGTGCTGCGCGGCCCCGGTTCGCTGACCCTTCACGGCTCGCCCGGCGATACCTTGAGTCTGCTCCCGCTGAGCGCAACGGTCGAAGGGCTCACCTATACAGGGCTGCGTTACCCCCTCCAGAATGCGACCCTCTCCTTCGGCAGCACACGCGGGGTGAGCAACACCCTCTCCGGCGCCTGCGCCACCGTCACACTCCGCTCCGGCGTGGCGCTCATCATCCAGACACTTCATCCCTCATCCGCATGAGCCAGATGGCCCCGCAACGGCTCGGACGTTGTCAGATGCGGTCAGACCGGCGGATCCCTGCGGCGGGAGAGGAGCGCAAGCCAACCCGATGCGGCCAACGCTCCCCCCAGCCCCCCCAACTGGCTGGAACGCAGACCCGCCACCACCGCACTGTCCGCCACATACGCGTCAGCCAACAGGATCACCAAAGACGCAGCCAGCAGCGCATGCCCCACCGTGAGGCCCGGTGTGGCCGCCCGCACCCTCAGCCAGACCCACACCCCACTGACCCCAAACCCGACCGCTCGGTAAAGCGCTGCCGGATGCCGCATCTCTCCAAAATAGGGGCGCGCCCAGGGCAGATCGCTGGGAAGCCCCACGATCGCACCGGTCAGATAGTCCGAAACTGCCAACGCGCTGGCAGCCATCAAAGCACCTGCGGCAAACGCCGCCACAACCCGAGTCGGGTGCAGAGCATAGCGCAGCAGATATCCGTACGCAGCCACCAGAGCCGCTGCCACCCCTGGCCAGAAGACAAAACCGCTTGGGCGCAGGCTGAAAAGCAGAAGCGGTTCTGCCGAATAGACATACCAAAATTGGAAGACATTCCACCCTCTCGCTACAATAAAGCCTGCCAGGAGAGCGATCAACCCGGTGTTCCAGAGGTCATCCGGGCGCAGACCCAGGCGGCGCCCCACCCGCCCAGCCGTCTCCAAACCCAGATAGATCGCCAGCAACGCAAAGATCGGAGCGGT
>JAGWYN010000043.1 GCA_018969295.1 Chloroflexota bacterium | reverse complement strand
GCCAATGTACGCAGCGCGGTCACCAACAGCGCAGTGCTCGTCTGCCCATCCACGTCGAAGTCACCCCAGACCAACAGATGCTGTCGCTGCTGCACGGCGGCCAGAATCAGCGCTGCAGCAGCATCCACCCCGAGCAACGCCGACGGCGGGGCGGGCTGGTACTGGCCAGGGTCAAGAAAGGGAATCGCCTTCTCGGGTGTATCGACCCCGCGCTGCGCCAGCAGCTGCGCCACCCAAGGATGCCCTCCGACAGCAGAGACCAGGGCCGGAGAGGGGACAACAGGGTCTCTGAACACCCATGGCTGTGCCCTGCCCATCAACGTTGTCTCCTCCAAAAGCCGAACAGGCTGGGTTTCCCGTCCACCTCGGCCCGCTGCAAGCTGGCGCTGTACAGATCCAGATGGCGGCGCGCAATCTCGTCCCAGTCGAACCGACGGCTCACTTTTCGTGCGTTGTTTTGCAACGATCCCCGCAAAGCCCGATCTTCGGCCACCCGCAGCACCGCCGCCGCCATCGCCCGGCTGTCGCCGACAGCAGTGTAGAGCAGCTCCCGCCCCTCTTTCAACTCGACGATCGGCGCCTGCGGCGTGGTGGTCACAATCGCACAGCCGTTGGCCAGCGCCGCCATCAAGGTTCCCCGGCGCAGGCTGGCTCCATCCCGGAAGGGCAACAACAGCACGTCACAGCCATTCAAGTCGGCAGCGACCTCCAGATCCGGCATCGCCCCTGTCCACCGGATCTGCTTAGAGAGCCCGTACCGCTGGATCTGGGCTTCCACCTTGCGAGAATAGGCCACATTGGTCGGGTCACTGGCCCCCATCTGATCCCCGATCATCAGCAGATGGACAGGAGCGCGCATCTGATTCAGGAGATGGATCGCCTCCAGCAGATCCAAGGCTCCCTTGCTCTGGTTGAGAAACCCAAAAAAGCCGACCACCAGATCGTCGTCTCGGTACCCATAGCGCTGGCGCCGGGCAGTCCGCTCCGATGCGCTGAGCCGGGTGCTCACAATGTTGCTGCCGATCGGAATCTCCGTGGCCGCAATCCCCATTTGCACGAGAGCCAGTCTGTCGGCTGCGGTCGTCGTGATCACACAGTCCGCACTGCGGGCCGGGAAGCATGTCACCCAGGAACGGAGCCGACGGCCAGCCTTGGGGAACAGATACATCGGCAGCAGGTCATGGTAGGTCCAGGCAACCCGGATGCCCTGCTGCTGCCACCAGCGAGGCGCAAAATTGATGGCAGGGTGCATGGAATAGGCAGCCGTCTGGTATTGCACGTGCACCAGATCGGCGTGCAGCGCTCGCGCCAGCTCGGGGATCATCGACAGCACACGCCAATCCCAACATTCGACGGCAGGCAGGACTCGGATCGAACCGTCGAATGCGGCACAGTCTGGCTGCGCCGCCCGCTGTGCAGTCAGCACACTGATGCGCGCCCCCCCCTGCTGCAAGGCACGGCTTATTTCGCGCGTGTAGGCACCGACGCCCCCTTGCATTGGGGGATATTCTCCGGTCACAAACAACACATGCATCGTTATTCCCGCATCGTTTTCTGCAACGAATACCCACGATAGGGCTGTTCAACAAACCCATGCTGGCCCAACAGGTTGATCGCAGCCACCTGCTGCATCCGGACAAAGACCAGAACCTGTTCGATCGCCTGTTGTGCTGTGTCGTTGAGGATCCGGCGCAGCAGCCAGCGACCCAGGTTCTGGTTTTGCCACTGCGTTTCGACTTCCCACTCCCACAGATGGGCCACCCGCGGCGCACGCGCCTCCGGAACAAACTGCACGACGCGCGCCGTGGCAACCCGTTCCGTACGCCGGAAAAAAATCTCGTAGCGGCGGTCGCGCAGATCCCCGCGGAAAGACAGACTCAACCCGGCCTGTGGAACGCTCTCCTCAAACAAAGTCTCTTGCACCCGATGGACAAACGCGTAGCGGCGGTCGACAAACTCGAACCCATCCGTCAACAGCAGACGAGTCTGGGCGGCCCAGTCATCTGGCAAGAGACCCATCCCGCCCTGCCACTGCGGGTACCCTGTGCTGGCGGAGTATGCCTTGATCACACCCACTCGCTGCTGCCGCCAGAACTCGCCAGCAGCAGCCAGCAAGGCAACCGCCACAGGGTCGACCAGAGTGCCTTCTTCAGGCAACACCCAAAAACGCAGCAACCCAAAGGGCCGAGCGCTGGGCAGTTCAACGGTATCGCTCCCCACGGCGACATCCAACAGACCCACCAACTCACCAGCCCGCACAGCCAGAAACACAGCATGCTGCTGCCACTGTACCGGCCACAGACTGGGCGGAGCTTCTGACAACAGCTGTTCGCGGGCCTCCTCCACCTCCATCGGTCTGCTGTAGAATGCAGCTGCCAGCTGCCGGTTCAACAGCATGCACGCCGCTTCCAGCTCGGCAGGAAGCAGTCTTCGGACCACGATGGCCGGTGCAAAAGGCAACATCAGCCTTCCTCACCCACCTCTGCCCGGCACATGCTCGACCAGATCGGCCAACAGCAGATCCTGCCGCTCTACAGCTGGCAGCGCCAGACTGGACAGCTGGTTCAAGTCTACCAGCCCATCCGGCTGCAGCGGGTAGTAGGTCACCACAATTCTCCGCATCCACCGCCCCGCTTCAACAGCATTGTCCAGCTGACCAAACCGCACCCGACGGGTGCGCGACGGCGAATGGCAGAGCAGCCCTTCCGCATCTACCACCACCCACGAACGCCCCTGCAGGGCATAGGTGCTCCCCGCATACAGACACCCGACCAAAAACAGCACCGTCACCCAGTCAAACTGCTGCGTCAATGACCAGCCACAGAGCGCTGCAGCCAGCAGACTTGCGACAACCAGAACACGATAGAGCGGCGTTGGACGATAGCAGTTGGAGGGAGCGGTCACGGTCGATCTCCCAGCTGTGCACGGTAGATCGACTCGACCTCTTCGACATGTTGCAGAAACTGGCGTGGCGGCGTCACGGTGGCGCGCAGCGAACGCAGCCGTTGCCGCTCATCTACCCAATGCTGCAATGCCTGCTGCCAGGCCAGAAGATCCCCAGGCGACAACAAAAACCCGTTGACCCCGTCCTGCACCGTTTCCAGCAGCGCGCCCAGCGCCGAGGCGACGACTGGGGTCCCGGCCGCCAGCGCTTCGTGTGCCACCAGGCAAAATGTCTCATGCCAGAGGCTGGGGACCATCACAGCATCTGCCCCCTTCATCTGCTCCCAGACCTGTCGACGGTTCAACCTCCCCACAAAGTGCACACGGGTGTCCGCCAACTGGCGCAGCTCGGCTACATAGCCAGGATCGGAGGTCTCATCCCCTGCCACGACCAGCCGCACCCGCCCCACAACCTTGCGCAGCGCAGCCAGGAGCACATGAACGCCTTTGTTCGGTGCCAATCCTCCCACATAGAGCAAGTTCAGCTGGGAACTGTCCAGCTGCGGTATGGACACCTCCTCCCCCAGGGGGATGACCCCCCAGCGCACCAGCTGGGGGGTGCCTGCTCCCTGGCTGGCGTACCAGCTGCGCACAAATTCAGAAGGAGCCAACAGCGCTGCGGCCTCTGCCAACGCGCTGCGCAGCTGACGGTTGCGGTCGACGAGCAGCCCCCACAACGCAGGGGAGGCTCCCCAGGCCAGCGGTGATCCAGAACGGGCCACAACGCAGCGCGTACAGTTGAGGCTGGCACGCGGCCCCCCACAGCGCTGATGGCCATGGTTCGTCAACAGATTTGCATTGGCGCAGAGCCACCAATAGTCCAGCAGGGTCACCAGATAAGGGATTCTCCGCTCCCGAAGCACTGCCAACAACGACAAGGGCAATCCCATCAAATGCTGCACATGCACCAGATCCGGTCGGAACGAATCGAGCGCAGATTCCCAGTGCGCGTGCAGCTGGGGATGGCGCCAGGTGGCCAAAAAACGCAGCGCAGGGTTCAACGCTCCCACAGAGGCCGCATAGGTGCTCACAGGTGCCGCTGCATCGACCACCAGCTGGCTGCCAGCTCGGTAGGATCGATAAAAAACAGCGCTCTGCCATCCTCGCTCGGTCAGGGCCTGGGCCAAAGCCTCTGTGTAGAGTTCGGTGCCCCCGACAGACTCAGGCAGATACTGATGCACCAGGTGGAGAACTTTCATACAGCTTCTTCTTTTGTGTTCGCCAGCTGGCGGTAGATTTCAAGCACGCGCGGGTATTTGTGGGCCCAGGTGTGCATGCTGAACACGGTGCGCCGGCCATGCTCGCCCAGCCGCTGACGCAGATCAGGGTCTTCGAGCAGCCTGCGCAGCACAGCAGCCAGCACAGAAACCTCTCCAAAGGGAACCAACAGACCATTCTGGCCGTCGTCGATCACCGACCGAACCCCCCACGCCTGGGCACCGACTACCGGCTTGCCATAGCTCCAGGCCTCCAGATAGACAATGCCGAACGAATCGGTGCGCGAGGGCAACGCCAGTACATCGATGGCATCCAGAAAATCAAGCTTGGTCTGGTGGTCGACCGGGCCCAACACCGTCAGACGGCGCCGATCTCCTGCCGGCAACCTTTCCAGATACCGTTGGAAAGGCGCCAAAACCACACCCGCCAGGACCAACTCCACCGCTACGCCTGCCTGCCAGAGCAGACGTACTGCCTCCACTACATGGACAACCCCTTTGTCGTAAGAGAGGGCAGAGAGCACACCTACCACAGCCCCCTGCAGCCCGCAGCGGCTGCGCAGCCGCCCCCCGTCGCCGCCGCGCAGATCTTCCGGCTCGATACCAGGTCCCACCGCAGCCATCCGCTCCGCAGCCATGCCCTGCGCCCGGTAAAATGCACTCTCATCTGGGCTGTTGGCAATCAAAAAGTCGCTGTGGAGCACCAGATCCCTCTGGTGGCGCATCGTATAAAAACGGCTGTTGGGATCGCTCCCAGCCACATTGCCGGTGCCCAGATGGGTCAGCGGATAGACCACAAAAGGGGTTGCAGAGCGGCGCGCATAGCGCTGCGCCGCCGCAACCAGCGGCTCGAACACAATCGTCATGGCAGCCACCAGATCAAATCGCTCGCCGGTCCGATCCAGCCAGACCTGCAGATCTGGCACCCAGGGGGTCAGCCGGGCGATCCGCTGCAGCCAGGCGAGCGGTATTGACCGGGCAGAGGCCAACAACCAGATCAACCGGCGCAGCGCCGGATAGCTGAGCGAAGAGATCGGCAGGTGGCGCACCGGAAAGCGCAGCACACGCACCCCCTGGATCCAGGACTCTGGCTGAGCCACCCGCCGCGCACGCGGGTTCCAAAAAAGCTCAAAATCCAGCGCATCTGTGGTCACTACGGTGACCTGATGGCCGTCTGCGACCAGCCGGGTGGAAAGTTCAGCCAGATGCAGTTCAGAGCCGCCAATCGCCGGCAGATAGCGCTGGGTGACATGGAGCACACGCATGGCTCTACTCCGGCAGATCCCCAGCCGGCAGGCTGCCCCGGGAAGTCAGCTCTTGCAGCTGCGCCCGCAGGGCGGCGATTTCAGCTGCCTGCGCTTGTTGGGCGGCGGCCAGCTGCTGCAACAGGGCTCCGTAGAGCTGATGGCTCTCTGCCTGCTGGCGGACTGCTCGGTTTACGTAAAAAAGCACCAGTTCGTGCAGCACCCGACGCAACCAGTTCACCACCCCCCCGAATACAGGGATCTGGCTTCGCTGGACCTCCATGCCGATCTCCGTGACAGGGTGCTTTTGCAGCGCATCCAGTGCGTTGTCGAGGCTGTCGCTGGTCGCAAGGTTCTGGGGGGCCATCTGCACAGGCCAGCCAGCGACGCTTTGGCTGCGAAGCGATTCCTCTCCCATTTCGGAAGGTGGCGGGTCCATCCACCGATGTTGTTTGAGAAAGGTCGCCTGCTGAAGTTCCTGGTGCATTGCCTCCAGACGCAGGTGCATCACCTGCAGCAAGGTGGCAGCCATTTCGTTGGCATGAAACTGAACGTCAGCTACCTCTCCCAAGGCGGGCAGCCGATCTTGTCCGAACAGTTCGCTGCGCGCCTTGGCCTGATAGGTGCGCAGCTGCTGGATGCCGCTGGCCACATCCCCTTGCGACAGCGTGTGCTGGATCAGCTCAAATTCCACTGAATTCAAAATATCCGCTACGGTCATCGGGCGTTTCATAAGCAGTCCACCAAATTGTATCGTTTTCCAAACAGCCTGTCTCGCTTGTCCGCAATGGCTCGTCGCCCCAGTCATCCGGCCGTTGTCGCTTGACGAGCAAGCACCTGCCGATAGATCTGTACAAATCCGCGCGCCATATGAAGGTGGGTAAAGCGTTCGAGCAGACGCTGCCGCCCTGCGACCCCGTATTCGTAGAGAAGGGTGGGCGACCTCAGCAAGGCGACCAACGCCTCCGCCAGCTGTTCTGGGCTCTGGGGATCCACCAGACGGCCACAAACCCCCTCTTCGACCACTTCTGGAATTCCCCCGGCCCGGCAGCCGATCACTGGTTTGGCATAGTTCATCGCCTCCAGGTAGATCAGGCCAAACGACTCGTAGACAGAGGGGGCGACAAAGAGATCGCAGCTCTGATAAAGCGATCGAAGTTTTTCTTCGCTGACCGCGCCCAGAAATGTCACCTGCGCCACACACTCAGGATAGGTTCTGGCAAAATAAGCCGGGTAGTCCATCCCCGTCTTGCGGCGAAACCCATCCGACCCGCTGTTGTCTGCGCCGGCCACCACGAAACGCACATTTGCCACCTGCCGGCGGACCGCAGCGATCGCGGCGAACAGATCCAGAATCCCTTTGCGCTTTTCGAGCCGCCCGACATAGAGCACGCTGAGCGTCGGAGGCGGGGCGGCCAGAAGAAAGGGGCGCGTCTCCGTCTCGCTGACCGGTTCGATCCCATGGGGGATCACCCGGAGAGGCGCGCTCCCGGCAGCAAGGCCATAGACACTCTGCAGCGCGCGCGTGGTGGCTTCCGAATTGGCCGCAATAAAATCAGCCTGGCGCAGCAGTGTCTCCTCCATTTCTCCAACCAGCCGGGTATCGTCGTCCAGATCGCGCTCGATCTGCCCGATCTGGCGCTGTGCGGTCTGAGGGCGGACCACCACCGGCAGGAGGCCTGAAACGGCCGTCACAAAGCCATCTACCTGCCAGACCGGGGTATCCGCCAGCTGAATATCGTCGTTCAAAAGCAGACGCTGCAGCCGTTCAAAGACAGCATGGCTGTAGTTCAGCAAATGGTGCACCTTGTACAGATGGCGCAGGTGCAGATAGCGGTCCAGACGATACGGGACACGATGGACATAGGCACCGTCGTAGTAACTGACGCCTGACTGCTTGCCGTGGGTGAGCACATGGACCGTATGGCCAAGCTCAAACAGCCCCTTGGCCATCAAATTGGTGTGGCGGCCGACACCTTCATAGTGGTCGGGGGGATAGCGATGGCTGAGCAGCGCAACACGCAGCGGCGGCTCGTCCAGCACAACCGCTGGTTGGCGTCCGCTGACCGGATCTACGGTCGGCGTCGTGCCCGGCGTTTCCCCAAGAAAAAAATGCACAGCGGGTTCTCTTTCTGCCGGCTGCGCAGCAGGGCGGGAGAGCAGCGCGGCAGGATGCAGCAGCGCCGCCCAGGCCCCCAGCGAGCAGGCTTTGATCTCACGAGCGTTCATCAACAGCAGCTGCCAGAAGCTCACCTGGCTGTGCTGAAACAGGTTGAGATGCCAGAGCCAGTGGCCATGTACAAAATAGCCGACCCTTTGCAAGATGGCTTTCCAGGGCACGCCTGCTGCCCGGCCGTTCCGGATCGCAAAATAGACAGCTGCCTTGGTCTGGATCCACCAGCGCCCGTGGTTTGTGTAGGCGACCCGGTTGCGGCTGGACGCCGGCACATGATAGACGCAGGCCTCCATCGCTGGCTGGACAAAATAGCCGGCAGCAGCCAGCCGCACCGCCAGGTCGCTGTCGTCGTAGACCCACTCATAAAACTCGTCAAAGCCACCGACCGCCAGCAATGGCTGGCGCCGATAGGCCATATTGGCGCCCATCATCCGCAGCGTCCAGAGACGTCCAGCCCCGTCAGGGGGCAATTTGTCCAGCAGATCCTGGCGCACATCGTACTGTTCTGCCAGTGCAGAGATGATCCCGATTTTATGCTGCACAGCGGCATGGTTGGGATGCACCAGATAGACGGCCCCCCCGCTGGCAGCCACCCCCGGGTCGGCGAACAGACGATTCAGCTGCAACAACCAGTTGCGCGCTGGCACGGCATCGTCGTCGATGTACGCCACGATCTCCCCCAGAGCGGCCTGCAACCCAAGGTTGCGCGAGACGCTCAAATTGGCGACCGGACACTGAAGCACCCGCACACGCCCCCCATACTGCGCCAGCACTGCCGCTGTGTTGTCGCGCGTCGGCCCGACCACCACCACCACTTCAAAGTGAGGGTAGGACTGGTGCTCCAACGCGCGCAGCAAGGTGTGCAGAGAAGCAGCCCGGTCGGTCGTGTTGACAACCACCGAGAACGTGTGTTCAACGTTGGGCATAGACCAGCAGCAGATCGGAGAGGCGCCGGCGATATTCTTGCAGCGTCAGCTGATTTTCCAGCAGGTTCATGCGATGGTCAAGCCAGTGCAGAGATTGTTCGTGTTGTTCCAGCCGCAGCAGCTGAAAATACGCCCACCGGGCATGCTCTTCTCCCGACAAAACTGCCCACAGATGGCGCAGCAGGCTGCGCAGCGAACGAGGAGTTTTGCCTTGTGATCGCAGCCATGGATAGCCTCCGTACGTTTCAGAGAAGGTGTCGCGCAGCGCAGCAAGCTCGGCACGATGCTGCTGCAGCTGGCGGTGTACTTCCGTACTCTGAACCTGCCATTCTTCAAACCGCGCTGCAGCCGTCGCAGCCCCTGGCTGGGGCAATGCCAGCTCCTCTCCCCGCTCCAGAGCAGCCTGGTACAGCGCAGCAAATCCGACCCACAACGCCCGCTGGGTCGCCGATGCCACCGGCGGAGCACCATCCTGCACCCGCCGGGCCAAAATTGCGGCCAGATTTTGTCTGGTCCAGACCGCAGCCAGGGCACGCCCCAGGATAGAATGAAAGAAAGGATCCGCCGCCGCAGCCGCACGCTCGGCAGACAGAAACTCCAGCAGTTCAACGTCTGTAAATTGTTTGCAGACAAATCGATAGCGCGACTGGTGCTGGTCCGCCTGGTGGCGCAGTGGATCTCGCTGCCAGGCACGGCTGCTGAAAAGATGGCGCCCGCGCGCAGCAACAGAAAGATAGGTCGTGACCCCCTGGCGACGCGCACGGTGGCAGTAGTCGCTCTCCTCGTAGTACGCCGGGTAGAAATCGTCGTCGAATCCCCCCAGCTGCTCCCAAAGCGCACGCCGCATCGCAAAGATCGCCCCGGTCACATAGTCGACCGCAAGGTCCTGCTCGGGCACGGTCCGCAGATGTTGGCCGTATGCCAACGGCCGGGTGATGGTCGCACCCGCGTGGTCGATCGCCCCATCTGCATCTTCGATCACAGCGCCGACGATTCCACAGTCAGCTCTGGCCCGCAGGGTCTCCAGCAGCGCATCCAGCCACCCAGCCCTCACGATGCAATCTTGGTTCAACAACACGAGCACCTCTCCGCGCGCCCGCGCCAGCCCGACGTTGACACCGCCCGCAAAGCCGAGGTTGACTGGCTGGGTCAGGCACTCGACCGTTGGAAACTGGGCCCGGATCAACGCGCCGCTGCCGTCGGTCGAGGCGTTGTCGACACAGAGGATCTCGCAGCGGTGGCCCTCTGTACAGGCTGACAGTGCTTGCAGACACTCTGCAAGCACATCTCCGCCGTTCCATACTGGCACAACAATGCTGCACTCCATAGCTGTTGATTCTACCACAGGCGAAGGGATCTTCGGAGTCAGCGCTCCAGCATCGGCATAAAGACCAGGCGATCGGTCGTCGTCGCATCCCCGACATCGGCCAGCACTTGGGTGCCGCTCGCATCATGGCCAGAGACATCGACCCCATAGTTGTTGTCGTTGGTGAGCCCGGTCAGCAGCAACCCGGCGGTGTCACCAGGGTATTCTGTCGGCGAATCACAGCTGATTTCATTGGGTGCATTTGCCGACGCCGGGCAGTTCAGCGTCACAAGATAGTGATCCACTCCTTGCTGTGCTCCCCAGAACACCTGCAGCGACTGAGAAGCGACCGGTGCCACCCGCACCGAGAAAGGCAGCGACTCGTAGGCACCGATGTCGGGCACAGACTGCCGCGGGCCGGACTCGACGTCCACCGTTTCTGTGCTGCCCAGCGCGCCATTGACTGCGGGCGAGGCTGCAGCAATTCGCCAGGAACGCTCTGCCAACACCGCCGATTCGCCCTCGAAGAACGGATTCGCGACGAGGGAGGTCGCCATGCCGCTGATCGTACCGACCTGCGACGTGTTGGTATTTTCGCTGTTGGCAAAGAAGAGGTTGTGGGCCAGGTTGGCGGTGTTGTCAGGCTTCACATGCAGCGCGCTGACACCGCTTTCGGCGTGTTCGGCCAGAATGTTGTAGCGCAGTGTTGCAGGTTTTGCCCCAGACGAGACACCGTCGCTCATGACCAGCACCGCCGCCCCCTGCAGCGGGCGGGTGGCCATCTGGTTGTCGACGATCGTGTTGTGGGTGACTGTCGCTTCGATCCCCTGCAGCCAGATTCCACCGCCGCCGCCGCCGACCGCCGGGCCGCTGCCCGAACGCACCTCGTTGCCCACGATCACGCAGTTGTTGATCAGCCCCTTGCTGCTGCCGTCGAAAATGTTCTGCAGATAGATTGCGCCGCCGCCGGCCGGCCCTTGCTTCACGGTGCCATTGCCCCCCAACGACTGGTTGCCGACAAAGAAAGAGCGATGAATTTCAATTTCTGTGTGGAAGGTCTCAACCCCGCCGCCAGCTGAAATTCCGCCGCGCGGGCCGTCCCCTCCCTGGACAATGTTGCCGGTCAGCCTGGCATCGCTCAGGCGGAACGTGGTCGCCTCTCCGGACAGCCAGGGCATCCCCTCAGTTTTGAATGCGCCGCCGAATCCGCCGCCCGCCTCGTCGCCGGCGTTGCCGCCGATCGCCCGGTTGCCTTCGGCGACGACATCGGCCAAGGTCACGTTGCTGCCGATCATGACGGTCGCTGCTCCCCCAAAGCCATCTGCGGTCTCACCGTTGTAACGGCCTGCACCGGCACCATTGCCACCCTGCGCCCTGTTTTCGTAAAAAGCCAGCCCGTTGCCCTCCACCGTCGCATGATAGATGTAGAGCCCCCCGCCGATGCCAAAGCCGCCGCGTACACTGCCCGCTCCCCCCAACGCCTGGTTGTTGCGGAACACCAGGTTTTCCAGCTGTACAGTCTCCGGCGCCTGTCGGATCGCCAGGCCGCCCCCCGAGCCAGTCCCCCCGTAACTCTGGGCTGTGCTGCCGCCGCGCGCAACATTTTCTTCAAAGATCAGATCAGAGAGCTTGACCCCAGCGTAGTCGGTCAGCATCCCACCGCCGAAAGCAAAGGTCTGCATGTCATCCCCGGAGGTGGCCCCCTCCACATAGCCGTGCCGCACAGTAAACCCCTGCATGTCGATGCTGGCTTCCGAGGGTTTGTTGGGGTCAGAACTCAGCAGATAGACGCCGTGGACACGGTTCTCCCCGTCGATCACCGTAGGGTTGGCCGCAGGGTTGGCCGCCGACCAGTTGCCGCTGGCATAGCCGCCCCGCAACGTCAAATGCTTGTTGATGATGCAAACCACAGCCTGCGTGCGGCTGAGGTAGCGGTCACACGGGTTGTCTGTTCCGCGGTAGCTGTAGGTGCCCGCCGCCACCAGCAGTACGTCGCCGCTCTGCGCCTGGTTGACAGCCTGCTGCAGGGTCTGGCACGGGTTGGCAGACGACAGACAGGAGTTGCTGCTGTCACTGCCCAGGGCGCTATCTACGTACAGGGTCCGACTCAATTCGTCGGCAGTGATCCAACTGCTGGAGAGCGACAGAAGGGTCAACGCCAACACCCCGATCGACACCAACGCCACGATTGTTTTCATCCGCACCGATCTCCTTGTTGCCGCCATTGCAATTCTTCTCCTTTTTATTGTATCACTTCTGGACGCCCAGCGGCACATCGACTCAGACCACATAGACCAGCCGCAGCCCCCCCCACTCCAAACGGCGGCCATCCTCGCTCTGTTGGACTGTAATTTCGCGCGTCATCAAGCCAAAATCGACCAGACGGCCCGGATGTTCGTCGATCCATTCGTCGATCGCCTGACGCACTTCCGGGAAAAAACTGTCGTGGAACAGAACATACCCTCCCCGAGCCACGAAGGGCAGAACCCCGACCGCATCCCGTCTGGCTCCAGCATAGGTGTGGTCGCCGTCGATCAGCACCAGGTCAAAAGGGGCTCCAGCGCGCGCCGCCACATCCTGCAAAATCGCCGGCGAATACCCTTCAAACCGTTCGGCCCGATGCGCGAGCCGCTGCCAGTTTTCAGCAGAAATTTTGGGTTCGGGGTCGACCAGATACATCCGTCCAGGGCTTTGCAGCGCGTCCAGCGCGCTGGCCACGACCAGGGCAGAGCCGCCTTGAAAGGTACCAATCTCCAGGTAGTGCTGCGGGCGCAGCGTAAAAGCCAGCGTGAACATCAGCAGCCGCTCGGCTCGCGACATCCAGACCGGGGCGCTTTCCACCGGCTCGAGCCAATGCACATCGAAATGGCCGGCAATCGGCGTCACATCATAGCGCGCGACCTGGGCCTGCAACGCACGTAGCTGCAGATTGGGGGAGGAACGGGCCGATCGCCACCCCGACACCCGTGCGCGAATTTTGTCCAACATCTTGTTCTTCCTTCCCAGTTCAAGCCTGCCCATCTCTACGGCGGGGCCGGCGTCCAGTGAACCCAATCCAACAAAAACCCCAGCTGCCGAGCGTCGTTGTTGACACCCAACTCGGCAGGAACAAACGGGTCGGTTGTGAAACGAATCTTCACGCTGTCTGTTGCCGAAATTATAGCGTCGGGGACGACAAAGGCAAAGATATTCCACACTTCGTTCGGGACAAAATGACCTATCGGCTCGCCGTCGAGAGTGACCCAGACCGGGGCTGGATCGACCGCTGCGGGCCGGTAGATCATAGCACGCACCTCGAGCACTGCTTGTCGAGCTGCAGGCGTCTGCCGGGGCAGCGGCAAGGTCAGCGCAGCGGTCCCTTGGGTCCACCGCATCGTCGGCGCTCCCGGGATGTACTCCTTGGCATAAAAGCCGTCGTCCAGATAGGCAGCATCCAGCGCACCGACATCGACCTCTACCCTTCTCTGGCGCGCCTCTCCGGTGCCCGGTGCCACCACATCATAGAGTTCGATGCCATAGTGGACTCTCTGGGTCACCGCAGGAAACTCGGTGAAGGTATTCATCAACATCTGGGTTGTGAAGGCAAAGCTGGCCGCCGGCAGCAGTTCCAGCTGCTCGCGCACCAGCGGCGGGATCGGCTCGACCGCCAGCAACTGCAGCGGGCGCCCTTGCGACATGGCAAAAGCCAACAGTTCTTCCAAAAACTCAACGGTCTGGCCTTGCAGGCTCGCATCGTCTGCTGCGGAGCTGCGCACCGTCACAACCGGGTGGCCAAAGATCGACCCCAGCGGGGCCCCGAAGGCGTCCGCAAAAAGCGCCTCGGCCGGCTCGGCGATCACCACGACCGCCTGCGGGTCGAGCAGCTGCTGCAGCTGCTGGAGCTGTGGCCAGGCACCGGCGTAATCGCTCGCGGGCAGCACGTACCGGGCCTGATAGAGCAGTCCCCCTGCCAACAACAGGATCCCTCCCCAACGCAGGGCCGCTGCCAGAGCCGGTCTGCGCTGGGCGGAGAGGTTCACCAACAGATAGGCGGCAAAGATCCAGAGCATCGGGATCACAACCGGCACGTAACGGCGCATTGTGTAGATATGATAGGGGGTGTTCAGGATATTGTAGACATACAGCAGGGTCGTGGCAACGCCGATCCCAAGCACCAGCGCCAGACGTGTCAGCTGCTCGCGGAGCACCAGCATGGCAAGGCCGCCGGTGGCCAGCCCCAGCCCCAGCGGGGTCAGATACCACCCCAGCCGCACCCAGTTCTGACCGTTGAGAATCGGGAAAGAATTCCCTGCGGGCCAGGAGACCGACAGGCGCGCCGGTTCAAGCAGCGGGCGCAAGAAATAGGCGTACAGGCTGAGCAGCACGATCAGAGCAGCCAGGCTCCAACGCACCGACGCTGACCTCTGGCATCGTTCCAGGACTCTGTGCAGCCGCTGGGGTCCCCCCAAAAAGGCGACAGCCAGGCTGACCACGCCGACGCCGACCAGCCCCCCGACCAGCCAGGGAGCCCGGCGCACCAGCCCAAAGGCCGACGCGTAGGTGTTCCAAAAGTAGGGCCAGGTAAAGGCCCAGACCACCCAGAGCAGTTGGAGGACAAAAATCGCCAGGGTCCAGGCCAGTGCCCCCCAGGCCGGCGACCAGCGTCCCTGCCAGCCGCGCAACACCAACACCCCCCCCACCGCGCCCAACACTATAGGCAGGTCGATGCGCGTCAGCAAGGCAGCACCGAGTGCCGCACCGCCGAGCACGCCCCAGCCCGGCGCAGCCTGCCGATCCTCGTCCCAAACGACCTGCAACGCCAGAAAGCTGGTCAACAACAACAACATCGTGAGCGGTTCGGTGGTCGGATAACGCCCAAAGAAAATCTGAGTGCTGGTCAGCGTCAGCAGCGCAGTCGCTGTCAGCGCGACCGATCGGCCAAACAGCTGGCGCGCCAAGAAATAGAGCGCTGCCAGCCCCAACACTGCCACCGCTGGAACCACCCAGAAGCCGGCGGCAACTCCGCCTACCCCCATGGCCACGCTGAGCAACACCGGATGAAACGGAAAAAACTGCGGGCGAACCAAAGCTGGGTCTGTGTCGTCAAAATACCAGCCGACCAGCTGCAAATGGCGGGGCAGCAGCTGGTCGGGCTGTTGCCGCAGTGTCACCGCAGCATGGCTGGCCAAAAAACGATTCCACTCGTTGCGTTGGAGATAGGTACCGGTGCGCGCAGTCGCTGCGGCAGTGTTGATGTAGCTGCCCGCATCGCTTCCACCCAGCAGATATTCGTGCGGCCGCAAGTAGAAGAAAGCCCCCAGCACCATCAGAGCCGCCAGGGCGACCTCGTGCCAGCCGCCACGGCTGCAGCGGCCTGCTGGGGGGTGCACCTTCGCTGCCCACCCCAGCAGGCCGGCACACCCAAGCAGCACAACAGCCAAACTGGCCAGGCTGTAGAGCCCCACCAAGGCCAGCGTCGTGGCCGCCCAGCCCACCACAATGACCGTCCCTGTCGTGGCCAGAAAAAGACGCAATGGCCAGTCCTGCACCCGTCCTCCACCCAGCCAAGGGACGCCCCCCCACAGTGCCCCCCCCCACAACAGCGCCGTTGCCAGCAAGAAGAGTGCGATCGCTGCGGGCGGTGCCTGCACAGGACTCATGGGTTTGGCTGCACGGCGTCGCTGAGATCGACGGCTGCGGTGTGCTGCCAGGTAGCCGGGATATGCACCACACCCTCTTCGCTCCAGCCTCGCGGACGCACGATTTCAAAGCTGTACATTCGGTGGTGATGATCGATCGCAACCGATGCAGTTCGGTCGTAGATGGCTGCCGTCAGTTCGTAGCGTCCTGCGTTGAGCGGCAGCGCTTCGATTTTGTATTCCATCCACCCGCTGCCTTCAATGGCCTCCAGGTGATATCCTTCGCCCACCGAATTGGGCCCGTTGACATGTGCGCCATCCTGCCGATAAATCGCCAGACCGAAGCGGGGCTGCACCAGCCGTTCGTGGGCGACATAGTGCATGCGCACCGACAGCAGATCGCCCTGGTGGAACCGGTCGGCGGGCTGGCCCTGACCGTTGCAAAGTTCGACCTGCACAATCTCAGCCTGATGCGTCCCCCAACGCCGGGTGTCAGTCGTGGTTTCTTCTGCCACCGGGTCGTTCTCGGCCGCCTGTTCGGCACGGCGCCTGGTGTAATAGAGCTCATTGGTGTAGGCCAGATAGTCGTCCACGATCTCGGCAGCCGGGCCAGCGGCACGCACATCCCCGTTCTGCAGCCAGATCGCATGGTCGCACAGCCGCCGGATATCTTCCAGATTGTGTGAGACCAAAATGATGGCAACCCCAGCGGCTTTCATCTCGTGGATCCGCTGCATGCACTTTTGTTGAAAGATCTGGTCACCGACTGTGAGCACTTCGTCGACGATCAGCACTTCGGGCACAGTATGGACGGCGACCGAAAAGCCCAGACGCACGTACATGCCCGAGGAGTAGTGCTTGACCGGGGTGTCGATAAAATCACCGATCTCGGCAAAGTCGACAATCTGATCCAGCCTGCGCCGAATCGTCGCGCTGTCCATTCCATAGATCGAACCGTTCAAAAAGACATTTTCTCGCCCGGTCAGATCGGGGTGAAACCCAGCCCCCAGTTCGAGCAGAGAAGCCACCCGCCCATGAATTTCGACCCGCCCCGAGGTCGGAGGCAAAACGCCGGTGATCACTTTGAGCAGCGTGCTCTTGCCAGAACCGTTCTGGCCCAGCACACCGATGCTGTCCCCAGCACAAACACGCAGAGACAGGTTGCGCAGGGGCCAGAAATACTCGGGAGCAGATTGACTTCTGCGCCAGAAGTGAATAAAGGCGTCCTGGATCGAACGCTGTTTTTCTCGCTGCAAACGAAACCGTTTGCAGACATCCACCACATCGATCAACGGCTTTTTACAGCCTGTCCACGACATCCCTGTGTTCATGCACCCTCAGTCTTCTCCTGGCCCTGTGTCCCCATCTGTTCTCGCCTTCTACAGCCTTTACTGTCGCCCGAGGATCGGCAAAAAAAGCAGCTTCTCGGCAAAGCGCAAGGTTTTCTGCAGCTGGTTGTTGGCAGGCTGCACATCGGTCACCCCCGCTCCGGCACCGACCACAGCATAGAGGTCATACTTGCCTGGAGTCACATTCCGCCAGGTGTAGGTATAGGTTCGAGTCTGACCGCAGCCGGCCAACGTGCCGGTGTAAAGAGCGCCCTCCAAAAGCTGTCCGCCGTTTGCAGGGTCCCCCTGGTAGAGACGCAGGCTGAACGCCTTTTTAGAAACCGTGTTGCCGCTGTTGCCAACCACCGCCTGGACAGTCACTGTGATGGGGAGTGTCCCAGTCAGCGG
Organism: Chloroflexota bacterium; assembly: GCA_018969295.1. GTDB lineage: Bacteria > Chloroflexota > Anaerolineae > Caldilineales > Caldilineaceae > Caldilinea. Next base: position 15,751 of record JAGWYN010000043.1, on the reverse strand, counting down.
AATTGCCGGGGTAAAATTCAGCTCGGCGGCCAGCAGGTCAGTCTGGCTGACCATCTGGGCTGTAAAGTGAGCGTAGGCATCCCCCATCGGCGAGCGTTGGTTGCCCAACCCCGGGTCAAACAGGTAGCCGTTGAACCCGCTCCAGGTGGCCGGGTTGAACTTGTCGTTGACACTGTACCAGGAGACGTGCTGGACCAGCCGCTGGTTGTCGGCAGGATAGCCCCAGTTGACGTCGACGGTCTCGAGCAGATAGCTGAAGGTCTTTGTCATGTAGGCGCTCACCTCTGCCGGTGAAAACGGACCAAACCCATAGCCATCCGGCATCAATACCCCATGTTCTGTGACGTACAGCGGGCGATTGCGATAACCATTGGCGGCCATCCACTGTCGAAAGCCTGTGATCTGCTCGACAAACCGGCCAAAATCGGTGTTGTCAGCTGTGCGCAGCACCCATCCTTCCGTAGCAGACACCCCGCGCGGAATTTCTGCCCCCCACTGGCCCAGTTGTTCGTTGAGCACAAACGTATGGATCCCCCACCCATCGACCGGCATCGCACTGCCGTAACGGGCACGGTAGGCAGCCAGCACCAGATCCAGGTACTGCATGCGCAGCGGGCTGGCCTGGACAATATTGCCCGCCACCACCACTGCGGTCGGATCAGCCCCTTTGACCGCCTGGTACAGATCATGGTAGGCGCGGGCATAGGCGGCCGGCGTCATATCGTCCTGATAGATCGTGCGGTCTGGCTCGTTGCCGGCCAGCCAGATTTCGCCAGGATGGGCCTCGGCAAGGGCTGCCACAGCTGCCAACGAGGGGGTCGTCGTATAGTCGGTGCTTGCTTTGTTCGGCTGGTTGAAGCGAACCATCCGCAGCTGCTGCATGCCAGGGGGACTGTCCGCTGTATCCGCCAGATAATCGATAAAATAGCCGGCGTTCAACGCGCCGAGCGGCAGCGAATTCAGCGCCACCCCCGCATGGTGGTTGACCCCAAAACGGCAGAGGGGCTCTGCAGGCCCGTCGCTGGCGGCCCGTGCTGGCAGACCCAACAGCGCCAGAAACAGCAGGGCTGCAAAGGTCCCCCTCGCAATCAGGGGCAGACGAAAACAAGATGTCAACATGTGAGACTCCTTCTCTCCAACAACCACCGCCAACAAGGCACAGGCGATGAACGCATCCTACCACAGCCCGCGCACCGTTCAGCATCGCTGCTCTGGCGGAAGGGCAATTGCCGGGCAGCGCTCAACGCTGCAGCAGGGGCAGGAAAAATATGTCCGGGTCCACCAACACCGCCGAACGTGCGACCCGCGACGCCAGATCCCCGGACCCCACAACGTTCTCCAGATCGGCTACCGCCGAAAACAAATGGGCGCCAGGGGCAAGATCTTCCCAAAGCACCTCCACGACAGCCTCCGTAACCGCACATCCCTCCAACCCTGCAGCGACGGTCGCACGCCCGATCTCCTGCGGGGGCTCCCCCTCTCGGAAAAAAGTCACCTCGAACGGCTGCTTCGTCGGGGTGTTGCCGTTGTTGCGCACACGGGCCCTGAGCTGTGCGGCAGCGGTGCCGGTCAGAGGGTCGATCGCCGTGGTGGTGGCCCGAACCCGGTCGATCACCAGATTGGGCTGGACAGGGCGCTGGGCGATCTGGGTACGATACTCCACCCCCATCTGCGTCAGCTCCCCGGTGACGGGGTCGACCATCAAACTGGGATTTCCCACCGTAAAGACACCTTCGCCGAGCGCGTCCAGGGTAAACCAGGCCCACTGTTGAACCAGGCGGCTGTTGTCAAGGGGGTACCCCAAGGCGCTGTCGGCAGCAGTTTCCAGATAGGCCACCGAGTTGCGCAGAAACTGTGTCACCCGCTCTGGTGTAAAACAGTTTCCCTGCTCGTCCTGGACGGCACACGTTCCATCCGGCAGCAGCATGTACTGGTACAGCAGCGACCACTCCGTCAAGAGCAGCGGCGTTCTCTGGTAGCCGTTGGCTTTCATCCAGCCACGCATCGCGACCACCTGTTGCGCCAGCAGATCGACCTGGTCGTGCTCGTAGATGCAGTAATAGTCGGAGCGCTCGCAGAGCGTCCGCTGCTCCTGCAGCGGGCGTTTCCAGTACGGCTTTTGGAGGGCCAGTGCCGGGTCCGTCCCATTGGCAATCCCAGCAAAGACAGCTTTGCCGCTCTCTTCGTCCAAAACCCACTCTCCGGTCTCTGGGTCTAGATAGTAGTATTCTTCGTTCCGTTCCGGAAAAATGTAGGCATGAAAGGTCCAGACATCGACCGGCATCGGGCTGCCATATCGTTGCCGGTAGGCGTCGAGAACTTTGTCGAGGTACTGCAGGCGTCCGGGGGAGACCATCACCAAACCCGAGACAGCGACCTGTGCCGTCGGGTCTTGTTGTTTGATAAAGTGATACGCGTCGTGGTAGGCGACCGCGTAGATCTCTGGCATCAGGTCATCCTGCCAGCTCAGACGGTCGACTTCGTTGCCCACAATCCAGACTGCGCCGGGGGCAGCGGCGATCAGGCTGCCCAGCGCCTCTTCTGTCAACGCTGGGCTGGCAGTATAGGCGTCCAGCCGCTGGCCCGATGTATCGCGCAGTTGGTGCAGACGGATCATCGGGGTATGTGCCACACCCGCCGGCAGCCAGGCAGGTTCAGCGGCGCCGAACGACACCACCCATCCGATCTGCAGATCGGCCACAGCCTCGGCGCCGGCAGCGGAGGCCGAAGCGCCGTACCGGCAGTTGGGGGCAGGTTCGCTGGCAGGGACCAACGGCAGAAACGTCGCCTCCAGCTGCGCAGCCGTGCAGCTGTCCACCGCCGCCGAAACCAAGAGCGGTGTCCCCATCACCCCCACCCAGGCGAACACTCCGCCCAACGCCATGCGCCAGGCGGACAGCCGACTCTTGTGGATCCCAAACATTGTCTTTCCTCCAGTTTCACACACCCCACGCCGGCTGGCGCGCTTTCCAGGCCACCAGGCTTTTTCCTGCGCGGCGTCAGGGGATTCCCCAGTATTTGGGCAACACCAGCTGTCCGAGCAAGGCCAGATTGACCCCGATCGCCCCGCCCACCAGGAATGCCACCAGCCAAACAGGCTGAACGCCGCGGGGCCAGGGCTTCTGAAGAAGCCCGCCAGCCACCAGCGCGCCGGCGATCGGCAGCAAACTCATCAAAAATCGGAATTGTGGCTGGGGCACAGCCAGGTTGATGCGCAGGTAGGTCGCCAGGTTGCCCGCCACCCACAGCAGCACCAGCAGCGCCAACAGGGTCCGTCGTGGCAGCTTCTGATGCCACCAGACCACACTTCCCCCCAAAGCCAACAGACCGACAACGCTCCACCACAGATACGCCTGCCAATCCGGGGCTGCCACGTTCATCCACCCAAAGCGCGCCCACCCCGAGCTCAAGGTCAGACGCAGTACCTCTATCCAATATTCTAGCAGAAATATGCGCTCGTGGAGCACGCTGAACGAACGGGTGCTCGATCCAAAATGGTCGCGCAGCACCGGCGTCCACTGCACCAACAGCAGAGTTCCACCCCAGATTCCCAGCATCGGGAGCGCCGATCGCCACAGGGCACGGCGCTGCCCCGAGGTTTTCCACAGTTCGAGCAGCCAGCCGGCAGCCACCACAACCACCACAAACAGCATGGTCACCTTGGTCAGCACCGCCAGCGCCGAGAGCAGAGCGAGTCCGACAAACCGCTGGGGCCGACTGTCACACACCAACCACGCCAACACGCCAACCGCCAACGCTGTAGCCAGGCTGTCGTTGCTGATGGCACGGCTCAAAAACAGAAACTGCGGCCAACCCGCCACCCAGAGGCCTGCTACCACCGCTGCCAGTGCAGACTTTGCCCACAAAGAATAGGCAATCCCCATGGTTGCCCCGACCACTGCCAGCCCACCCAGGACCGAGATCCAGCGCGCAGCCAGCACGGAAGCCGGTTCAGCCAGCGGCCAGAACGCTGTTCTGGCCGGATGAAGAAACATCACGCCGGTCTCCCCAAAGGCCTCGTTGTAGGCCGGGAACTCCACCGCCAGCGGCGTCCCTGTCGTGGCGCTTGCCAGTTTCTGGGCCAGACCTGCCAGCACATAGTAGAGGGGCATGTGGTAGCACATACGCCCTGACAAGATGGCGCTGGGCTCCCACCATGGACCCTGCGGTTTCGGTTCCACGATCGGCAGACGATTGTAGAGGGCAACCTGCTGCACGCACTGCCAATGGCCCGGCTCATCGGGACTTTCTCCCAGCGGGATCACGGACAGATAGGCAGTCACCAGACCAAGATAGAGCAGGGGAGGGAGCAGCCAGACCCCCCATTCAATCTGTCGTCTCCCAGGCAGCCGTGCATTGCCTGCATCCACGGTCAGCGATCGATCACAGGCAGATAGGTTTTGAGCGAATATGGGGCCTGCCAGCTGTAAAGCGACGACGTCCCTGAATCCGCAACCCAGGCCACACCGCCTGTGGGGTCGAACGCCAGCTCACTCAGCTGGCTGTCATTTCCCCCCACGGGCATCCGGTGTCTCACCCCGAGCGTCTCGGCATCGATCTGAACAAGTTCCTTGCGGGCGGCATCCACCCCCCAAAAGACCGGCTCTCCCGCCACATCGGCCCACACCAGGTCGACCAGGTCTGCTGTGGTTGGGCTGTAGCGGTACCAAAGCCAGATTGCCAGCGTACCATACAAGTAGCTGCCCAGTTTGGCGATGTTGCGGGTCGACACCCAGGGAACGCCGATGTTGCTCACCGCCAGGCCGCGCAGGCTCCCCGGAGCCCCTGTCGTATCCTCCAGGCTGACGCTGATGAAATCTGCGTTGGCCAGACGATAGCCAAAGAGGAGGTTGATCCCAGGGGCAGTCACCCAGACGATCCCAGCCGATTGTGCGTTGACCCGGTCAAGCTGGGTGTTGGTTCTTCCCGTGGGTCGTTCGACGATCGTACCGGTGGCCGGCGTCAACACGGCCAGCTGATTTCCGGCGCTTTCGGCGAACCAGACCCGCCCGTCTGGGGCCACATCGATCCCGGTCGGCTGGCTGGCGGCGGTCGGCACCGGGTACTCGACCAGCGAGCCGTCTGCAATGGTCAGTCGCCCGATGCGATTTCCCTGCCGCTGGGTAAACCAGACCTGGCCAGCAGCGACAACCAGGCGGTAGGGCTCGCTGTCAGGGGTAGGCAGTGGATACTGCGTGTATACCGGCTCCGTCCCAGTCAGCTCCAAAGAGCCGATGGCATTGGCGTCAGGCAACGTGAACCAGATCCGGCTGCTGCTCTCCACAGCAACGTCGAACGGGGCAGCAGGCAGGGGATACCGACTCAAAATTTCAACATCTGCGCTGGCGCGCGCCGGAAGCCCGGCCCCTACCAGCCCACACAACAAAATCCAAACGGCGATATGCTTGCTGATGCCCGACCTGCGGGCCGAAGAATACCGAGATGCCCCAACCATCTTTAGACCTCCTCGCTAAAATTGGCGCTGTGGCGCACAAAAAACCAGTACCCAGCGACCAACACAACAACACTTGTCAGAAAAGTCCGCAAAAAAAAGTCCAAGTCCGTGCGATAGCCCCAGTAGAGCAGGTCCCGGTACATATTGACCAGCGATGCGATGGGGTTCAAGATATAGACCAGACGCTGGATATCGACGGTGAACCCTGCAACGGTATAAGAGACCGGCAGCATGTTGGCTGAATAAAAAACCGGGGTCAGAAAAAACCAGGCCAGCATGACCACATCCATCACGATCAACGTATCGTGGTAGTAGACCTGCAGCGTGCTCAAAAAAAAGACAATCCCCAGCGTAAACATCGTCTGGATCAGAATGACCGCCGGCAGCAACCAGATCCAGGGGCTAAAATCGATCCGAAAGATCAAAATGGCCGCAAACAACAGCAACAAGGCCAGGATAAAATTGACCAGATTGGCCAGGATCGTTGCGATCGGCAGGACCTCTGTGGGGAAATGCACCTTTTTGATCAGATGGCCGTTGGCCACCACGCTGTTTGTCCCAGTCATCATGCTGGCTGAAAAATAGTTCCAGGCCAGGATCCCGCTCAGCAAAAAAATCGGATAATTTTCGATGGTTTGATCTCGAAACAGAACCAGCGAAATCACCGTAAAAACTGCCATCATCCCCAAAGGGTTCAGCAGGCTCCACAAAAAGCCCAGCACGCTGTTGCGGTAGCGCGATTTCAAATCGCGGACCACCAGGTTGTAGATCAGGAAGCGATAGTTCAACAACAAGGATGCGCGCGCTCCCAAAACATGCAGCGCCTGCAAAGGGCCGCTGGCGTGGGGGGGCGGGTTGGAGTCGGAATGGTTCATACCCAGCTCTCAAACGGTCTTTTCATGTGGTTCGTCACGAACAATCCACTTGGGGGTTCCAGCCGGTGGGTTATCCAGGAGATCCAGATAGATTTGGGCGATCATGCGGGCCGCTCGGTTCCAGTCATAGTGGTCGCTGGCCCGCTGGCGCAGCTTTGCCCCCAGCTCGGCCCGGCGACCGGGGTCCTCGACCAGGGCGATCAGCGCTGTGGCCAGGCTGGCGGCGCTGCCCCGTTCTGCGTAGACGCCCTGTTCGCCCAGGTATTCGCGCGCCACGGGGGTCTCGAACGCCACGGTCGGCAGCCCCAATGCCATGTAGTTGAGCAGCTTGCCTGCCCCTTCTGTCAAACTCAGCTTGGGTGCAACCGCCAGATCCCCCAGTTTCAAATAAGCTGGTGCCTGATGATAAGGAATCCGCCCGGTCAAGATCACGCGATCGGCGACGCCCAGTTCACCGGCCAGCCGCTGGTACCGTTCTACACCCGGAAACCCCATCAGGAGCAGGTAGACGGTTGGGTGCAGAGAACGAATCTGCTGCATCGCCTGCAGCAACAGGTCGGTCCCCTGGTAGTGTGCCAGCAACCCCAGATAGACGATCACCGGAGCCGCGGCTGGAATTCCCAGCCGCAGGCGTTCGGCAGAACGGGCTGGCTGCTCCGCCGGCTGCAGGGGAGCAAAGGTCTCGACGTCGACACAGTCAGGCAGCGGCCGAATCCGTGCAGCGGTGCAGCCAAAGGACTCCACCAAAATACGCTCAGCATTTTTTGAACTGGTCAAGGTGATGTCCACGCTGCGGTCGATCCACTCTTCCAGTTTTCGCAGCGGTGTGTAGAGGGTGCTGGAGCGCCGCAGAAATTGATGGTCGATCATCTCTTCGGTCAAGCTGCCCTGAAAGTCAAAGACGACGGGCAGGCGGAACATTTTTCCCAGCACCAGCGCAATCAGCGCACCTTCGTGCAAGTGGGCGTGGAGCACATCAAATCGTTCTCGCAGCAGAAGTTGCACTGTTTTCAGGCCAAGCAAAGCATCAAATCCAATTTTATGTCTACTCGACCCGACTTCATATTGTTGTCGCCATGGGATAGGCAACGTTCGGCGGATATCCAACCCTGGCACATCACGGCCGTTGCGATAGGTGACGATCGTAACTCGGTGACCCAGTCTCTGCAGGGCAGATGCCTCCTCCAGGATCCGCACATGGCAGCCGTAGTCTCCAAAAAAACTGGTCGGAGCGATCATCAGCACTCGGAGCACCCGTCTATTTTCGTCTGAGTCGATCGCCATCATCTGCCTGCAAATTTCGACCAATCCATCCGTTCTCTGCCTATTGGCAACATACAAGTATAGCCCATCCGGCCATTTCCGACAAATCATCCATGCTCACGGTTGCTCAGCAATCTGCGCAACGACTGCAGATCGTTCGGAGCCAGCACCCCGGTTCCCCAACAGAGGAGACCATACGCGCACACCGCCAGCAGGGCATTCAGACGCCAATCAAACGGTGCCAGCGCCGTCAAAGTTCCTGCCACGCCTGCAGCCAGCCAGAGGCCGGGCTGTCCAATTCCAGCGACCGGCCTGTGCAGGAGCAGCAACCCGGTTGTAGCGCCTGCGGCTCCTGCGAGCGACACGGCGATCCCGGCACCCTCGGCCCCCCAGAGCACTGCCAGGGGTGGCAACAGGCCCAACAAGGCCCCGATATGGAGCATGCTGATCCACAAACTTGCCTGCAGTTGGCGTTCAATCATCAGCATGGTCAGGGCATAGACCTCAAAGAGAAAGAGGGGGACGGCCCAGAGCAGACAACGGAGCACGGGACCAGCGGCAGCGTACTCGGCGCCCAACATCCACCCCAACAGCTCTGCCGCTGCACCGAAGCCGACTGCGGCGGCCAACAGCAAGAGCAGCAGCCCAAAACGCAGGCCGAGTGCCTGCAGCCGTTCATACTGTTCTGCCGAGCGATGCTGCAGGCGGCTCAGGGTGGGATAGAGTGCGCGCCAGAAACTCTGGATCAGCTTCATGGCGACGCGCACGACGTTGTAGGCGGCGCTGTAGAGTCCTGTCACCGCCGGGCCGGCGACTACACTCAGCAGCAAAATATCCAGCCTTTGCAGCAGGACCTCTGCCAGTGCCAGCCCAAGAAACGGGAGGGTCTGGCGCAGCAGCAGGATGGGGTTGGTTCCAGCCACTTCCTGGCTGCCGGCCAACAGCTGGCTGCGTGCCAACAGCCAGCTGCATGCCAGCGCGGAAGCGGCCTGTGTACCAATCATCACAGCGATCAGCGCCAGTGCGTCGCCGCCTGCCCACAACACTCCGATGCTGGCCGCCAGGATCAGCGTATTGATCGCGATCTCCACCCCCATCACCAGTTCCATCCGTTCGCTCGCCTGAAACAGCGTCTGTGCCGCTGCGGTGATCGCATAAAACGGGAGAGAGGCACCTACCAGCCAGAGAGAAGTCGCCATAGCCGGCCCCACCGACAGCCAGGTGCCTACGCCGATCAAAACTGCCCAGACCATCAGGCTGTTCAGCAGCTGAATGGCCAGGAGCCAGCGGAAATAGCTGAGGCGCTGCGCCGGCTGCTGGGCCAGCTCCCGCACCAGCAGCGTCGGCAGCCCCAATTCGACGACCACCTGGCTGACATTCAAATAGGCCAGTGCGATCGTATACTGTCCCAGCCCTGCGACCCCAAGCTGCCGGGCGATCAGCACCTGCAGCACAAAGCTGATGACAATTCGCCACAGGCTGGCGCTGGCCAGAGCCGCCGTATTGAACAACACCCGGCGCCCCGTCTGTCTCTTCGCAGGAGAATCACCCGATGAGGAAGGTTTGTTCCAGGTCATACGATGCGTGTCGCATTCAAGAGAGCAGGCCAAGAATGTACGGGCTGCGCGTCTGCAAATTTAGCGTACAGGGGGCTGGCCTGTGCGCAAAAACTGGCGCAGGTTGGGCCAACGATAGAGACGGCGACGCCAGACAAACAAGAGCAGGGCCACAAGTCCCCCCAGTTCCCATCCCCACAGCTCGGGCCGGCGTGTGAAGGCATACCAGTAGGCTTTGCCGATCTCGCTCTGCTCGGAGCCCTGCTTGCCCCACACATGAAAGCGCCAGCCACGCAGCGGCCAGTAAAAGGTGTTTGGAAAAAGCCAGAGCCGGTCGAGCAGGGCATGCCCCAGGAACGCGGCGCCATAGACCGCCAGCGGGCGGAACCTGCCTGCAGCCAGCCAGAAGACCCCAAGATTCACCAGCAGCGTGTGGGCAAAGAGCACGGCCGATTTGTAACGGCGATAGAAATAGAAGGCTGCCAGCGGCTTATCAAACAGATCCGGCCCGGTCGCAGCCAGCCCGACCAGCCGATAGTCCGCCTTGGGCACAACGCCTAGCTGCTCCTGTGCCAGGTCCAGCGCCAGCCAGGTGTAGGCCACATGGGTCCAGGGCAGCACCTACAGGCCCCGTTCGCCACGAATGTAGGGCTCGCCCAACGCAGCAGGTGCGCCAAGCCGTTTGCGCATCGCAGCTCTGCTGCCGATCACGAGCGCCAGAATTGTCAGCAGATACGGGACCATCTGGAGAAAAAATCCGAAGTTGGAGTTGATGAAGAGCGGATTGGTGAAGCCCAGCAGCGTTGAAGGGCCTTGCAGGTCGAGCAGAGCTCGGCGCAACGCGCCGAACAAAAAGGCTCCCAGCGCAGCACGCAGCGGGTTCCACTGGGCAAAGATCACCAGCCCGATTGCGATCCAGCCCTGGCCGGAGGTGGTCTGTGCACTGTACCAGCCCGGCGAAACCGAGAGGCTGATCGTAGCGCCAGCCAGCCCGGCCAGGCAGCCGCCCACAAACACATACCCGTAGCGCAGCGCGTAGACATTCACCCCCATTGTGTCGGCGGCCACAGGCTTTTCACCGACCGCGCGCAGGTGCATCCCAGGCCGTGTCTTTTCGATATAGAACCAGACCAACGGGGCAAACAGATAGCCCAGATAGACGATCGGGCTGTGGTTCATAAAAAAGACAGGGCCGACCAGCGGCAGGGCGGACAGCCCAGCCAGATCAAAATTGGGGAGCAGGGCAGCATTCTGCCCGGTGAGCCCATTGCCCAGCACCAACGCCAGCCCTGTCCCCAGAAAGGTCAAAGAGAGGCCGCTGACAACCTGGTCAGCCTGGAAGCTGACCGTCACCACGGCATGGGCCAGGCTGAGCAGGCCCGCAGCCAGCATTGCTGCGACAATTCCCAGCCACGGATTGCCGGTTGCCAGCGAAACACTGAAGCCAGCCATCGCGCCCAGCAGCATCATCCCTTCGACTCCCAGGTTGAGGACGCCCGAACGTTCTGCCAGGATCTCACCGATCGACGCAAAGAGCAAAATGGTGCCGGTCGCCAGCCCGGCATGGAGAATGACTTCGAGGTTCATGCGAACTCTCCAGGGGGCCCAGCGGGCTGTGGGGCGGCGCGCACCAGGCGGATCTTGTAGCGCAGGAGCACATCGCTGCTGATGACAGCAAAGAGCACGAATCCTTGGATCATCTGGGCAATCCCCGAAGGCTGCACCTCGCGGCTGGCGACGATCAGCGCCCCAAACAAAATCGACACCAAAATCACCCCCAATGGGTGAAGTTTGGCCAGCCAGGCGACGATGATGCCCGTAAAGCCATAGCCGGGCGAAATTCTCTCCTGGAGTCTGTGCACGACACCGCTGATCTCTGCCATCCCTGCCAGTCCTGCCAGCGCGCCAGAGAGCATCATCACCCAGATCACGTTGCGGGCGATGCTGACCCCGGCGTAGCGTGCGGCCTGGGGGTTGTCGCCGATCAGCCGGATTTCGTAGCCCCACCGGCTGCGCTGCAGAATCCACCAGACTGCTGCCGCAGCGAACAGGCCGAAGAAGACCCCCAGATGCAGGGTAAGGCCAGAAAAGAGGGGGTACTCGCGCGCGTAGTCGGAGAGGCGAGGCAGCCAGCTGTTGCGTCCAAAGGTCGGCGTCATTTGGAAACCAGCATCGCTCCAGCGGTCGAAAATCCAAAAATTATTCCACAGCACAGCCACGTAATTGAGCATCAACGTCGTGATAATTTCGTTCACCTGAAAGCGAGCCTTGAGCAGGCCCGGCAGGAATCCCCACAGCGCGCCGCCCAGCATGCCCATCGCCATCATCGCCGGAATCATCAGCCAGGGAGAGCTGTCGGTCGGCAGCAGCGGCACCAGCACCACCAGGCTGGCAAAAAAGGCTCCGATGTAAAACTGACCTTCAGCGCCAATGTTCCAAAGTTTCATCTTGAAGGCCACGCTGCAGGCGAGACCCACCAAAATGAGCGGCGTTGCCTTGACCAGGGTATCCGAAAAAGCTGCCCAGCTGCCAAAGGTTGCACGTGCAAAAAAACCGTAGACCTGCAACGGATTGGCGCCGATGGCCGCAAGAACGATGCCGCTGACCACAAAAGCCAACACGACCGACCCCACCGAGGTCGCTGCCGGCAGCCAGCGCGGCACCTCTTCTGTGCGCTTTTCAACCAACAGGGTAAAAGGTAGGTTTATCATCGCTTTGGCGGCGGAAACCACCCTGGCGGGTGGAAGAAGCCACATTCCTCCCTTCGTGGCACAGTTGTTCGCATGACTGAAAATTCTGCGCATCTGCTCGATACCAGGAGCCCTGACAGGCACCCCATCGCAGCAAGCACTGGCACTCGGCAAGCGCCGGTAAACCCGCTCGACGCCCCAACGGGTCAACTCTGCAGCGGCGGGGACAAGCTCCCTGCAATCCGAGAGACTTGTTTACACTTTTCTCCCGTGCGGCGTCCGCAATGTTTCCAGCCGTGTACCTGTCATCATCAGCCCGATTTCGTGGAGATTGAACTCATGAGCGCCGACGACGCCCATCACTTGGCCGTCAAAGATCACAGCGATGCGGTCGCTCAGTGCGATCAGCTCTTCCAGCTCTTCAGAAATCAACAAAATCGCTGTGCCCGCTTTGCGCTGCTGCAGCAGGTGTTGTTGAATAGCTTCGACAGCCCCAACGTCGAGTCCTCGCGTTGGCTGCACGGCGACGATCACCCTGGGGTTGGCCGTGATTTCTCGGGCCAGAATCACCTTTTGCAAATTGCCCCCCGAGAGTTTGCGCACCAACGTCTGTACTCCTGGAGCAAGGATATCGTAGCGTTCTTTCAATTCATTGGCAAACTTTGTTGCGCTGGGTTCGTCGATGGTAATGCCGTTGCCGATCGGTTCCTGACGATAGCACTTCATGATGATGTTGTCAGTGATCGTCAGATTGGGTGCAGACCCCACGCGTGTTCGGTCTTCGGGGATGTGAGAGACACCCGCCAGGATGGCAGCCAGCGGCGGTTGATTGGTGAGCTGCGTGCCTGCGACAGTCACCTGGCCGCTGTCACAGGGACGCAGCCCTGTAATACATTCTGCCAGTTCGCTCTGGCCGTTCCCTGCAACTCCAGCAATCCCAACGATCTCACCGGCACAAATCTCCAGCGACAACCCACGCAGTGCGGGGGTTCCTTTGTTGCTGGTTGCTTTCAGCTGTTGGAGTTTCAAGACAGCTTCGCCCGGCGGGGTAGCTTCTTTGGCGACTTCAAAAACCACATCTCGCCCGACCATCAGCTGGGCCAGTTCGCGCCTGGTGCGCCCCGTCATTGGCAAGCCCCCGGCGGTCACCCGCCCTTTGCGCAGCACCGTGATCCGGTCAGCGACAGCCTCTACTTCGTGCAATTTGTGGCTGATAAAAACAATTGATTTCCCCTGGGCGACCAGAGCGCGCATCGTTCCGATCAGGTCGTGAATCTCCTGGGGTGCCAGCACGGCCGTTGGCTCGTCAAAAATCAGCACATTGGCACCCCGATAGAGGGTTTTGAGGATCTCGACACGCTGCTGCTCGCCGACCGAAATCTGCCAGATTTTGGCCTTGGGATCGACTGTCAACCCAAACTGGCTCTGCAGTTCTTGAATCTTGCGTTCAAATCGTGGCAAATTGAGAAAAAAGCGTGGTTCCGGCAAACCCAACAAAATATTTTCGGTCACCGTCTGGGTGGGGACCAGCATAAAGTGTTGGTGGACCATTCCGATCCCCTGTGCGATCGCATCACGTGGCGAGTTGAAAGTGACAACATTGCCATTGACGCGGAGGGTGCCGGAATTCGGTTTGTACAAGCCAGCGAGCACATTCATCAATGTGCTCTTCCCGGCACCGTTTTCTCCGAGAAGCGCGTGGATCTCTCCCCGTTTCAGCGTGAAATCGACCCGATCGTTCGCCAGCACCCCAGGGAACTTGATGACGATGTCGTGCATCTCTACAGCATACGGTGAATCGCTCATGGTCCGGTTCCGTACGTAGATCGGGTTGGCATTGGGAAAACCTGCCGGGGAAGGCGCTGTCTGCGTCTTCCCCGGCATTCGTTCGTCTCTGACCGCAGGGAAGGCCCATGCAGCCGAGCAACCTCTCTTTATTCGAGCGCCGGCAGCTCTGCGGTCACGTTTTCGTTCCACCAGTACATGCAGGTCGTGCACGAACTGCCAAACTGGGCAAACCCTTCCAGGTCGATCTGCTCCATGCGCTCCCCTTCGGCCAACACCAGGTTGCCCTGGTTGTCGGTGATGGGGCCAGCAAACACGTCGAAGCGAGTCATCTCGCCAGCCAACATCTTGGCCAGCGTATCCCGGATCAGCTGAAGGTCGGCTTCCGGCAACTCTGCCACGCCGGGCTGAAGAGTTTCACCTTCCATAAACCCATACAGCCCCAACGCCCCGGAGTCCGTCTCAAAATAATCTGCGCCACCCACATAGGTGCCAGCCCGCGCAGCCTCGACAATCTCCGCATATTTGACTCCCCAGTTCCAATACATGGAGGTCAAACAGGCATCGATTGTGCAGTTGCCGATGTAGTCGTAGGTGATGCCCCACTTGCCTTCGGGGGCAGCTTCCGCCGGCGCAGGAGTGTCTGCTCCGGTCATGACGACCTGGGCTCCAGCGCCAAAGAGCGAAGCAGCCGCTTCCTTCTCGACGATCGGGTCGTGCCAGGTATAGATCCAACGCACATCCATGGTGCATTCTGGACAAGTCTTCTGGGCACCCAGCGCAAATGCATTCCCGAGCCGCAACACCTCAGGAATGGGGAAGGTCGCAATATAGCCCAGACGCGGGTTGCCGTCGGCCATCGCCCGGCTCCCAGCCAACATTCCAGCCAGATACTTGATATTTTCCATCGCCCCCATCAGGTTGCCGAAGTTGGCACCGTTGGATTTGTATCCGCTGACATGAACGATCGTCACGTCGGGGAACTCACCGGCCACCATTTCAGAGGCATCCATGAAGCCAAACGAGGTGGTGAAGATGACATCAAATCCTTTACGAGCCAGCGAACGAGTCACCTGCTCGGCGTCTGCACCTTCAGCGACATTCTCAACAAACGCCGTATGGACGTTTTCGACAGTCGCCTCGACGTACTGACGCCCGACATCGTGGGCCTGAGACCAACCACCATCGTCGTGCGGCCCAACATAGACAAAGGCCACATTGTACTTTCCTTCAACAACATCTGGAATCTGTACTGCGCTGTCAGCAGCAGCAGGCTCGTCCGCTGCTGGTTCTGCAGCGGGTGCTGCGGCGGGGGCAGCCGGCTGGCTGGCCACACAACCGCTGAACACCAAAGTTGCTCCAATCAGCATGCTCAACAGGAGCCATCCTTGTCTTTTGAACATACAATCCTCTCCCTTCAACAGTACATTTTGCTTGTTGGACACCAACGCACATGCATGAAACCGAAAGACTCGGTGACAGCAGATCTTCAATGAAGATTTTTGGGAAGCCATTTTCGCAATTGACCAACAAAAAACCCTCTCCTGTACAGAGAGATTGGTTCTGACACACTGCTCATCCAAGAGCATACAACAGGATCATAAAATTTGCCAATCTACCTGCTCCCAATGCCAACTCCAGATCCAACGGTGCGCCCCCCTCTCTGTAGAAAAATCAAATCTGGCATGGTTCATCGTGAACCATGCCAGATTTTTCAGCACCGCTTGATTTACTGTCCTGACTGCACCAGGTCAGGATGTGCGGCGACGTGTCACAAAACCAACAACCACCAAGGCGATCAGAGCCAGCAGTACAACAGGCACTGTCGACGTCCCCGATGAGATGTTGATTCCTGTGCTCGGCAATGCAACTGGCGCCTCCTCTTCTGCCGGCTCCTCGGTCGCTGCAGCAGTCGCCTCTTCTGCCGGCTCCTCGGTCGCTGCAGCAGTCGCCTCTTCTGCAACCTGCGCTGCAGCTTCCAACACCGGGGTGTTCGTCGCCGTCGGCACAGGAGTATTGGTCGCTGTCGCCGTGTTCGTCGCCGTCGGCACAGGAGTATTGGTCGCCGTCGCCGTGTTCGTCGCCGTCGGCACAGGAGTATTGGTCGCCGTCGCCGTGTTCGTCGCC
>JAGWYN010000099.1 GCA_018969295.1 Chloroflexota bacterium | reverse complement strand
GAGTACGCACAACTGGTGAGTCGGCTGCTGGCGGGGGAGACTGTAGACGGCGCACCGACGAGTGTCCAGGTTGCTGGCACGACGCTCACGGTGCCGAACGTGCTGCTGCGGCACCGGCTCACTGACCTGATCAATGACAAAGCAAGAATCAGACGGCTGGCCGAGCAGTCCGGTATCCAAACTGCATGGCTCAATTCAGACGTCCCAGCAATTGAATACTGGCGGCAGATTCTGCGCGAAGCGGACAGACGCCACAAAGTAGATGAAATCCTTGCAAAGGTCGGTGAGGAAATAGGAAAACGAAAGGGCGACCTTGAAGAAGCCTATCGTCTCTATGCAGACGCATCAGGAGACGTTGCTGCAACACTCGCAGAAGAAAAGGCACAACGAAAAGAGTCTGTAAACTTGTATGGCCAGGCGATGACCCAACTCAGCGGTAAGCAAATCAAGGATCTCGTAGATGCCCTGATTCACGCATATCCATCCGAAGCCGACCTGGCGATGATGGTGCGCATCGAACTGAACGAGACGCTGGCTGCCGTCGCTGCAGGCAGTAACCTGAGCGTCCTGATTTTCGACCTGATCACCTGGGCCGAGCGCAGCGGGCGTGTCAACGAGCTGGTCGCCGGCGCGGTCAGGCGGACCCCCGGCAACCCAATGCTGCAGGAATATGTGCGGTGTTGGCCGGCTGTCGCAGCGCCCACACCGATGCATGTGCCTTCTTCCGCTCCGTCCGGATCCGCCGCCATCGACATCTTCCTCTGCTACAGCCGCCAGAATCTGGCCGCCATGCGCACGGTCGAGGCCGCGCTGCGCAAGGCAGGCCTCTCGGTGTGGATCGACGAGGGGCTGGAGCCCAGCACGCCGAGCTGGACGGATGCGATCGAGGAGGCGGTGGCGCAGGCGATGGCGATGGTGGTGCTGCTGTCACCGGCGGCAAAGGAGTCGAAGTGGGTAAAGAAGGAAGTAACACTGGCGCAGCGCAAAGGGAAGCAGATTTATCCGCTCTTGGTTGACGGCGATGAAGACAGTGCCGTTCTGTTTCAGCTGATCGACGTGCAGTGGGTGGATGGGCGGCAGAGATTGCAAGAGGCAGTGGGGCGGGTGCTGGCGCAGATGGGCCAAGAGACGCGCAGCGGTGCCCCATCTGCCGTTTCGGTTGGGGATGAGGAACTGGATGCGCTGGCTCGCCGTGCGACGGAGGCGGAGCAAGTGTTGGCGCAGAAAAAGGCGGAGGCAGCAGTGCAAGCGGCAGCAGAGGATGCCGCCAAGCTGCGTGCCCAGAGGGATCTGCTGGGGGCGTTGGAACAGATTGGGCTTGAGTGGGTTACGGTCCCTGCGGGCGAGTTTACGATGGGAAGCAATGACTCTGGTGATGAGCAGCCGATCCACCAGGTGTATCTGTCTGAGTATCAAATTGCCAGACACCCTGTGACAAACGCACAGTATGAACTCTTTGTGAAGGCGAACTCGTACGCGGCGCCGAAGCACTGGAAGAACAAGAAGATTCCGCCGGGCAAAGAGAACCACCCTGTGGTGAATGTTTCGTGGAAGGACGCCCAGGCATTTTGTGCGTGGGCGGGGGTGCGTCTGCCGACCGAGGCGGAGTGGGAGAAGGCGGCACGCGGCACGGATGGGCGGAAGTATCCGTGGGGCAACGAGCCGCCGACTATGGAACTGTGCAATTTCAATAGCAATGTGGGCGGCACGACGCCCATCGGCAGCTATCCGAAGGGTGCCAGCCCGTACGGCGTGCTGGACATGGCCGGCAATGTGTGGGAGTGGGTGAACGACCGGTATGGCGGGAAGTACTACAGTGTGTCGCCCAGTGTAAATCCGCAGGGGCCGGCGTCAGGCACGCGCCGTGTGCTGCGGGGCGGGTCGTGGAGCAGCATTGTCAACTACGTGCGCTCCGCCGACCGGAACCTCGACGACCCCGACTTCTGGTTCAACAGCATCGGGTTCCGGTGTGTCCGCTCGCTTTGATCCTGGACTTCTGGTTTCTGGACTTCTGAGCTTCTGGAAAGCGGGGGGCTTGGGGGGCGGCCAGCCCCCCCCGCTTCACCGGCGAAGCCGGTCAAAATTTTTTGGTAATCGTTGTGCCATTCCGTCAATGCGACGCTCCACCCCTGTTCCTCACCACAGCGCCCAGGCTTTCTCTGCGTCACATGCCCGCAACCACAACACTATTCGCCCCCACGTCGGGAGCACATCGAGGCGGCCAGCGGTTGCACCGGGCACGTCGGCATGGCGTGGTCACCGGCCGCGATGCGAATCTGCTCCTCCAGCGCGACGAGCTGACCGAATACGTTCGGATGCGCCTGTGTACACCCTGAGTGCCCAAGCGGGAAGTTCCGTTGCCTTGGACGCCCTGGCTCATTGCCGGGGCGTCGTTGTGTGCCATGTCTCGCGGCCAGGCTTGCGTGCGAATGGAGTGGCCAAACCTTTCCTAACCTTCTCAAAATGACCAGGCGCCGATTCTGTGCTATGATCACGTTACAGGTTTGCCGCGAACTGGGCGGTAGGTGAAGGAGGGAGTGCGATGGCGGTGGAACTGAAGGTGACGCTCAGTGAGAGCGCATATGATCGCGTCGTACGTTTGGCGAGGCTGCGACGTCAGGATATAGGGGAAACAGTTGCGCGGTTTTTGGAGGAAGAACTCCCCATTGAAGGCGAGGAAGAGGGTGTCACCGATTGGTCAGAGGCCGATGAAGCTGTTGACCAGGAAATTGCGGCCTATCATCGCCTGCACTCAGATCTGTGGCGAAAGTACCCTGGCCAGCACGTCGCGATTCACAACGGTCGTCTGGTCGATCACGACGCCGATGGCCTGGCCCTGAGCCACCGTATTTACAGCCGGTACCCTGACACGTTCGTACTCGTTCGGCAGGTTGAAGCGCAGCCGGAGCGAGTGATTCAATTACGGTCGCCGCGGTACATTCAGGATGCCGGACAATGATCGTTAGCTTCGACTACGATACTGAGTACAACGGACCTTCGCTGCCGGTTGTTGAGGTAACCCTCAAGAACCCTGTTACAGACAGAGCGACCACTGTCCAGGGCGTGCTGGTCGATTCAGGAGCTGATGGGACGATAGCGCCACTGCGACGCCTGAAACAAATCCAGGCTCGCCGCGTCGATACAGTGAACATGCGTCCAATGCGTGGGCCCACCTTTCGCGTCGACTTATATGAGGTCGAACTACAGATCGGCGTCTTTCGGATACCCAGGGCACTGGTGGTGGCCGACCCACAGAATGAAGGCGTGATTCTTGGGCGGAATGTTCTGAACCTGTTCATCGTCACGCTGAACGGGCTCGCCAATGTGGTGGAAATCTCCCAGTAGTTGTGAATTGTTGGAATTCCCCAAGCGAAGGTCAGGCACGTCAGCACCCGTCACATCAATCCACGCTGATCCGTCAACGACTCCTGACGCGCCTGCCCTGCCGTTGCACTACTTCAAGCGCGTGCGGCTGCTGCTCCGCATCCGGTGGGCGCTCGGAGTCTTGCATACCGTGCAGCCGGCCAGCCTGCTCGACATCGGCAGCGGGCGCGGAAAATTCCCGGAACGTGTCAATAACAATTGGACACGAAAGTCAGATAACTACTGATGCTGATGTGATGAACTTCAGCTTGGTTGAGAAATCCAAAAAGTAATGATGAGAAGCGACTCAAACCAAAGGCGAACCCTGTCGATGCGTAGAATCGAGAAGATATCGATGAAGCCATTTTTGAAATGGGCAGGAAATAAGTTTCAGATAGTAAAACAGGTCCGTGAGATTTTGCCGATGGGCAAACGCTTGATCGAGCCGTTTGTGGGTTCTGGGGCAGTCTTTCTCAACACAGACTATCCACAATATATGCTGTCAGATGCCAATGGTGATCTGATTCATCTGTATACCACTCTGCAAGAGGAGGGTGAACCCTTTGTGGCGTATTGTCGGCAGTTCTTTGGGCCCGACCACAACAACCCGGATGTGTACTATGGTCGACGAGCATTGTTCAACGACACAGAGGATAAGCGGCTGCGGTCTGCGCTCTTCCTCTATTTAAATAGGCACTGCTACAACGGCCTGTGTCGGTATAACGCAATGGGCGGATTCAATGTACCCTTTGGTCGGTACAAATACCCCTACTTCCCTGATAAGGAACTGTTGTTTTTTGTGGCCAGGGCCAGCCACGCCACTTTCCAGCAAGCCGACTTTATTGAGAGTATGAGACAGGCAGAGGCAGGGGATGTTGTGTATTGTGACCCACCCTATGTGCCGCTTTCTGAGACGGCCAATTTCACAAGCTATCGTGCGGGTGGGTTTGACTCTCAAGCGCAGCAGAATCTGGCAGATGAGATTCGCAAGTTGGCCACACGGGGTATCCCCGTGCTAGTCTCGAACCATGATACGCCGTTTGTTCGGGAGATATACGCTGGGGCCGAGATTGTGGGCCTGCAGGTTCAACGCTTTATCAGTCGAGATGGAAAAAACCGAAACAAGGCAGGGGAAGTGTTGGCTCTCTTCCGTTGAAATGCTATTGGGCAACTACCACAAAGGATCCCTCATGACACCAGGAGCAGTGCAAGGCGGGCTGGCAAACAGTTCAGGCAAGGTGTAATTTCCAAACGGACGCCGCAGGTGTCTGCGCCCTTCCCTCACGGCCGGGGTTCTGATTCGAGATACGACAGACGCCCGACAAGACATCAGGGGGCGACGACCAGAACCGCCAGCAGTTCCCTCTGGCCCGACGTCCCCAATCCGGCCAGGTCGAAGAGTGGGTAGACCCCCGGTTGTGCCGTCTGCCACCGGTAGACTGCGGTCTCTCCAGGCTTCAACGGGCTGTGGCCAGGGAGGGGCTGTGGTCGGCTGGTATCCTCCAGCAGCGCAAGCTGCAGCGAGGTTGCGGTGTTGTTGAAAACATGCAGCTCGACAAAATCGCTGCTGTGGGCACGCAAAACGGCTGCTGTCAGCGGCGCAGGGGCGGAGTTGACAGCAAGTTGGATAGATTGGTGGATGGTCTGGCCGCTGCAGGGAGACAAGGTGAACTGGCTGCAGTCGACCAGCCGCATACTCGCCGGCGGGTGGCTGGGGATCACGGCAGCCAGCCGGTAGATCGGCGGCGCAGAAGAAGCCTGCACAGGGGGCTGGCCGGTGGGTTGCTGTGAGGGCTCGTTGTGTTGTCGTTGGGCCGGATGCATGGTGTTTCTCGTTTCTCTCGCGCACTTGCCGTTGTGCAACAGGGCTCTTTGAGACAATCGGGTCTTTGTGAGCTGTCCTGCCCCAAGGATAGCGGTGAGCGCGTTGATCAGGCGTTGATCGGCCCCCCTGGGGTGCAAGCAAGAGTTGTCAGCCAGGCCGCCTTGCGGACGTAGATGCGACGTGGTGCTGGGCGTAGGACGGCCAAAGGTCTGGAGGTCACCAAAATCGGCATAAAACGAAGGCTGTTGGGTGCGCACTTCCAGCGTCTCCGGGCGTTTGCTACTCGGAGCCGCCTTGGCAGTATAGATAGCGCCCAGCCCCTGGTTCTTCCAACCTTGGCCGTCAATATGGACCATGACCCCATCCATGCTCACATAGCAATCACCGACAATCGGCTCGGTGACGGCAGGCAGTTGTGGGGCGTCGGCCGCCCACCAGGCCGCAGCTAACGTGGTTTGCTCGTCTGCTGCCACCAACTGCCCCAGCATTTCCGTCTCTTTCCGACATGTATTGGGGCTGACATGGACCAACGTCAATTTCTCCAACATGTGGGCGGCCTCTTCAAAGACAAACTCACTCCCCAGCAACGCAATTAAGGCGCCTAACCCCATTGGTTGGAAATTAAGCACTTTCAGAATTTGTCAACCGGATTTTGCGTCCAAAACCTTAAAATTCAGGATGCCCCTACAGGGTCGCCCGTGCGGTCGGTCATGGTCTCATCCTGGGCACCCGCCTGTAGGGGCGACCCTTGCGGTCGCCCGTGCGGTCGCCCGTGCCCTTACCCGCAGTGTCATCGGGGGCACCCGCAAGGGGTGCCCCTACAGGGTCGCCCATACGATCGGTCATGGGTCTCATCCTGGGCACCCGCCTGTAGGGGCGACCCTTGCGGTCGGCCATTACTAGCAGTTTGTCGAACAGTCCTGAGGGGTGCAAGCAAGAGTTGTCAGAAAAGTTAACATAAAATTTATTGTCTAATTTCGGCCTGTCACATCGCACTTTGAAGACCGCTCGACACGTAATTCAAGCGCCACTTTTGCCCATTTTGCGCA
>JAGWYN010000098.1 GCA_018969295.1 Chloroflexota bacterium | reverse complement strand
CCGGCGCGATTCTGATGGGGTATGATGCGGATGTGGCAGAGCGGGTGGAGGGAATTGTCTCGCAAGTGCTACCACCTACGGATCACAAACGACGCACATGGGGGCAGTGCTGTCGGCGCGTGGTGCATTACAGACGACCTGGACGGTCTTGCTGATCTGCACGATGGAATCCAACTCGAAGTAGCCGGGCGCAACCGGAATCAGGACTCGGTCCGAGGCGGTGAAGGCGTTGATCGTGAGCCAGGAGAGTGCGGGCGGGCAGTCGATGAGCACGTGCTCGTAGCGCTCACGGATGACGTCCAGTTGGGCCTTGAGGCGCGCCTCGCGGTGGTCGATGGCGGCGGTCAGCTTGACGTCGGTGTTGGAGAGCAGGATGTGGGAGGGGACAACGTCCAGGTTGGGGATGGTGGATAGCCGCACGGGCAGCGGCTTGCGGTCGATGATGGTGGCGTAGATGCTTTCGTCGGCGTGCAGGTGGGGGAAGTCGTCCACAAGGACCTTGGAGCTATTGGCCTGGCTGTCGATGTCGACGAGCAGGACGTGTTTGCCCTGGTGAGCCAGCCCTGCGGCAAGCGAGATCGACGTGGTTGTCTTGCCGACGCCGCCTTTTTGTGATGCGATGGATAGTACCATTGGTTTTGTACTGCGCCAGAAGCCGCGGGGGCGGGTGTTCTGGGCAACTTACAATATTAAGATTATAGGCATGTCGAACACAGGAAATCAAGAGGATAATTCGGCGTTAAATTTCGTTGCATATTGAGTCATCATTTCAACAAAAATTGAGGCACTACGTCCAATAGACTGCTATTTTAAGTCATTCTACAGCCATTCGACTGCACAATACGGCAGCTACGACGCCAGTAAATTGGGAACTACCATGATTTGTCGGAGTTAGCCGGACTTCCTGTTGTCCTATCTCTATTCAACGCCTTCACCAGTTCCTGGCTAAATTCTTTCTCTACCCGCAGTGCAGTTTTGGAGTTGCGATTATTTAGCGGAAACCTCTCTATACGCAGAAGCCGCTCAACCATCTGTTCTTCTATGACATCCACCAACTGGATCGCGCGATGGTATGGCGCACCTTCTGTGAGTGTACGGATATACCTTCGAAGTGCAGAAATCTCCCGTGTAGGAATGTATCCAACCCTTGTCCCACCTTTCCTGATTCCGACTGCCTTTTCGAATGTGGCCTTCTTCAATTACACACTTTACTCCATTCCCGTTAATGGAAGGACCATCCCTATTGGTCTCTGCCGATCCAAGTCCATCGGTCACGCTCGTTTCGAGAGACGCCGTTAGTCTCCTCAGGTGTCGCCGGCGGTCGTTGGGCGTCGACGCCGTCCAGCAGGCGCGCGACCTCCTCAACCTGTGCCAACTCAGCCGTGGGCACCACGAGCCGCCCACTAAGCTTCATCCCAGGCAGAAAACCACGTTTGATCCAGTTGACGACTGTCTGCCGGCTCACACCAAGGCGCAGGGCAACCTCTCCGGTCGTCGCATACTGGGAGTGCGCCGCCTGTTTTTCTACGCTCTGCACCAACGCGTCGACGACGTCGGCATCCTCGCTGCGCCCTTCCTGGCGGAGATCCTGCGCCAGGCGTCGGCTGCGCTGTAGCATGTTCATGCTGACCAATGCCATATGACCACCTCCTACCCTGATAATAACACAAAAAGCACAAGGTGATCTTCAAACAGGAACCACGCCGGCGCCTGGCTGAGCGCGCCGCACGGTTTTGGCCGGAACCTGTTTGCTGTGGCAAAATTGGGGTGGAAAAGAGTCCCTCGATGAGCGAGGGATTCGGGCATTTTTTAGCCCACCAAAAACAAAGCGACGCCACTATATATGGGCATCGCTTAGGTACAATCCACTACAGGTTGTGGTAGTGGCGATGTCGTGACTTGAACACGAGACCTAGGGATTATGAAGCCCTCGCTCTAACCGACTGAGCTACATCGCCTGATTTAGAAGCCGCCAGCAAATTTGCTGGCGGCTTTAGAGTTGCGGGGATAGGAATCGAACCTATGACCTTCGGGTTATGAGCCCGACGAGCTACCGCTGCTCCACCCCGCGTCAATTATTTTTCTACTATAACATCTCTCTCTTCGTTGGTCAAATTGAAAGAAGGGTGAGATGCGTTTTGTGGATAAAGGAGAGAGAGGTGCTGCCAGAGATGTGTCCGACAGTACACCCCTCTCTCCCTCTCTTACTCCGTGGCCACCATCGGCAGATAGATTTGTCCGACGATGGTGAAGGGCTCTTCTGTCTCGGGCAGGCTGGTCGGTATGTTGATCATCCCTGCATCGACGTCGAAGTTCAGTTCGTTCTCTGCTACGGTGATCGTTGCCGTGCGCCCGGTCCCTGGGTCAGCGTCGCTGTCCAGCGCAGGGCTCCCTCCGCCAAGCGGGCTGAACTGTGTTGCGCTTCCGGCAGGCACGAACTCCAGGTAGTAGTTTCCTGGCAGCAGGCTGGGGAAGAGATAGTTGCCGTCGGCGGCGGTGCTGTCTGTCGAGAGCAAGACCCCGTTGCCGGTGTACAGCATCACGGTTGCCCCTGCTGCGCCGGGCTCACCTGTGTCCTGTGCACCATTTTCGTTGTTGTCTTGCCAGACCAGGTTGCCGATGGCAGCAGGCTGCAGCACTCTGATGGACGCCGTCCCAACAGCGGCCCAAAGGCCAATCTGCTGCTGCGACGTTGCTCCGCCCGCCACGGCGATCGGTGAAGTTTGCAGCGCGCCTGGATCCAGCTGCGAGCTGTTTTCAGGGGTTCCAGCGCCCGGAGCGACCGGAAGATAGCCGTTTAAGGAGGGTGTTCCCAGGTGATAGGTGCCCGGAATCAGGTTGGGGAAGAGCACTTGGCCGTCCCCGGTGGTCACGGCCTGGCCGATCAGGCTGTTGCTGCCGTCGAAGAGTTGGACCAGAATGCCAGGAACTCCCTGTTCTCCTTCCCACAGATTGTTGAGGTTGGCGTCGTACCAGACGATGGCCGCCAGGTTGCCAGGTTGTTGGCCAGATGGCACCAGCACTCCCAGATCGACAGTCTGGTTGGACTGGCCAGCAGCCAGGGCGATCGGCGCTGTCCGTCCCGTGGCCGGGTCTACATCGGAATCCAAAAGGTCGTCGCCCCCTTGGTCCGAGGCTGTCGCCGTATACCCTGCCGGCAACACGAATTCGAGCTGGTAGTTGCCCGGCGCCAACGCCGCAAAGGAGTAGAGCCCAGCACTGTCGGTCGCCGTTGTGGCCAGCAAGGCTCCTTCGCGAGAAAGACGGACCTGTACACCCGCCAAGCCCTTTTCACCGGTATCTTGTCTGCCGTTCTGGTTGGCGTCGTACCAGACCCGGTCCCCCAAGCTGGCGGGCAGCAGAGTGGTTGTCAGCCCTGCATCAAGGGTGACTACGTTGTCGCCCGGGGTCAGAAGGAACGAGGGGGTCTGCCCGGTCGTTGGGTTGGGATCAGAGTCGATCACATCGTTCCCCTGGTCGGCAGCTGTGAATTGGAAGGACGCAGGCGGTGTGAAGAGCAGATAGTATTCCCCAGCAGGCACATCGACGAACCCGAAATTTCCCAGCCCGTTGCTGACAGTCGTTGTCACCAGGCTGTTGCCAACCACGTTGTACAGCGCGACAGCCACCCCCGGCAGGCCAGGTTCGCCAGGATCTTGCTGACCATCTCCGTCGCTGTCGAGCCAGACCTGATCCCCGATCTCGGCTTGTTTGATATGGAAACCAAAGTCGATCGTCGGGTTGCGGATCACAATCGCCCGTGTGGTTGGATTCCGCTGTAGATCTTCTGACCAGGGCAACACGGTCGCGGCCCGAGATGCGTAGCCGCCTATCAGATTGGTGACCAGCACCCCGTTGTCGTCGGTGTCGTTGTAGTCGTCTGGGTCCTGGTGTCCCTCTGTATTGGTGTAATCTTCCAACGCTCCACCCGGTGGGAAGTTGCTGGCGTCGACATGGACCAGATAGTCGTCGGTGGGCAACGAAGTGAAGCGGTAGAAACCAGATGCGTCGGTCACTCGGAAGGCCAGGTAGGTGTCCCCTGCATCCAACAGACCGTTGTCGTTTTCGTCGCGATACAGATTGACCCGCACGCCGGGCAGGCCAGGTTCACCCCCATCTTGAATCCCGTTGAAGTTGTTGTCGGCCCAGATGTAGTCACCCAGACTGACGTTGACCGAGTCGTCGAAGATGCCGAAGTCCACCGTGTTGTCTCGGGTCAGAGTGGTCACGGTGACCAGGCCGGTGACGCCGATCTCATTGGCGTCGGTGTCACCGCTGTCATCTCCTTGGTTTTGGGGGCTGAACAGGTAGCCGGCTGGTGCCATTGCTTCCAGGAAGTAGGCTCCTTGGACAGTGATCCAGAACTGGTAGTGTCCACTGTTGTCGCTGACCGTGGTGCTGATCAACGATCCGCTGCTGTCAAAGAGCCTGACTTCGATGTTGGGCAGGCCAGTTTCGTTCAAATCCTGCCGTCCATCCATGTTTTGGTCGAGCCAGACCCGATCGCCGATGCTGGCGTGTGGGTCTGTGTAGCAGGTAGCTGTAGGCTGTGGATAGGTGACGGTCACCACGGCGGTTGGATTGATGCTGAACTCAACCTTGGCCTGCGGACGCACCAGTGTCGGGATCGGGACCCACTCGTTGTTGACCAGGTCCCAGCCGGGCCACTCGATGCCGATCCCGTTGCTGTCGACCACGGCTTCTGGCCACAGCATGCGCTGGTTCAACGGCTGATTGGCGTAGGTGTAAAGCACGCTGTTGTCGGCCGCATTCAACCAACGTACCGTCACTGTATTGGTGACAGGCACAAAGTTGACCGGTGTCACGTTGTATTCCAGATAAGGAATGTCGTTCACGCAGACCGGTGTGGCGGTCACGTTCAGCTGGCGCAACCGATAGCCGGTATTTTTGACGGCTGTTCCTGCGGTCGGCACGGAGACTGTGGCTGGATTTGTGTTGTCGCCGTTGGCAGCGCCATTGGGCACGGTCAAATCGGCGTCTTCGGGGAACTCTGGGTCGAGTTCATCGACCAGCACCGTTGTGTCGCCCGATGGCACACTCTGGCTGAAGAAGCCGTTGGCATCAGTTTCGACTGTGTAGGTGAATCCTAGGCTGTCGGTGATGGCGACTGTCACTGTGTCGATCGGGGTATCGGTCGCCTGCGTGTAGAGCCCATCGCTGTTTTCGTCGATATAGACGGTTCCTTCCACCCTGCCCCTAGCTTCGCAGCGAATTCCATAGTCCAAGTTCAGGTCTTGGCTGTTGGAGATCGGCGGTGCAGCCGTCAGCACCTTGGACGTTTGGGTGCTGCCTGTGGTCAAGGCACAGGCAGCAGCAATGGCGCTGGGAGAGATCAGCCGTTGTGGGGACCTGCCTGGCTGCGGATCTGTGTAGCTTTTGCACAGACCGGTTGCCTGCATGGTTGCCGCAGCGGTGAGCAGCCTTGGGTCGGTGGGGGAGAGGGTGACACTGTGCGTTCGATTCAGCACAGAGGGACGGAAGCGATAGTATCCGAGAATGCCGGAGATCGTCGTCGCTTCATTGTCGTTGAGCGACAGATTGGCGGCGAAGAGACCGCATGCGCGCAGTTCAAGCTCATCTGTGGGCTGGTCGTAGGTGCCGTTGTTGTTGATATCGTACCATTCGTACTGGTCGAAGTCGAAGTTCCCGTTTGCGTCCGGGGTGTTCGGCGTGACCTGGCCGTCGTTGTTGGCGTCATACCACTCGTCCTGCAGCCCATTGCCATTGGCATCGTACCAGACCAGATCGCCGACTGCACCGCGTGAATTGGTCGCATAGCCGAAGTCCCTGCTGGTATTCTGGCAAGATGCGACCGAGAAGAAGAAGAGGCTGCTGGCTGTTGGATAGAGTCCATCCACATTGTTGAGATAGGCGTCTTGCACCTGCAGCAGGTAGTTTCCTGGCACAACAAAGCGATCCCGGTTGTCGGTAAAGAGGACCTCTCCATTGGCGTCGGTGCGTTGCATCAGAATTTTGCCCGGCGTGCCATTTTGTGGGATCAAGGTCATCAGCACATTGGCCAACGGTTGATTCGCTCCATCGCACAGCCCGTTCCCATCTGTATCCTGGCAGATTCGGCCTGAGACAGTGGTCGTGCAGGGCAGCGGGGTGACGCTGTCTTCGTCGTCTTCGTCGGGTGCGTTGGGGTCACCGTTGCCGGGTATGGAGTCCGGATCGGTGGGTGCACTGGTTGCGACCTCGGCGAAGTTGGTGTAGGGGCCGCTGGTGTTGACTGTGGCCGTGACGACCAGCCTGGCGCTGGCCCCGTTCGCCAGGGTTCCCAGGGTCCAGAGTCCGCTGTTGCTCTGGTAGCTCCCTGCTGT
>JAGWYN010000097.1 GCA_018969295.1 Chloroflexota bacterium | reverse complement strand
AGTTACGGATTCTGGATGTGAACGCGATTTTCCAGAAACAACGACGAGGTAATGCCGTGAATGAGGACATCTTATTTTCGCACTCGTTTGGTCTAGATGACATCCCACATCTGGGCGCGCTCTGCAAACGCGTCCGTGAAGTGCGTGCCCTCAGCGGCAGCGAGATGGCGCAGCGCATCGGCATGCGCGCCACGCGCAGCATCACCGAGGACTTTGAGAAACAAAACCGGATCGGGCGACAGCCCTTCGACCGCTACCTCGAGATGCTTCAGGCTGCCGATGCGGTCCAGATGCCGATCAAGCCGACCCAGGTGCAGATGCTTAAGCGGCTCTATGCCGAAAAGGGAATGGTCAAGGTGCGCAAGCGGACCAGCAGCATTGCCGCCCTGAACTTTGAGGACATTCACCCGTCCAACCGGCACCGTCCGGCTGCGCTTGCCGAACTGGTGGACCAACTCGCCAACGAGAAGCGCCCGGCCCTGATCATGGACGACCTGTGGTTTGTCCATGTCCTCAACCAGACCAAACTTAGCCTTTATAAAATTGCCCCAGACGCTAAGTTTCTCCAGGGTTGGGAGGGATGGCACTCGATGGCAGCCAACATTCCGCTGGATTCACCCGTGCGTATCGCCCACAGCCAGGACAGCTTTTTCGTCCCCCCGACCCTCGTCTACTTTTTTGAGAGCGAATACACCTACCCATACATGTTCACCGTGCAGGTGCGGGCGCTGCACCAAGCGATGGTGGCGCTCTCCCGGGATCACGATGCAGACGTACACAAGTGGTGGCGTCCCCTCACAACCTTTTCGTTGCCCTACCAAAACATTGGCGTACCCCGCGCCGTGATGGTCAATGGCTCCAAAGTCTTTACCGTCCCTCGCCCGATCAACACAGTGAGCGTGAAGGTGCCGGGTATCGACTATCCCGTCAACTACACGCTAGTTGTCTGGGACATCCTGGCCACCTCTAACCCCGAAGTCGCTGCCGGTCTCCAATCGAACACTCGACAGCGGGTCTACTTTGCCTGTGACTATGACTCCCAGCACAGTTTCCACGTCAACTCCTGGCCCCAGGTGCAGCACCTGATGGAGACTTGGGAACTCTGCTGAGGCTGCCGACCTACTGGGACCGAGAAGACCAGTCGATCGGAGGTCGTGTCACTGCGCACCAGTAGCTCTATCAACCTGGTGGCGACGCTGGAGCAACTGCCCAGCCGGCGCTTCGACAGCGCCGCCGACACTATGCAAGCAGTGAGCGAGATCGGCGAGTACAGGTGGCCCGAAACAACCTGCTATTTAGGCGACAAGGGGTTTTCGCTGAGTGGTCCATTTTTCGCCCCGTCGGGGCGCGTGACTGTAGACCCCATGGGCGCACTGCGGTGCAGGGCAGCAGTCTGCTGCCCTGCACCGCACATCCTAGCAAAGTTTGACAGTGACAACCTGGCGGGGGGCCAGTTCCAGCGAGAGCTGGTTTTGTGTGACTGCCAGCTCGGCTTCTGGCTGTTCGAAGAGATCGCAGCGGTGGGCGCTCTGGAAACTGAGCAGCCCGGCGCGGATCGTCGCCTGCTGGGGGCTGTCGCTGGTATTGAGCAGGCGCACGACGGTGCCCTCTGGGGCTGGCTTGACGTGCAGGGTGAGCACAGGGAGTTCGGGCAGCGAAAGCAGCGACCCGCGGGTGGGCCACCGGCTCTGCGGGGCTGGCTCGCCGAGCTGTTGGAGCAGCAGCGTGTCGTGGGCTGCGTCGAGCCCGAAGCGGTGGGCGTTGGCTTCGTTGAACGGGCCAGCGTAGGGCAGCACACGGTAGCGGGCGCTCACCTGCCCTGGCTGATGGGCACGGAAATTGGTTTCCCAGTAGGTATTGGTGACCCAGCCCAGCAGCAGCGCGCGGGTCAGGTTGAAGCTGGACTGGTTGTCCCCGAAGTGAAACCCGCCTAGCTGAACCATCGGGTTGTCCGGGGTGGCGACGGTCACGCCGAGCAGGCCGTTGTTGAAATCGACCCAATTTTGCACAGTATAGTAGTCGAAGCAGACCCCAGGGAGCTGGTCGGCGCCGGGCTGGATCGCCTGGCCGCCGAGATCCAGATGGGGGACGGCCAGAGGCAGGTTGAAGGGATAGGCCAGGTAGGTCGACTCTGGGTGCGTGGTGCTGGAGAGGTGCCAGCGGGCGTTGAACTCGACCCAGGGCGCGTTGTAGGGCAGAAAGGTTGTTTGCACCAAGGTTCCTGCGATGCCGGGGGCCTCCAGCTCCTGCACCACCCGGATCCCGGTGGGCAGCCGGAAGACGTGGTGGGCCAGGAGGGTGGTGGGGGTGCGGCGGCGGGCGCGCCAGCCGCTCTTCCAGCCGCGGTCCAGCTCGACGACTTCGGCATCCCAGTGCATCTCAAAGAGGCGTTGGCGCGGCCAGGGGTGGGCGTGGTCGGCGACTTCTTCATGGACAAAGGTGTTGAGGGCGTAGCCGGCGTCTGGATCGACCCATTCGTGGTGCAGCTGTTTGTCGAACCAGCGGGTCACCCCCCCCTGTTCGGTGTTGAAAGAAAACTGGCAGAAATCGGTCTCGACGTGGGCGTCTTCGCTGGCTGCATCTCCCAGCTTGTAGGTGCGCAGCTGGCTGCGGGGCACCACTGTGTAGCCGAAGGCTGGCACGGTGGTCGGGGGGAGCAGGGTGTGTTCTGCGTCCAGGTCGATCGACGTGTCGGCGTTGTGCGCCTGGCGTCGACGCACATGGGGCTCGCGATCCTGGAAATGGCGTCCGGCGGTCGAATCGTCTGCGCTCCCGCGCTGGGTGAGCACCCAGTCGGACACATCGCCGCTCAGCGTGCGTTCCCAGGGCAGCGGGTTGACGAGCAGCAGGTCGGCGGCTGTGGCACGTTCGACCTGCTGGGCCAGCGCAGCCAGTGCATCGCGCTGCAGCAGCAGGCTCAGGCTGCGAGCCTGGAAGGCATAGTGGGCTTTGTGGTTCCACTGGGAGAGGGTGTCGTCGCTGTCTGGCCGGGCGACAGCAATATCGGCGCCCCAGGTATGTTCGTCCCAAAACATCAGATGGTCCCAGGCCTGCTGCCGGTAGAGCTGCCAGGACCGCTGCAGCCAGCGGTCGGGGGCGGCCAGGCTGGCAGCCGCCAGGGCGTCGGCTGTGCGCAGGCGCAGCCGACTCTGACGGTTGAGGGTCTGCTCGCGTGCGCTGCTGGCACAGCCAAAATTCCAAAAGTCGGTCCAGTCCCCGCGGTGGGTGGGGAGCTGCGCTGCGTGCTCTTTGACCGCGGCCCACCACTGGCGCGGGGTGGCGAAGCGAATGTGGGGACCCTTGCCGGTGGCGTTCCACGCATCGATCCAGTCGCTGAAACCAGCAAAGGCCGACCCGTTGTCGCCGAAAGGATGGTAGCTCTGGATCATGAGCGAAGGGAGCGGGTAGCCGATCGTGTCGAGCCAGGCCTGCACGCGCGGCCACCAGACCGTTTCAAACTCTTCCTGGCTGCGTCCGATCCCGAGGCGCCAGCCTTGGTAGTACGGCCAGCCATTGTAGGCGAGGATCGAGCGCCCGCTTGGCCCCTGCCAGAAGAAGGTGTTGGGGCGTACGAAGGGCGCGCCACCGAAGTGGGTGTTGATGGCCATGGTGAAGCCTTCGATGCCGGCATCGAGCAGCAGGTCGACCAATGGCCAGCTTTCGCCGTTGACATCGCAGTTCATGGCGGAGGAGATGGAGAAACCGTAGTCGCGGCGCAGCCGCCCGACTGTCTGCAGGCTTTCGACCAGCTGGTCGGTGTCGAACAGCGGTGTGAGATTGGCGTACATCCCGGTCACCTCGATCCGGCCGGCCCGTTCCAGCGCCTGAAAGCGTTCGATCTCGGCGGTCGAGGCGTGCTGCAGCCAGCGGTCGAGCACATAGGTGTTCTCGACAGTCCATCGAAAAGCGCCGTCACTGTCGCGGTCGGCGCTGCGTTCTGCCAGGGTGAGCGCCTCGCTGAGAAAGCGTTCGTGCAGGTCGAAGACGATGGGTTGGTCGTGGGTGTAGCCGATGTCGGTGTGGCTGTGGTGGATCAGGTAAAGGGTCTCGATTGGCGCCATGGTTGTCTCTGTGGGTTTGTGAAGGTCTCTGTGAATCGATCGAATTCTTACAGCTTCTGTCTGCGCCAGTAGAGCCCACCGGCGAGCGCGCAGGCGAGCAGCACCCACAGCAGCCGCGAGGTACGGAACGGCTGTCGGCGCTGTTGTCGGCGCTGGTGGGTATCCTGCAGGGCGCGGTGCAGCTCCTGGCGGAACTGGGCATCTGGGGCAACGAGCGGGAGTTGGCTGTCAGTCCACGGTTCTTTCATGTTGGCTGTTGTTCGGTGTGGGCGGGCCTGGCGGTGGCGGGTTCGGCGGTGGGGGTCCCCCATCCACGCTCTTCCAGATCCTTGCGCAGTGCGGCAAGTGTCCGAAAATACAAGGATTTGATGGCGCTCTCACTTTTGTTCATCAATTCGCCGATCTCCAGATTGGACAGCGTGGTGTTGAGTTTGTAGCGGAGCAGGTTGCGCCGTTCCTCGGGCAGCCGCTCGATCGCCTCCCAGAGTTCTCTGTGTTCGGCGGCTGCTTCGACAGTCTGTTCTGGGCGGGGCTCGTCGCTGCTGCGCCCCCAGAAGCGCTCTATAGAAAACACCTGACGGCGGCTTTGGTCGCGGTGCCAGTTGGCGACCAGGTTGTGGGCGATGCGGAAGAGCCAGGCGGAAAAGGGCAGCCCGCGGTCTTCGTAGCTGTTGAGCTTTTCCAGCGCCCGGTAGAAGGTGCGGGCGGTCAGATCCTCGGTGTCTTGCACGTTTCCGACCCGGTGGTAGATATAGGAATAAATTCGATCGACATAGAGTTCGTAGAGTTCGCCGAAGGCTGCGGGGCAGCTGCGGGCGCGTTCGACCAGGGCTGCTTCTGATTCGGCTGCTCCTTCAGCTTCCTCTGCTGGCTCCTGGGCAGTGGTTGTGGCCAGCAGCTCTTCGGGCACAGGGCTGCGTGGGGTATAAGAAAAGAGTTTGCCAGGCCACCTGGACAATGTAGGAACTCCTCGGCAGGATCGGTTGGAAAGCGTCTTTGTCGCGCTCTGCAATTGTCGCGCATTCTGACGGATTGGCAAAATGGGCTGGGGGGGCGGCAAAACAGGGAGGCCCTGGCTGTGGGGAGGCCCTGCTGCAGACGCAGCAGGGCTGTCTGTTGGGATCGGGGAGCGTTCAGGAGAGGCCTACCACCTTGCCGGTGAGAGGGTCGATGTCGATGTCGAAGAAGGCTGGCCGGGCAGAGAGGCCGGGCATGGTGCTCAGGGTGCCCAGCAGCGGGTAGAGAAAGCCGGCCCCGACGCTGGCGCGGATTTCGCGCACAGGAACAATGAAACCGGTCGGGGCCCCTTTCAATTCGGCGTCGTGGCTGATGCTCAGGTGGGTCTTGGCCATACAGATTGGCAGGTGGTCGAAGCCGGCGCGTGTGTAGGCTGCGATCTGTTCTTCGGCTTTGGCGGAGTATTCGACGCCGGCTCCGCTGTAGATCTGGGTCACGATGGTTTCGATCTTTTCTTTGATCGAGCGTTCCAGCGGGTAGAGGTAGTGGAAGTGGGAGGGCTGTTGGCAGGCTGCGACCACAGCGTTGGCCAGTGCTACGGCGCCGGCGCCTCCTTCGGCCCAGTGGTTGGAGGGGACGGCGTCGTGTGCGCCTGCCTCGAGCGCTTTGCGGCGGATCTGTTCGATTTCAGCTTCGGTGTCGGTGTGGAAACGGTTGATGGCGACGACGACAGGCACCCCAAAGCGGCGGGCATTGCGCACATGGGCGGTGAGGTTGGCGCAGCCGGCCTCGAGCAGGGGCAGATTTTCCTGGGTGTAGGCGCTGTCGAGCACCTTGCCGGCCACCACCTTGGGGCCGCCGCCGTGCATCTTGAGTGCCCGCACTGTGGCGACCAGCACCACGCAGTTGGGCACCAGCCCGCTGTAGCGACATTTGATGTTGAAGAACTTTTCCATGCCGATGTCGGCGCCGAAGCCGGCTTCGGTGAGCACATAGCCGTCTGCCCCCACCAGTTTGAGCGCGATCTGGTCGGCGACGATCGACGAATTGCCGTGGGCGATGTTGGCGAAGGGGCCGGCATGGACCAGCGCCGGGGTGCCCTCGATCGTCTGCATCAAGTTGGGCTTGATGGCATCTTTCATCAGCACGGCCAGGGCACCGGCTGCGCCGATGTCTTCGGCGGTCACCGGGTTGCCTGCGCGGTCGAGCCCGACTACCATCCTGCCGAAACGTTCGCGCATATCGTTCAGCGAGGTGGCCAGCGCCAGGATCGCCATGATTTCGCTGGCCACGGTGATGTCGTAGCCGGTTTTGCGTTCGCGTCCCTTCTCCTGTTCGCCC
>JAGWYN010000096.1 GCA_018969295.1 Chloroflexota bacterium | reverse complement strand
CGGATGATGGGGTTGAGACGGTTTATCAGTCCGACGGCAGGGAGTGTTGAATTGCGGTTGACAAAATCGTACACATCGGTTAGAGAATAGGGCCATGGAACCGTTACGCCTACTTGGTCGCGAAGAGATCCATATTGCCTACGTTCAAGGCGAAGAGGCTGTCGTCGCCTTGATTGCTGAGCTGGCGGAAAACTGGGTCGGCGTCGTCTAGCAGCAACAGCAGACCATCCAAGCGCTGACGGTGCGGATCGAGGCGCTGGAAAACCAATTGACCAAGAACAGCAGCAACAGTGGCAAACCGCCGTCCAGTGACGGCTACAAGAAACCGGCGCCACGCAGTCTGAGCCAGGCGAGTGGTAAGAAAAGTGGCGGGCAGCCTGGGCACCAGGGCCAGGCCCTGACGATGCGGGCTGATCCGGAGCAGGTCCAAGTGCATGGCATCGCGTGTTGTCCGCATTGTCAGCACAGTTTGGCTGACGTACCTGTCGAAGGTTGCGAACGCCGCCAGGTCTTTGAGCTGCCGCCGGTGCGTGTGGTCGTGATCGAACACCAGGCGGAGATCAAAGCTTGTCCGCGCTGCAGCCAGGTGTGCAAAGCTGCGTTTCCGGCCGGGGTGAGCCAGCCGGTGCAATACGGACCGCAGATTAAGGCACAGATGGTATATTTCAGTCAGTACCATTTCGTATCACTGGAGCGGATGGCTGAGATCATGACTGACCTGTATGCGCAGCCGGTCAGTGAAGGCACGGTGGTGGCAGCCTGGTTGGACACTGCGGCTCAGGTGGCGCCGGTCAATGAGCAGGTGAAGCAGCAACTGACCATGCACGAAGCTGTCACCCACCACGATGAGACTGGCGCCAGAGTGAGTGGGCAATTGGCCTGGCTGCATTCGACCAGCACCGCACACTTGACGCATTATGAACTGCACCCGAAACGGGGTGCGCAAGCGTTGGATGCCATTGACATCCTGCCCCAGCGCACAGGCATCGTCGTCCATGATGACTACAGCTCCTACTTCACGTATCAGAACGTCTTGCATGCCCTCTGTAACGCCCATCACCTGCGTGACCTGCGCTTCATCCATGAGCGCTATGCACAGGCGTGGGCCAAAGACATGGCTGACTTGCTGGTAGAAATCAAGGCTGCCGTCGCCGCAGCCAAGGCGCAAGGGCGAGTCCTGCTTCCCGCAGACCAGCAGCTTGGGTATGAGGCGCATTATCGGCACTTAATCGAGCAAGGGCTGGCTGCCAATCCGGCCCCGCCAGCACCGGGCCAGAAAAAGCGGGGCCGCCAGCCTCAAAGCCCAGCCAAGAACCTGCTCGACCGCTTGCAGCGCCATCAGGCCGGCGTATTGGCGTTTATGTACGATTTTAAGGTGCCGTTCGACAATAATCAGGCCGAACGCGATCTGCGCATGATGAAGGTCAAGCAGAAGGTCTCAGGCTGTTTCCGCTCGGAAGCCGGCGCCAACGCTTTCTGCCAGATCCGTGGCTATCTCTCGACCGCGCGCAAGAACAGCCAGCGCGTACTTGACTCTCTACACTTGGCGCTAATCGGCACCCCCTTCATTCCAGCCTGCATAACAGATCGCGCTCCGCCAGCAGCCTGAGCAGTTACGTCCAGACAATCGCCTTCATGTGAGTAGCCTTTTGTTTTTGCCCGCGGCAGGAAACACTATTATAATAACACACATAGCCGTTTGTTGTGGCCGGCCCCAAACCGGCCTTCGGGGGACAACAAACGGCTTCTCTTTTGCCCTGTATCCGCTTCAACACGCTTGAGCCATGACGGGTGCCGTCAAAACATGGGGACGAGGCTGCAACCATGAAGATCCTTGATACGGAAAGATTGACGCTGCGCGAGCTCTCCCTCGCGGACGCAGGCTTCATCCTGAAGTTACTGAACGAGCCTTCGTTCATCCAGAATATCGGCGACAGAAACGTGCGGACGCTCGACGATGCCGGCAACTATCTCTTGAACGGGCCGCTCGACAGCTACCGGCGCCATGGTTTCGGGCTATTCCTTGTCGAAACCAAGGCAGCGCATACCCCGCTCGGCATCTGTGGGCTGATCAAGCGCGCAGCGCTCCCCGCGGTGGACATCGGCTTTGCCTTCCTGCCGGAGTTCTGGTCACAGGGCTACGCCCTCGAAGCGGCCACCGCGATCCTGACGTACGGCCAGGAGGTTGCGAAGTTGGACCGCATCGTGGCCATTGTTTCTCCGGACAATGAACGGTCAATTCGCCTCCTCGGCAAACTCGGGCTGAGCTTCGAGCGCATGATCACCTGGCCGGAAGATGGCGCCGAACTCAAGCTGTATGCAACCGACGCTGTAAGTTCGGCGCGAAAGTGAGTCGGGCATGTCAACTATAATTGGCCCCAAAAACTAGACCATGAGCTTAAGTGAGAAGGTATACTCAGCGAAGCACATGGAGGGTTTCGGACACTGGGCATCGGGTCTATCCCTATCTGCTGCGCGACCTGGCGATTGTGCGCCCGAATCAGGTGTGGTCGGCGGACATCACGTATGTGCCGATGGCGCAAGGCTTCATGTACCTGGTAGCCATCATCGATTGGTACAGCCGCTATGTGGTGGCCTGGCAGCTTTCCAACACGTTGGACGGACGTTTCTGTGTGGAAGTGCTGGAGCGGGCGCTGCGGACTGCGCAACCGGCGATCTTCAACACCGATCAAGGCGTCCAGTTCACGGCCAACGCCTTCACCCAGCGGCTGCTGGCCGCCAACGTCCGCATCAGGTCGTAGGGGTTGGCCGCTTCCCGAACCTTGATGTGACGACGGATGGGGGTCTGGCTGGCCTGATAGATATGGACCAAACGCTTTTCCCCATGTTTGTCGGTGGTCAAGGCTTGGAAAAGAGCTTTCTGCGCCCCCGGTGGTCTGATGTACTGTCGATAGACCCAGCCACGAGACTTGTTTCTGTGGCGACGTATGGCCCATTTCCAGAGAGACTGGCGGATCCGGTAGTCGATGCGTTGGAAGACTTGCTTGCTGACAACGTGTCTGTGGTAGTTGGCCCAGCCCCGGATGATGGGGTTGAGACGGTTTATCAGTCCGACGGCAGAGAGGCTACGGCCTTCGGTCTTGATAATCGTCTGCACCTTCTCCAGGAGAGCCTTCTGCTTCTTTTCGGATGGCGTGATGAGGAATTTCCCATTGTACTTGCGGAGGGTCTGTCCCAGAAAGTCGAAACCATCATCGATGTGGGTGATGGTCGTCTTGGTGGGCGAGAGCCGCAACCCGCGTTCCGCCAGAAATTCCTGCACCAGGGGCAGCACCCCTTCTTCCAGTGTTGGCCTTTCCGCCGCCGTGACGATGAAGTCGTCGGCGTAGCGGACCAAATGAACCTTCTGATGGTTGGCGGGGAACTGTTTATGCAGCAGTTCTTCCAAACCGTCGAGGGTCATATTGGCCAACACGGGTGAGATAGGACCGCCCTGGGGTGAGCCTTCCGGGGTGGGATGCAGTACGTGTTTCTCCATGTACCCTGCCTTCAGCCACTGACGCAAGCTGGCCTTGTGCATGGGGATGTGGGTCAACAGCCAATCGTGAGACAGTTTGTCAAAACAGGCTTCGCTGAATGAGTTGGCGAGCAAGCGTTGACATGGCTGCCAATGCTATCATCCTGCGTTCCCTCCGTTGAACGGATTACCAGATTCTCTTGTGATGAGACACCAGATGGAAGTCAGCCCACTTTCGTGGGGGGGGGAGGTCACCCCTATCCGTCCCATTACAGGACGGCATTCGCTTTTTCCATCATCCTTTACCCGCATTCCCATCGGCTCACCTTGCGGCTTGCTTTCCCAGAGGGAGGAATACGGGCTTACCACGTTCCACATGTGTACCCGGATGGGTTAGGTCTCGCCTCTTCGCCGGTGGCCCAACATCTGCGGCAGGCGATCAAGAACCACCTGCACCTGACCACGTACCTTTTGGTTCAAGCCTGTCAGCACCTTTGGCTTGTTCCCAATCACGACGTTTATCAACGATTCACTTATGTTGACCATGCCATCCAACTCTAGCTCCCGACCGCCTTGGCGCTGGCAGTCGCAGTCGCCCCTTACGGGTAGGCTGCCATCCCCAGAAAGGGATGAGGCTACTTTGTTCCAAAGGCTTCGCACCCCGCCATTGCTGGCGACGCACGCTTCGGTAGAGTACTGGCGGCAGAACGCCAGGTCATGTCCTCATCCTGCGAGGCATGACAGCTACACATGCGACTTCGTGTCGCACTCTTGACATTGGGGGTCAAGTATAGTCGAAGTCAAACTGGTCGAGCGCAGAAGTATCGCTGAAGGCACCAGGCGACAGGAAGAACTCGACAGGGATCCCATCTTTGGTGACGACCAGGTGAATCTTGAGTCCATAGAAGTAGCGCTTCTTGCTGGCTTGATAGCCGCGATAGGCCTCGTCTCAATAGAGTTTGCAGCGACGAATCCGGTAATTGTCACAAACGATGACCGGTAGACTGTCAATGATATAGATGTTGTCTTCGTTGCGCTCTTTGGCGCTATCGCCCAACAAGCGAAACAGCATCACGAACTGGTGTTGCACTCGTTTGAGACGACGACAGAGGCGACTACGGCTGATGCTCTCTTTGATATAGCCTTGTTCGTATAAGAGCAAGCGTGCCATAGCTTGATTGCCACTGAAGTACATCGCCGCTACTATCGCAATTGTCATGATCTCGGCGTCACTCAGCACACATTGCGGGTCATCTCGGTGATGTTGCCATTTCAGCAAGTCGTCGCACAAGCAGTATACGAGTACAATGTTGGTGTCCATGGAGTTCTCCGTTGACTGTCTTGGTTTGCAGACCTGTAACAGTAACGGAACTCCATGGCGTTTTCAACTCACGCACAAGGTAGCAACTTGGGTTAGTTCATTCACCACAAGCGTTTCATGGGGAATCGCCGCTTCATACTGTTCATTGAAGTCATATCCGTTGTTATCCAAGAGTGCTGAGCCTTTCTCTGTCTAGCGCAGCGTTGTATTCGCCCAAACAATAAACTGCATCAGGCTAAAAACCTGGATCTTCTTTGATGCTTCGTCCCTTCCATCCAAAAACAGTCTGGAATCGCAAGCCTTGCGCAACCAGGCTACGGCTCCGGGTTTTGCTCCATCTCCATCCACCACAATGAAAATCGTGGCCTCCGGCATCTTTTCTACACAGTTCAGGTATACATATGGGAATTTTTCGTCCACACTCCCAGATGATTGCTGCCACTTACATTCCACCCGGATTTTCAGATTGTAACGATCCGACAGGACCAAAAACTCCGTCTTTCCTCGGTGCCCATAAATGGTATCGTATGGAACATTCTTCAACAGTAATTCCTTGCCATACTTGTCTGGATTCGTCACCCACGTCCGATGTGGCACCACGTCAAAGCCTTTGCTTTGCATAGTGGCAACGATCATGCCTTCCAGAGTCTTTCCTGAACTGTTGGCAAGTCCACCTTGCATTGATAGTTGTGTCATGAAGAATCCTTTGTTGTCGTCCCCAATAGCATTTCAACGGAAGAGAGCCAGCACTTCCCCTGTCTTGTTTCGGTTGTTCCCATCTCGACTGATGTAGCGTTGAACCTGCAAACCCACAATCTCGGCCCCAGCATATATCTCCCGAACAAACGGCGTGTCATGGTTCGAAACTAACACTGGGATTCCCCGCCTAGCCAACATGCGAGCCTGATCCGCCAAGCTCTGCTGCGCTTCCAAGCCAAACCCACCCGCACTGTAGCTTGTGAAATTAGCTGTCTGAGAAAGAGGCACATAGGGTGGGTCGCAGTACACAACATCCCCCGCTTCAGCCTGTCCCATACTCTCCACAAAATCAGCTTGCTGAAATGCAGCGTGCCTAGCTCTAGCCACAAAAAACAATAGTTCTTTCTCAGGGAAATAGGGTCTTTTGTACCGACCGAAGGGTACATTAAATTCCCCCTTTGAATTATACCGACACAGACCGTTGTAACAGTGCTTGTTCAAATACAGAAACAGCGCAGACCGCAGCCGCTTATCCTCCGTG
Organism: Chloroflexota bacterium; assembly: GCA_018969295.1. Taxonomy (GTDB): domain Bacteria; phylum Chloroflexota; class Anaerolineae; order Caldilineales; family Caldilineaceae; genus Caldilinea. The sequence continues at coordinate 567 of JAGWYN010000096.1, read as the reverse complement.
CCGTTGAACAATGCTCGCCGACTATAATACACATCCGGGTCATTGTGGTCAGGGCCGAAGAACTGCCGACAATAGGCTACAAAGGTTTCACCCTCCGTTTGCAGAGTGGAATACAGATGGATCAGATCACCATTGGCATCTGACAACAGATACTGTGGATAGTCTGTGTTGAGAAAGACCGCCCCAGAACCCACAAATGGCTCGATCAGGCGTTTGCTCATCGGCAAAATTTTACGGATCTGCTCCACAATCTGAAACTTGTTTCCTGCCCACTTCAGAAACGGCTTCATCTACCTATCTCGATTCCACACATTCATAAGAATCTCCGTCTAATCCCAAGACCTTTCAAATAAGCAGCGAGGCGATTTCAATAGCATATACTTTGAGTATCAAGAGCCAAGTATTCAGTGCTAGGAGATCGCCTCGTGGGATACACGTTACGTGAGATAGCGGCTGAACGCAAATTCAGCCAGGAGCTGAGGATCGAAGTGCTGGAACAAGTGTTGCCAGTGGCAACCATCCAAGCGGTGCTGGCCCGCGAAGGCCGCATGGGGCAACGCGAACGCA
>JAGWYN010000014.1 GCA_018969295.1 Chloroflexota bacterium | reverse complement strand
ACGATGCGCTCGGCGGTCTTGACTTGGCAGTTCAGCGCATCGGTCGTGACCAGGCAACCGGCCACATCGAGTTGTTCGATCAATTCCGGCACCGCCACGATCTCATTCGTTTTCTCCTCAACCCGCAACTGGCCCAGCACCACCTCATTGGCTGTCGCCCACGCACTCACCAAGTGCAGCGGCCCCTGGCCCACACAGCGGTCATGGGCGCGGCGCAGGGTTTTGCCGTCCACTGCAATCACCTGGCCAGGATGCAGTTCGATGACGGCAGCCACCCAGGCCCGAAAACAACGCTCGAAGGCCACAGGATCGAGCGCCCGGAAGACCCGCCAGAAGGTGTCGTGCGCCGGTATCCCGTTGGGCAACGCCAGAAACGTGCGCAACCAACTCTCTTTCGCCTGCCCAAACTCGGCCACCGCTTCAAAATCGTCAGCGCCCCCCAGTACTGCACAGATGGTGATCACAATGATGTCGATCAACAGGTGGCGTCTGGTGTGATCCCGGCGCGGATCCGCCAAGTCGCCGAAAAACTGACTGAGGTGCTCTCCAATGTCGCCCGCCATGATTTAGCCTCCTTTGCTGCTTACGTCTCTTTAGCAAAGCCTACGCTGAATCACCCCCCAGTCAAATTTCAGACGCGATTGCCCTGGCCGGAGCCAAAGAAACCGCTCACCCAGACCGCCGGCTGTTGCGCCGCAGCCAGGTTGCCAAGGTATGTATGCAGAATATGTTCCAGCCCCTTGGCATACTGGCCGTCGCAGACAAAGGTCTCCAACTCGTAGCGGAGTACGGCGAGCGCATGCTCGGACGAGTCGTCGTTGACGCTGGCGACCCCCTCATTGACCAGCTTGCGGGTGGAAGGATCCTTCTGGTAGACAGCACGGTTGAGCATGTGGAACTCCGTCCTTATTCCTTGTCGGCGGTAATCGGCATGGCCAGATAATTCCAACCATCATAGGCGTCGAGCAGGCGATAGTTGTTGTTTTCGTAGGTGCCCGGAAAGAAGACGAGCAGTCGGCCTGCCACCAGGGGTGCCATGTCGTCGACGACCTCTCTCACTTTGAGGAAGCCGTAGAGCGCGCCGGCCCCCTGGACGGCCACGACCGTGTTGGCGTCGGCCCCCTGCAGCGCGCGGGCAAAGTCGTCGCGGATGTAGAGGCGATAGCGCGGCATCAAGGTCACGAGCAGAGCAGGGTCGGCGAAGTACTTGGTGGCATAGCGGCGCTGTGTGGCCAGCCAGGCGGCAAAAGAGTCGGTCAGATCGTAGAACAGCCAGCCGTGCCCAGCCTGCCGCGTCAGCACCTCGAACTCACCAATGTGGGCGCGCAGGCGCAGTTCGTCTTCTTCGGAATAGATCCCAAAGAGCACGCGCTGGGCAGCTGCCGCGTTCTGCTGCCACGGGATCTCAATGTAGCGCGCATAGGCGTTGGCTAGCCGGCGCATTCTACTCACGGAACCAGCCTCGGTGGAGCTCGGTAATGAGGGCTGGAAAGCTCACTTCGACCACGTCGCTGATGCGGCGCATCACAAGCCAGGCGCGCTGTGCCGCCATACCAGCCAGATTGTATCGATCGCCAATTGGGCAGTCGAGCAGCGTCGCGTACGGGGCATCGAAGAGCAACGGGCCGCGTGCGCCGAGCAGTGTGCCCAGATAGAGCGCGTAGGCTGTCGCGCCCGCTGTTGCCGTTGCACGTGCCCGCACTTTGCCTGTTTTGCCGACAAGATGCCCGCTCTTCGACCAGGTTGCCAGGAGATTGCGTGCCGCCGTGACCGTTGCTGGGCTGAAGCGACCAGGGAAAGCAGTGGTCAGAAATTCCTCCATGGCAGCGCACGGCAGTGGAGTGTCCGCCGGCAAAGCACGCACCAGCGGCACACTGGCGCGCAGGAGCGAGTCTCTGGCACACGCGCAGCACAAGGCCAGCAGGGGCTGCCCGTCCGGGTCGCGCGCCCAAAAATAGCGCAGCGCTTGAAAAATGGGCACGGCTGGGTCGAGTGCATACAGCCTGCGCAGATGCCGGCAGGTCAGTTTGCGCGTCTGGCCCGACTGTTTGCCAAGGCAATTCTCATCGATGACCGCCGTCCGATAGCGAGCCTTCGTCGTTTCGGGATCAGGAGTATAGGCAAGGAGAGTCTGCAGCTCTGCCAACATGTAGCTGCGCGCCAGATGGGTGCTGCCCGCTTCGCCGGCGAAACCAAATCTCGGAGCTGCACTGGACACGAACAGATCTGTGGTCGGCATGCGTCTGCATCAATTCGGCAGTATTGCAAGGAATGGGTGGATCGGTCGGGCGTCCCCGTCCATCACAACTGCATACAAATGTCAGCCTGGTGAAGTGCGGCGCCCGCAGCTTGACAACCTTCTGCACCTGTGTGGGTCGCAGCCATGTGTGCCAGACAGCTCGTCAAAGGCATCGCAGCTCTCCTGTTCCCCAATGCACAGCATTGCCGTAGATGATGTTGAGCAACTTGTCCATAGGAGTGCCATAGGAAGCGCTGAGCGAAGCAATGAGTTGAATGTAGAATAGGCCACCAGAGGATGTTCTGTCAAATCTGCCAAAATCGCTGAGTGTGGTTCAAAGTTTTGCGGAAAGCGTGCGTCGCACGGGTCAACACCACAGCGGCAGGAGCGCGGCAGCCCCAGGGCGTGCAGCGTCACAGTGCGATGGTTGCCAGTCGGCTCGGTCTGTTTGAAATTGTGCTGTAATGGGTGGGGGGGCTATACTCTTTGGGAGGGTCCTGCTTAAACCGAACTGCAGGCATCTGTGTCGAAAAGCAGGAGGTGACAATGTCGTGGTTGCGGCAAATGGCGTTGGGGGGCGGTCTGGTGGCAGCCGTGTTGGTGGCAGCTGTGTTGGTGGCAGCTGTGCCAGGGGGCAGCCGGCTGGCTGAAAATCAACGGGGGAGAGAGACGCTGCCGGCTCAGCCGACGGCCGAGCAGCCGGTGCGCGTGGCTGTTGTCGGGGATTTTGGGGTGGACACCCAGGCCGAGGCCGATGTGGCCGCCCTGGTCGCGAGCTGGCAGCCCGCTGCTGTGGTCACGACCGGAGACAACAACTATCCAGATGGCGCCGCGGAGACGCTGGACGCCAATGTTGGCAAGTACTACCGTTCGTTTATCTATCCCTACCAGGGCAGTTATGGGGAAGGCGCCTCAACCCACCGCTTTTTTCCGGTATTGGGCAACCATGACTGGTACACTTCGGCTGGATCACCGCCGTTGCCGCAGCCCTATCTGGCCTATTTCGAGCTGCCCGGCAACGAACGGTACTATGAGGTGGTGGTCGGGCCGATTCATTTTTTCATGCTCGACAGTGACCCACACGAGCCCGACGGCATCGAATCGACTTCGGTGCAGGCCGAGTGGCTGCGTGCCCGACTGCAGGCGACACAGTCGCCCTGGCGGGTTGTTGTGCTGCACCACCCCCCCTACTCTTCTTCGAGCCGGCATGGTTCGACCCAGCCGTTGCAGTGGCCCTATGCCGAGTGGGGAGCCACTGCGGTGCTGGCCGGCCACGACCACACCTACGAGCGCATTGAACGAGAGGGAATTTTTTACCTGGTCAACGGCCTCGGAGGGGCTGCCCTCTATCCCCTTGGCACCCCGGTAGAGGGCAGCCAGCGGTTTTTTGCGGAAGACCATGGGGCCTTGCTGGTTGAAGCGACAGCCCAGACGATCACCTATACGCTGATGACCCGCGCAGGTCTGCTGCAGGATCGCTTTGTGCAGCAGGCGGTGGATTTCCCGCTGCCCGAGCTACCGGCGACGGTTGCCATCGAAGCACGGGTGTCCGACAGCGCCGACGATGCAGAGGAGTCACTCTCCACCCATCTGGTCAACTTGACCAGCAGCGACCTGGAACTGACGAGCGACCCGGCAGACCCGGGGGAAGTGCAGCTGGTGGGGATGCGTTTTGCCGGCGTCGAGTTGCCGGCGGGCAGCGAGGTTTTGCGTGCCTATGTGGAGTTTGCGGTGGACGAGACGGCGGATACGACGACCACCCTGAGTTTTGCAGCGCAGGCCGGCGACGACCCACTCCCTTTCCAAGCTGTGGATTCGGATCTCTCCGCGCGTGCGCGCACGGCCGCGCAGGTCAGCTGGCTGTCGGTCCCGCCGTGGCCGACGGTCGGCTGGCGCTGGCGCAGCCCAGACCTGGCACCCATTGTGCAGGAGATTGTGGACCGCCCTGGTTGGCAGCCAGGGCAGTCGATCGTCTTGCTGGTGGAGGGCAGCGGATGGCGCACTGCAGAGTCTTTTGACGGCGACCCGTCGTTGGCGCCGCTGCTGCATGTGGAGATCGCGCTGCGGAGTAGTTTTTCGCACGCTCTGTACCTGCCCCTGGTCTCCCCCTGAGCTGGCTCAGCGCAGGGCAAACTCTTCGGTCACCAGCGCCGATCCGCGCAAGCCCAGCTGGCGGAACTGGCTCTTGAGTTTGTGCATCATGGGCGGCGGCCCGCACAGAAAGACGGTCAGGGCTGCCGGCTGCCCGCATTGTTCGAAGAGCTGCCGGGCTGTCAGGTATCCTTCTTCGTCGCTGAGATGCAGCCGAAATGTGGCGTGGGGCAGACGTTGAATCTGCGTTGCAATTTCGGTTGCATAAAGTGCCTCTTGCCGGTTTTTGACCGACCAGACAAACGTGAGCGGCTGGCCTGGCATGGGTAGAATCTGCTCTGCCTGGAGCATGCTCAAAAAAGGAGTCACACCGATCCCGCCAGCCACCCACAACAACGGGCCGCTGGCCAGACGGCGGCGTGCACCGAATCGCCCATGGGGGCCCGAGAGGGCAACCAGGTCACCTGGCTGCAGACTCGGCAGAGATCGGGTGTAGTCGCCCAGTGCTTTGGCCGAAATGCGGACTGTCTGAGCGTCGACGATCGCCGAGATCGAAAAAGGATGGGGTTCGTCAGAAAGGGGTGCTGCTGTTTGTCGAACGTTGAAAAAGACAAACTGCCCCGGCTGTGCCGCAAACGGGCGATCCAGTTGGATCTGCAGCTCCGTGACCCCTGGTTGTGGGGTGACAGTGGCCAGCTTGCCAGCGGCCGGGGGGGCCCAGCGGCGATAGAGCCCCAGCCGGTAGAGCCAGGCATAACAGCCTGCCCCCAAAATCGCCATGAGGTACCAGTCCATCTGCAGCAGGATCGCATGCAGGCTGCCCGCCAGAAAGGGCACGCCCATCAGCTGGTGTGACTGCAGCCAGCGGCTATATGGCAGTTTGACCCAGAGGGTGAGGGCCACCAGCAAGCCCAGACCGACGACGCCAACCATCCCCAGCGTGTAGTGGGTGTCGACAAAAGGAACCAAATACTGGGCCAGGACCTGCTGATCGGGGATCGCCTGCACTGCCAGCACCAGCAGATGCAGGAGCAGAAAAATCAGCGCTGTAGTCCCCACCTGGGCATGGAGCTGATAGGATCGGTCCAGCCCGCCGGTCAGATCTTCGACCCACTGCCAGCGGGCAGCCAGAATAAAATTCAGCCCCAGAAAGAGCATGCCCCAAAAACCCAACGATGTGCCGAGTTCATACCAGGGGTCGGCTGTGTCGGCAGCGAACCAAAAGTGGCCGCTCTCCCAGCGCAGCGCGATCCCCCCCCACAGGCTTTGAAGGGCAGTGAACCCGACAAAGGCCCACATGCCATAGATCACCCATTCCACAAGAGGATAACGCAGGCAGTAGACCCGCCACTCCTTGATGCTCGGCAGGCTCCAGAGACGCAGTGTGTGCATGGATGTCTCCTTTTCCGTCCGTGCAGACGAAAAATAACAGCAGGTCAACCATCAGAGCTCAGACCGGAAACTTCCGTCGAGCGGCCCTGACCGCCAATGACGACGATAAACTCACCCTTCAACGAACTCTTCTGGCGGACAAGAGACAAAAGGGTGGAAAGTGAGGCACGTTCTATCTGCTCATAACGCTTGGTAAGGTCGTTGGCAAGCGCAGCAGGCCGGTCCCCATATACAGCCAGGGCATCTTCTAAAAAAGCAGCCAGACGAAAAGGACTTTCATAAAAAATCAGCGTGTGCGGAGACTCCTGGTCAACGCTGAGAAAACGACGACGTTGGCTGCTTTTGCGCGGGGGAAAACCGCGAAATGTAAAACTGTGCAACGGAAGCCCAGAAAGCACAACTGCCATGATCAACCCGGTCGGACCTGGAATCAGGGTCACAGGAATTTGCGCAGAGATCGCCCGCCGCAACAACGAGTAGCCAGGGTCAGAAATGCCCGGCGTGCCAGCGTCAGTCACCAACGCAATGCTGGCCCCTGCCTGAAGCAAACCAACGATGCGTTCGCCCGCTCGCACTTCGTTGTGTTCGTGAAAGGCAATCTGAGGTTTGTGGATCTCATAGTGGCTGAGCAAGACGCCGGTCGTACGCGTGTCCTCGCTCGCAATGTAGTCCACACTGCGCAGTGTCTCCAAACCACGCAGCGTGATGTCACCTAAATTCCCGATCGGTGTTGCGACAAGATAAAGCATCACAGCTCTCGCCAGACCGCTGCACCGCGCTGCAAACCTGCCACCATGGACTCTATAGCCTTTCAAAATCCATTCAAACATCTGTTCCTACACAATGTTTGAATCTCCGCGCGCACGCGTCCGCCTGTCAATTCGCCCAGACCCGCTGTACACTCAAAAACTGAACTTTACCCCAGTCAGCTGCTCGGAAAGCTCCCAAAAACGTCGAAGCGCAGCTGCGTCGCTGGCCGCACTGTGGGCTTTTTGTTCGGCCGGATAGCCGAATAGATTGAATTTGCGCGGACCATAGAAGACCCCCCCCTTGGCCTCTGGAGCTGTCATCCCATATAAGATCGGCAATACCCCCATACCAATGTCCTGGGCCAAAATGGGCTTGATGACACGATAAAGAAGCGCCTCAAATTTCGCTTCTGACTGCTCAACACTGTTCGTTTGTAGGTTGCCGATGACAAGACCTGGATGCGAAACGTTCGCAATCGTGTCCCGTTTTGCCGCGCTCAGACGTTTCTGCAGCTCAAATGTGAAAAAAACATTCGCCAGTTTGCTCTGCCCATAGGCAGCCCAACGACTGTATTTCCTTCGACCCATCAAATCCTCAAAGTGAATCGCCCCCATGTAGTGCGCACTGCTGCTCACTGTGTGAATCCGCGCCTTGGCGCGCTTGACAATCAGATCCAACAAAAGCCCTGTCAACGCAAAATGACCCAGATGGTTGACGCCGATCTGCATCTCAAACCCATCCGGCGTCTCCTGACGCGGGATCGCCATCACCCCCGCATTGTTGAGCAGGATGTCCAAAAATTCATACTTCTGCCTGAAGGCAAGGGCAAAAGACCGGACAGAACTCAAATCGCCTACGTCAAGCCCCATCAGATCCACGGAAGCCGCAGGCTGTTCCTGCAAAAGCGCCCGGCGAGCAGTTTCACCTTTCTGAAGATTCCGTGCCGTCATCACAACGGTTGCACCTTTTGCCGCCAATGCTTTCGAGCACTCAAAACCAAGCCCACTGTTGGCGCCAGTCACAACCGCCACTTTGCCTTGTAAACTCGGTATCTCGTCTTGTGTCCATTTTGTCGGGTTCATCGCACTTTCTCCCAAAAAATTGTTTGTGCCGCGCAGCACGCATCGCTGCTGGCCGTCCAAAACGCCAGATGTTTTTTCCGAACAATGTTTGGAATTTTAGTGCGTGTTTATCTGCCTGTCAATTTTCCCAGGCTGGTGGATCAACGAACCGTTCGTTTGCTTGACCCCAGCCTCTTGCCTTGCCCCCCACCAGCAATCTCAGGTCAGCTGGCCGCCCAGCCAACACCAAGCTCGTGCAGCTTTTGGGGGGTGGGGTTGCCGGTGGCGATGTCCCAGCCAGCCAAACGGTAATAGAGGTCTTTGGCCAGCTCGATCTCTTCTTCGGTGACTTGATAGCCGTCGCTGGCACCCCCCTTGAGTGGCTGGTGGAGGCGTTGTGGCAGCTTGTCGTCCTGGCGGGTGAATCCTTCGCGCGCGTTGAAGACTTTCATGAGGTTGACCCGGCGGGTGCCGACTTCCATCAGCTCGGAGAGGGTGGTCTCCCAGCCTGTGACGGCGTTGACCACCTGGGCGACGGTGCCGGGCCCGTAGAGCTGCCAGGTGGCACCCCAGTCGAACTGGCAGAGATTGAGCGCGTCCATGAGGCCGGTCCAGTATTGGGTCACGAGGGTAAATTCGACCTTGGCTTCGCTGAGGTCGGTGGCGGGGACAGGACGGGTGAGTCCCAGTTCCGCCAGCCAGCCCAGGCTGCGAGCGCCCGAGCTCTCTTCGTAGGAGGTGTCATGTTCGCTGGACTGGTGGTCGGCGCCGAAGGGGTTGACGGCATAGATCAGCCCCATGCTGCGTTTGACCTGGGGCATGTGGGCAGGGGCTTCGCTCCCTTTGACGGTGATCAGCCGTGCCTGGGCGTCGGGTCCGATTTGGGCAGCGGCGCGTGCCGAACCTTCGGCCAGCAGCTGGCCCAACCGGCCTCGGCGGAAGGCCATTGCTTCGAGTGCAGCAAGCATTGCGTGGGCATCTCCCCAGCGCAGGGCAAGCCCGTCGGTGTCGAGGTCAGTGAGAATGCCATCTTCGTAGCATTCGATGGCCCAGGCGATGGTGGCGCCGGCGCCGATGGTGTCGAGCCCGTAGTCGTTGCAGAGGGCATTGGCCTTGGAGACGGCGGCGAGGTCGCGCACTTCACAGTAGGAGCCGAAGGTGGCGATGGTTTCGTATTCTGGGCCACCCAGCTCGCGTTTGACCTGATACGCGTCGTCGGTCTCGACCTCGCGCTTGCAGCGCACGGCACAGGCGTAGCAGGTGTCGCGGCTCACCAGAATGGTTTCAGCCAGTCGTTCTCCCGAAATCTCCTCGCAGCCGTCAAAGGTGCCACTCTGATAGTTGCGTGTCGGTAGCCCACCAGCAAATTCCTGGCTCAACACCACCCCTGCTGTGCCCAGCTTGCCCAGCTCCTGCATCCCATGGTTGCGTTTGAACTCGGCAGCACCGAGCGCGGCTACCTGTTTGACACCGGCCGGGTCGGCGTACGAAGGACGCAGCGAGCCACGCACGGCGATGGCCTTGAGATTCTTGGAACCCATGACGGCCCCCAGCCCAGTGCGGCCCGCAGCCCGGTTTCGCATGTTGATAATCGCAGCCACACGCACAAGGTTCTCCCCGGCTGGCCCGCAGCAGGTAACTTCGACTTTGGAGTCGCCCAGTTCCTGACGCAAGCGGGTTTCGGTCTCCCAGGAGCCGAGCCCCCAGAGGTGAGAGGCGTCGCGCAGTGCGACCTGGCCGTCGTGGACCCACAGATAGACCGGTTTTTCAGCTTTGCCGAGAAAGACAACGCCGTCGAAACCGGCGTTTTTGAACTCGGCTGGGAAAAAGCCCCCAGCCTGTGAGTCGCCAATCGCCCCGGTCAGCGGCGACTTGGCATTCGCCGTCATCCGACTCTGGCCCGAAAAAGGAGCCCCGGTGAGCACACTCAACATCAACGTAAGTACATTGTCCGGGCCGAGCGCATCGGCGCCGGGGGGCATGTGTCTGAGCAGATAGTACATGCCAAAGTTGGTCCCCCCCATGTAGGTGCGATACCAGCTTTCATCGTGTTGGTCGATCTGGATATGGCCGCTGCTGAGGTCGACGATCAGAATTTTGCCGTGGTATCCGTGTGGCATCAGATGGCTCCTTGGGCAATCAATAATGGTCTGAGAACTGGTTTTGTAAAGATTGGTCTGTCTGGCGCGCATAGGCCTGCAAGGCACGTTTCAAATGGCCGTCGCTGGCCGCAAGCAAGGTATCGACCTCAGCGCCGCTGGCTCCAGTGAGCAGCGCAAAAGCAGCTGCTTTCACACTCGGAAAGGTCTCCAGCGCAGAAGCTGCACGGTCCGGGCCAACCCCCGCAATCGCACAAAGGATTTGAACTGCGCGCGTTCGCAGTTTGGCATTGGAAGGCAGTAGATCCACCATCAGATTTTCGTAGACTTTGCCCAGCCGAACCATCGCAGCAGTGGAAATCAGGTTGAGCACCATCTTCTGGGCGGTTCCTGCCTTCATCCGGGTAGAGCCGGTGAGCGCCTCCGGCCCACAAAGTACTACGATGGGATGGTGGGCAACCGCTTCCATGGCGCTGTTCGGGGTGTTGACCACGCAGCCGACCCGGGCACCCCTGCTGCAGGCGTAACGCATCGCAGCCAGCGTGTACGGGGTTGACCCCGAAGCAGCAATGCCTACTACGATGTCCTGTGCCCCTAGATTCAGGGCTTGCAGATCCTGCACAGCCTCTTGGACGTTGTCTTCGGCCCCTTCGATCGAGCTGCGAAGCGCAGCGTCGCCGCCTGCAATCAGGCCGACAACCTGGCTAGCGTCTGCCCCAAAGGTGGGCGGACACTCTGAAGCGTCAAGTACCCCCAGCCGTCCGCTGGTGCCAGCCCCTACATAGATCAGACGGCCGCCAGCAGCCAATACATCGACGACAACATCGACCAGACCCGCAATCGCAGGAAGAACCTTTTCAACAGCAGCAGCAATCTGCTTGTCTTCCTGCTGAAGAACAGTTACTACCTCCAAGGTAGCCAGTTCGTCGAGCCGCAACGTGCGAGGGTTGCGCTCCTCGGTGAGTGGCGTTTGCAAATACATGGAAAATCCTAGCCGTTCAGCGTGCCTTTGGTGCTGGGGACCCCTTGGCGGCGTGCATCGATCGTTGCCGCAGCGTCCAGGGCTTTGGCCAGTGCCTTGAAGAGGGCCTCGATCTTGTGGTGGTCGTTGCGGCCATAGAGCACACGGGCGTGCAGATTGAACCGTCCGTGGATGGCGAGCGATTCAAAGAGATGAAAGATCAGGTCGGTACCAAGGGTACCGGCGCTTGGGGTGACAAATTCTCCCTCGAAGACACAGTAGGGGCGTCCTCCGAGGTCGAGCGCGACCAGTGCCAGGGTTTCGTCCATAGGAGTATAGGAGTGCGCGGTGCGGACCAGCCCGCGGCGTTCGCCCAGGGCCTGGTCGAGCGCCTTGCCTAGACAGATGAACGTGTCCTCGGCCGTGTGATGGTTGTCGACCTGCAGATCCCCGCGTGCCTGCACAGTCAGGTCGAAGAGGCCGTGGCTGGCAAACAAGGTCAGCATATGGTCAAGAAACCCGATCCCGGTGTCGATCGTGCTTTGGCCACGGCCGTCTAGATTGAGTGTCAACTCGATCGCGGTTTCTCCGGTTTTGCGTTGTATCGATGCGGTGCGCATGGAAAAGGTCTGTCCTCTGCTGGCGTGTGGCGGGGTCAGGCGCTGGGAGGAGTGGTGGGTGAGTTCTGCGGGTTGCCGCGCTGCAGTGCAAACCGTTGATCGTCGATCAGATCGAGAATTTCAGCCGGTTTGGAGACACCACGAAAGGTGAAGGTCTGGCCAGAAGCCGATGCGGTCTGGCAGATGATGTCGCCGTATTCGAAGATGGTTTGAAAAATACCCCGTTTTTGGATATTGATATCTTGCAGGTTGAACAAAGTGGCAGTTTTGATATCCTGGCTGAACGGCGTCGATTTGGTGGAGTCGATCAGCCGCTGGTTGGTCACAATCCAAAGGTCATTTTCGTACTGGTACCAGTGGAAGCCAGCATAGGCGAGCGCTGTAAACGCAATCAGCGCTGCCCCGATGTCGAGCGCTGTGGTGACCCAGCCTCCAACACCGCGAAGCCAAAACCACAACACCAGCACCAGCACCAGCAGCAAGGCCACTGCCAGCAGCCGCCCAAGCAACGCCAGTGGATGACGTTTGATGACGCGGGAGACCACTTCATTCTCTTGGAGTTGAACAGGCAGGTTCATGGTGGGTCTCCTTGCACAGACACTGTGTGGCTTCAAATAGTTCGATCGACTTTTACCAACAGATGTTTCCAGGAAGGTACTGTACACAAGTTTGGGGGCTTTGGCAAGTATCCCGCACGAGCTTCCCAATTGCCCATCTTGAAACGCCCCAGAAACAGACAACAGGCTGCCGTCAGAGCCGCTGCAGCGCTGCAATCACCCGATCGGTCTGCTCAGGACGCCCAACCGAGATTCGAATACAGTTTTCCAGCCCCGGCTTCTGGTAGTGACGGACCAGGATCCCCTGTTGTTCGAGGGCAAGTTTGAGCGTCCGTGCATCGCGCCCGTGCACCCGGCAAAGCACAAAATTGGCTTGAGAGGGCACAGCCCTCAAATAAGGAAGATCTGCCAGCAGCGTGTACAGCCGTCTGCGTTCTTCTTTCAGCTTTTCGACTGTGGCGCGCAGATAGGCAGGATCCTGTAAACTGGCCAGCCCGGCAACAGCCGCAGCGACGTTGACATTGTAGGGCTGTTTGAATTTCCAAAGTTCGTCCATCAGCCAGGCAGGGCAGATGCCGTAGCCCAGCCGCAGCCCGGCAATCCCGGCTGCCTTGCTGAAGGTGCGCAGTACAACCAGATTGTGATGGTGCAATACCCAGGTCGCCCGGCTCGGCAGGTCGGCAAATTCGACATAGGCTTCGTCGAGCACAACCAGCACAGGCAAGGCGAGCAACCGGAGAAGATCGTCGTCGGGCAGCCAGGTGCCGGAGGGGTTGTTGGGGGAGGTCAAGAAGAGCAGCTTGACGCGACCGCCGGCTTCCAGAACGGCTTGTTCGACGGCTGCGACGGGGATTTGGTAGTCGGCGGTGCGCCAGACTTCGATAGTCCGGGCGCCGGCCAGCTGGGCGTCGAAGCTGTACATCCCAAAGGTGGGCGGGCAGTCGACGATGGCGTCGTCTGGCGTCAGGAAAAGGCGGCAGAGATAGTCGAGCAATTCGTCGGCACCGTGGCTGGGCAGGATGTGGGTGGCGGGAACGCCGGCATAGGTGGCCAGGGCGGCGCGCAGCTCGTTCTGCTGGGGGTCGGGATAGATATGGTAGAAGGCGTAGGTGGCCAGGGCGTGCAGTGCTGCAGGGGAGGGCCCGTAAGGATTTTCATTGGCGTCGAGCTTGACGATCGCATCGGCGGGCAGGCCCAGCCGTTGACTCAATACCTCAAAGGGCAGGATCGGCGTATATGCTTCCAGCGTGGCCAGCTCTGGGCGGAGCAGGGCGCGGGCATCAAACCGCAAGGAGGGCTCTTGTCTCTTTGAAGAGGATGAATTGGGCATACGGCTCACGGTTCAGAGAGATGGACGGGATGGTTTGGGCTCGACAACCGACGTTGGACCGCAGCCGCATGGCCGTCCAGCCCTTCTGCATCTGCCAGGATGGCAGCCGCTGGGCCGACAGCCTGAAGCCCCTGCTCGTTGAGCCCGACGATGCTGATCACCTTGACAAAGTCGCTGACGTTGATGGGGCTGGCATAACGGGCTGTGCCGCCGGTCGGCATCACATGGCTGGGGCCGGCGACATAGTCGCCCAACACCTCAAAACTGCGTTCGCCCAGGAAGACCCCGCCTGCGTTGCGGATCCGGCCAAGCTGGCTCCAGGGGTCGGCGACCAACAGGCAGAGGTGTTCGGGGGCATAGCCATTCGCCAGCTCAAACGCCTGTTCGAGGGATTCGGTGACAACAATGCCGCTGTTGCGCGCCAGCGCAGCTGCAATGATTTCGTGTCGGTCGCGTTCTTCCAGCTGGGCGAGCACGGCTGCCTGGACAGATTCGGCCAGGGGCCGGGAGGGGGTGAGCAAAATGGCGCTGGCCAGGACATCGTGCTCGGCCTGGGCCAGCAGATCGGCGGCAGCCAGCTGGGGGTCGGCGTTTGCGTCGGCAATGACCAGGGTCTCGGTGGGGCCGGGCAGGCCGTCGATGCCGACGATGCCAAAAACCTGTCGTTTGGCCAGAGTGGTGAAGAGGCTGCCAGGGCCAAAAATTTTGTCGACCCGTTCGATCGGCTCTGCTCCGAAGGCAAGGGCCCCGATCGCCTGAGCGCCGCCGGCAACATAGACCGCATCCACCCCAGCGATGTCGGCTGCCACCAGAATGGCTGGGTGGGGCAGGCCGGTGGCACGCTGCGGGGGGGAGATGGCAGCCACAAAAGGCACGCCGGCCACGCGTGCGGGCACAGCGACCATGAGCAGCGAACTGGGCAGCGGCGCCGACCCACCGGGCACATAGATGCCGACCCGTTCGATCGGGCGGACGAGCTGCCCCAGCGTTCCTTCAGCGTCGTTGTGGATCCAACTCAGCGCGGGCTGGCGGCGGTGGAACTGCTCTACACGGCGGGCAGCCAGCTGCAAGGCAGCGACAACCGCTGCATCGACCGCCGCGTAGGCGGCCTCGATCGCGCTGCGGGGGACGACCCATGCAGCGGGCACCACGCCATCCAACTGTTGTGACCAGTGGCTGACTGCTGCAACCCCGCGCCTGCGCACATCGGCGAGGATCCGGCGCACCCCCTCTTCGGGGGAAAGCCTTTCCCCGAAAAGCCGGGCAAGGCGCTCCAACAGGGTTTCTGGCACATTCACCGTGTCCCAGGAACTGCGCTGCAAAAGGGTCTGCTGGGCGGATTCGACATCGTAGATCTGCATACCAATCCTTTGTTAGGGCTGGGGGGGGTTACGGGTCGCTGCAGTCGCGGCGGAAACCGCAGACCGTGCAGGTGATTTTGCAGAGGTGTGCTAGCACCGGGCCGCCGCAGACCCAACAGACCGAGTCGTCTGTGGCGTTTGCTGTGGCGTTTGCTGTGGCGTTTGCTGTGGCGTTTGCTGTGGCGTTTGCTGTGGCGTTTGCTGTGGCGGTGCCTGCGGTTTCTGTGGCATGTGTCTGTGGCGCGTGCGGGGGGTAGAAGGCCACCTCGTGGCTGCGGAACTGGCCATTTTCATAAAAAAAGCGGCCAGAAAAGAAACGGTCCTGATCGAGCCAGGGCAAAAAGATTCGGTCGCCCTCCCAGAGGGAAAGGTCGAGCAGCCTGCTGTCCTCGATCCAGGCCAGCACCCCTTCAGCAGAATCGGCCAGGGTGCCGCTGAACTGGCGGGCGACAAAGACAAAGGCATACCAGTCCTCGTCGTCGCGAAAGCGTGGAAAGGTGAGGAAGCCGCGCAGCTCTGGGTGACGGATTGTGAGCCCGCTCTCTTCGTAGACCTCGCGGACGGCGCAAGCTTCGGGCGATTCTCCCGGCTCGAATTTGCCGCCCAGCCCATTCCACTTGCCCTGGTGCAGATCGTGGGCGCGCTTGATGCGGTGCAGCATCAGCGTGTGTCCGGCATGTTTAAGATAGACCAACGTAGCCAGTTTGAACATTGGCTTCTATTGTAC
Organism: Chloroflexota bacterium; assembly: GCA_018969295.1. Classification (GTDB taxonomy): domain Bacteria; phylum Chloroflexota; class Anaerolineae; order Caldilineales; family Caldilineaceae; genus Caldilinea. The sequence continues at coordinate 93,385 of JAGWYN010000014.1, read as the reverse complement.
GCCGTTTGTCGGCGGCGGACAAGCTGACGGCTGTGGTAGACTACGACTATGGCCAATCGTGAACGTGTGCGCTCGACCCATGCCTTGATCCTGCGTCGTCGGGATCTCTACGACGCCGATCGGCTGTTGACCGTGCTGACCCCTGGGGAAGGCAAGTTGGAACTGCTGGCCAGGGGTGTGCGCAAGACCACCAGCCAGAAGGCCGGCCATCTGGAGCTGTTCACCCATGCTGCGCTGGTGATCGCCCAGGGGCGCACCTGGGATGTGGTCGGTGAAGTTCAGACAGTGGAGAGCTTTCGGCATCTGCGCCAGAATCTGGAAGCGATCGCCGCTGCCAGCTATCTCTGCGAATTGTTGGACAGCTTCACGAGGGACGGCGAGGACGCGCATGCCATCTGGGATCTGGCGTTGCTGGTGCTGCGTCTGTTGGACGAAGCTGCGGTGGCTCCTGTGCTGCCGCCGGCGCTGTTGGCCTGGTTCACCCTTCGTCTGTTGGGATTGGCTGGTTTTCAACCTCAGTTTTTTCATTGTCTGGGCTGTGGGCAGCCGCTGGCGCCTGGGGTCAACTACCTGGTTTTGTCGGAGGGCGGAGTACTCTGTGCTCGGTGTGGTGTGCAGCGCAGCGACGGGGAGCTGCTCGACGTCGATACCCTCAAGGTCTTGCGTTTTCTGCAGAGCCGCCCTTGGGGGGCAGTTGCCCCAGTGGCTGTGCGGCCGCCTGTGCTGCGTCGGGTCGAGCAGGTGCTCAACCGGTATGTGATTCTTGTGCTGGAGCGGCAGCTGCGCTCCACACTGTTTTTGCGCCGCCTGGCCACCGTGCGGGATGCTGCTGTGCGGGATCTGCCTGTAGAGGAAAAGGGGGATGAAAATGCACATTCGTGAATACCAGGAGTGGCTGGAGCAGTGGGATCGGGCGCGAGGCTGGGAACAGGTGACGTTGAGCCACACCTTGCTGCATGCCGTCGAGGAGCTGGGGGAAGTGAGCAAGATCGTGCAGATGGTGGAGGGGTACCGCAGCCCAAACCCGGCTGCGGCGGAGCAGTTGCGCGCCGAACTGGCGTTGGAGCTGAGTGATCTGCAGGTGATGCTCTTCAAAATTGCCTACCTGTGCGGGATCGACATGGAAGATGCGATGCAGCGCGGCCAGGCCAAGGCAGAGGCTCGTTTCCCGGACCCGGATGCTGGGCTGGCCGACCGCGCCGCATACTGGGAGCGCTATCAGGCGTACCTGTGCCGGGCGGGGCTGGGCTGACTCTGGCGATCTGCCCTCAAAAACAGAACAAACGTGCGTTTTGGGAGTTGACATCGCACAAATGTTCGTGTTATGATTTGGGAAAAGTTTGGGAAACAGACCTGTGGCTTGGGATAGTTGAGCGGGGAGAGGGCACCATGCATTTCTTGAATCTTTCTGAACGGCAGCAGGAGATCCTGCGTTTTATTGTCGACTTCGTGCATCTTCACCACTATGCGCCGACCATTCGGCAGATTGGGGAGACGGTGGCGATCAGCAGCACCTCGGTCGTGAAATACAACTTGAACAAGCTGCAGGAGTACGGTTTGATCTTGCGCGAGCGCGACATCAGCCGTGGGCTGAGTGTCAACTGGGAGCAGCTGCAGCAGAGCGGCTATCCTTACGCGTTGAACGGCGAGTCAGTGCGGGGGCGTCAGCGAGAGGAGCGGCTGCCCGAAGCGGATGTGGAGCGTCTGCGGGTTCCTCTGTTGGGAAAAATTGCGGCGGGCTCCCCAATTGCGGTCACCCCGAGCGAGGTGTACGACCCTGAGGGGTGGATTGAACTGGCTGCAGGGATGGTTGCAGGGCCGGCAGACAAGCTCTTTGCGTTGCGGGTGCAGGGAGATTCGATGATTGATGCCAGCGTCTTGGACGGAGACATCGTGATTTTGCGCCACCAGGAGACTGCCCACGACGGCGACATGGTGGCAGCCTGGATCGAGGGCGATGAAGAGACGACGCTCAAATACCTACACCGCGACGGAGCTTTTGTGCGGCTGGTGCCAGCCAATCCCAATCCAGTCTATCAGCCGATTGTGCGGGCTGCAGAGCAGGTACGGATCAACGGCAAGGTCGTTTCTGTGATTCGGGTGTTGAAATAGCGAGTGGCGACCGTGGATCGCCCGATGAAGGCAGGGGCAACAAGGCGGCAGGTCAGTCCTCCGCCTTGTTGCCCCTGCCTTCATCGGGCGGGGGGCAGGACGTTCAGTTGTCGGATGCGCCGCTGAGGTAGTTTACAGCGTCGCCGACGGTGATGATTGTTTTGGCGTCGTCGTCGGTGATTTCCCCGCCAAATTCCTCTTCAAAGGCCATGATCAGCTCGACAAGATCGAGGCTGTCTGCCTCCAGATCGTCGCGAAAATTGGCTTCCATCGTGACAGCGTCTGTTTCGACGCCGAGTTGGTCAATAATAATGTCGCGGACCCGTTCAAAAGTGCTGTTATTGGCCATCATGGCAGGTTCTCCTCTAAAGGTGATGGATCAAGGTGATGGATCTTGGAATCGTATATCTGAAATTGTGCATCTAAACTGGGCGAGTGCACATCAAAGCAGCAACGTCTTTCCATGTGCGGTCTCTTCTGCTGCTTCCAGCAAAACAACGAAAACATTGTAGTGCAGCGTAAATCCCCCTGTCAAAACGAACGTTCTGGTTTGGCACCAACCTGGCCGCGGGCGAGTGTGCGCTGGTCGAGCGTTTCTCTGAGCAGCCCTGCCAATCAATAACACAGCTCTCTGGCAAAAGTTGCGGTGGTTGGGGGGCTTGCTATTCGAGAGGGCTAAGCCAGCGTTCGGTGCCATCGCTTTCGGCGGCCCAGCCTTCGATCTCTCCGCTGTCGGAGCGGATTTGAAACCAGGTATAGCCGCCGACGTTCTGGGGGCCGCCGGTCACTGTGAACTCCTGGCCGGGATCAACCCGGGTGACCAGGTTGGAGTCGGTGCCTGGGGTTTCGCGAATGGAGAGTTGTCCATTGTTGGCCATGGTCACCCGCACCCGTTCACCGACACGGGGAGAGCGGTCGACTGGTTCGGGTTCGCCCATTTGTGGGCTGAGCAGGTCGATTTCACCGTCGTTTTCGACCGCCCAGCCCACATTGCCTTCGCCGTCGTCGAGTTTCCACCATCGGTACCCTTCGCCATCTGTTGGGCCATCGAGGACAGTGACCTTCAGACGGGCGGGCAGATAGCGGACGAGGGTGGCGGTGGTCGACGCTTCGGCGCGCAGGTTGGCCCCGTTGGGGGCCACGACGCGGGCGGGCTGGCCTATCGAAAGTGCTGTGCCGGGCAACGGTGTCGGTGTAAAGGTGGCGGTCGGCACGATGGGGAGTGGGGTCTCTGTGGCGGCCAGTGGGATTGGGGTCTGGAGGGATGGCAGGCTGTTGTCGGCGGGGGGGGCTGCCGAGGAGAGCGGGGTGGGGGTCGGTGCCGGGCGGCTGGTAAAGCTGCCGCAGGCCAGCGTGGGGAGTCCCCAGAGCAAGGCTGCGGCCAACAGCAAGCGAAGCCGTAACCCGCTCCTGCGTTTATCTACCGGGGGGGGTACGTCGTTTCTGTTCATAAGCACTAATTATACCTGAATGACGAGTGGAATGCTATGCACATGTCGTACGAATTGCCTATGAAAACGCTGAATCTTTCGCCGTCGGCGAGGGTGGGGGAGGTGTGGCAGCACCTCCCTGCTGGATTTTACAGTTGGATGGCTTTGAGCCATTGAATGTGGGGCAGTGCGCCGATGCGGGCTTGCAGTTCGGGGGGGGTGGCTTCGTCGGTGCCCAGTGCCATGATGGCCTCGCTGCGCGGCGAGCGGCGGCCCACATGCATGAAGCTGATATTGACGTCGGCGTTGCCCAAGAGGGTGCCGACGGCGCCGATGATGCCTGGCCGGTCGTAGTGCAGGGCGAGCAGGACATGGCCGGCGGCTGGGAAATCGACCCAGAGATCGTCGATGGCGACGATGTGGGGTGCGTCCTGGAGAATGGCGCCCCGCACCGTCCAGCGTTGGGTGCCCGAGGTCGAGCAGAGGGTCAGCAAGTTTTCATAGGCGAACTCGCGCTGATGTTTTTTGCGTTCGATCAGCTTCATGCCCCGTTTTTCAGCCAGCAGCGATGCGTTGACCAGATTGACGCGAGCCGACAGCACATCGGCCAGCATTCCCTTGATGACGGCTGCCCGGATGTAGCTGAGGTCGAACTCGGCCAGATCTCCCTCTGCGGTCAGCTCGACGTCGCCCATGCCCTGGGCACCCAGCTGACGCATGAAGCGTCCCATGCGTTCGGCAAGGTCAATGTACGGGACGAGCCGTTCGAGATCTTTGGGGGGGAGGATCGGTGCGTTGACAGCGTAGGCGGCTGGGCGGTCGTTGAGCACTTCCAGCACTTGCAGGGCGACATCTTCGGCGACCTTTTCTTGTGCTTCTACGGTGCTGCCGCCCAGGTGGGGGGAGAGAACGAGATGGGGGCAGCTGCGCAGCGGGCTGTCAGCGGCCAGCGGTTCGTGTTCGTAGACATCGAGGGCTGCGCCGGCCAGCCGTCTGGCGTGCAGGGACTCGGCGAGTGCCTCTTCGTCGACGATGCCGCCGCGTGCGACGTTGATCAGGCGGGCTGTCGGCTGCATGCGAGCGAGCTGTTCACGGCCGATGAGGTTGCGGGTCTGGGGGGTGAGCGGGACATGCAGCGTCAAAAAGTCGGCGCGTGTCACCACGCTGTCGAGATCGGCCAGTTCGACGCCGCGTTGGCTGGCGTACTCGGCGGTGACATAGGGGTCGTAGGCGATCACGGCCATGCCGAGCCCTTGAGCGCGGCGTACGACCTCCTGGGCGACGCGGCCAAGGCCGACCGTGCCCAGGAGTTTGCCGCGCACCTCGACCCCCATGAACTGGTTGCGTTTCCAAAGCCCGGCGCGCACATGGGCGTCGGCCTGGGCGATGTTGCGGGCCATGGCCATCAGCAGGGCGATGGTATGTTCGGCGGCGGCCACGACATTGCCAGTGGGCGCGTTGACGACCACGATGCCTGCCTGGGTTGCGGCGTCGACATCGATGTTGTCGACGCCGACGCCGGCTCGTCCTACGACGCGCAGCCGGGTGCCGGCGCGCAGCAGCTCGGCGGTGACCTGGGTGGCGCTGCGGACCAGCAGCGCGTCGTAGGCGGGGATCTCTGCCAGCAGCTGTGCCGGGCTGAGATCAGTTTTGACATCGACCTGCAGATGTGGGGCGGCGCGCAGCGCTGCCAGCCCGACATCGGACATGCCGTCGCTGACGAGGACACGAAATTCGTTCGGCATACGGAAACATTCTCCCAAACTTGAAATGGATCACATCGATGCAGGGGCGCTGATGCCCAAGAGGCGCAGGGTTTTGGCCAGGGCGATCTGGGCGGCCTGGCACAGCTGAAGGCGGGCTGCGCTCAAGTGGGGCTGCTCTGGGTCGAGCACCTTGCAATCTCGGTAGAAACTGTTAAAAATTTTGGCCAGGTCGACGGCGTAGTGGGTCAGGTTGTGGGGGGAGAGCTTGTCGACGGCCACTTCGACCTGTTCCTCGAGTTCGAGCACCTTGCGGATCAGCGCCAGTTCGGAGGGGTGCACGAGCCAAGAGAGATCGGGGGGGGGCAGCTGGCTTTCTTCTGCTTTGGCCAGGATCGAGCAGATGCGGGCGTGGCTGTATTGTACGAAGAAGACTGGGTTTTCGTTGTTGGCTGCGGCGGCCAGGTCGAGGTCGAACTCGACGGGGCTGTCCGGGCTGCGGGTCAGCAGGTTGAAACGGACGGCGTCGGCGCCCACCTCGTCGATGACTTCTCCAATCGTGACCAGGGTGCCGCGCCGTTTGCTGAGTTTGACTTCCTGGCCGTTGCGGATCAGCTTGACCAGCCCATGCAGGACGATGGTGAGGCGCGCGGGGTCGAGGCCGAGGGCGGCCATAACGGCTGCCATACGTGGGACATGGCCTTGGTGGTCGACGCCCCAGACATTGACGACGTGGTCGAAGCCGCGCACGACAAATTTGTGGTAGTGGTAGGCGATATCAGAAGCAAAATAGGTGGGCATGCCGTTGGAGCGGACGACGACCTCATCTTTGTCGACCTTGGGGTAGTGGGTGGCGAGGAACCAGAGTGCGCCGTCGCGGAGGGCGATATCTCCCTGGCTGCGCAGGCGGTCGAGCAACTGGTCGACGAGCCCCTCGTCGTAGAGGGACTGTTCGCGAAACCAGCAGTCGTAGTGGATGCCGAGCCTGGCGAGCTCGGCCTGCAAACTGGCGACGACCAGCGCTTCGCTGATCGGTTTGAGTTGGGCGATGGCTTCGTCTTTGGCCAGCTGCAGGAAACGATCGCCGTGCTGGTCGATCAGTTTTTGCGCGTAGTCAAACATGTATTCGCCAGCATAGCCTTGTTCTGGGATTGGCTCTTCGCGGCCCAGCAGCTGGGCATAGCGGGCGTAGAGGGTGGCGGCGAAGAGGTTGAACTGGTTGCCGGCGTCGTTGACATAAAATTCGCGTTGTACCTGGTAGCCGGCGGCGGTGAGCACATTGGCCAGCGCGTCGCCCAGCGCGCCGTTGCGGGCGCCGCCGTAATGGAGGGGGCCAGTCGGGTTGGCGCTGAGATATTCTACCTGCCAGCGGGCGCCGCCGCCGCGGTGGAGATTGCCGAAGGCGGGGCCGGCGGCCACAACGCGCTCGACTTGTTGTTGCAGCCACGAGACAGAAAGGTGGAGATTGATAAAGCCGGGGCCGGCGATTTCGACGGCGCCGATCGGGCCGCCGGCGGGCAGGTGGTCGGCGATGCACTGGGCGATCGAGCGTGGGTTGCTGGCTACGCCAGCTTTGCGCAAGGCGGCGGCGGCGACCAGGGCAAGGTTGGTGCTGTAGTCTCCGTGGTCGGCTTGTTTGGGACGGAGGACTTCGAGGGCTGGCAGCTCGACTGCTGGCAGCTCTCCTTTTTGTTGGGCGGCGGCCAATGCCTTTTGGAGGGTCTGTTGGATTTCGTCTCGTACCATGTCGATCTCTTTCCGCGTCTTTGTGCTCGATGCGCCGTCGGTGTTGTGGGCTGGCTCGGTCTGTAGGCTGTTCAGATCGGGGTCAGGTCGCGCCAGTTGGGGCCAATTTCCACATCTACCTTGAGGGGAACCCTCAGCTCGAAGGCGTTGGCCATTGTCTTGCGCGTCAATTCTGCCACAGCTTGCAGTTCGTCGGGAGGGGCTTCGAGCACAAGCTCGTCGTGCACTTGCAGCAGCAGGCGCGCCTGAAAGCCTGCGGCTGCCAGCTGGCTGTGCAGCCGGATCATCGCAATTTTCATAATGTCGGCCGCTGTGCCCTGGATCGGGGCGTTGATGGCTGCCCGTTCGACTGCGGTGCGTTGGTTGTAGGGCAGACGCCCACTTTGCAGCTCCGGGAAAAACCGTTTGCGTCCCAACAGCGTCTGGACAAACCCCTGCGCACGGGCCTGATCGAGGGTCTGGTCCAGAAAGGTGCGGATGTGGGGATAGGTTTGAAAATAATGCTCGAGAAACTGGCGTGCCTGCTCGCGGGTCAGTTCGGTGCGGCTGCTGAGCCCAAATTCGCTCACCCCATAGATGGTGGCAAAGTTGATTGTCTTGCCAAGCCCGCGCTGGCTGCGGCTGACCTGGGGCAGGGGTACGCCGAACAGTCGGGCCGCTGTGACGGCATGGATGTCCTGGTCGGCCAGAAATGCCTCGATCAAGAGGGGTTCCTGGGCCATGTGGGCCAGCACGCGCAGCTCGACCTGGCTGTAGTCGGCTGAAATCAGCTGCCAGCCAGGGGGAGCCACGATCGCACGGCGAATCTCGCGGCCGATTTCAGTGCGGATCGGGATATTTTGCAGGTTGGGGGTGCTGCTGCTCAGCCGGCCGGTCACGGCACCGGTCTGGCTGAAGCTGGTGTGGAGGCGGCCTGTCTCTGGGTTGACCAGCGCAGGGAGCGCATCGACGTAGGTGCTGCGCAGCTTTTCAAGCTGACGTTGTTCAAGGATGATGGCGAGCGCTCGCTGCTGGGTTGGGGTGAGCTCGTCTCCATAGGCGGCGAGCTGTTCAAGCGTCTCTATCGCTGTGCTGTAGTGGCCCGAGATGTTTTTTTTGAGCCCGCGGGTCGGGAAGCCCAGCTCACTGAAGAGCACCTGGCTGAGCTGCTGGGTGCTGCGCAAGTTGAACGAATGGCCGACCACCTCAAAGAGATCGTTTTCTAGTTCCAGCAGCCGTTGGTTGAAGGTGACCGACATCTGGCCCAGAAAAGGGGTGTCGAGCAGGACGCCGGCCATCTCCATGGCCGTCAGCACCGGCAGCAATGGCCGTTCGATCGAGGTGTAAAGCACTTCGAGCCCGGCTGCCGCAAGGCGAGGGGCCAGGATGGCATGGAGCTGGATCGTGGCGTCGACGTCGGCTCCGCAGTAGGCGGCGACTTGTTCCACAGGGACCTGGTCGACGGTGGTCTGTTTGCGCCCGCTGCCGATCAACTCGCTGAGTTCGGTCATCTGCCAGCCCAGTTCGGTGGTGGCCAGCGCTTTCAGACCGAGCGCCCGGCTGGCAGGATCCAACAGCCAGGCGAGCAGCAGGGTGTCGTCGAGCACGCCGCCGACTTCGACCCCGTTGCGGCGGAGCACGGTCAGATCATACTTGGCGTTGTGGGCCACCTTGGGGAGGGTCGGGTCGGCGAAACGGGGGGACAACGCCGAACAGATTTGCGCCCAGGGCAGCTGCGGACCAGCATTGTGGGCGACTGGGATGTAGGCGGTGCTCCCTGGAGCCCAGCCCAGCCCGATCCCGACCAGTTGGGCCTGCATTGCGTCGGTGGAGGTCGTCTCGACGTCGAAAGAGAGCCGCGGCGCCATCTCCAGCGCAGACAACAGCTCGGCGAGGGCATCGGGGCTGTCGACGACCAGCACGCTGCGTCTGTCGGCTGTGCTGTCTGCGCTCTGGGCCAGGGCAGCGCCGAAGAGCGTCAGTTGTCCGTCAGGGTTGCGGGTCGAGGGCATCCCGCCAGCCTCGCGGGTGGAGGCAGGCAGCTCTTTGGCCAGGCTGCGAAATTCCAGCTCGTTGAAGAGTGCGACCACGGCTGCGGGGTCGTAGTCCTGTGTCGCGCATGCAGCCGGGTCGAAGCGCAGAGCAAGGTCGGTGTGGAGGGTGACGAGTCGGCGGTTGCGCAGCACATGTGGCTGGGCGTCGGCCAAGGCCTGGCGCAATTTGGGGCCGGCGACCTCGGCAAGATGGGTGTAAAGGCTGTCGAGGGACCCGAACTGCTGCAGCAGCTTGACGGCTGTCTTCTCGCCCACCCCGGGAACGCCAGGGATGTTGTCTGAGGAGTCGCCGGTCAGCGCTTTGAAATCGACGAACTGTTCGGGGGTCAGCCCATACCGTTCCTGGATCTCCTTGCTGCCGTAGATGGAAGTCACGGGGGTAGGGCCCCCTGAGGTGTAGAGCACCTTGATGCGGGGCGCAACCAGCTGGAAGAGATCGCGGTCTCCGCTCATCACCAGCACATCGATCTCCTGTTCGGCGGCCTGGTGAGCCAGTGTGCCCAGGATATCGTCGGCTTCGAAGTTGGGGAAGGTGAGGATTGGGATGTTGAAAGCGCGCAGCAGGGTGGCGATGCGCTCCATCTGGGTGCGCATCTCCTCTGGCATGGCGTCGCGCGTGGCTTTGTATTCTGGAAATTCGGCATGCCGCCAAGTGTCGCCGGTGTCGAACGCAACGGCGATGTAGTCCGGGTTGTGTTCGCGCAGAGTGGCCAGCAGCTTGCGGGTGAAGCCGTAGACCGCCCCGGTCGGTTCGCCCTCGCGTGTGGAGAGCGGGGTTTTCATCCCAAAATAGGCCCGGTAGGCTTGGGAGTGGCCGTCGATCAGAAGAAGGAGCGCCATTCCCTTATTCGATCGTCAGGCTGCCTTCGCTCACCAATGCCTGGATCTGTGGATATTGGAGGATCGAGCGGAGGGTACGCATGCGGCGGCCGGCGTCGAGCCGGCAGCGTCCTGTAGGCAGCTCCAGGATAAAGTTTTTGGTGCTGCGGTTGGCCAGGACGATGATATCCTCAGAATTTTTTTTCCAGGTGTACGCTTGTGCGGCACCTTGCGAAGATGGTTTGGCTGCCATTGCTGTTCGTTCCTTCTTGCTCCTACGGCGTTTGTCCTGCGGCCAGGACACCCCCCAGCCTCCTCGACCTTCTCATTGTACTGGTCTCTGGGGGTTCTTGCCAAGAAGCAGTCGTCCCCAAAAAGAAGATCTGCGGTCAGGGGGGCTCCCCCTGATGCCAAGATTTTCATATCTGGAACTTTTTCGGGGTTTTGGCTTGGCTTGACAGAACATTTGTTCTGAAGTATAATGACGGTATAAAATTGACAAAATCAATCTATCGGCAATCTCCACTCGAAGATTGCAGACAGGGGAAATTTCATCCCTGAAGTCAACACTTCATGCATGCGGTAGCACAGCCACGATGCTCACAAAGAACCATCAACTTTTATAGCGTTTGGAGGCTTTCATGGCGAAGTACAAGACGGAGCAGATTCGCAACGTGGCCTTGCTTGGCCACAGCGGCGCGGGCAAAACAACGCTGAGCGAAGCGCTGTTGTACAAAACAGGGGTGATCAGCCGCATGGGACGGGTGGAGGATGGCTCCACGGTCTCTGACTGGGACCCTGAAGAGCACCGCCGTGGCATTTCGGTCAACCTGTCGATTGTGCCGGTCGAGTTCAACAACACCAAGCTCAACCTGATCGACACTCCAGGCTATCAAGATTTTGTCGGTGAAGTGATCAGTGGGATGTTTGTGGCAGAAGCCGGGCTTGTGGTGGTCGACGCTGTTGCTGGCTGTCAGGTAGGCACCGAGCTGGCATACGACCGGCTGCGCGAGCTGGCCAAACCGCGGCTCATCTTTCTCAACCGGATGGATCGGGAGAACGCCAATTTTGCCAATGCGGTGCAGAGTCTGCGCAGGACACTGGGCGACGAAAAAATTGTGCCGTTCCAGATTCCCCTCGGTGCTGCCGAGTCCCTCAAGGGGATCATCGGGTTGATCGAAATGAAGGCTTATCTGGGGCCGGAAGGCAAAGAGGCACCCATCCCGCCTGAATTTCTGGCGGAAGCTGAAGCAGCGCGTGTGGCCTTGGTCGAAGCTGCCGCCGAAGCTGACGACGAGCTGATTTTGAAATATCTGAATGGGGAAACGTTGAGCGTGGAGGAGGTGCGTCATGGGCTGCATGTCGGCGTCCGCAACTGTGCGATCACACCCGTCTACTGCGGCACGGCCACTGGCGGCATTGGCCTCGAACGGTTGATGCAGGCGCTGCGCCGCTATGTGCCTGCGCCCAACGAACGCACGCTTCCTGGAACGCGGGGCACCGAGAGTATCGTGCTCAGCTCTGATGCCAGCGGCTTTCCGGCTGGCGCTGTTTTCAAGACGATCATCGACCGCTATGTCGGCCGCACCAGCTATGTCCGGATGGTTTCAGGCAAATTGAGCAGGGAGATGCAGATTGCCAATGCCCGCACTGGCAAAAGCAGCCGCGTTGCCAATCTCTTCAGCGTGCGCGGCAAGGAGCTGCAAAATCTGGATGAGCTGGTGGCGGGCGATATTGGCATTCTGACCAAGATGGAGGAACTGGGCACCGGCGACACCCTCTGTGCTCTGGATCAGACGCTCCAGGTGACGCCTCCGTTCTACCCGCGTCCCCTCTATTCGGTTGCGGTCTCGCCCGTCTCCCAGGCCGACAGCAGCAAGATGGGGCCTGCGCTGGCCAGTGTTGCCGAGGAAGACCCGACGATGCGTTTCCAAAACATTGCAGCGACCAAACAGACGGTGCTGCAAGGGATGGGAGAAACCCATATCGATGTGGCGGTCCACCGCATGGCCCAAAAATTTGGCACCCATGTCGAGACGGCAGAGCCCAAAGTGCCCTATCAAGAGACCGTCACCCGAACTGCCTCTGCCCAGTACCGCCACAAAAAGCAATCCGGTGGCGCTGGCCAGTTTGCCGAGGTCCATATGCGGATCGAACCACTGCCGGCCGGGGGGTACGAGTTCACCAGCGAAGTTTTTGGCGGTGCGATCAGCAGCTCCTTTTTTCCTTCCATCGAAAAAGGCATCAAGTCGGTGATGGACAACGGTGTGATCGCCGGATACCCAGTGGTCGCTGTCAAGGCAGTCGTCTTTGACGGCAAGGAACATCCGGTCGATTCCAAAGACATTGCCTTTCAGACTGCAGGCCGTGAAGTGTTCAAACTTGCCTTCAAAGCGGCCAACCCGGTTTTGCTCGAACCGATCTACATTGCCGAAGTCACTGTTCCCGACGAATACATGGGGGATGTGATGAGCGATTTCAACACCCGGCGCGGGCGGGTTCTTGGGATGGAGCAGAAGAACAGCCGCACTGTGGTGCGTGCCACGGTGCCGCTGGCTGAGATCATGCGCTACAGCACCGACCTGCGTTCGATGACCCAGGGACGTGGCGTCTACACCATCGAATTCGACCACTACGAACCGGTTCCCAACCATCTGGCGGCTGGGGTCATTGCCCAGCACAAGGAGGAAAGCAGCGACGAGTGAGCGTGGCTGTCCGTTTTCAGACAGGGGTGTCGGCAATCCTGCCTGTTTCCTTCCCGATTTTGTCTGCCACCTGCCTGCACAGTATAATCAATCCTCTTGAGCAGATGACAAGCCGACAACATGTCGGCTTGATTTTTTGGGACAGCTATGCGATTTGCACTGGTCTTTGGCGTTCAACTTCTGTATGTGGTCTGTGCTGCCGGGCTGGCGGTCTACAGCCTGCATGCACTTTGGCTCGTCTGGCAGGTGCGCAAGGCGGTTTCACCCCCCCAGCCAGATCCTCCCCCGCTCTGGCCTGCGGTCACCGTGCAGTTGCCCATTTTTAACGAACGACATGTGGCGACCAGATTGATCGATGCCTGTGCGCGTCTCGAGTATCCTGTCGATCAGCTTCAGCTTCAGATTTTGGACGATTCGACCGACGACACGGTGGGGATGGTGGAGCACTGTGCTGCTGGCTGGCAGGCACAAGGCCTTCAGGTCAAAGTGGTGCGGCGTCGCGACCGCAGCGGCTATAAGGCGGGTGCACTGGCCAACGCCCTGCCTGCCGCCACTGGGCAGTTCATCGCGATCTTTGACGCCGATTTCTGTCCCGACCCCACGTTCCTTCTCCGCACAATCCCCTACTTTCTGGCCCCCGAGGCGGCCCAGGTCGGTTTTGTCCAGAGCCGGTGGGGGCACCTCAACCGGAGCTATTCACCGCTGACCCAAAGCCAGGCGCTGGCTCTCGACGGCCATTTTGCCGTCGAACAGGCTGGGCGCCAGGCAGCGGGCTGTCTGCTCGGCTTCAACGGCTCTGCGGGTGTCTGGCGGCGAAGTTGCCTGGAGGACCCTCAGGTTGGCGGCTGGCAGGCTGACACCCTGTGTGAGGATCTGGATTTGAGCTATCGTGCCCAGCTAGCTGGCTGGCAGCCTCGGTATCTCAACGACGTGGTGGCTCCTGCTGAAATTCCCCCCCAACTCACAGCCTACAAGCGCCAGCAATTTCGCTGGGCCAAGGGCAGCATCCAGACGCTGCGCAAACTGGCCGCTCCTGTCTGGGGAGCCCACCGTCCGCTGCGGATTCGTCTGGCCGCCCTGGTGCATCTGGCCAGCTATCTCATCCACCCCCTGCTGCTGCTGTTGCTGCTGGCCACACCGCCGCTGCTGTTGCTCGGCAGCCAGGTGCCTTCTCCCTTGTCATTGGTGGGGCTGACCTCACTTGGGCCCCCGCTGCTCTATGCAGTGGCGCAAAAACGTCTCTACGGAACACGCTGGTGGCACCATTGGGTCTACTTGCCCCTGCTCACGCTGGTAGGGATGGGGGTCTGCCTCAACAATTCGTTGGCTGTCTGGCAAGGCTGGCATACGCGCGGGGGGACTTTCCAGCGAACTCCCAAGTTTTGCGTCGAACAGACCGCCGATCGCTGGCAGGGCAGCAGCTATGTCCTGCCTTTGGATCGTGTCATGGCGGCTGAGCTGCTGTTGGCGCTCTATGCTGCGATCGCAGCCTGGCTGGTCGCCAGCACCCACGGCTGGGCTGCAGCAGCTTTGCTGCTGCTCTATGCGGCCAGTTTTACGACCGCTGTTGCAGCTTCGCTCTGGCAAAACAGACCTTTTCAGCGCCGTCTCTGGCCAGCGCTGCGCCCAACACCCCCTACCCCGCCCCTCCAGCGGGACCCGACCTGAGCCACGTCTGAACCACGTGGTGCCATTGCCTGGAAGGAGAATGGATGGAGCAGACAACAGGTTTGTCGGGAGAGCGGGCTGCTGAGACTCTGGCAAGCGACGCGAATCAGCGGTTGCTTGCCAATGTCCGTCCAGCTGGTTGGAAGAACCCGACGCCGACGGGCAAGTACAATCTTGTCGTGGTAGGTGCCGGGGCGGCCGGGCTGGTGGCGGCAGTCGGGGCGGCCGGGCTGGGGGCCAAAGTGGCGCTGCTGGAGCGCCACCATCTCGGCGGCGACTGTCTCAACGTGGGCTGTGTGCCCTCCAAGACGGTGCTTCGTTCGGCAAAGGTGTTGGGTGAAATCGCACGTGCAGGGCATTTGGGGGTGCAGGTTGGCGGGATCAGCGTCGATTTCAATGCAGTGATGGATCGAATGCGTCGCGTGCGTGCCGACCTCAGCGTGCACGATTCTGCGCAGCGCGTGACAGAGCTCGGCATCGATCTCTATTTCGGCCAGGCGCACTTCACCGGCACCCACACGATCGAAATTGGTGGTCAGACCCTCGAATTCCGCAAGGCTGTGATTGCCACCGGGTCGCGGCCTGTTGTGCCGCCGATTCCTGGTCTGTCCGAAACCGGTTCTCTCTCCAACGAACAGGTCTGGGATTTGACAACTCTGCCGCCACGGCTGGCGGTGATCGGTGCTGGGGCGATCGGGGCGGAGCTGGCACAGGCATTTTGTCGTTTGGGCAGCAAGGTCACGGTGTTGGATGTGCTCCCACGGTTGCTTGGGCGCGAGGATGCGCAGGCTGCTGCGGTGATGCACCGTATTTTTGTGCGTGAGGGCATCGGGCTCGTGCTGGGTGCCGAGATCGAACAGATTGTGCGCGCCGGTGAGGCCAGGCAGCTCACCTACCACTGCCATGGTGACAGACGGACGGTGGTTGTCGATGAAATTCTGGTGGCGGCGGGGCGGCTGCCCAATGTCGAAGGGTTGCATCTTGAAGCGGCAAACGTGGTCTGCAACCTGCGGGGCATCGAGGTAGACGACACCCTGCGCACGACCAATCCTGACATATATGGGGCTGGGGATGTGGTTTCCCGTTTCCAATTCACGCACGTGGCGGATGCCACTGCGCGCATCGTGCTGCAGAACGCGCTCTTTCCCGGCCCCAAGAAGAAGCTGAGCGATCTGATCGTTCCGTGGGTGACCTACACCGACCCGGAGGTGGCGCATGTCGGCCTGTACGATTGGGAAGCGGAGAAGGCGGGCCTCCCCGTCGACACATATGTGCAGCTGTTGGCCGACACAGACCGTGGGCGCACCGACGGTGAAGAAGAGGGCTTTGTGAAGATTCATGTCCGGCGGGGGACGGACCAGATTCTTGGTGCCACGATCGTGGGGCGCCATGCCGGCGAATGGATCAGCGAAGTGACTGTTGCCATGTCGGGGGGGCTGGGGCTACGTCAGCTGGCCAAAGTCATCCATCCCTACCCGACTGCAGCTGCGGCGATCCGCAAAGTGGCCGACGCCTACAACCGTACGCGGTTGACGCCGACTGTGGCACGGCTGTGCAGGTGGTGGTTTGGGTGGAGGCGGTAACCGTCGAGCGGCCAAGCTACTTCAGGGGGCGGGAGACATACGTTTTCCATGAAACAGATGCTCCAAAAATTGGGTGTTGACAAAACAGATTCGTACCTGTATTCTAAATAAAGCAACCGATTGCGTATTTTTGCATCTGATTGCAGTCGGTCTTTCTCCATATTTTCAAAGACATCCAGTTAACAAAGGTAGGTAAACGCCTCAAAAGACCTTCTGTCCGTGCGTTCCCCGATGAACAGTGTACTGTGCGTGCGATCTTTGCTCAATTCAGGAGGAAAAATGAATCGGTACAGAAATTCTGGCGGTGTAAGTCGACGGTCGTTTCTACAGTTGAGTGCCGCCACAGGGTTTTTTGTAGGGGCTGGCGCCTTGCTTTCCAGTTGTGTACCCGCAGCAGCGCCAGGGGGGCAGGCAGGGGCAGGTGGGGTCACGTTGCGATTTGTGACGAATCATGGCGAATCGGATGTGCCGTTGTTCAAGCAAGTGATTGAGACCTTCATGCAAGCGAATCCCGAGATCACGATTGACCATCTTGACGTTGCTGGCAATGAATTTTATGACACGATCAATGCGCAAGGGGTTGCACAGCAGTTGCCAGATGTCTGGTACACGCGTACGTTTGACATACCGGTCTATGCCAGCAAGGGATGGACGACAAATTTGCAGGCCTTGGTGGACCGTGACAGCGCCGAAGTTCGTGTAGATGACTTCTGGCCAGCGCAAGTTGCACAGATGCGTTGGAACAACGAACTGTACGCGCTTCCTTATGATTTTTCAAACGTCGGCATCTATTACAACAAGAAGATGTTTGATGAGGTAGGGATGGCCTATCCGTCTGAGACATGGACCTGGCCAGATCTGGTGGAGATTGCGCTCAACTTTGTGCAGAAGGATAGCAGTGGCCAGTTTACCAGGTGGGGACTGCAGTTTTTCAATTGGAATTGGGTGTTTCATGGTCTGTTGATGGGGTGGGGCGGCAAAATTTTCACCGATGATCTGAGCGAGTGCATCATTGATTCTCCGGAGAACCGAGAATGTTTTGACTTTTTTATTGCAGCACGTCAGCAGGGGCTGTACCCTGCAGCAGGAGCTGCGCCTGCCGGCGTTGATCCGTTTGCCAGTGGTCTATTGCCGATGGCCTTTCAGGGGTCATGGGCGACGACATCGATGCGCTCGAACATAGGCGACAAGTTTGACTTCGATTGTGCGCCAATGCCTTTGTCTCCTGCTGGCAAGAGTTGCATCAATGCAGCTGGTGGCGCCTGGGGAATCGCCACCAATACTCAGAATCTGGAAGCTGCATGGAAATTTGTCAAGTTTTTAACGAGCACCGAATCGACCAACACACTGATTTCGGAACCCCTGCGCAGCATTCCTGGACGCAAATCGTCAGTGCCGCTTTGGAATGAAACGGCAGCGCAAGGTGGGTTGCCGCCAGCCAGTGTGCAAGTCTTTCCGGCACAGATGGATGGTGCCAATGCGGCTCCTTTTCCTCCTTATTGGCAGGATTACTCGAATGCATGGAACAACCTGATTGCTCCCATGCTTGACGGTGTTGTCACGGATGGGCCAGACATTGTTCTACCAATGTTTCAACAGGAAGTGAACCGGCTGATTGCCCAATCAAACGTGTAAAAGTGGATGGGTTCGGCGCACTGTGCATTGGACACGTCCTTCTGAGTGCACAGTGCGCTGTATCCGGCAGGGAGACGACCATGTATCTGCCGAAAACAAAGATGGCACGGCGTGAGGCGATTGAAGGATTGTTGTTTATCCTTCCTTGGCTCGTCGGCTACTTGATTTTTCGACTGGGCCCGTTATTGGCCTCGTTCTATTTGAGTTTTACCAACTATGGCGGTACTGGCACCCCAAAGTGGATTGGAGTGGGCAATTACGGCTATATGTTTTCGGAGGATCCGCGTTTTTGGGATTCAGTCCGTTCGACGTTGACATTTGTTGTTGGTTTTTTGCCTTTGAGCCTTGTCATCGGTCTTGGCATTGCGCTGCTCATGAATCAGAAAGTGCGTGGGATTCTGCTCTTTCGTGGCATCTACTATCTGCCCGCTGTGACGACGGGTGTTGCTGTTGCGCTGCTTTGGCAATTTGTCTTTCACAAACAGTACGGGGTGCTGAGTGGAATTCTGGGTTGGTTTGGCGTGCCTCAGATCGGTTGGTTGGTCGATCCGAACGTGGTAATGTATGCCTTTATTTTGATGGCGCTGTGGGGAATCGGTGGCACGATGATCGTCTATCTCGCTGGATTACAGGCCATTCCGAGCGAGCTGTATGAAGCGGCGACAATTGATGGGGCGAACAGCCTCCAGCGTTTTTGGACAGTGACGTTGCCCCTGTTGACGCCGGTGATTTTTTTCAACCTGGTGACCGGGCTGATCGCTGCCTTCCAGATTTTTGAGAATGCCTATATCATGACAGGGGGAGGACCAAACTATGCCACATACTTTTTTGGTCTCAACATCTATTTCACTGCGTTTCGTTCGCTCCGCTTTGGATATGCTTCCACCATTGCGTATATTCTGTTTGTCCTGATTGCAGCGTTGACCTTGTTTGTCATGGGCACATCGCGTCGGTGGGTTTACTACGCTGGTGAAAAAGAGTAAACAAGGGTTTGGACGGAGATTTGATCTATGGCGAGGCAGCAATCTGCACCGGTGACGAAAACAGCGTCTCAAGCACCCCGTTGGGAGATGGGTGTCTCGCAACACCGGTTGGTTGGGGCGTTTGCAACCTATTTTATGCTGGTGATTGGCGCTGTGATTTTGATGATCCCATTTTTCTGGATGTTGAGCACCAGTTTGAAAACGTTGGATGAGGTGAACACCTGGCCGATCACGTGGATTCCCAGCGAGTGGATCTGGCAGAATTATATCGACGTTTTTCAACGAATTCCATTTGCACGCTTCTTGATGAACAGCATAATGTTGGCAACGGGGGGGATAGTTGGCAGTATCATCAGCTGCTCGCTGCCAGGCTTTGGCTTTGCGCGGTTGCGCTTTCCTGGACGGTCGTTTTTGTTTTTTGTCATGCTGACGACTCTCATGATGCCTGCTTGGGTCGTCATCGTACCACACTTTATGATGTTCAACACTATAGGTTGGTTGGACACTTTTCTGCCCATCGTTGTGCCATCGTTTTTTGGCAATGCGTTCTATATTTTTCTCTTCCGCCAGTATTTTTTAGGCATTCCTAAAGAATTGGAGGATGCAGCCCGTGTCGATGGTTGTTCTACTTTTCGCATTTTCTGGCAAATTTTTCTGCCGATGTCGCTGCCTGTGATCGCGACAGTTGCTGTTTTTGCCTTTTTCTACTACTGGAACGATCTGTTGTATCCGTTGGTCTATTTTCGCTCGCAACACAACTTTCCAGTCAGCCTCGGTATGCGAATGTTCCAGACTGCTGAGTTCAACGTGATACACTATCCACGTATGATGGCGGCGGCTTTGATGTCGCTGATTCCATGTATCTTGGTGTTTTCTTTTGCACAGCGGCTGTTTATTCAAGGGGTTGTCATCACCGGTGTCGAGAAATAGAAAGCCTGGACGAAAGTCATCTGCCAAAAGTCAGCTGGGACAAGCTCAGTCGTACCCAATGTATAAAGTGAGAATGAATCTATGTCCAGACAACCTACAGTCGCCTGTTATTATTTCCCCAACTACCATGTCGATCGGCGGAATGTGGCCACACATGGACCTGGCTGGTCAGAGTGGGAGCTGGTCAAACGTGCCGAACCTCGCTTTCCCAACCATCGCCAACCACGTATCCCACTTTGGGGATATGAAGATGAGGCAGATCCTGCCGTCATGGCGCGCAAGATCGACGCAGCAGCGGATCATGCGATCGATGCTTTTATTTTTGACTGGTACTGGTACGATGACGGGCCATTTTTGGAACGCGGATTAGAGGAAGGATTTTTAGGTGCACCCAACAACCAACGGCTTCAATTTGCCTTGATGTGGGCAAATCATGATTGGATTGACATTCATCCAGCCGCACTGAACGGCGTCGGGGATCGGGCGCGCCTGCTGTATCCAGGAAAAGTGAGTCAAAACACGGTGGAGGAAGTCGCCGACTCTGTGATTGAACGCTATTTCACCCACCCGTCCTACTGGAAGATTGATGGCTGTCCTTATTTTTCTATCTATGATTTACCCACCTTGGTTGCTGGACTTGGCGGAAGGGCCCAGACGCGTGATGCGCTTTCCGTCTTTCGCGCCAAGACAAAAGCGGCAGGGTTTCCCGATCTACATTTGAACGTTGTTTTGTGGAACCACACCATCTTGGCCGGTGAAAGAAACGTCCAAAATGCCGACGCACTTGCCCACGAGCTCGGATTCACGAGTGTCACTTCTTATGTCTGGATTCATCATGGCGCGTTGGATGCGTTTCCTCTGACCTCATACAATGTCGTGCGCGACCGCTATGCACAGTATTGGGAAAAGGCCGATGCAACGTTCACTCTGCCCTATCATCCCAATGTGACAATGGGATGGGATACGAGCCCACGCACTGTACAGTCAGATGTATTCATCAACGCTCGGTATCCGTTCATGCCCGTCATTGGCGACAACACGCCGGAGCGTTTTCGGGATGCACTGGTGTGGGTGCGTGACCGACTCATGACAAAACCGAGCGATCAGCGTATTCTCACCATCAACGCTTGGAATGAATGGACAGAAGGTAGCTATCTGGAGCCAGACACAGAACATGGTTTTGCATATCTTGAGGCAATCAAGACAGTCTTTGGATAAAGCAGTGTGTCTGTGAACCATGACAACCATCTACGATGTTGCAAAACGTGCTGGGGTTGCTCCCTCAACTGTCTCGCGTGTATTTAACAAGAACGCATCGATCAGTGAAAAAACCACCGCACGGGTACTGCAAGCTGCGTCTGAGCTGGAGTACGATCCCAATCCGCTGGCCAGCGCACTGGCGTCTAGCCGAACGTTGATGGTTGGCCTGGTGATCTCAGATATCCAGAATCCTTTTTCTGCCACCCTCGCACGCGGCGTTCAGGACAGCCTGGAACGCGATCGCTATATTACAATCATCGTCAATACGGACGGAGATCCAGACAAAGAACTGCAGGTGTTGCGTGAAATCTACCGGCGCGGCGTAGATGGACTCATCATTGCGCCGCCGCAGCGAAACAATGCCTCAGAACACAATCGGTATATCGTGGACCGTGCCCGCAAAAATTTTCCGATTGTCACTGTTGGAAATTGGTTGAAAGACCCCAAAGTGGATTTTGTGACCAGCCGTGCACAGGATGGTGCAATTGCCGCTATCGATCATCTGGTCGGTTTGGGACACGAAAAAATTGCGTTTATCGGAGGTCATTACACTCGTGGGATCGCGGTGGGACGTTGGCTGGGCTATCAAGAAGCAATGATCAAACATGGGTTGCCTTTGATGCTTGAATGGATGGTAGAGGCGGATGTGTCGATCGTGGGTGGAGAGAGTGCAATGGCTTGTCTCCTTGCGTTGGACAACCGACCAACAGCAGTGCTGACAGTCAACGATCTTGTGGCGCTGGGTGCAATCAGTACTTGTCGACTGTATGGCCTCCATGTGCCCCATGATGTGTCGATCGTCGGTTTTGACGACATTCCATTTGCTGCTGTGGCTGTGCCCCCTCTGACCACGGTGGCACAGCCAGCATATGAACTGGGTTCACGGGCTGCTGAACTCCTGCTTCGACGGATGCACTGCGCCGACGCGCCACAACAGCAGGCTGTGCTGGACTGTCGGCTCGTCATTCGGCAGACGACAACGTGCGTTTCGTCTGCATGACGCCCCGCCAGCGAGGTGGCCCTGGGGTCTGGCCTATTCTGTGGAGGTGTCAGATGATCTGGATCGACGGTCGTTGGTGGGACACAGCGGCGCTGGCGAAAGGTGTGGACATCGCGGTGGCCAGCGAGCAGGTGCAGGCAGTGCTGGATTTCAGCCGTGCCTGGCTGCGTGGGGAAGAGCTGTTCGAGGTGCACACCTCCGGCTCTACCGGCCTGCCCAAGCCGATCCGTCTGACGCGCTGCCAGATGGAGGCCAGCGCGCGCGCCACAGGCGCGGTGCTGGGGCTGACCGCGGGCATGACCGCACTGGTCTGTCTGCCGGTGCGCTACATTGCTGGCCGAATGCTGCTGGTGCGCGGCTTTGTGTGTGGGCTGAAGCTGGTGGTCGTCGAACCGGCAAGTGACCCGTTGGCCGAGCTGCCTGACGACGCCGCCATCGACCTGGCCTCGTTTGTGCCGCTGCAGCTGCAGACGCTGCTCGATCGCGCGCTGGCTGCTGACAGCGATGTTGAGTTTTCCGATGCTACCGCCGTGCAGGCCTTGCGCTACCGCCGCTCTCTCGACAGCATGCACGCCATCCTGGTGGGCGGAGGGCCCGTGTCCCCCGCGCTGGCCACACAAATTCGCCAGATCAAGGCGCCGGTCTACCATACCTACGGCATGACCGAGACAGCGACGCACGTGGCGCTGCGCCGGCTCAACGGTCCGGAGGCAACGCCCGCCTTTGTTCCGCTGCCGGGCGTCAACATCGGCGTCGATGGACGCAGTTGCCTGCATCTGCGCGGCCCGATGACAGCCGACGCCACGATCCAGACCAATGACCGGGTAGAGCTTCAGCCGGATGGTTCATTTGTGTGGATCGGGCGGTGGGACAATGTGCTCAACAGCGGCGGGGTGAAGGTGCACGTCGAAAGCGTCGAGGCTTCCATCGAAGTGTTGGCCGCCGCCCAGCCGGAGCTGGGGCTGGCGCGCCGACGTTTCTTCGTCGCCGGCCAGCCTGATGAGCGGCTCGGTCAGGAAATTGTGCTTGTCGTCGAAGGGGCTGCCCTCGACGACGAGGGTCAGATGCAGCTGCGCAGAGCGCTCAACCTGGCGCTGCCCCGCTACCATGCCCCGCGTCGGTTCATCTTCACCCCCTGCTTCGTTGCGACGCCGACTGGGAAGATAGATCGGAAGGCGACATTGGCGGCAACAGGCATGCCTCTGCCGTAAAGAGGGCCCTGTCCTGCTGCACATTCTGTAGGGCATCTTGTGGTTTGAAAAAGGAAAAAAATATGACGACAGTTCTCATTATGGTGGACGGGTTGCGCCCGGACGCCCTCGCGCAGGTGGCGGCGCCCAGCTTGGCGGGCCTGCAGTCCCGCAGCGCCTGCACGCTGCAGGCGCGCAGCGTGACACCCAGCGTGACCTTGCCATGCCACACCTCTATTTTTCACAGTGTGCCGCCGCAGCGCCACGGAATCGTCACCAACCAGTGGCAGGCAATGGCGCGACCCCTGCCCGGGCTGGTCGAGCAGGCCAAAGGGGCGGGACGGCGCTGTTATTTTTTCCACAACTGGGAACCGCTGCGCGATCTGAATCGGCCGGAGGCACTCGAGTACTCGTTCTATCTCAACAACTGCTACACGTGTGAAGGAGATCTGGTGATTGCGGAACAGGCGGCCCGCACTATTGCCGCAGACCGCCCTGATTTTGCTTTTGTCTACCTGGGGACGGTCGATGTCGCTGGCCACAATCATGGCTGGATGTCAGATGCCTATCTGCGGCAGATCGAACTGGTCGACCAGGGGATCGGCGCCGTGCTTGCTGTGTTGTCTGCAGAAGAGACAGTGCTGCTGCACAGCGACCATGGCGGCCACGACCGCACACATGGTACAGAACTGCCCGAAGATATGTTGATTCCATGGATGATTGCAGGCCCGGGGATCCGACAGGGGCATGCTCTGTCTGCAGAGATTTCGTTGTTGGACAGCGCGCCGACGCTGGCTCGGATCCTGCAGGTGCCGGTGCATCCCCATTGGGAAGGCCGGTGTGTTGAAGAAATTTTTGTCCTCTGAGCGAACGAACATGCGTCTGCCTGTTTGTTCGCAGGGTGGTTGGAGACCCTCGCCATCTCAAGCATCCTGCGTGTCAAAAAACTGTACCGCCCGATTCCTGAGTCGGCGACTTGTCTGGCAGCGATTCAAACGGGGGAGGTGCACATCATCAACCGTCTGAACGCTGACGAAGCAAGCTGGAAGAAATGCGCCAGGCTTTGAGGCTCAACGATTCGTTGGCGGTGCAGTTTGTGCGTTATGCGGAGGATGTCTTCAGCGGTGAGCTGGGCTATTCGTTGCGTTTTCGCCAGCCCGCCCGCGAGGCCATCTTGGCGGCGCTGCCAATTAGCTCCTGTTGTCTATGTCCGCAGTGGGGATTGCAGTGGGGATTGCAGTTGGGGATTGCAGTGGGGGATTGCAGTTGGGGACTGCAGTTGGGGATTGCAGTTGGGGATTGCAGTGCCGCTGGGGATCTGGGGAGGGAACCATCCATGGACCTGGATCGACGGTGTCACGCTGCCGGTCAGGCACGTGAGCGGGGCTGTGTCCGATGATGGGCCAGGCCACCAGGGGCGAGCAACAAGGCGCGGTGGAGCAGGGTCAGGGTCGCTGTGGCGCTGCCTTCCTGCACCTGTGTGCGGGTCACGAAGACGACTGCGAGCAACAGCCACTGAATGGCAAAAAAGAGGGCGTAGTTGTTCAGGGAGAGCCCGCCGACGACCAGCTGGATCCGCGCCAGGTGATCAAGCATCCAGCCCCACAGGATGGGGGCGAGCCCGGCCAGCAGGCTGGTGATCACCGACTGCAGAGCGAAATACTGTGTGCTCCCTGGCCGGTCGCCGACCGTGTTCATGAGCAGCCGGGTGAGCGAGAGCTCGTAGATCGACCCGAAAAAACCGGCTGCTATCATCAGCAGCGGAGCGATCAGCCAGGAGCCGGGCAGCAGACCTGCGGCGAGGGCAAACCAGAGCAGGCCGGCGACTGTCCACCACAACAAGACCACACCCAGGAAGGGACGGCTTCCCAGCCCGTCGATGTGGCTGCGCAGCAGGCGCAGCCCAAAACTTCCGACCAACGCGCCGCCGGCTGTGATCCAGAGAATTGTGCCATCCTGCAGGGCGACTTCTTCGCGCACGAAGACTGTCACAAAGGTGGTGGTGGAAAGCACGCAGAGCTGGACTGTTGCGGCGAAGATGAGGAGCCGTACGAAGGTCTCGTCGCGCAGCAGGTCGCGCCAGCGCAGCCGAGCCAGTGGGGTTTCACTCTGGAGCGGGCGTTCGGGGTCGGGGACCCGGTTGAGGAAATAGAGGCTGGTGGCGCCTGACACGAAACTCAGCCCAAAGACGACTGAAAAGGCCAGCATGTTGCCGTGGTCGAAGAGAAAAGCACCCGAAATGGCCAGCGCAGTGACGCTGGCGACGCCGATAAACATGCGGTCTCGGCTCAGATAGAACCCGCGCAGCGAGCGCGGCACCAGCGCCGTGATCCAAGGCATCCAGGTGCAGGCGGCGATCCCGCGCAGTGTGGTGAAGGCCAGGATGACCAGAATGAGCAGCCACAACACCGTTTCGTGGGGCCAGGAACGGGCAGCGAGCGGCAGCAGCATCAAAAAAATCAAGGTGACCACACGTGCAGACCAGCCGCTCACCATCAGCTGCCGGTAACCGATGCGGTCGGCGTGGGGAGCGGTCAGCAGCTGCAGCGTAGAGGTGAGCGGCGCCAGCCCGGCCAACAGGCCCAGGATCAGCGCCGAAGCCCCCAACTCGCGGGCAAAGAGAATCAGCGGGCTACCCAGACAGATCTGCCAGGAGACCGCGTTGAAGGCTTGAAAGAGGTAGGCGTTGTGAATGCGTTCGGGCAACAGATCTGAGTTCATAGCTCCCCATCATACTGCGGCATGGGTCTGCTATCAAATGGCTGCCGCGGCAGAATGCTTTTTCTGTGCGCAACCATTTGCTCGATGGGGAGGAGACGCCAGCGACGCAGAGCTCTCTGCGTGCGGCTGGCAAACGCCGGGCAGTTCGCTCAGCGAGCGTGGCTGCTGTGGTAGGTCGGCTGGATTGCCGACTGGTGTTGGGCTTTGAGCCGTGCCCCTGCATGTTCAAGCCATTCGCCGACAGCAAAGAGCAACCGGTCGGAAGTGCTCGGCAGGCGTTCCATTTGCTGGCGAGCCAGCAGCTCCTCTTCGATTTTTCGGATCCGTTCTTGGTGCTCCAATCGGGCCAGTACGATAAAGTTGTAGTCGATCATTGTTTTTGCCTGAACCTTTCTTTTCACGCCTTTAACAACGTCTGGCTGACCACAAAAGTTCCAGCGGACGGTTGTTCATTGGCTGCGGGTCTCTTGCAACGCAGACAAAGGTATGGCCGACGAGAGGTGCAGCGGTGCACTCAAAAATGTCTGCCGTTGTGGCAAGAAATAGACGGTTCAAAGGCTCTCTGGTACACTGAAACAGGTGGGACACCCGATCTTATTCCTGAACAGCGGCCTGTTTCCTAGTGGAAGCATAGGCCGTCCTGCGTTTCAAAAAATGAGAAGGAGAACGAAGGTATGGCCTTTCAAAAAGTCAAGGTGCCGGCCCAGGGCGAAAAGATCACGTTGACCGACGGGAAATTGTCTGTGCCGGATCACCCGATCGTGGCCTTTATTGAGGGTGACGGTACGGGGGTAGATATTTGGGCGGCCAGCCAGCCTGTGTTGGACGCGGCGGTAGAAAAGGCCTACGTCGGCCAACGCAAAATTGCCTGGATGGAAGTCTATGCAGGCGACAAAGCCAACGATGTCTACGGGGAGACGATCTGGCTGCCCCAGGAGACGCTGGATGCGATCGACGAGTATATTGTTGCGATCAAGGGACCGTTGACCACACCGGTCGGTGGCGGCATTCGCAGCATCAATGTGGCGCTGCGCCAGCGGCTGGATCTCTATGCCTGCGTGCGTCCGGTTCAGTACTTTACGGGGGTGCCGAGCCCGGTCAAACAGCCGGAACTGATCGACATGGTGATCTTTCGTGAAAACACCGAGGACATCTATGCCGGCATCGAGTGGGAGGGCTATTCGGAGGGCGCCCAAAAGCTGATCGCCTTTCTGCAGAGCGAAATGGGGGTCAACAAGATTCGTTTCCCGGCGAGCAGTGGAATCGGCATCAAACCGGTCAGCGAGGAAGGGACAGCCCGGCTGGTGCGCGCTGCCATCCAGTACGCGCTGGACAACCACCGCCGCAGTGTGACCTTGGTGCACAAGGGCAACATCATGAAGTTCACCGAGGGTGCTTTTATGCAGTGGGGCTACAAAGTGGCGCGCGACGAATTTGGGGCGGTGCCGCTGGACGGTGGCCCGTGGCACAAACTGCCCAACGGGATTGTGATCAAGGATGTGATCGCAGATGCCTTCCTGCAGCAGATTCTGACCCGTCCGGCCGAGTACGATGTGATCGCCACCATGAACCTTAACGGCGACTATATCAGCGACGCGCTGGCTGCCCAGGTCGGGGGCATTGGGATTGCGCCGGGTGCCAATATCAACTATGTGACAGGGCGTGCGATCTTTGAGGCCACGCACGGCACGGCGCCCAAGTATGCTGGCCAGGACAAAGTCAACCCTTCTTCGGTCATTTTGAGCGGGGAGATGATGCTGCGCCACATGGGGTGGCCAGAGGCGGCAGATCTGGTAATCCGGTCGATGGAAAAAACGATCGGCAGCAAGGTGGTCACCTACGACTTCGCGCGCCTGATGCAGGGGGCGACCGAGGTCAAGTGCAGCGAATTTGGAGAGGCGCTGATCGCAAACATGGGCTGACCGGCCAGCAAGGACCGGGTTCAGCAGAACCCGGTCAGCGTCTGTGTCGGTAGAAGTCGATGGGTTCGGCAGGCAGCGGGCTGTTGCCCTGCAGCAGGTCCGCTGCCTTCTCGGCGACCATCATCGTCGGCGCGTAGATATTGGCGTTGGGGACGTAGGGAAAGACCGAGGCGTCGACGACATAGAGGCCGGTGACCCCATGCACGGCGAGGGTGTCGGGGTGGACGACGGAGAGCGGATCGGTGCCCATTTTGCAGGTGCAGGAGGGGTGGTAGGCGGTTTCGCCGTCCCGTGCGACCCAGTCAAGAATTTCGATTTCACTCTGCACGGTCGTTCCTGGGGAGATCTCACCGCCGTTGTATGCTGCGAAGGCGGGCTGGTCCAGGATGTTGCGGGCCACCTGGATCGCTTCAACCCACTCGCGGCGGTCCTGGGCAGTGGAAAGGTAGTTGAAGCGCAGGGCAGGATGAACGGTCGGGTCGGCTGATTGGAGTGTGAGCGAGCCACGAGCGTCGGAGTACATGGGGCCGACATGGACCTGGTAGCCGTGGCCGCCGCTGGGCGAGGTGCCGTCATAGCGGATGGCGACGGGCAGGAAATGGAACATCAAATTGGGGTAGGCGACTTCTGTGTTGCTGCGCACAAAGCCCCCCGCTTCAAAATGGTTGGTGGCTGCTGGTCCGCTCCGCAAAAAAAGCCACTGCGCGCCGATCCACGGTTTGTTCCACCACTGCAATGCTGGGAACATCGAGACTGGCTGCGTGCAGGCGTGTTGGACATAGACTTCCAGATGGTCTTGTAAATTTTCGCCGACCCCTGGCAGATCCTGGACAAGCGGGATGTCGAGTCTTTCCAGAGGATCTGCTGCGCCGATGCCGGAGAGCAGCAGCAGGTGAGGGGAGTTGATCGAGCCTCCGCAGCAGACAATTCGTCCGCCGCGGATCTGTTGGGGGGGACCCTTGCCTTCTGTAAATTCGACCCCGACTGCGCGTTGGTTCTCGAAGAGGATGCGCGTGACAAAAGCACGGGTTTTGACAGTGAGATTGGGGCGAGAGCGCACCGGGTGCAGATAGGCGCGCGCTGCGCTGAGTCGGCGTCCTTGATGGATATTGCGGTCGAAACGGGCAAACCCTTCCTGCTGGAAGCCGTTGACGTCGTCGGTCAGCGGGTAGCCGGCCTGCTGCACTGCTGCAAAAAACGCCTGAAAGAGGGGGCTGGTGGCGGGTCCTCGTTCCAGCACCAGAGGGCCGCTGCCGCCCCGGAAGTCGTTTTGTGCGGCCAGGCAGGTTTCCATCCGTTTGAAGTAGGGCAGGCAGTGTGCGTAGCCCCAGCGCTCCATCCCGGCATCTCGGCTCCAGCGTTCGTAGTCGAGCGGGTTGCCGCGTTGGAAGATCATTCCGTTGATGCTGCTGGAGCCCCCCAGGAGTTTGCCCCGCCCGTGGCTGATGCGTCGGTTGTGCATGAACGGTTCGGGTTCGGATCGATAGAGCCAGTCGTAGTGGCGCGAGCCGATCGGGTAGGTCAGGGCTGCTGGCATATGGACGAAGAGATCCCACCAGGAATCTGGACGCCCGGCTTCAAGTACTAGCACCCGATGGCTGGGGTCGGCGCTGAGTCGGTTGGCTAAGACACAGCCTGCCGACCCGCCGCCGACCAAGATGGTATCGTAGGAGGAACTCGGTCGTTTGTTCGTCATGGGTGTAGTATAGTACACGAAGGGCACAACAAAAAATGACAGCCATCCAGCCTGTAGCACGCTGTTGGGCGTTGGCCTCTGCGGACAGACGGGCTTCCCTTGGGCCTGACGACAGCGCCCAGGCTGTGGCTGTTGAGGCAGGAACTGAGCAGCAAACGGTGCCTTCGGGAACGTTTGTCTAGGTCCGAGAGGACGTTTGAGGGAACGGCAATGGCAAATGTAGGGCGCAGAGCACTGCGGGTGCTGACACGGTTTGTGTTGGTCTGGGCGGTCGATGCGTTGTCTTTGCTGTTGACTGCACTGGCGACGCCGGGCATTCAGCTGGTGGAGCGGGCCGGGTTGTCGCAGCTGCAGATTGCACTTTCGGCAGCGTTGTTGTTGGCGATCGTCAACCTGTCGATCCGTCCGGCGATCATTTTGGTGGCGCAGCCGCTGGGATGGATCGCCCTGTTGTCGATCGGCTTTTTTGTCAACGCGCTGGCCCTTTGGATCACGGCGCTGTTGCTGCCTGGCTTGCGGGTGAGTGTGCTGGGGGGGCTGCTGGGGGGGCTGATCTTTGCTTTTTTTAACGCAATTTTGACAGGGATTCTGGAGCTGAACGAAGAGGGGTCGTTTTTTCAGGGTCAGATGGAGAGGCGGGCGCGCGAGCAGCCTTTGGAGAGCGCCAGCGAGCCGGGCCGTGGTTTGATGATGGTGGAGATCGACGGGCTGAGCTACTGGCATCTGCGCCGGGCGCTGGAGATGGGGTTGCTGCCGACCCTGCGCCGGATGATGGAGGAGCGTGGCTATCAGCTGGCACGAGTGGACTGTGGGCTGCCGTCGATGACGTCGGCCTGCCAGGCTGGCATCATGTTTGGCGACAACTACGACATTCCAGCCTATCGTTGGTACGACAAGCAGAAGCAGAAGGTCTATGTCTCGGCGCTGGACGCCCCTGAAATCAACGCCCGCTACGCGCATGGGGCTGGGCTGATGCGTCGTGGGTCGAGCATCATGAACATGCTCGACGGCGACGCCGAGAAGTCGATGTTTACCCAGTCCAATTTGTTTTCGGCCAACGCAGCTGAGCAACAGCAGCGGGCCCAGGATGCTGCGCTGTTGTTGCTCAGCCCCTATTTTTTGACGCGTGCGCTGGCCCTTTTTTTTGTCGAGATGCTGCGCGAGGTAAGGGAGGCTGCGCTGCAGCAGCTGCGCAGGGAGTGGCCGCGCCTCAACCGGCTGGCCCACGGCTATCCGCTGGTGCGGGCTGCGACCTGCACGATCTTGCGCGACATTGCTGCTCAGATTGCAATTTTGGACATGATGCGTGGGGTGCCTTCGATCTACATGCTGTATCTGGGCTACGACGAGGTGGCCCACCATTCGGGTCCGTGGAGCGGCGACGCGTTTGGGGACCTCAGGCGGCTGGAGCGGACACTGGCCCGGCTCTACCGGGTGGCGACCGAACGGGCTGTGCGTCCCTACGACCTGATCATTTTGTCCGACCATGGCCAGTCGGCGGGCCCGACCTTTTTGCAGCGATACGGGATGACGATCAAGCAGTTTATCGAGCGGCAGCTGCCGGGCGGCACGAGTGTGCAGCAAGCGATCGGCGGCGACACCGGCGCCTTTGGATTGGAGGGGATGGCGGGGGAGCTGGCGAATGTGCAGCGGGCACGGGCCACCAACGTGGTGGGGGCTGCAGTAGCCAGGCAGGGGCAGAAGCTGGCCCATCGAGGGGCTGTTGCGGGCCAGGTAGGTGGGGGTGGGGGGAGAGCAGCGGTGACAGCCTACGGCAGCGGCAACGCTGCCCAGGTCTATTTTGATCTGCTGCCGCGCAAGCTCAGGCTGAGCGAGCTCGACCATGCTTACCCGGGCATGGTCGAGGCGCTGGTTCGGCATGAAGGGATTGGGATGGTGCTTGGCTATGCGGACGACATGAGTGTAGTTGTGCTGGGCAAAGGGGGGCGGCACAACCTGCATACGGGAGAGGTGGAGGGGGAGGACCCTGTCAAGCCCTATGCGCCGGTATCAGGGGTGGCCGCCTCCAGCCTGGAGAAGCGGGTCTGGCAGCTCAGGCGGGTGATGGAGTTTCCAAGCGCCGGCGATCTATGGCTGATCAGCACTGTCTACCCAGATGGGAGTGTGGCGGCGCTGGAGGAACTGATCGGCAACCACGGTGGGCTGGGCGGAGAGCAGACCGACGCCTTTCTTTTTCACCCGCCGGATCTGCAGGTGCCTGAGACGCGCAGTGCGGTCGATGTCTATCATATTTTGAACCGCCACCGCAGTGCGGCGGCGGCCCCTGCGCCTGTGGCGGCTGGGGGGGACGGCAGGATCTCTTCGGCTGCATTTTGGCAGGGGGTGCTGCGCTGGGAGAGCTGGCTGCCGCGCGCGTTGAACTGTCTGCTGTTGGACCGCAAGGCATACGAGGCTGTGGCGGCGGATCCGTACATGACAGGGCCAGCGCTGTTGATTTTGGCGGTGATGCGGGGGCTGGCTGTGGCCGGGGCAGGGGTCACCCCATCCAAGCTCCTGGGGGAGCTGGTTGCGGTGTTGCTCTGGTGGGGGATGGCCATGGGGGCTGGCTGGCTGTTGACCCGCAGAGGCGCAGCGGGGCGCATGCTGCGGGCGCTGGGCTTTGCCCAGACGGTCTATTTGCTGCCCGAGATCGCGCAGTGGGTGGCGCTGCCCGAAGCGATCGACCTGCTGGCCCTTGTGCTGGGGTTTCTGGCCACCTGGCAGGCCATTGCTGCCGCGCAGGCGGTGCATGGCTGGAAAAGGAGGCTGCTGCCTCTGCTGGCGCTGGGGGTCGCCGCCGCCAGTTCAGACTTTGTGAGGCGGATGGCGGCGATCGGGTTCGGAATTCTTCAATAAGAGGGGGCGGATCTTTCCTCTTGCCAAGCAGCAGGGACAGGCTCCGAGCCCTCTGCGCTCGCCCGTACGGACTTGTGTTTGTCGGTTCGAAGCGTTGGCTTTCTCTGCGGTAGAATAAAAAATCGACAAAAACTCTTGGCGCAAGCCCCATGCTGGAGAAGTGTGCATGCAAGTCAAAAAAGCAGTCATCACGGCGGCAGGTCGTCGCCAGCGCACCCTGCCTTTGCAGACATTGATCGACCGTGACGGCACCGAGAAGGCGGTGCTCACGATTTTGGTTGAGGAGGTTTTGGCGGCAGGGATCGACGAGATAGGGGTGGTGGTGCGGCCTGGGGACGAACAGGCCTATGCCCAGGTGGCGGGGGGCCATGCCCGCCGGATCCACTTTGTGCAGCAGACCGAACCGTTGGGGCATGGCCATGCTGTTGCCTGTGCGCAGGAGTTTGTCGGCCGTGACCCCTTCTTGCACCTGGTTGGCGACCATCTTTATGTGAGCAAGAGCGACCAGCGCTGTGCCCAGGCCTTGGTGGCGCGTGCGGCCAGCGAGGCCTGTGCTATCTCGGCGGTGCAGCCGACACGTGAGAGCCTGCTCCCCTATTATGGGGCTGTGGGGGGGCGCCGGGTTCCAGGTTCGTCGGTGTTGTATGAGGTCGACAGTGTGATCGAGAAGCCGACACCGACCCAGGCGGAGCAGCAGCTGATCGTGCCGGGGCTGCGCGCTGGATTTTATCTCTGCTTTTTTGGGATGCATGTGTTGACTCCTGGGGTGATGGCGATCCT
Organism: Chloroflexota bacterium; assembly: GCA_018969295.1. GTDB lineage: Bacteria > Chloroflexota > Anaerolineae > Caldilineales > Caldilineaceae > Caldilinea. The sequence goes on along the minus strand of JAGWYN010000014.1, from coordinate 60,613 downwards.
TGCTGCCCAGATTGCAGCAGGGCAGGCGGGGGAGTCTCCGGGGGGCGGGTACACCCTGTCGGCGGCCTTGGTCGAGCTGGCGCGGCGCGAGAAATACCTGGCGTTGGAACTGGCTGGCAGCCGCTACGACGTTGGGGTCAAGTATGGGCTGTTGACTGCGCAGATGGCGTTGGCGTTGACGGGCGACGACCGTGAAGAGGTGCTGGCGCGACTGCTCGAGCTGTTGGCGCAGCGTGAGATGAGCCGGGAGTAGACAGTCCCCCGGCTGCGCGTCTGGCGCAGCCGGGGAGCAGATCTTATGCTTCCCAAAAGATTGGGTTGGTGATCGCCAGCAGAACGCCGGTGGCGCTGCGCACTTCGGCGACCAGCCAGTTAGCTTCGGCGGGGGCGAGCAAAAATTCGTAGCTGCCGGCGGTGCCTGTGGGCTGGCGGTAGAGCAGCTGGCAGTTGACGACCACCCGCAGTGTGGCATCGGCCGGGCAAGCTTGCCAGTGCAGTCGGACTGTGGCCTGCCGGTCGACGGTGGCACCCATTGGATGGACGGTGCCGTCGGCGGTCTGTGCTTCGAGCGCCAGCTGGGGGCCGCTGCTCAGATAGAGGTGGCCGGCGCCGATGGCGCGCAGCAGGGCGGCTTCAGAGAGGTTGTCTGCATAGACCACGTTGAAGCCGGGGCCGGCGGGGTAGTCTCCATCGCTGTGGGTGTCGCTGCCTGCGGTGGCGACCAGCTTGTGTCCCTGGTTGAGCCAATCGTAGTAGTAGGAGAGTGCCAGTTCGTTGTTGGAGTCCCCTGCCCAGGGACCGTTCCAGATTTCGATCGCTCGGGCGGTGCCGGGCATCATCTCGCCGTAGCGCCAGGCACAGCCAGTGCACTCCGGGTCTCCGCCGGAGCCTGGGTGGGCTACGACAAAAAGTTGTCTGTTCGCGTCGGCGTCGGCTGCGATCCGGCTGATCGTGCCGTCGCCCGGGCGGAAGCGCCAGTCCTGCCACTGGCGGGTGCCCAGCACAAGCGCATGTCCCCAGAAGGTAGTCAGCTCCATGCCGCCTGCTGTCAAGAGTTCTGGGCTGGCAGCCGCGTCGATTTCGGCAAGTGGGGAGACGGTGTTGTGGTCGGTCAGGAAGAGAAAATCGAGTCTGGCGGAGCGCGCTTGTGCGAGCAGTTGGGCCACGGTGCGGTCGCCGGCGTCTGAGTGGTCGGTGTGGCTGTGCAGGTCTCCGCGGTACCAGCCCGGCCCTGGACGCACCACGCGGCCGGGCTGGCTGGGGGCGGGGGGAGAGAGGGGGGATGCGGAGGCGCTGCAGAGAATCTCGAAGGTGTATGCCAACGGCTGGCCGGGCAAAATGCGATGGCTGTCGATCTGGACGACCCACTGGCCGGCAGGGAGCAGGCCGGGCAGATAGCCTGGCGTCGCGCTGTCAGCGCAGAGTGTGAGGTCGTGGCGGCAGCCATCGCGGTGGCGGGCGCCGCGAAAGCCGTTGGGGTCGAAGAGCGTCAAGGTCAGCATGGCGTCCAGCCCAGGTTGGGCTGCCGGGGAAAAGGCGAAACGGATTTCCAGCTGGTCGGTCCCTTCTGGGACGTCAAAGGGGTGGGGGAGGTGCTGTTTGGCGTCCCGTACGGTGAGCTGGCCTGAGAGCCGATGGTGGGCCAGCAGCGTTGCGGGCGATTGGGTGGGCATGAGTGGTTCCTCTCTGGGCTGGGTGGGGTGATGAGAATCGAGCGTTCAGCAGATGCGGGGCAGCTGCTCACCGACCTGCATGTCTACGATGCGAGTGCCGCCGATCCCGGTGCGGGCGACGACGATGCCGGGATGTTCGGCGACCACCTGGCCGATGATGGCGGCCTCTCTGCCGAGCGGGTGGCGCTGCATGGCGGCGAGCACCGCATCGGCGGCTTCGGGAGCGACGATGGCAACCAGTTTGCCCTCATTGGCAATGTGGACCGGGTCCATGCCCAGCAGATCGCAGGCGGCGGCGACGGCGGGCGGCACCGGCAGCTTGCGTTCGGCATAGACGATGCCGGTCTGGGAGGAGCGGGCGATCTCGTTGAGCACGGCCGCGAGCCCGCCGCGCGTGGCGTCGCGCAGCACGTGCAGCGCAGGGCTGGCGGTCAGCATGGCGGCGACCAGCCCGTGGAGGGGGGCGCAGTCGCTGGCGATGGGGGAACCGAACTCCAGCCCTTCGCGCACGCTGAGGATGGCGATGCCGTGCAGCCCGAGTTCGCCGCTGACAATCACGACGTCGCCAGGGCGGGCCTGGGTGGGGGTGATCTCGACCCCGGCGGGGATCACGCCGATCCCGCTGGTGTTGATGTAGATGCCGTCGCCGTGTCCTTTGTCGACAACTTTGGTGTCGCCGGCCACGATCTGGACGCCGGCGGCGCGTGCGGCGTTGGCCATTGCCTCGACGATCACGCCCAGCTGGGCGATGGGCAGCCCTTCTTCCAGGATCAGAGCGGCGGTCAGATAGCGTGGCTGGGCGCCCATCATGGCCAGATCGTTGACTGTGCCGTTGACGGCTAGGGTGCCGATGTTGCCGCCGGGGAAAAAGAGCGGGCGTACGACAAAGGAATCGGTGCTGAATGCCAGTCGCCCTTCGGGCTGGGCGAGCACGGCGGCGTCGCCCAGCAGATCCAGTGCTGTGCTGCGAAAAGCGGGGACAAAGAGATGTTCGACCAGTTCGGCGGAGAGCTTGCCGCCGCCGCCGTGGCCCATGACGATCGACGGATAGCTGCGCAGCGGCAGCGGGCAGCTCCAGCTGTTGAAATCGGGTGGCAGGTGCATCGAATCCTCCGGCGAGATCTCCCTGCCTTCAGGCGCGGGGCTGTGTAGGGGCTGTATCGGTTCTGGGTCAAAGTGCATTGGCTGCTGCATTGGCTGCCCTGAAGCGGCCGTACTGGTAGTAGGCGGCGCAGGCACCTTCGTTGGAGACCATGGTGGCGCCGAGCGGGGTGCGCGGGGTGCATTCTCTGCCGAAGGCTGGGCATTGTGGGGGTTTGAGCAGCCCCTGCAGCACCTCGCCGCTGCGGCAGAGCGGCGATTCTTGGGTCTGGATCTCCTGGACGGCGAAGCGGACTTCGGCGTCGAACTCGCGATAGCGGTCGCTGAGGCGCCAGCCGCTTTGGGGAACGACGCCGATGCCGCGCCAGCTGCGGTCGGTGACCGTGAAGACGTCGGCCAGCATCTGTTGGGCAGGTCGGTTGCCCTCGCGCTGGACAGCGCGCGCGTAGGCGTTTTCCAGCCGGGCTTCTCCCTGTTCGAGCTGGCGCACGGTGCGGCGGATCCCTTCGAGCACATCGAGGGGTTCGAAGCCAGTGACGACGATCGGCACCTGATAGCGTGCGACGAGCGGTTCGTACGCCTGAACGCCCATCACGCTGCAGACATGGCCGGCGGCGAGGAAGGCCTGCACGCGAGTTTGGGGCGATTCGAGGATGGCGGAGATGGCGGGGGGGACGAGCACGTGGGAGACGAGCATAGAAAAGTTGCGCAGCCCAAGCTGGCGGGCCTGGAAGACGGCCATCGCGTTGGCTGGGGCGGTGGTCTCAAAGCCGATGCCGAAAAAAACGACCTCGCGGGTGGGGTGGCTCTGGGCCAGCCGGACGGCGTCGAGGGGGGAATAGACAATGCGTACATCGGCCCCTTCGCTTTTGACCCGGAAGAGATCTTTGGTGCTGCCGGGCACGCGCAGCATATCGCCGAACGAACAGAAGAGGACGCCGGGCTGGGCGGCGATGGCGAGAGCCTTGTCGAGAATTTCGAGGGGGGTGACGCAGACTGGGCAGCCGGGCCCGTGGATCAGCTCGATCGAGGGGGGGAGGAGCTGGTCGATGCCGTTGCGGAGGATGGAATGGGTCTGTCCGCCGCAGACCTCCATGATTGCCCAGGGGCGGGTGGTCTGCGCGTGGATTTCGGCGAAGAGTTGCTGTGCGATGGCGGGGTTGCGGAATTCGTCCAGGTATTTCATGGTGGCACCTTGCAGCAGGGTGGGCGATATTCAGGGCTGAGCGGGGTGGCCGAGCTCTTCATCGAGCATGCCCATGGCGCTGAAGAGGCGCAGCGACTCCTGGGCGGATGCTTCGTCGAGCTGGGTGATGGCGAAGCCGACATGGATGATCGTGTAGTCGCCGACCTGGATTTCGGGCACGTAGGCCAGGCAGACCTCTTTTTCGATGCCGGCAAAATCGGCCTTGCCCATGCGGATGCCGTCGACTTCATAGATGCTTTTGACTTGTCCAGGGATCCCCAGGCACATGGTGATCTTCTCCTTTTTTGCCGAAGAGGCGATGGGGGGGAATGGGCGGATTGGGGCGCATGGTTTGCGTGTAGTAAATCATGCGGGCGCTGTTTTTTCGTGTTGTCGACGGCGGTCGACCAGCCAGTCGATCCAGGAATCGATGCCCAGGCCGGAGCGGGCTGAGGTTTCCAGGATGGCGGCGTGGGGGGCGACCGCCTGCAAGCTGGCTACGGCGGCCGCCGAATCGAATGCCACGGCAGCGGCCAGATCCATTTTGGTGATCAGTGCGAGGTCGGCGCTGTGGAAGAGGGGCGGGTATTTGCGGGGTTTGTCTTCGCCCTCGGTGGCTGCCAGCAGGACGACGCGGGCAGATTCGCCCAGGTCGTAGTCGGCGGGGCAGACCAGGTTGCCGACGTTTTCGACGAACAAAAAATCGAGTTCGTCGAGTGTCCATCCTTCCAGGCGACGGGCGACCAGGTCGGCTTCCAGGTGGCAGAGTGTGCCGGTTTCGATCTGGCGGACGGGGGCACCGCTGCGCTGCAGCCGTTGGGCGTCGTGGGTGGTGGCGAGATCGCCGACGAGGGCGGCGACGCGCCAGCCTTGGCTGCGCATGCGTGTCAAGGTGACTTCGAGCAGGGCAGTTTTGCCGGCGCCGGGGCTGGAGACGAGGTTGACTGCCAGCAGGCCGGCGGCGAGGAAGCGGCTGCGCAGCGCGCGGGCCAGCTGGTCATTTTTTTCCAGCAGCGATTGTCGCAGTTCAAGGATACGCGGTGGCATCTTCGACCTCCGGGCTTTCTTCGATTTCAATCGACTCGATCTGGAGCTCGCGTCCGTGCAGCAGGCGGTTGGCGGGTGACTGGCAGCGCGGGCAGCGCAGCACATAGGGGGGCTCCAGCGTGTGGGGCTGGTCGCACGCTGCGCAGTAGATTTGCACGGGGACGGGGACGACGACCAGTTCGGCCTGGGCGAGCAGGGTATTGGCGGCGGCGATGGGAAAGCTGAAGCGCAGGGCCTCTTCGACGATCCCGGCGATGGCGCCGATCTGGAGCCGCACAACGCGCACACGGCTGGCTCCGGCGGTGCGGGCAGCGGCGTCGGCGGTCTCGACCAGATTGCAGGCGATCGACAGCTCGTGCATAGTCCATTCAGTATAGCACAAAGGGCTCTTCTGGTGTTGGGTGGACGAAGTACTTTGGGAGCTTGCGGCGATTGGCTGTACAATGGCGAAATGTACGAACACGTGAGAAGACTTACATTGAACGAGAAGAGAAGGAAGTGAACCAGCTATGAGTGGCATTCTTCTGCCCGGCAAGGACAAAAAGCCGTCTGCGAGCGGCGGGATCGAACTACCCAAAGGGTTTGCGCGCCGGCGGGAGACGAGCGAGATTCCGTCCGAACCTGCCCCGGAGGAGGCGGCTCCAGAAGCGGCTCCAGAAGCGCCCTTGGAAACAGCGCCTGCCCAGCCGGAGCGGCGGCGCCGCCCTGGGGAAAATTTGCTCTTTCCGCCCACCGGTGCCCAGGTTCAGTGTCCGAACTGCAGCACCCCGTACGCAGTGCCGGTCTTCACGATCATTGACCTGGGAGCCAATCCTGAGCTGGGGCCAGCGCTGTTGGGGGGACAGGTCAACATGGCGATGTGCCCGAAATGTGGGGCGGGCGGGCCGTTGGGGGCTCCGCTGATGGTGCACGAGCCGGCCCATGAGTTTTTGGGGGTCTTTGTGCCGCCGACTGGGATCGACGATGCCCAGCGCCAGCGGATAATCGGGGACCTGACCCAGACCCTGATGCGGAAGCTGCCGACCGAAGCGCGGCGTGGCTATATGCTGCAGCCCAAAGAATATCTGGATTGGAACCGTTTTGTCGAAAGGCTGTGGGAATTCCAGGGAGTCACGCCGGAGATGCTGCGCCGCCAGCGCGACCAGGCCAACGCGATTCAAAGCCTGGCCCGGCTGGCGGACGATGCGGGCGCGCTGGAGATCGCGCTGCCCCGCTATCTGGGGTTGATCGACCGACAGTTTTTTGCACTGCTGGAGCGGTTGATGATGATGGCAGGCAGCCAGGGCGATCGCAACAGCGTGGCGGCGCTGCAGACACTGCGCCAGGGGTTGCTGGAGCGGACTGAGGCCGGGCGTGAGATCAAAGCGCTGCAGGAGCGGGTCGAGCAGGTCGTACGGCGCGTCCAGCCCAACACCAGGCGCTCAGATCTGGTGGAAATTTTGCTCGATGTCTGGAACGAAGCGGGCGGAGAGCAGGTCGCCACCTCGGCTGCCATGTCGCTGACGCCGATGCTCGACTACCAGTTTCTGGTGGCGATCACCGAACGGTTGGAAGCTGCGGCAGATGTGACGGTGCGCGAGCGTTTGGAGAAGTTGCGCGAGCTGGTGATGGCGTTGCAGGAGCAGCAGCAGACGATGCGCCAGGAGAGTGCCGCCCAAGTTCAGCAGGTGCTGCAGGCGGTGCTGGAGGCGGCTGACCCGGAGGCGGCGCTGCGCGAACACGCCGATCTGATCGACGAAAACTTCATGGGGCTGCTGGCGGCCAACATCCAGCGCGCCGAACAGAACAAGGCGGTGGCTGCAGCGGGCCGGCTGCGCAAAATTTACGAGCTGGCGATGGAGATGGCGCAGGAGCAGATGTCGCCTGAGCTGCGGCTGATCAACGAACTGCTCAACGCGCCCGACGCAAAGACGCAGCGCACGCTGCTGGAAGACAACCGGGCCTTGCTCTCGCGCGAGTTTGTGGAGGCGGTCAAACAGCTGGAGGGAGACTTCCGGCAGCGCCAGGGAGCGGAGATCGCCGATCGCCTCAAGGCGATTCGGGCCCAGGCTGCCTTGATGCTGTGAGCGGCGCAGCGAGCCCAGCCCAACTCTCCAGGAGCAAACCATGTCAACTTTGACTGCTGAAATTATCACGTCGGGCACAGAGATTTTGCTCGGCGATATCGTGGACACCAATGCCGCCTGGATCGCACAACAGCTGCGCGAGTGTGGTGTCAACCTCTATTACAAGACGACGGTCGGCGACAACGAACCGCGGCTGCGCGGGGTGATTGAGCTGTGCATGGCGCGCAGCGATGTGATCCTCATCACCGGGGGGCTGGGTCCGACGGTCGACGACATCACGCGCGATGCCATCGCCAATGCCACCCGCTGCCCGCTCCTGCTTCACGACGGCGCGCTGGCGACGTTGGAAGGTCGTTTTGCCCGTTTTGGCGTGACCATGACCGACAACAACCGTCGGCAGGCATTGATCCCGCAGGGAGCCATTTTGGTTGAAAACCCGGCTGGCACAGCGCCCGGCTTTATCGTGGAAGGGGATCGCAGCACGGTGATCGCCCTGCCAGGGGTCCCCCGCGAGATGAAGGAGATGATGGCAGCTACGGTGCTGCCGTATTTGCGGGCCCGTCTGGGCAGCGCGGCCGTGATCCGGCGCCGGATCCTGCGCACCTTTGGGATCGGAGAAAGCTCGATCGATGCCCAGCTGGATGAGCAGATGCGGCGCAGCAACCCGACAGTGGGGTTGGCCGCGCATACCGGGCAGGTCGACATTCGGATAGCAGCTCGGGCCGAAGAGCCGGCCAGCGCTGAACGGATGTTGGACGAGATGGAGGCAGAGGTGCGGGCGCTGGTCGGCGCGTTTGTCTATACGACGACCCCGGACGAATCCTTCGAGGCTGTGCTTGTTCCCCGTCTGGCCGCAGCTGGGGTCAGCCTGGCTCTGTTTGAGACCAATACAGGGGGCATGCTGGCGGAAAGGCTGTCAGCAGCGGGTGGTGCGGCGTTGATCCAGGGGCAGTATCGTGCGGGTGTGGGGGAGCTGCCGCCCCTGCTGGCGGCCGCAGAGACGGCGCTGGAATCCAGCCAACGCCAGTCGGCGGCTCTCCAGGCAGCTGCCTGGCTGCGCGCACAAAGCGGGGCCACCATCGGATTGGCGCTGGTGGGCACGGCTGGTGCGGAGGAAGGGGTATACGGTCGTGTGGCTGGCGAGAGCTGGCTGGCCATCGACAGCGCAGCGGAACAGAAGAGTGTGCGCACCCCCTACGGCGGGCAGGATGAGATCACACAGGTACGGCTGTGCAACCAGGCATTGGCCCAGCTGCAGCAGTGGCTGGCCAGCTACGGAGCCGGGTGATGAGCATAGACCCGCCTGCGCGTGCGGGTCTGCTCGAGCTGCTGGCGCAGGCCAGTACGCTCAAGCGGCTGCCGCGCTCCGGCTGGCTGCTGGCTGGGGTTTTGCCGTGTGAAACGGTCGCCGACCACACGGCCGGGGTGGCGCTGCTGACGTTGGGTCTGGCGGCGGCGATCAACCAGGATTGGCGGACTGTAGGGTTGGAACAGCCCCTTGACAGCGGGGTTGCGGTCACGATTGCGGTGTTGCACGACCTGGCGGAAAGCCAGGTCACGGACCTGCCCAGACGCAGTGCCCGGCTGATCGGTGCAGCTGTCAAACGGCAGGCTGAGGCGGCTGCGCTGGCTGAAATTTTGCAGCCACTCCCGGGCGGTGCAGCGTATGTGGCGCTGTGGCAGGAGTATGTGGATTTGGCCAGCCCGGAGGCCCGCCTGGTTCACGACGCCGATCAGCTGGAGATGGTGCACCAGGCGCTGCACTACGAGCGTGCCGGACACCGAACGTTGGATGAATTCTGGCAGGGCCATCGCTGGCAGTACCGTCTGTGTGAGCAGTTGTATGGGGACTTGAAGGCCCTGCGCTGTGGGTAGGGAGGGCTGCGGAAAAATTGGGATCCCTGGCGCGGGCTCCCTGGGTCGGAGAATTTTGTAATGCGAACACTCTTTCAATCTGCTTCGTCGTGGTATCGAGCGGTTTCGCTGGTTTTGCTGTGTGTGGGGGGGGGGCTGGCTGGCTGCAGCGCCCCGGTGGCTGAACAGCCTGTCGTGCCGCAGGAGGCTCGTGCAGCCAGCCCGGCAGAAGTGCCTACAGAAGTGCCTACAGAAGTGCCCACAGAAGTGCCCACAGAAGTGTCCACAGAGTTGCCTGCGGAGGAGCCTGCCCAGCTTGTGGAGGTGGCCGACCCGCTGCTCAGAACCACCAATATTTTGCTGCTGGGCAGCGACCGTCGGCAAGACACGCCCAATTGGCGGACCGATGTAATCATGCTTGTTGCGGTCGATTCGGTCAACCAGCGGGTCGGTGTCATTTCCCTGCCGCGCGACCTTTACATCGACAGCATTCCCAACCGGCGGGGCAACAAGATCAACGTGATCGACTATCTCGGCGAGCAGGACGAACCGGGAGGGGGGGGGCCTCGGCTGCTGGGGCAGGTGCTTGCAGAAAAGATCGGCGTTCCGATTCACCAGTATGTGCGGGTCGACTTTGAGGCGATCAAAAAACTGGTCGACGCCATGGGGGGAATTGAGATCGAGGTAGACTGTCCGCTCTACGACAACTACGGCTACGACCAGGGAGGGTTGCCGCTCTTTCTGGATGTAGGGGTGCACAGGCTCAACGGGGGGCAGGCGCTCAGCTATGTGCGCAGCCGTCGGATCGGGGGGGACCTGGAGCGCGAGCGGCGGCAGCAGCGATTTATCTGGGCGGTGCGCACCCAGATCCAGAACGAGAACCTGCTGCCGCGTGTGCCGGCGATCTACCAGGCGTTGCAGGGTTCTGTCCAGACCGACATCAACCTGATCGATGCGGTCAAGCTGGTGCGGCTGGCTTTGGCGCTGGATCGGGAGGATGTCTACGGGTTTGTGGTCAACGACCCTGCGCTGATCCAGGAGGGCTATGCGGGGGCGATGTGGGTCTGGTATGCAGACTGGCCGGCGATCGCCGAGGCCGCGCAGGAGGTTTTCCAGAGGGCGCCGCTCTTCAGTGCCGAGATGGAGGGGTCAGTTCGTTGTCCGTGACCGGTGCAAAGGGGGCGTTTTGCTGTCACGAGGATGTCTTTGTGGAAGTACACAAGAGAGGGAGCCGTAAGCACCGCATGTTGCCAGTTCAGGTTCGCATCGTATCTTTGTGGGTTGTGCTGTTGCTGGTGCTGAGTTCTTGTTCCAGCGGGGTGTTTCAGGGGGAGCGCGGTGCCCAGAAGGCAGCGTTGGAGGCGATGTCCAAGCCGCCGCTGGAGCCGATAGATGCGCGGCATCGTCCGTTGCCAGGTCCTGACACGCCCCTGTACAACCCACCGGCACCGCCGATCCAGCCATTTTCGGTCAGCCGTACGCTTTTTCCGCAGCTGGCGGCCAGCAGCGGGGTGGGGGCGCTGTTGGTGGCGCCGCTCTCTGCCGAGGCGACACCGCTGGCCGCCCCGATCGGGCCGGCATTTAACTGGAGCCAGACTGAGAACTTTCTGGTGCTGGGCACCGACCATCGTCCGGGCTGGTCTAGCTGGCGGACCGACGTCATGATGGTGGTGGGGATCGACCGGGCCAATGCGCGTGCGGCGGTTTTCAGCATTCCGCGCGATCTCTACGTGCAAATTCCAGGGTATGGGTGGGGGCGCGTCAATCAGGTCGACAACATTGGGGAGAAGGCCAGCCCGGGGGGAGGTGGGCCGGCGTTGGTTTCTCAGGTATTGGCCAATACGCTGGGGATCTCGACCCGCCACTGGGTGCGGGTGCGGATGGATGGGTTTGTGGATCTGGTCGATGCGGTAGGTGGGGTCACGGTTCATCTGGACTGTGCCTTTTTCGAGCCAATCTACGACCTGACCACCGACCAGTGGGATTACTTTGCGTTGCCACCTGGGGACATCTGGTTGGATGGCGAGTCGGCCTATTGGTTTGTGCGGCTGCGCTACCGTGAGAGCGACATTGGGCGCAACCAGCGTCAGCGTGAGTTTTTGTGGGGGTTGCGCAACCAGGTTGTGCGGACGAATTTGGTTGCCAACTTTCTGCCCCTGTACAACGCTTTCCAGAACATGGTGACCACCGACCTCAACCCGATCGAAATCGTCGACCTGCTGGCTTGGGGAATTCGTCTGGAACCGAGCAATGTGCGGGCCAGCGGGCTGACGCTGGCCGACCTGCAGAACTACACGACGCCGCAGGGGGCCATGGTGCTGCGTATTGCCGACCCGGAGCGGGTGCGCAGCATCGTGGAGGGCATCTGGGGCGCGCCGGCGCTGGCAGACTCCTACCGCAGAGATGTCGCCCAGTGTCCGGCGTTGCCGGCGGGGGTCACCTTTGTGACCGATCTGCCGGACGGCTCTGCTGGGCAGGGGGCGTCGTTGAACGTGCCGCCCCCTGCTGCAGCCCCGCTGGCAGGCGATCCTGTCCAGCCAGCGGCCGAAGCCCAGTCGATCCTCCTACCGACACCGACGCCGGCGGGCGGGTCTGGAGAAGGATAATCCCACGGCGTGATGGGTGGCTGCCCTGCTCCCTGGACGAGGTGTCAGGTCAGCAGGCCCAGCTCTTCTTGGAGCCGCTCACGGCTGGCCAGCAGCCAGCGTTCCTCTCCAAAAATTTCGAGGGTGAGTGTGCCGTCGAAGCGGAATTGGCGCAGCATCTTCAGCTCATGTTTCAGATCGATGCTGCCTTGGCGTGGGGCGCCGAACGGCAGGTGGCCGTCGTTGGTGCCGTCGTTGTCGCTGAGATGGACGTGGCAGAGCCGGTCGGCCAGTGCGAACAGATACTCGCGCGTCATGCTGCGTGCGGTGTGGATGTTGCCGTGGCCGATGTCGAAGGTCAACTTCAGCTCGGGCAGTCGGGAAAAAATTTCGCGAAAGTATTTGAGCTGGTGCCGGTTGTCGGAGCTGTTTTTCAGGGTTACCTGCACGCCTTGGCTGCTGCCATGCGGGAGCAGCAGCGTGTAGGCCTGTCGATAGAATTCGTAGCCCAGTGCTTCTGTGAGATAGGGGGGCCAGCCGACAAAGTGGGTGGTGCAGAAGGGGGCACCGAGCTGGCCGGCGATGTCGAGCGTGCGGCGCAGTTCGTCGAGGGTGGCCTGGCGGACCCAAGGGGAGGGGTTGGCAAAGGGCAGATATGGGGCAGCGTGGGCGACCACGCGCAGGTTGTGGTCGATGAGGGCTGCGCGCACGGCGGCCCAGTCGGTGCTCTCCGGCGCGGCTGCCGGGGCCTCGAGGGTCAGATCGAGAAAATCGAACCCCAGCCGTGCAGCCCGCGCAATTTCAGAGAGGAGCGGGGTGCGTGGGTTGTTCATCATGCCAAAGATCATCGGGTCTCCTTGCCGAAACGAATCCAGAAGAACATGCTGCCGGCCAGCGCCAGCAGCCCTGCGGTGGCGAGAAACAGCCCCCAGCCGGGCAGCTGCGGCTGGTGGTAGAGGTCGCCGAGCGCCGGCAGCAGCGCCAGGAACTGACAGGCTGGCACGGCAGCGGCTGTGAGGCTGGTGGCAGCGACCAGGCCGGCCACGGCCTGGCGGGGCAGCAGGGCCAGCAGCGGGCTGAAGGCCATCGCAGCGAGGCAGAGTGCCAGCGCGACCGCCTGCTGGCGGAACTCGTCGGTCAGCATTCGCTGGGGTGTCCAGGCGGGGGGCAGCAGGTTGAGCGCGCTGGCTGTGGCCAGCCCGAGCAGCAGGCCTTGCAGCGGCCAGCGGTAACGCAGATCGGCTCGAAAGGCGAACAAGCTGGCAGCCAGGCTGTTGGCGATCAGCGGCAGGTAGAACCCTTCACGCCAGAGCACCATGCTGCGTGCCGCGGGCAAAAATTTTACATACTCGCCGAGATCCAACCCGGTGATCACCAGCCCTGCCACCTTGTGGTCGAGCCAGGGGCCAAAATAGCCGGCCAGGCTCAGGGCAAGAAGGATGGGGAGAAACCAGCGCAGCTGCGTGGGACTCACGGATGCCTCCTTGCGTCGGCCATGCGCCGTTGGTGGCGGGCTGCCCCCTCGTCGAAGCGGCGGCGATCCTCCGCGGTGGCCAGCAGCAGCGGGGGAACCGACGTCGGACGGCGTTCGTCGTCGAGTGCTACGTAGACAAAGTAGGCGCTGTTGGTGTGGGTGCGTTCCCCAGTGAGCAGGTGCTCCGCCTCGACATGCAGCTCGACCTCGACGCTGGTGCGCCCCACCCAGGCAATGCGCCCGTGCACCAGGAGCAACCTGCCCAGCAGAACGGGTTGCAGAAAATTGACGCGGTCGACGCTGACGGTGACCGCAGGCCGTCGGGCGTGGCGGCTGGCCACGATCCCGCCACATTCGTCGCACAGTTTGAGAATGACGCCGCCATGCACGTTGCCAAGGCTGTTGGAGTGTTCAGGCTGCATGAACATGGTCAGGGTGAGCGCAGAGTCTTCGGGGGAGCGCGGGAGCATCGCCGGCTCGTTGGAGGTCTGGTGCACGTTTTCTCCTCTGGGTGACAGACATGGGCTTCAGCCGAGCAGCTGCGTGTAGGCGACGAGCAGTTGTTCGGCGCTGCGCTGCCAGGTGAACTGAGCGGCATGGAGCAGGCCGGCCTGGCGCAGCCTGGCACGGAGGGCGGGGTCTGTGGCCAGCTGGACAAGGCCTTGGGCGATCGCATCGACCTCTTCGGCATCTACGTAGAAGGCGCCAGGCCCGCCGGCTTCCGGCAGAGAGGAATTGTTGCCGGCGAGGACAGGGGTGCCGCAGGCCAGCGCTTCGACGATTGGGAGGCCGAACCCTTCGTAGAGAGAGGGATAGGCAAAAAAGTCGGCGGCGCTGTAGAGGGCAGGCAGATCGGCGTCGGCGACAAAGCCGGTAAAATGGACATGTTCGTGTAGGTTCAGATCGCTGACACGTTGATAGATGGCCTCATAGAGCCAGCCTTGGCCGCCGCCGATGACCAGCCGGTGCGGCAGTCTGCCCTGGTGGCGGGCCTGGTGGAAGGCTTCGATGAGCCGCACAAAATTTTTGCGTGGCTCGAGGCGGCTGAGTGCCAGCAGAAACGGGCCTTCGCCGATTGCATACTGCTGGCGTACCGCTGTGAGGCGGGCGGGGTCTGTGACCGGCTGGAAACGGCTGTGGTCGACTGCGCCGTGGACGACTGAAATCTGTTCGGGGGGGACCTGCCACTGTTGGTGCAGGTCGCGGGCGGTGTGGTGGCTGTCCGCCACGATCGCGTCGGCGCGGCGCACGCTGCGTGGGACCACGCGGTTCAGATAGTGGTGCAGGGAAGGCATCGCAGCGTCGGGGTAGAAGAGGAAGGCCAGGTCGTGGACGGTGAGCAGCTTGCGGCGGGCGCGAGTCGGTGCCAGCACAAAATCGGTCGCATGGAAGAGATCGAGCGGGCCGCCGGTGAACCATTCGACGAGGGGCAGCGGCAGGTTGAGGCGGTGCCAGATGCGTACAAGGTTGCGTTCGTCGATCGGGGTGGCGTGCAGGGGGAGCGGTGCGGCCTGGCGCGCTGCCAGGCCGGCTGGGCCCGCCACAAAGAGGCGCAGATCCAGGTCAGGGCGCAGGGCGATCAGCGCGTCGATCTGGCCGCGCACAATGCGTCCGATGCCAGCTTGCTGGCGGACGGCTGCGGTATAGTCGACGGCGATGGTGGTCAAGCTGGCCCCTCAGCGTTGGGTGCGGAAGGTCCACAGGCGATTGGCGGTAAAATTCCAGAAGAGAACGACGCCGATCGCGGTAGCCAGAGCAAAATTGTTGCTGACCAGGTGGGCAAGGGTGGCGTCGGCGATCAGGCGTTCCCAGAAGCGGTCGAGCAGGTGGCTGACCAACCAGAAGACGCCGAAATTGATGGCCAGCCCGACGACGCTGACCAGAGCAAATTGGCCGAGCTGGGCGCTTGCTCGACGGCTGCGGCTTTCGGGAAAGGTCCAGCGGCGGTTGAGCTGGAAATTTTGGATCACTGCTGTGACAAAGCCTACTGAATTGGCGATGCGCGGGTCGAAGTGCAGGCCGAGCAAGAGAAGATTGAACAAAGTCAGATGGCTGAGCATGCCGGCAGTGCCGACCAGGGCGAATTTGACGAAGCGTTTGACCTCGCGGCGGTTTGTTTCACTGAGCGGAAGCGATTGGAGTGCACTCAAGCTGAGACCTCGTTTGGCAGTGTATCTGGCAGTGTATCTGACTGGGCGGCAAGGACAGCCAGCCACAGCACAGTATAGACCAGGTTGCCGCGCACGAAAAGATTGTCGACCAGATTATGAACGGAGAGATGGGCGACGATGCCCAGGAGAGCGACGGCGGCGGCGGCCCGCCAGCGGCTGGCGGGGGTCGGTGCGCCCTGGGGGTGGGCGTTGCGCCAGCCGTAGACGGCGATTCCAGCCCAAAGTGCCAGCCAGGTGGCCAGCCCCAGCAGCCCGCTCTCTCCCAGCAGATTTAGATAAAAATTGTGGGCGTGGCCCAGGGCCTCTTCCCAGCGGGGCAGCCGCACGGTCGGGTAGAGCGCAGCATAGTTGCCGGCGCCGACCCCCAGCCAGGGGGAGCGCTCCCACATGCGTTGTGCGGCAGTCCAGTGGGCGATGCGTTCGACCACCGAGAAATTTTCGTCTGTCACCGGTTGCGCCAGCACATCGGTCAGCCCCCAGTAGGCGGGCAGGTCAGCCAGTCGCTGGAGCAGGGGGTCGGGGAGGCTGGCTGGGGCCACCGTGCCGAGCAGCAGCAGGGCCAGGAGGGTGAATGTGGCGGTCGCGGCGGCGAAACGGCTGCGCAGCATCAGCACAGCGGCGACGCCTGCGGCTGCGCCGAACCAGGCTCCCCGGCTCCAGCTGGCCAGCAGCCCGCCGGTGATCAGCGCTGTGCTTCCGGTGTAGAAGATGGCCCACCCTGCCAGGGGCCGGCGCCGGCCGCTGCCACGGAGGAACTCTCCCCAGGCCCACAATGCCAGGCTGAGGGAGGCGGCCAGTGCAATGCCCAGGAAGCCGCCGTAGGGGTTGGGTTGGTCAAAGACCCCGCTGGCTCGCATAAAGCGGCCCAGGATCACAAAATGGTCCGGCCCGACGCTGTAGACAAATTGATACAGCCCGATGCCGGCCTGCAGCACAGCCCCGCCAGTCAGGGCAGCCGCCAACCAGCGCGCCCGGCGGGCGGTGAGCATGGCGGGTACAACCAGCAGCAGCACCGGCATCTGCAGCCATTTGATGATTTCGGCGATGGCTTCGTCCAGATCGACTGCAAAAAAGAGGGAGAGTGTCAGCACAGCGGCGAAGAGGATGGCCAGGCTGATGACTGGAGAGCCGGTGAGGGACAGCGTGTGGCGTCGGGCGCCGGCAAGGAACCAGAGGGCCACGCCAGCGGCCAACAGCAGATCTGTGGCGCTGGCCGGGCCCAGCCGCAGCGTGCTGGTCAGCGGGACCCACAGCGCCAGCGGCAGCCAGATCAGCCAGGGCCAACGCAGGGCCAGCACGCCCGCAGCGACGGCGGCCAGGCCTCCCACAACCCAGAGGAGGGGCGCGTAGGCGATGGCCGCTGCCAGCAGCAGAAGAGCCAAGCTGCCAGCCAGCCGGTACAGAGCAGGTGGGGTCAAAAAGCTGTGCTGCGCAATAGATGGCATTGTTTTGAGAAAAAAATGGCGGAGAGGGAGGGATTTGAACCCTCGAGGGAGTTGAACCCTACCCGTTTTCGAGACGGGCGCACTCGGCCGAGCTATGCGACCTCTCCTTGCCAATAAACGACAATACAATCATAGCATGGGGCAGTGAAGCTGGCAATTTTCTGCTGTACGATCTTTCATTTTGCGTTGACAGCTGCCCGCCTTCGTGGTATAATGGCGTTGCTTAAAACGTTTTAACTGTAAAGCTGCGTGCCCTGGGCAACGCTGTTTGTGTGATCTTTATTACGACTTTTTTTGTTAGGGGGAGTGTACTGATGAAACGAGCCACCCAACCTGTGACTGTCGGGCTGATTGTCGGCAACCGCGGTTTTTTCCCTGCCCATCTGGCTGAGAGCGGGCGCAAGACCATGCTTCAGGTATTGGAAGCGCAGGGTTTTCGTGTGATTGCGCTCTCCCCTGAGGAGACTCTGTATGGCAGTGTGGTTTCGCATGCGGATTCGCACAAATGCGCCGACCTGTTCAAGCGCCACCGCGACGAGATCGACGGGGTGATCGTGACATTGCCCAATTTTGGCGAGGAACGTGCGATCGCCGATGCGTTGCGCTGGGCCGGGCTTGATGTCCCAGTCTTGATCCAGGCGTTCCCTGACGACCCGGCCAGGATGACGGTCGCGGATCGCCGGGACTCCTTCTGTGGAAAGATGTCGGCCTGCAACAATCTGCGTCAGTATGGCATTCAGTATTCGCTGACCCGTCTGCACACGGTTGACCCTGAGAGCGCTGCTTTTCGTGAAGATCTGGAGCGGTTTGCTGGGATCTGCCGGATTGTGCGCGGTTTCAAGAATGCCCGCATCGGGGTGATCGGTGCCCGTCCCACCGCGTTCAACACGGTGCGTTTCAGCGAGAAGCTGCTCGAACGCAGCGGCATTTCGGTGGAGACGCTCGATCTTTCTGAGGTGCTGGGCCGTATTGACCGTCTGGACAGCGCTGCCAGCTCGGTCAAGGGCAAGCTGGACCAGATTGGGGGCTACATTCAGACGGCTGGTGTGCCTGCGGCCTCGCTGCTGCGCATGGCCAAGTTTGGGGTTGTGGTCGATGAGTGGATGGCAGAGACCGAGCTGACGGCCAGTGCAATCCAGTGCTGGACTGCGATGGAGGAGTACTATGGGGTGGTGCCCTGCACCTTGATGAGCATCATGAGCGACGGCTTGCTCCCCTCTGCCTGCGAGACCGACATTGCGGGCACGGTGGCCATGATGGCGCTGGCCTACGCTTCGGGCAAGCCGAGTGCCATTGTCGACTGGAACAACAACTATGGGGATGACCCAGACAAGGCGATCATTTTTCACTGCTCCAACCTGCCCAAGAGCATCTTTGTGGAAGCGGGGGATGTCCAGGCCTCCGGTGGGTTGATCCGCACCGACGACATTGCCGTGATGGACTACCAGGAGATCATTGCCGGCACGGTGGGCAAGGACAACACCTTCGGCACCGTGGTCGGACGTGTGAAGGCGGATCCCTTCACCTATCTGCGGGTTTCTACCGACGACCTTCATGGGCGGATCGTCGCTTATGTCGGTGAAGGGACGCTGACCAATGACCCCCTCAAAACCTTTGGCGGCTACGGGGTGGTCCAGGTCCCCAACCTGCAGAAGCTGCTCAACTATATCTGCGAGAATGGGTTCGAGCACCATGTGGCGATGAATCTTTCGCAGCGTGCTGCGGCTGTCCACGAAGCGCTCGAGAAATACCTGGGCTGGTCCACCTACTGGCATCGTGGCTGAACAGAAAGGGAGTCACTGCATGAATCTACAACAAGCACGTCTTGACCAGATCCGCGGTTTTCTGGCCGCACAGGAGCTCGATGCGTTGGTTCTCAGCTTGGTGAGCAGCTTTGCCTGGGCGACCGTTGGGCATCGTTCTTATGTGAACACAGCTTCTTCTACAGGCATCGGCACGCTGGTGATCACAGCAGAGAGCCAGTATTTGGTGACCAACACGATCGAGGCGCCTCGTCTGGAGCAGGAGGAGGGGCTGGCTGCGGCTGGCTGGGAGCTGCGGGTAGCTCCCTGGTATGAGCGAGACGACACGGTTAGCCAGCTGGTGGCTGGCAAGCGTACGGGGTCGGACACACCGCTGGCTGGTGCCCGAGAGCTCTCGGGGGAATTGGCCTGGCAGCGTTTGATGCTGTTGCCGGAGGAGATCGAGCGGGTGCGTCTTTTGGGGCGCAGCTGTGCCGAGGCCATGCATGCGGCCATTCGCTCTGTCGCTCCGGGCATGACCGAGTACGAGATCGGCGCCCAGTTGGCCTACGAGGCCGAGCGTCGCGGTGCCCAGGTGATCGTCAACTTGATTGCCACCGACGAGCGGATCTTTCGTTTTCGTCATCCGCTGCCTACGGCCAAGCGGCTGGAGAACTATGCCATGCTGGTCTTGTGTGGTCGCCAGAACGGGCTGGTCTGCTCGATCACCCGGCTGGTCCATTTTGGCAGGCTCTCTGACTCGCTGCGGGTCAAGGCGGATGCTGTGGCACAGGTGGACGGGGCGTTCATTTTGGCGACCCAGCCGGGCCGCACGCTGGACGCGATCTTTGCGGATGGCCAGGCGGCCTATGCGGCCACCGGCTTTGCCGACGAGTGGAAGTACCATCACCAGGGAGGGCCGGCCGGTTACGAGCCGCGTGAACTGATTGCTGTGCCGGGGATGGCGCAGGTGGTTGCGGCCAACCAGGTCTACGCCTGGAACCCATCGATCGCTGGCACCAAGTCCGAAGATACCGTCCTGGTCGGTGCTGGGGGGCACGAGGTGCTCACTGCCATCGAAGGCTGGCCCACCCAGGAGATCCGTGTCGGTGAGCGTTCGATCGCCCGTCCTGCCATTCTCGAACTGTGACGAGAGGAACCTGCCATGCGTGACAAAAAGTATGTGATCGGCATCGACTACGGCACAGAGTCAGGCCGTGCGCTGCTGGTGGAGGTTGCGAGCGGTCGCGAGGTGGCGAGTGCCGTGCACGTCTATGCCAACGGTGTCATCGACGAAACGCTGCCTGGCTCCAAGGTGCGGCTGGAGCCGGACTGGGCGTTGCAGGATCCTGCCGACTATCTGGAAGTGCTCAAGCAGGCTGTACCCGCCGTGCTGGCTCAGAGCGGTGTCGATCCGGCTGATGTGATTGGGATTGCCACTGATTTTACGGCCTGTACGATTCTGCCCACGCTGCGCGACGGCACCCCACTCTGTTTTCTGCCTCAGTACCGCAGCCGGCCCCATGCCTGGGTCAAGTTGTGGAAGCATCATGCTGCGCAACCCGAGGCCAACCAGCTCAACGAGATTGCTGCGCGTGAAGGGTACGATTTTCTGCCCCGGTACGGCGGCAAGATCAGCTCCGAGTGGTTTGTGCCCAAAGCCTGGCAGATCGTCGACGAGGACCCTGAAATCTACGCTGCGGCTGACCGCATCATCGAAGCGGCTGACTGGATCATCTGGCAGATGACCGGGGTAGAAAAGCGCAACCTGACCACGGCCGGCTACAAGGGCATCTGGTCCAAGCAGCACGGTTATCCGCCCCAGGCTTTTTTCAGGGCACTCGACCCGCGTCTGGAGAATCTGGTTGCAGAGAAGATGTCTACCGACATCTATCAGTTGGGGGAGCGCGCGGGTGGGCTCACGGAGCAGGCTGCGGCCTGGATGGGGCTGCTTGCGGGGACAGCGGTGGCGATCGGCAATGTCGACGCCCATGCAGCGTTGCCGGCTGCGGGTGTCAGCGAGGCAGGCCGCATGGTGATCATCATGGGGACTTCCAACTGTCACATGTTGTTGGGGGAAGAGGAACGGATTGTGCCGGGCATGTGTGGGTACGTCGAGGATGGGATTGTGCCGGGCTTTTTTGGGTATGAGGCTGGCCAGTCCTGTGTCGGCGACCATTTTGCCTGGTTTATGGAGACCTGTGTGCCGGCGGCCTATACTGCTGAGGCTGCGTCGCGCGGGATCAGCCTGCACGATCTGTTTGAAGAGAAGGCGGCAGCGCTTCTCCCTGGCGAATCTGGGTTGGTGGCGCTGGACTGGTGGAACGGCAATCGCAGTGTGCTGGTCGACGTCGATCTCACGGGTTTGATCGTCGGGATGACGCTGGCGACCCGTCCCGAGGAGATATACCGTGCCCTGATCGAGGCGACCGCCTACGGGACGCGGGTGATCATTGAAGCCTTTCAGGCCCACGATGTGCCGGTGCACGAGATTGTGGCTTCGGGAGGGTTGCCCGACCGCAACCGGCTGTTGATGCAGATCTATGCCGACGTGACCGGCCGTCCGATCAAGGTGGCTGGCACCAAACTGGGGGGGGCTTTTGGCTCGGCGATGCACGCAGCGGTTGCGGCTGGCAAAGCAGCGGGCGGCTATGCGTCGATCCAGGAGGCTACCCGGGCCATGGCGTGGGTGCGTGACGAGCACTACACCCCCAACCCGGCGGCCAGTGCCATCTACAACGAGCTTTTTGCCGAATATCGGATGCTGCACGACTATTTTGGCCGTGGTGCCAACGATGTGATGAAACGGCTCAAGGCGCTCAAAGCCCGGGCGCGGTCCGGCGGTTGAAAGAGAGGGGAGTTCATGCTGGAGGCGATCAAAGAAGAGCTGCACTGGCTGCATCTGGAGCTGCCCAAGCAGAATCTGGTGACCTGGACCAGCGGCAACATCAGCGCACGGGACAGCCATTCTGGGTTGGTGGTCATCAAACCTTCGGGGGTCCGCTACGAAGAACTGCGCCCGGAACAGATGGTAGTGGTGGATCTGGAGGGTGACATTGTCGAGGGTGCTCTCAAGCCTTCGTCGGACACGGCCAGCCATCTGTACATCTACCGTCACCGGCCCGACCTCAACGGGATTGTCCACACCCATTCGCGCTATGCCACGGCCTTTGCCGCCAACGGACGGTCGATTCCGGTCTATCTCACGGCGCAGGCGGACGAATTTGGGGGGCCGATTCCGTGTGGTGGCTTTGCCCTGATCGGCGGGGAGGAGATCGGCCGTGTGGTGGTCGAGTCGATCGGCTCTTCGCCTGCGGTGCTGCTCAAAAATCACGGTGTCTTCACAGTAGGGAAGAGCGCGCGTGCTGCGCTCAAAGCTGCTGTCATGGTCGAAGATGTGGCGGCGACGGCCTGGCTGGCACTGCAGCTGGGCCAGCCTGACCGTATCCCGGACGAGGATGTGGCCAGGCTGCACCATCGCTACACGCATGTCTACGGTCAGTAGCGGGTCAGTGGCGCAGAAACGGGCCAAGAGTGTCGTAGCGGGTTCAAGAAGTCGACGCTGCATCCTGTCGCACAGGCCAGAGAGGATGCAGCGTTTTTTAGCGGGCAGCCTGTTCAGCGTGTGCTGCCAGCAGACGCGGGAAAAGGGTCTCCTGAACGCGACGCCATTGGGCTGCATCGTCGATCTCTGCCCAGAGGAGATCTTCTACCGTGCAGCTGGCAAGTTCTCCTGTGGCGGCGACGGCGTTCAGGCAACCTGAACAGTATTCGAGCTGAAGAGTTTGGGCGAAAATGGTTTCCGCGTATGCGACCATTCTCTGGAAGAGTCGGGGTGCCACCTTGGTAATGCCGACCATCTCCCCGCTGACGGCAGCGAGCCTCTCTCGGTGTTTGGAGAGGCCATTCACACGGCCGCCAACGGCGTCGACATACACCTCATCGCCGCTCCCAGTGAAGCCCGAAACCAGCAGGGCACTTTCATCTGGATTGGCCAGCAGGGCGTGCAGGGCGCGATCCTCGTAAAGCAAGTCTGCTTCCAACAGCAGGAACGGGCCAGACACCAGGGCACGTGCACAGTACAGCGAATACATGGACCCCGAGGTCGCATAAAAAGGGTTGTAGACCGTTTGGATGCACGGGTAGCGTTCGACAAGTGGGGTGAACTGGTCTGCCTGGTGGCCGGTGACCAGCACGACTTTGGCGATGCCGCAGCGCAGGAGCTGTTCTAGCGAGCGTTCGAGGAGAGATGTTGCGCCGACCGGCAGCAACCCTTTGGGCGCGTGGGACCACATAGTTTGCAGTCGGCTGCCCAGGCCGGCGGCCAGGATGAGAGCAGTTGTGATGGGGGGGGTCAACACAGCTCGATCGCTCCATTGGCCAGCAGCAGGGTCAGCAGTTCTTCGACCTGTCTCTGGATCTGGCTGGTCTGTTCCGGGTAGGTGTCGCCCAGCGCTGCGGCGATTTCGTGGATCGTATATTGGCCACTGCACAGCCGCCAGATCAGTGCGGCGCTCTGGTTGAGGGCAAGGATGCGGGTTGTGGCGACGCTGTAGAGCATCAACTCCCCGTCCAGTTCTTCGAGCAGAAATCCTGGCGTCTGCAGCGGCCTAGCGGTGGGTTCCATCGGTGACTCCAAATTTTTTCAGCAGGGTGGGCGTGCGGACAATTGTCCAGGTGACCGGGCAGGTTGGTTGGCGGATGTCGGGGCGGTAGCGGGCAAAAATCCAGTAATAGCGATAGAATTGTGGATAGAACCAAGTTTTGAGGTGGTAGGGGACAAGCAGATCGATATTGCCGTAGCGTCTGCGCAAGATCTGCTCCACCTGGTTTGGGCAGGGGAAGTAGTCGTCGGCAAAACGAATTTCGGCCAGGGGATTTACCCAGGTCGCGGGGAAAATATCTCGTCGATCCGATACAGCCTTGAGGAAGCCTGGTTGGTAGCTCAGATGTTCGGTGCGCACCATGCAGCCATTGCGCTCGATCCAGGGAAAGAGGTCCACGGATGCGTTTCGATAGGAAGCTGTCAAAAGGGTGAGTTGGATACCGAGTTTGGCGAATGCAGGCGCCTGTTCTGCCAGCAGATGCCACTGTCCTGCCAGATAGCCGATGTCGCCGTCGTAGTCCCACGGGAGTGGGTTTCCCCAACGCCAGGCGCCGAGCAGTGTCCCATAATCCAGCCAGTAGACGAGGCCGGTGTTGGCCATGATCGCTTTGAATGATTGGAGGAGATAGATCAAATCCGCGCGATCTGTGGCGGGTAGAAACGGGTCAGCCCAGAGCAGGGGCAGCACTTTATGCAGCTCGGCTTTGACCACGCTGGCTTCTTGGCGATAAAAAGCCAGGCTTTTCCGCAAGTTTGTGAATTTTTTCTGCAGCATGGCTTCTCCGATCAGCGGCAATTCAGCCGGGTTTCCTGTTGATTCTACAGCATGGTGGCACTGTGCGGAAGTTCCGCCTGACGATCAACGGAGCAAGGTTCTGACAGGGCCACGGGTCAGGGTCCGGATACTTTTTTGGGTGCTGGCCCAGGCCAGGAATCCGCTCAGCAGCAGCCAGCCGACAGCCCCGCCTGCTGCGTATTGGTAGGTTAGCGGGGTGTTGATCAACACCCCGCCCACCTGTCGGCAGAGCAGCCAGCTGGCTGGCCAGGCGGCCAGCAGCGCGGCAGCACCGCTGCCCAGGGCAATCACCAAGGCCTCCCCGGTGAGCAGTCGGGTCAGGCTCCTGCTGTCGCCTCCTACTGCGCGCAGGATGCCGATCTCGCGTTGCCGTTCCCAGACGGCAAGCCCCATCAAATTGGCAAGACTCAGCCCTCCGATAAGGGCAAAGAGCAGGCTCAGTGCGAGGGCGAGAGTTGTCACCAATCCGAAGATTTGTCGAGCGGTGGCGGCGCGGACAAAGGCTGGCTCCAGCACAGTTGGGCTGAAGCGGTAGCGATGCAGGCTGTCTTCGATGTGCAGCGCCAGGGCGGTCTGGGCCGCAGGGTCCTGCGCTTTGGTGCCCACCAGATAGAAATTGGCCAGCCCGCTGCGCTGGCTGATCTCGCTGAGGTAGCGATAGCTGACGTAGGCAGCGGCGCTGTTGGTCAGTGAATAGCCCAGCAGCTGGCCTGTAGCCACGCCCACGATCTGCCAGGTGACCGGGATGCCCTGCACGGGGATCACGAGGGGGGCGCCCACATGCAGGTCGGGTTCCATGCGCAGCAGCTCGCTGTCCACGACGATGGCGGCCAGGTCGTCGTCGCTCAACCAGCGGCCGGCCAGCAAGGTTGGCTGCAGAAAGGGGGAGGTGGGTGGCAGGCCCACCAGGTTAAAGGGGTGGGGCGATTGCGAGCCATCTGGGCGCAGGCGCACGTTCTCCTCCACCAGGCGTGCCTCGATGCTGGCTGCTCCGGGCAGCGCCAGCACTTCGTTGCGCACCACGTAGGTGCCCACGGGGAGGGCTGTTTCAAAGCGCACGTCGGCCTGCCAGTAGGCCATCAGTGTTGTCAGCGTGCGTGCGATGGAGGTGCTCAGCGTGACTGTGGTGACAAAGATCACGCCAGCGAGCAACAATGTCGCTGTTGTGAAGGCGAGTCGTCCTTGGTGGCGCAGCAGATTGCGGCCCACATACAGCCAATCTGGGGAGAGGTGGCTGGCAAGCCAGTGGGGGGGCCAGCGCGTCATTGTCTTCGGTGTGGTTGCCAGCACGGTCTGTGTGCTGATGCTGGTGTTGCGCCAGACCGGCTGCCAGGCACCCAGCAGTGCTGCACTGAGTCCCACCCCCAGGCCCACCCCAACCCCTGACAGGGGGGGAACGGTGTGGGTAAGCGACTTATCCAACAGTCCAGAGGCCGTTGCATTGGCGGCCAGCAGGCCAGCGCCAGAGCCCAGCATGCTGCCGGCCAGGGCAGCGACTGCTCCCAACAAGAGTGCCTGGCCCAGGTAGAGCGCTGCGATCTGCCACCGTTGGAAGCCCAGGGTTTTGAGCACCCCGATGACAGTCTGTTCGCGCAGCAGGATGCCGGTCATGACATGGCTGACCCAGACCCCGCTGAGGAGGATGCTCAGCACGGCGAACACACTCAGCAGCAGCAGTGCGGCTTCAATAAAGCGGAACAGGGTCTGGTTGGGACCGTCGGGGTTTCGGGGATGGATGGCATAGCCGCCTGCGGTGAGCAGACCTTCTACGGCGGCCAGGGTTTGTTTTTGTGTCGTCGGCGTGAGATCTGGCGACAGGAAGATATAGACCCAGTCGTAGCCGTGCTCTCCTGTGAGGGTGGACAGCCCTTCGACTGTGGCAAAGCCGTGCAGCAGGTTGCTGAGAAAGCGGCTGGGGGTGGCAGCGGGATCGTCGATCACGCCGGCGACAGCGACGGGGGTTTCCCCCCGATCGTTTCGGTAGAGTCGGAGGGTGGCGCCAGGGCGGGCAGCAGTCACAGCCTGGCTGGAACGTTCCAGGGCGACCGTCACAGGAGCAGAGGTTGGCCAGGCGCCGCTCACCAGGCGGAGTCCTTGGGCGGGGGTCAGGTCAGTGCTTGCCTGCAGGCGCAGTTCATGCCACAGCTCGTCGCCGTAGCGCATACGGAAGCTCTCGATTCGTCCGGCGCCGACGTGGGCGACGCCGGGCAGCGTCTGTATCTGGGCTAGAAGGGCTTTTTCCACGCCGCTGGCGGCATAGAGGGCATCTGGCTGTGGGCGAGCAGACATCGTGTGGTTCAGGCTCTTGACCAGCAACGAGTGCGTTGTCAGGAGCGTTGTCACCACAAAGACGCTGCTGGCGACAGCCAGGAGAGCGTACCCTGTCTGCTGCGGGTAGCAGCGCAGATCGCGCCAGATTTTCAGCCAGCCGATGGCCATCACTGCACGTCTACTTTCGTTTCTTTGACAGGTTCAGAGAGCCCGTCGGAGAAGGGTGCCGTTGGTGCCTGCAGCCCAGATGTTGTTGGCTTCTGTCCCCCAGAGGGCGTGGAGTGTTTCCTGGGTGCTGCTGGAACGGGGGGTCCAGACGATGCCGTTCCACTGGAGAAGGGTGCCGTTGGTGCCTGCAGCCCAGATGTTGTTGGCTTCTGTCCCCCAGATGGCATGGAGCGTTTCCTGGGTGCCGCTGGGGCGGGGGGTCCAGGCGATGCCGTCCCACTGGAGAAGGGTGCCGTTGGTGCCTGCGGCCCAGATGTTGTTGGTTTCTGTCCCCCAGAGGGCATAAAGCGTTTCCTGGGTGCCGCCGGGGCGGGGGGACCAGTCTGCGCCGTTCCACTGGAGAAGGGTGCCGTTGGTGCCTGCAGACCAGACGTTGTTGGCCTCTGTCCCCCAGAGGGCGTGGAGTGTTTCCTGGGTGCTGCTGGAACGGGGGGTCCAGACGGTGCCGTCCCACTGGAGAAAGATGCCGTTGGTGCCTGTGGCCCAGACGTTGTTGGCTTCTGTCCCCCAGAGGGCGTGGAGCGTTTCTGGAATATTGTTGGGCTGGGGAGACCAGTCTGTGCCGTTCCACTGGAGGGTGGCGCCGGCGTCGCCCACAGCCCAGACGTTGTTGGCTTCTCTCCCCCAAAGGGCGTGGAGCGTTTCCGGGATATTGTTGGGCTGGAGAGACCAGTCTATGCCGTTCCACTGGAGGGTGGCGCCGGCGTCGCCCACAGCCCAGACGTTGTTGGCCTCTGTTCCCCAGAGGCTGTTGAGTGCGGCTGACGTGCCGCTGCTCTGGGGGACCCAGGAGGGGGGAGGAGTTGCCGTGGGGGGAGGAGTTGCCGTGGGGGGAGGAGTTGCCGTGGGGGGAGGAGTTGCCGTGGGGGTGGGGAAACTCCCTTGGGCATGGACAGGCAGCACACCGATCCTGAGCAGCGGGGCCATCCACTCGGCGGGCAGCAGGAGTTCTGCTGCTGCTGCGCTGCCGGTTGCCGCCAGCATCAGCAGCAGGCGCCGGCGGGCGGGTGAGGGGGGTGTTGGGTTCTCTTCGGGTGTAGGCGGGCCAGAGTGGTGGTCGTTCATCGTAGCTCCTTGGCGGTGATGGGCAGCGCGATTGGGAATCTTTGGCGGCGTGTACGAATTGCTGGATGCATCTGGTTTTAGCTGGCAGCGATCTGGCCATCGGCCAGGGTCAAGACGCGGCTGGCCTGTTGGACCAGGTCGGGATCGTGTGTTGCCAGCACGACGGTGCTGCCTTGTTTGGCAGTGGTGGCAAAGAGCTGTTGGATGTTTGCGGCCGTGGTTGAGTCCAGGTTGCCGGTCGGCTCGTCGGCCAGCAGCAGCGGCGGTGCATTGGCCAATGCCCGTGCCAATGCCACTCGCTGCTGCTGGCCGCCGGAAAGTTCGGAAGGAAATGCGTGGGCCTGCTCTGTCAGCCCGACGGCGGCCAGCAGGGCTCGGGCATGTGCCTGGCGGGCGGCCGACCCGCGCAGAGGGCCCAGCGTCATTGGAAAGAGCACGTTTTCCAGCGCAGTGAGGCTGGGGAGCAGGTGAAAGAATTGGAAAAGCACCCCTACCTGGGTGCGTCGCCAGCGGGCCAGTTCGTCTTCATGCAGGCGTCCCAGGTCCATGCCGCCTACACAGACCTGCCCGCTGGTGGCATGGTCCAACCCACCTATCAGGTTGATCAGCGTCGATTTACCGCTGCCGGACCGGCCAGTGATGCAGACGAACTCTCCGGCATGGATCGACAGCGAGCACGACTGGAGCGCAGTGACTGTCTGCGTCCCACTCTGGTAGCGTTTTGTGACGTTGGTCAGCTGGATCAGCGGCTCCATAGGGTGTGTTTGCTGCCTGGGTTCTTCGACCTGGTCAGATCGTCGTTGCCGTTCCACTGGCACGCACTTGGGCGATTACAGGGTCGATCTCGCGAATTTTGGCATATTCTGTGTCCCAGAAATCCTGGTCGACCATGTTGCGGATGTAGTCGGCGCTGTAGCCAAACCGAGTCCACAGGTCAGCTTTCATGCGTTGCAGTCGGGCCTGTTGTCCATTTTGTGTGAGGTCGACGATTTCGCCAAGGCTGGCACCGAGGAAGACGCTTTTGGCCCACATTTCCAGCTGGTCGTCGCTGGGGCGGCCGCCGTTGCGTGTGTAAAGCAGCTCGCTGACCGAGGGGTAGCGGTCGTAGGAGTCGGTGGCCACGGTGACGACATTGTCTTCTGGGCCAAGCCCCAGATATTTGGCGGTTTTGATGGCGCCGACGATATTGCAAATGCAGCTCGGTCCAAAACGTCCGTACAGATGGCAGGCAACGGCGCTGGGGACGCCCAGTCGATCGACCAGGAGATGGGTGCCGTTCTGCATAACTTCCATGCCGCGTACGGTTTCTTCGTCGTGGATCAACATCAGCAAGTCGCTGTTGTAGACATTGTGGATCAGGGTGACCATTTTGTCGCCGATCCCTTCGATGCGGTGTTGTCCCTGTCCGCCGTCGTAGAGGGTGCTGCACTCACGCGGTTCCAGCGCCACAATTTTGGCGTCTGGGTAGATGGCCTTGATGGCGTCGCCGGCCGCCAGGGTGCCGGCGCTGCCTGGCGCGCTGGTGAAGGCAGCAATCCGTCCGTTGCCGATCCCTTTGACGGCATCGAGCGCTGCCTTGCCGGTCACATGGCGATGAAAGCGATAATTGGGCAGCAGCTCGAACTGTGCCAGGGTCACAAACTGCTCTGGTTTGCTGACGTAGGCGCTGTGCGTGCGTTCCAGGGTCAGGATGACATCGGATTCGGTGCCGGGTGTGAGGTCCAACTCGCCCTTGTATTTGCGAATGCGCTCGTACCGTTCCTTGCTCATATTGTCTGGCATCACGACGATCGCCTGATAGCCTTTGAGCAGGCTGACGTAGGCGGTTCCGATCCCGAAATTGCCGGTGCTGGGTCCGATCACGGTGCGGTCGCCTGGGCGCAAATGTTCGAGGGCTTCGTGTTCAGCCAGTGTCGCGTAGGCTGGCCCGACCTTCATGCTGCCGCTGGGGAAGGTCCGTCCGCTCAGCACGACAATATTGGCAGCTACGCCGGTCAGTTCCTTGGGGAGGACAATTTTTTCGACTTCGTCGCCAGTATTTTTCCAGTTGATATTGAACAGATTGCGGGGATCCAGTTCGGTTGTGCGTGCGGCGTTTGCCTGCTCGCGCAGCTCGGCAGACAGCAGCATGGGGTTGCGCATTTCAGCATAGGTAGGGCCAGGAATGATCGGACGCGACACGAAAAATTCTCCTTTACAGTCGTCTGGCCGGCCGGCCAGTACAGTTGGACGCAAATGTACTGTTACAGCATAAACACAAGTGCGAATTGATGCAATCTCTGCTTGAACCCGTTGTCTGCTCCATCCCCTGGTTTTGTGGCGCGCCTCAGATTTGCGTGTCGGTGACACCTTTGGTATGCTCCCAGAAATCTATGCAAAGTTTTGTGCGCTCGTTTTGGGGATATATTTTGTTGGGGGTCGTCGCACTGCTCTGCTGGCCGTCACCGCTTTCAGCGCAGGAAGGCCCTGTGCTCGGCACCGTTGCCCAGCAGATTTTGGACGATGTCAACCGTGAGCGCGGCGACCATGGCCTGCCTCCCCTGGCGCTCAATGCGGCGCTGACTGAGGCTGCCCAGCGGCATGTCGACGATGTCATCGCCAGCGGTCGTTGGGGCCATTACGGCAGTGACGGCAGCAACATTTATCAGCGAGCGGCGCGCGCTGGCTATCCGAGCAGCGCTGTCAGCGAAAATTGGGTTGCGGTCGGTGCGCCCGAGCGTGCTATTGTCTGGTGGATGAACGACTGGATTCACCGGGTCAACATTTTGGGAACCCACTGGGACGACATCGGGGTGGGAGCTGGGTGGACACCCGGGGGGATGTACATTTTTGTCACCGATTTTGGCAACCGAGACGGAGGGGTGCCAGGCCACGTTGCCAGCCAGCCCGCACGCGTCTCTGCACCGCCGCAACCTCTGCCAGAAGGGGGGCTGGCGTATACAGTCCAGCCAGGCGACACCCTGCTCGCCATTGCGATCCGGCACGGCCTGGATTGGCAAGACATTGCCCTGGCCAATGCGCTCCAGGAGCAGGATATTTTGAGCATCGGGCAGGTTTTGCACCTCCCTTCGATCGAGGAGGCGATCCCCCCTGCGGGCGACCCGTCCGAGAGCGACCCGTCCGAGAGCGACCCGTCCGAGAGCGACAGGTCGGCCGGCAGTGCAGCTGCTGTGCTCGGGGCGACGCCCTCTGCCCAGATGCAAAAATATACGGTGCGTGCCGGCGACACTGCGTTGGCGATCGCGCTCAGTCACGGCATCGGCTTGCAAGACCTTTACCTCAGCAACAACCTGGACGACCAGAGTTATCTGCAGATCGGCCAGGTGTTGGCGATCCCGAATGTTGTGGGTTCTGCCGAGGTGCCGGCTGAGCCAACCGCATTGGCCCTGCAACGCACCTACCGGGTCCAGACGGGGGACACAGTCTTTGCCATTGCGCTCCGGCATGGGGTGGACTGGCAGGAAATGTTGCGGGTCAACAGGCTGGATGAGCAGAGTCTGTTGCAGCCGGGGCAGTCCCTGACAATCCCCTAGTTGAGCATTCAGTTTTTTTGTCTGGCACGGAGCAGGCTGCCAACCCACTTTTTGGCCTCATTGACCCAGAGCACCAGGCTGGCCATCCCAATACAGAGCAGCCACTCTTCGACTTGGAGGGGGGTTGTCCCGAAGGGTCTGTTCAGTGCCGGCAGGTAGACAACAGCGGCTTGCAGCAGCGCTGACAGACCGATTGCAGCCCAGAGCAGCCGGTTTGAGAAAAGGTGGTGAAGGGCGCTGGTTTCGTCGGAGCGGGCGTTGAAGACGTTGAAGAGCTGACAAAAGACGAGGGTGGTAAAGGCCAGGGTACGGGCATGGACCATGTCGTGCGTGCCTGGAAACAAGCCGCCGGGCAGCGCGAGGTCCAGGATGGCCAGGGTGACCAGCGCCATGGTCAGTCCGGTCAGACCAAAGCCCAACCACATGGATCGGGTGAGCACTCCGCTCGTTCGCGGGCGCGGGGCCTGCCGCATGACAGCTGGGTCGACCGGGTCGACTCCCAGCGCCAGGGCTGGCGCTGCGTCGGTCAGCAGGTTAATCCAGAGGATCTGGGCAGCCAGCAGTGGGACGATGAAGTACTCCGTCTCGTCGGAGACCAGCCCGATGGTGCCTGCCAGCACGACCCCCAGAAACATGGTCAACACCTCGCCGATGTTGGAGGAGATCAGGTAGCGCAAAAATTTGCGAATATTGTCGAAGATCGAACGTCCTTCTTCAATGGCGGCCACGATGGTGGCAAAATTGTCGTCGGTGAGGATCATGTCGGCGGCTTCTTTGGAGACGTCGGTGCCGGAGATTCCCATGGCCACGCCGATGTCGGCCTGTTTGAGTGCAGGGGCATCGTTGACCCCGTCCCCGGTCATTGCGACTGTATGTCCGTCGGCACGCAAGGCCTGGATAATGCGCAGTTTGTGTTCTGGGCTGACCCGCGCGTAGACCGAATGGAGACGCACCGTTTCTACCAATTGGCGGTCGTTCAGCATTTCCAGCTGGGTGCCAGGGATGGCTGGCGTGCCTGGAGGGACGATCCCCAGTTCTGCGGCGATGGTGGCTGCCGTGACGGGGTGGTCGCCTGTGATCATGATGACCCGAATTCCGGCGCGCTGGGCGGTAGCGACGGCGGGGCGGGCCTCTGGCCGCGGCGGGTCGAGGATGCCGACTACACCGGTGAAGACCAGTTCTTGTTCGAGTTCCTCCCCTGCGGTGCTGTATTCGGCCTGGGGGATCCGGCGGTAGGCGAGGCCGAGGGTGCGCAGGGCTGCGCCCGCCAACTCTTCGATCTGGGCCAGCAGGGCGCGGCGTCTCTCCTCGTTCAGCTGGAGGAGGGCCTCGCCTTTCTGTTCGTAGGTACAGCGTGCCAGCAGAATGTCGGGGGCTCCCTTGGCGACGATCGTCAGGGTGTCGTTGTGGTCGAGGTCGCTCTGCACAGTGCTCATCAATTTGCGTTCAGAGGAAAAGGGGAGCTCGCCGACCCGGCTGAAACGGCGTTCCAGCTCTGTGCGCTCCAGGCCCACTTTGTGCGCGGCGACGAGCAAGGCTGCCTCGGTCGGGTCCCCCTGGATTGTCCAGCGTCCGTTTTGTTGTTTTTCCAACAGGGCGTTGTTGGCCAGTGCCCCCCCCAGCAGCGCGCGGCGCACCTCTGCCAGCAGTTCTCCTTCGCCCAGCGGCTGGTTGCTGTCGTGCAGCTGTACAGATCCGTGGGGGATATAGCCGGTGCCGCTGAAATCAACCCGTCCGCTGGGGGTGACCAGGGTGCGTACGGTCATTTCGTTGCGGGTCAGGGTGCCAGTTTTGTCCGAGCAGATCACCGATGCTGAGCCCAGGGTCTCGACTGCTGCCAGCCGGCGCACGATGGCATTGCGTCGGGCCATGCGCTGCACACCGAGTGCCAGCACCACCGTCAGCAGGGTAGGCAGGCCTTCTGGCACTGCGGCGACTGCTAGCGAGACCCCCAGCAGCAGGGTTGCAAGAATTCCAGCCAGGCTGTTCACGCCGTCGACGATCAGAATGGTGACGATTACGACCAGGGCAATTGCGAGGACGCCGATGCCCAGATTGCGCCCAACCACTTCGATCTCCTGGCTGAGCGGGGTTTTTTCTTCGGAGGTGGACTGCATGAGGGTCGCGATGTGGCCGATTTCAGTGGCCATGCCGGTGGCGGTGACCACTGCGCGGCCGCGACCAAAGGTGGCGACCGTGCCACTGAAGATTTGGTTGGTGCGGTCACCGATGCCTGTGCTGCTGTCGAGGGGGTCCACTGTCTTGGTGACGGGCTGGCTCTCCCCGGTCAAGGCTGCTTCAGACATTTGCAGCGAGGTGACGTGGATCAGGCGGCTGTCGGCGGCGACGGCGCTGCCCTCTTCTACCAACAGAATATCGCCGGGCACCAGCTCGCGCGCGGCGATATTCTGTGGATGTCCCTCGCGCAGCACGAGTGCGGTGGCTGCGCCCATCTGTTTGAGCGCCTCCACAGCCGCCTCGGCACGTGCTTCCTGGTAGAAGCCGATCAGGGCGTTGATCAGGACGATGGCCACGATGGCGAGTGCTTCATAGGGCAAGCCGTGAGCGCCCTCCAGCAGCCAGGCTCCGACCGAGATCAGCGTTGCGCCCAGCAGCAGCAGGACGAGGGGGTTGGAGAACTGCGCCAGCAGACGGCGCCAGTGTGGCACGGGGGCTGCGGTGGCGAGCTCGTTGGGTCCAAAGTGCAGCAGA
Source organism: Chloroflexota bacterium (assembly GCA_018969295.1). Taxonomy (GTDB): domain Bacteria; phylum Chloroflexota; class Anaerolineae; order Caldilineales; family Caldilineaceae; genus Caldilinea. The sequence goes on along the minus strand of JAGWYN010000014.1, from coordinate 27,058 downwards.
CGGCGTGCGGCCTCAGCCTGGCTGAGCCCTTGGCTGGCGTCGCTCTTCAGCTCAGCGACGGCTGCTGCTGCCGGGATCCGGTAGGCTGGCTGTGTCAGCCCGGCCAGCTGGGCTCCGGTGGGGAGCGCTGTTTGAAGGGTCTTGTGGGGTACGGGATGCATGGCCTGTTCGTCTCACAAAACGGTGTGCCGCTCTTTAGGGATGTAGGGTAAAAACGGTGATCTCTGGCGGGCAGTTGAACCGGTAGGGAACTGGCCAGCTGCCGATCCCGCGGTTGGTGTAGACACTGCGTTCGCCTACCCGGCGCAGTCCGATTGGGTAGTGCTTGCCGTACTCTGGAATCACCAGCGCGTAGCTGTAGAGCCCTTCGGGGCTGGGCACCGGGCTGGGCAGGCGGACCTGTCCGCCGTGTGTATGGCCGCTGAACTGGGCTGTGATCGGGGCATTGCGCTGGAGCACGTTGTCAAAATAGTCGGGGGCATGCGACATCAATAAGGTAGGAGTCCCGGCTGGCACCTCGCTCAGCGCTGCGGCCAGATCTGGGCTTCCCCCCCAGACGTCTTCCACGCCGGCCAGCCACAGGCCATCGTCGATCGGGATCGCTGCGTTGCGCAGCAGCCGGGCCCCGGCTTCGTTCAACATGCGCACGACGGGATCCAGCCCACCCCAGTGGTCGTGGTTGCCGGTGACAGCCACCACCGGCATGGTTGCCAGCCGCAGCGGCTCCACCAACGACAACAAGACTGCCGTCCGCCGCGCGGCCCGCAGGTTGCGGTCCCGTTCGCGCACGGTGCCAAAATCGCCGGTCAGCATCAGCAGATCTACGTTCAACTGATTGACGAGACGGATAGCGGCTGCTGTCTCTTCCTGGGTAAAATAGGCGCCGATATGGATGTCTGAGATTTGGGCGATGCGTTTGCCGATCAGCCGTTCGGGCAGCCGGGGGACGGGCAGTGGGACCTCCTCCACCTGCACCTGGGCAGGTTCGACCCAGCGTGCGTAGCCGGTGCCGAGCAGGGCTGTGCCGAGCAGGCCGCTGGCCATCCACAGCAGCGAGCGCCGCGAAAAGAGGCTGGCATGGCCGGTCAGCTGTTCTTGTTCGTAGGCCAGCTCCAGACGCTGTTCCAGCGCTGTTTCGACAGGGTCTGGCAGCAGGTTGAGCGGGCTGCGAGGGGGATGCAACAACGGTTTCAATGTGCTGTTCCTGGACCTTTCGCACCCTGGCAGGGGTGCTTTTCAGCGGCTCTGGGTCAACCCGCCGCGCGTCGAAGTCGCCGCTGGCTGTGGGCCAGAGGTGAGTGCGATCGCCCGTTCCCAGGCGTCGCGTTCGACCCCGAAGGGTTCTCCCCGAAAGCGGTGGTCGTTTTTGCGGATAAACTCGGCTAGTTCAGTGTCCAGTCTCTGCCAGACTGCGCTCTGTGCCTCCCACAGCGGCTGGCGCAGCCGGGACGGCTGCAGGGCGGCCGTCAACGTTGAAAAATGGTCGAGGCAGAGGCCGCTGGAACTCCGGTAGCGCAGCAAAAACTCGTCTGAGCGCTGGATGGCTGTCCCGACGGTGGCGCAGAGGTGCTGCTCGACTGCGCGGGCGTTGGTGCATGCCGGGCAGGTGCGCTGCGCTGCCAGCGCCTGCACGACGGGGTCTTCCGGCGGGTTTGGGCGTCTGAGCCATGTGCGCAGCCGTTGCCAGAGCGAAGGGCGCTCTGCAGAGGCGCTCTGCAGCGCCCGCGCGGCACCGAGCACCACATCTTTGTACAGAATGGCGGCGCTGAGTGCCGCTCCCGGGCGTACCAACAGCCAGGCGTGGCTGCGGCAGAAGCCGCGAGCGGCGCTCACCTCGCGTCGCAGGCTGGGGTCGTTGACACTCTCCCACAGCAGTGCATCCAGATAGCGCTCGGCGGTCCGTTGCTGCAGCAGACAGAATGCGCAGCCAGGAGTCGCCAGTGCCTCGAGGAGGTCATCGTAATAGGGAAGATAGCGGGTCGCTCCAGCCATGGTTGTTGTGCTGCTAGACTTCGATCACCAGCGGCAGCACCATAGGGCGTCGGCCGATCTCGCGCGCTGCGAAATTGCCCAGTGCGTCCTTGATCTTATTTTCCAGCACCGAGGTTGGGGCTTTCTTTTTGACCACCTTGGAGACTGCCTCCTGTGCTCGGCGAATCAGATCTTCCTGTTCACGCATATAGACAAAGCCACGGCTGATGATCTCTGGGCCATAGATAATTTCGCCGTCGAACTCGTCGACCGCCACAATGCAGACGATAAACCCTTCCTGGCTCAGCTGGCGCCGGTCACGCAGCACCACGTTGCCGATATCGCCTACGCCGAGCCCGTCGACATAGACGTGGCCGGCCTCCAGCTTTTCCCCCCGGCGTCCGACGATGATGCCTTTGCCGTCGAAGTTGCCGAATTCCACTGTATCTCCGTCTTCGACCACAAAGATCCGTTCCTTGGGCACGCCCCAGCGTTCGACCAGCCGCGAATGCAGCACCAGGTGGCGGTATTCGCCGTGGACCGGGATGAAATGCTGCGGGCGGGTCAGGTCGAGCATGCGCAGATAATCTGCCTGCCCGCCGTGGCCGCTGACGTGCACGCTGCCCAGCTCGTGGTAGAGCACATTGGCGCCTTGGCGGAAGAGATTGTCCACGGTGCGGTTGAAGAGCTCTTCGTTGCCTGGGATCGGCGTTGCGCTCAACACCACAGTATCCCCGGCACGCAGCACCAGCTGGCGGTGGTCTCCCATGCTCATGCGCACCATTGCGCTGGTAGGTTCGCCCTGGCTGCCGGTCGCCACGATCACTACCTCATGGCCTGGCAGCGACTCCATTTCGCCGGCGGTCAGCAGCTCTTCCTCTTTGATATTCAGGTAGCCGAGCTTGATGGCGATGCGCACGTTGTTGACCATGCTGCGCCCGATCACCCCCAGCCGTCGGCCATGCCGCCGGGCCACGTTGATCACCTGTTGCACACGGCCGAGGTTGGAAGCGAATGTGGCCAGCAGGAGACGTCCCTCGGCCTGGCTCATCACCTCTTCGAGCATGGTCTCCACAGTGGCTTCGCTCTCGGTGGTCCCGCTGCGTTCGGCGTTTGTGCTGTCTGCCATCAGGAGCAGCACTCCTGCATCCCCCCACTGCTTCAGCTTGTGTTCTTCGGTAGGTCGTCCGTCCACTGGGGTCGGGTCAAAACGATAGTCGCTGGTGTGGATAACCCGGCCGGCCGGTGTCAACACGGCCACCCCGACACTGTCGGGAAAACTGTGTGTGGTGTGAAAAAACTCGACAGTGAAGGGGCCCAGCTCGATCACCGTGTCGGCGGTGATGACATGCAGGTCGGCTTCTGCCAACAATTTTTGTTCGCGCAGTTTGACTTCGAGCAGCCCCTGTGTCAGGGCGGTCGCGTAGATGGGTGCCCGCAGACCCTGTTCCACAAAATAGGAGAGCGCGCCGATGTGATCTTCGTGGCCGTGGGTCAGCACAATCCCGCGCACCTGGTCCGGCCGTTCCAGCACGTAGGAGGCATCTGGGATCACGATGTCGATGCCGTGCATGTCGCTGGTCGGAAACATCAGCCCTGCGTCGATGACCAGCAGATTGTTGCCAGATTCCAGGACCAGCATATTTTTGCCGATTTCGCCGACCCCTCCCAGGGGGATGACGCGCAACAGGGGGGCGGTCTGGTCTGCCGCCTTATTTTCTTGTCTTGCCATAGTCTCCAAAACTCCTCAATTGACCTCTTGTGGTCCTTTACGATTCAAAAGTTCTATCATACGAAACAGGCGGGCGACCCGGCGCTGCCTGTGTGCGTCGCGTTAGAATGGATCCAGTATACCACCTTTGGTGCCCATTCCAGAATTAAAATTTGGCAATACATAACAAAAATCGGCTTCTGTGGGCAATTCTGCGCAGCAGTTGGCAGATTTTTTGCAGATCGGACAACTCCAGCTAACATCTGGGTGGGGGATTGGCGTTTCAATGAGGTTGTATGCAATCGAAGATTCTTGTTGTAGACGACGAGCCCAACATTGTCGAGTTGAACCGGATGTATCTGGAGAGTGCTGGGTATCAGGTTGTGACCGCCCGCACGGGTACGGCGGCGCTGGACCGTTTTGCGGCGGAGAGCCCTGACCTGATTGTGTTGGACCTGATGTTGCCAGGCAGCGACGGCTGGACTGTCTGCCGTGAAGTGCGTCGGCACTCGCGGACTCCGATCATCATGCTTACGGCTCGTACCGAAGACATCGACCGGATTCTGGGCCTTGAGCTGGGTGCCGACGATTATGTGACCAAACCGTACAACCCGCGTGAGTTGGTGGCGAGGGTGCGTGCTGTGCTGCGTCGCACCCAGCCTGTGACTGACCCTGGCGAAAACAGTCCACCTTTGCAGCTGGGCAACCTGACCCTGGACGCTGCACGGCGGATGGTCTGGATCGACCAGGAGTCCGTCAGCCTGCGCACCAAAGAATTCGACCTGCTTCAGCATCTGCTAGAACATCAGAGCATTGTCTTCAGCCGCGAGCAGCTGTTGAGTCAGGTCTGGGGCTACGACTTTGCCGGGGAGACACGCACGGTCGATGTGCACATCGCGGCTTTGCGCAGGGAGTTGCGCGCCAGCACCGTCAATTTAGAGACGGTCTGGGGAATCGGCTACCGGCTGGTGGGGCCACAGCCCGACAGGCCAGTGTAACCGATGATGAAGCGTGTTCTGCGTCGTCTGTTCGGCACGCTGCAAAATCGACTGCTCTTCACCCACATGGTGGTGGCGGTAGCTGTGCTGGGGGTGGCCATTCTGCTTCTGCTGGCGTTGCAGGCGCCGTTGCGCACCGAGTCCATGCTGCAGCGGATGGCCGAATGGCTGCTGCCGACGGTCACGCTGGCGCGCAGCAACTTTGCCAGCCTGGCTGTGGCCACCGACCCCGAGAGTGCGCGCCGCTTTTTTGACTTTTTGTACAGCCAGGCCAGCGCGCAGAATGTCCGTATTTTGCTGGTGGCACAGCCCGACGGCAGGATTTTGTTTGACAGTGTCGAGCAGGCGGTTGGGCTGCGTTGGGAACCAGTCAGCAGTTCGCCCTATGAGCGGCTGCCCCACCGGATGCGGGGGGGCGGCCGGATGGGCATGATGGCCGAGGTGGTGCGCGGCGCTGCCTTGTTGGAGGGACAGGATTGGCACTATGTTTCGACCCTGTTGTTGGCTGCCAACAGCAGGGGGATCGAGCTGGTGGTGCTCAAGATGCAGCCGGCTGTGCTGCAGGCGATGGTGGAGTCGGTGCTGGACCTGCCGGGAGGGCTGCTTGCGAGTGGGCTGGCGGCATTGGGGTTGGTGGTTTTCTTGCTCAGCCGCTGGACTGCCGGTGCCGTCACACGCAGCTTGAATCCGCTGATTGCCGGGACGCAGGCGCTGGCCAGCGGCAATCTGGCCTACCGGGTCGACACCAGACACGTCTCGCTGGTCGAGCTCCATGCGCTGGCCACCCGTTTCAACCAAATGGCTGACCGGGTTCAGCAGAGCCAGCAGGCGCAGCGCGATTTTGTGGCCAATGTCAGCCACGACCTCAAGACGCCGCTCACCAGCATCCACGGCTACAGCCAGGCATTGTTGGACGGCGTGGCAGAGAGTGTGGCGGCCCGGCAGCGGGCTGCCCTGGTGATCAGCCAGGAAGCCCAGCGGCTGACCGAACTGGTCGAAGAGTTGTTGGATCTGGCGAGAATGGAAAACAATGGGCTGCAGCTGCAGCAAGTGGACCTTGTGCAGCTGGGGGCAGAGGTTTTGGAGAGCTTTCGTCCGCTGTTTGCGGCGGCTCAGGTGGAACTGCGTTGGATTCCGGCGGCCGATCTTCTGCACATTCGGGGGGATGCGGCCAAGCTGCGGCGTGTGTTGACCAACCTGCTCGACAATGCGCTCAAACATACGCCGGCGGACGGCAGCGTGACGTTGGCGTTGCAGAGGCTGTCTGCGGCGTGCCAGGTCGAGTTTACGGTTGTCGACAGCGGCGAAGGGATCTCTCCCCAGGAATGTGAGCGGATCTGGGAGCGTTTTTACCGGGTTGACCGTGCCCGTACCCGAGGTCGCTCTGGATTGGGGCTGGCCATCGTCAAGGAGATCGTGGAGGCACACGGGGGTGCGGTCGGGGTGGACAGCCATGTGGGCTCGGGGAGCACCTTTTGGATTCGGCTGCCGGCATGAGCCGGTGCCGGTTCAGTCAGTGCCGGTTCAGTCAGTGCCGGTTCAGTCAGTGCCGGTTCAGTCAGTGCCGGTTCAGTCAGTGCCGGCGACCGGTGTGGGCAGGATGATGGCGATCTGGTTGCGTTCGCCGTCGGTCAGGATAAAATACTCGACTGAGTCGGAGAGTGCGATCCAGCTGGCCTCGATGATATTGGTGGAGGCGCCGACGGTAGTCCACCGGCGGTCGCCGTCGCTGAAGTCGATCAGGACACGGGTCATGGCGGCGGTGCCGCTGCCGCTGTCGAGGATGCGCACCTTGTAGTCGGTCAGGTGCACGCTGTGCAGGCGGGGATAAAAGGGCAGGATGGCCTTGCGGAGGGCTCGGTTGAGGGCATTGACCGGGCCGTTGCCGTCGGCGACTTCGTGGAAGAGATGTTCTCCGACACGCACCTTGACAGTCGCTTCAGAGAACATGCCGCGGCCGGCACGGTACTCGACGGCGGCGGTATAGTCGATCATCTCGAAGGGGGGCTGGTAGCCGGCGCGTGCCCGGCGCAGCATCAGATCGACGCTGGCCTCGGCGCTTTCGAAGGCAAAGCCGGCGTTTTCGAGTTCTTTGATCTGCTGCAGGATTCGGCGTTCTTCCTCGCGGCTCAGCCCATCCAGGCCGAACTCTTTGCGTTTGCTGGCGATGTTGTCTTTGCCACTCAGCTCGCTGACCAGCACGCGGGTCTGGTTGCCGATCAGGGCTGGGTCGATGTGTTGGTAGCTCATCACAGATTTGACGACGGCATTGACGTGGGTGCCGCCTTTGTGGGCGAAGGCGCTCTGGCCGACGAAGGGCTGATGGCTGTCGGGGTGGAGGTTGGCCATTTCGCTGACGTAGCGGCTGAGATCGACCAGTTCGCGCAGGCGGTCGGCGGGCACGCAGACGTAGCCCATTTTGAGCTGCAGATCGGGGATGATGCTGGTCAGATTGGCGTTGCCGCAGCGTTCGCCGTAGCCGTTGAGGGTTCCTTGCACCTGGGTACAGCCGCGGCGTACCGCTTCCAGCGTGTTGGCGACGCCGGTTTCGCTGTCGTTGTGGGCATGGATGGAGAGGCTGACGTGGGCGAGGGGGGCTGGGCGTGGGGAGGTGGGGCTGTTCTGGCCCAGCACCTCCTGCAGCACGGCGTCGACGGCCTCGCCGACCTGCCAGGGGAGGCTGCCGCCGTTGGTGTCGCAGAGCACAATGCAGTCGGCGCCGCCGACCAGGGCTGCCTGCAGCGTAGCCAGCGCGTATTCTGGGTTGGCGCGATAGCCGTCAAAAAAATGTTCGGCGTCGTAGAAAACCTGGCGGTCGTGGGCCTTGAGAAAACGGACGGTCTCGCGAATGATGCGCAGGTTTTCTTCCAGGGAGGTGCGCAGCACCTCGGTGACGTGCAGATCCCAGGTCTTGCCAAAAATTGTCACGACGGGGGTGTTGGCGTGGATCAGCAGCTGAACTTGTTCGTCGTCGGCTGGGTGGAGCCCAGCTTTGCAGGTGGAGCCAAAGGCGGCCAGCCGGGCGTGGGTGAGGGGGAGTTCGTTCTGGGCGCGCTCGAAAAATTCGATATCCTTGGGGTTTGAGCCGGGCCAGCCCCCTTCGATGTAGTCCATGCCAAACTCGTCGAGGCGGCGGGCGATGCGCAGTTTGTCGTCGCAGCTGAGGGAAACCCCTTCGCCCTGCGTGCCGTCCCGCAGGGTGGTGTCATACAGGCTGATTTTGGAATTGTTCATCGAATCCTCCGGCAAGATCTCCCTGTCTGAAGGCACAGGGTGGTTGGCGCACACTTCTTTTTCAGATCAGATCCACAATGCTGTTCAGGATCTGGTCTGGCCAGATCCCGCGCGCCAGATCTTCCTTGCGAAAGCGTCCGGTTTTGACCAGCCAGCCCTGGATGCCCATGCGTTTGGCGCCGAGCACATCGATTTCGATGTCGTCGCCGATCAGGGCGAGCCGTGCGGGTGGCAGTCCCAGGTCGTCGAGGGCGCTTTGGAAGTAGGCTTCGCTTGGCTTGCCGACGACCACTGCGTTGGACTCGGTGGCGTATTCCAGGGCCACCACAAAGGGGCCGGCGTCGAGAAAGAGCCCTTGCGGGGTACGCCAGTGTCGTTTTTTGTGCAGGGCGACCAGCCGGGCGCCGTTGAGCAGGGCGCGGAAGGCCCGGTTGAGCCGGGCAAATGTAAAGCTGGCGCCCAGGTCGCCGACCACCACATACTCGGGGGTTTCTTCGTCGACGTCGATGCCGGCAAATTCGAGCTGGGCGTCGGGCAGCAGGAGAGGGAGATAGCTTTTGGCCTGCTGCTGGCGTAGATAGCGGGCTGCGGAGTAGGTGGCGGTGTAGAGCTCGTCGAGTGTCACATCGAACCCGCGGGCGTTGAGGTGTTCCAGCAAGGTCTGTCGGCAGTAGACTGTCGTGTTGGTCATAAAGCGAAAGGGGATCTGTCGATCGCGCAGGGCGCGGATCGTCTCGGTGGCACCTGGGATGACCTCGTCGCCGAGCATGAGCACGCCGTCGATGTCGATCAGCAACCCATCGACGCAAGAAAGCAATTTAGACACTTGGCACCTCACCCTGTATTTTGCAAGCCGGCGGCGATGCCGTTGACCGAACTCAGCACGGCTGCGGTCAGCTGGCGGCGGCGTTCTGGGTCTTGTTCGACCTTGAGCTGTTGAAGCAGGGCAACCTGCAGGTAGTTCATCGGGTCGACATAGGGGTTGCGGACTTTGATACTGCGGCGCAGCACGGGTTCCTTGTCGAGCAGCTGGTCGGTGCCGGCCACGATCAGTACCATCTGTTCGGTGCGGCAAAATTCGTCGAGGATCTCGGTGAAGATCGCCGATCGGGTTGTCTCGCCGGTCAATTCGGCGTAGAGGGAGGCGATCTCCATATCTGCCTTGGCCAGCCCAATCTGGACATTGTCGATGAGGGTGCTGAACAGAGGCCAGTGTTGGTACATCTCGCGCAATTCAGCGAGCCGGGGCTGATTTTGGCCCTGGTCGCACCAGCGGTCGAGGGCGGTGCCGACCCCGTACCAGCTGGGCAGGTTGACGCGCGACTGGGTCCAGGCAAAGACCCAAGGAATGGCGCGCAGGTCGCTGATGTCCTGGGTGGCTTTGCGTCGGGCCGGGCGTGAGCCGATGTTGAGGGCGCCGATATGGTCGATTGGGGTAGCTTCGTGGAAGTAGGTGATGAAGCCTGGGCGAGTGACAAGAGACCGATATTTTTGAAAAGCCAGCTCGCTGAGCGAGTCCATGCGTTGTGCCCAGAGCTCTTCCTGGGCGAACTGGGGGCGTCGGCCTGCGGTCAGGAGCACGGCATTGACCAGCTGTTCGAGGTGGCGGCGGGCCAGGGCCAGGTTGGCGTAGCGGGTGCTGATCACCTCGCCTTGTTCGGTCAGGCGAACTCGCCCGCGCACCGATTCGGGGGGTTGGGCGAGGATGGCGCGATTGGCGGGTCCGCCGCCGCGGCTGATGGTGCCGCCCCGTCCGTGAAAGAGGGTGAGCTGGACGTCGAATTGGCTGCAGAGGCGAGCCAGGCTGCGCTGGGCGAGAAAAAGCATCCAGTGGGCGCGCAAGTAGCCGCCGTCTTTGTTGGAGTCGCTGTAGCCGATCATGATCTGCTGGCACCAGCTGCGCGCTTCCAGGTGGTGGCGGTAGGCCTCATTTTCGAAGAGGGTGGTCATGATCTGGGGGGCAGCGTCGAGATCGCTGACCGTCTCGAAGAGGGGGACGATATCGATGCGGCCGAGCAGGCCGGCATCTTTGGCCAGCAGCAGCACTTCGAGCACGTGGCTGGCGGTGTTGGTCATGCTGATGATGTAGGTTTGGACGGCATCTTCGTCGATCTCTTCTTTGGCGCGGCGCATCAATCGGAAGAGCTGGACGGTTTCGTTGGTGGCTGCGGAGAAGTGCAGCTGGGCGGTGAGGGGGCGCACAGCGCAGATCTCGCGAGTGAGCACGGCGACCTTGTCCGCTTCGGCCAGTGCCTGGTAGTCGGCAAAGATCCCATAGGTGGCGAGGATCTCGGCGATACTCTCCCGGTGGCGCGAGGAGTGCTGGCGGATGTCGAGCATGGCCAGGTGGAAGCCGAAGACCTCGACCTGGCGGATCAGCGTGCGCAGGCGGCCGTGGGCGAGCCGTTCGCCTTTGTTGGCGAGCAGGCTGCGTTCGATGATGCGCAGGTCGCGCATCAGCTCATCGACGTCGTGGTAGGCGCGCGGGTTGCGTGAGCGGTTGTCCCAGGGGTGCTCGTTTTCGGCGCGCGTGGCGCGCAGCCTGCGGAAGACGAGGATCAGCTTTTGGCGGTAAGGTTCCATGCGGAACCGTTCGAGCACTTCCAGCTCATCTTCGGGGACCAGCTTGAGGTCGGCGGCGATGCTCTCCCGCAGTTCGTCGCTGACCGTGACGCGGGTGGTGGCTGGGATCAGGTGGTGGTAGAGTTCATCGATCGCGATGTTGTACTGTTTGAGGGCTGTCTCCTTCATGGCACGCAGCGCCTCTTCGGTCATGGCCAGGGTGACGAAGGGGTTGCCGTCGCGGTCGCCGCCGATCCAGGAGCCATAGCGCAGGAAGGGGGGGATGCGGAACTTGACTGTGGGGAAGACTTCGGCCAGCCCGCGTTCCAGCTCTTCGTAGATCTTGGGGATCAGCTTGAAGATAGTGACCTCGTAAAAATAGAGCCCGGTGCGCACCTCGTCCATGACGGTGGGAGGGCGGTCGCGGCGTTCGTCGCCTTGCCAGAGCAGGGCGATGTCTTCGCGCAGCTGTTCGCGCAGCTCGTTGGCTTCGCTGGGCAGCAGGCCAGGGATGGTGAGGGTTTCGAGGGTTTCGCTGAGCGTGCGCAATTTGGTCAGGATGGTCTGGCGTTTGGTTTCGGTCGGGTGGGCGGTGAGCACGGGCACGATGTAGAGCTCATCGAGGATTTGCTGCACATCGGCTGCGCTCAGCCCTTCTTCGTGTAGTTTTGCAACCGATTCAGCCAGCGTCTCGCGCATGGGGATGCCGGTGGTCTGTGCCTCGCGGGCGCGGTCGCGCAGGATTTCGATGCGCTGTTCGTCTTCGGCCAGGTTGACCAGCTGGAAATAGGTGGTGAAGGCCTTGAGCACTGCCAGGGCGCGTGGCAGGTCTTGGATGAGGCGGGGCATCAGCTCTTTGATCGCCTCGGCCGTGCCGGGAATGCCGGCCCGCCAGGCTTTGGAGAGGGCGCGCACCTGTTCTTCGAGTTCGAAGACGGCCTGGCCTTCCTGTTCGATGATAATTTCACCCAGCATATCGCCGAGCAGGTGGATATTGGCGCTGAGGCGTTGTTGTTGGGCTTCGTTCATAGGTGGGCTGCGACCAGGTCTCCCATCGTGGTGGTGCCGACCACCTCGCTCTTCGGGTCGGCGATGTCGCCGGTGCGGATGCCTGCTGCCAGCACGGCGTCGACGGCGGCTTCGACGGCCTGTGCCTCTGGTTCAAGTCCCAGGCTGTGGCGCAGCAGCATGGCGACGCTGAGGATGGTGGCCAGCGGGTTGGCGACGCCCTTGCCGGCGAGGTCGGGGGCGCTGCCGTGGATCGGTTCGTAGAGGCCGAGGGGCAGCTGGTGACGGTTGCGTTTGTCGCCGAGGCTGGCGGAAGGGAGCATGCCCATCGAGCCGGCCAGCATCGAGGCTTCGTCGGTCAGAATATCGCCGAAGAGATTTTCGGCCACGATGACATCGAAGCTGGCGGGGCGGCGGATCAGATGCATGGCCATGGCGTCGACCAGGACATGTTCGAGTTCGACGTCGGGGTACTCCTGCATGACTTCGACGGTGACGCGGCGCCAGAGGCGGCTGGAGGCCAGGACATTGGCTTTGTCGACGCTGGCCAGTTTTTTGCGTCGGCCGCGTGCCGCTTCGGCGGCCAGGCGCACGACCCGTTCGATCTCAGGTCGGGTGTAGAGCATGGTATCGAAGGCTTGGTAGCCTTCGGTGCCGGCCTCCTGGCGGGGTCCGAAATAGGCGCCGCCGGTCAGCTCGCGGATCACCAGCAGGTCGGTGCCGGCCAGCACAGACTCTTTGATGGCGCTGGCGTGGATCAATTCTGGCTGCAGTTTGACCGGTCGCAGGTTGGCGAAGAGGTTGAGGGCTTTGCGGATGCCCAGCAGCCCGCGTTCGGGGCGGTCAGGGGCGTTGGGGTTGTCCCATTGGGGGCCGCCGACGGCGCCGAGCAGCACGGCATCTGCCTGCAGGCAGGCTTCCACCGTGGCTTCGGGCAGGCTGCTTCCGCAGCGGTCGATGGCGCACCCTCCCATCAGCTGCGGGTCGTAGGCGAAAGTATGGCCAAAGCGTTGGCCGACCTTGTCCAGAATTTTTTGGGCTTCGTCGGTGACTTCTGGGCCGATCCCGTCACCGGCGAGCACAACAATTTTTGCTTGCATCGGAACATCCCTTCTGTCGGCGAGCATCGCTTTGCGTAGCAGAGACAAACGGCAGAGACACAGATGCCCATCAGGGCAGGGCTGTGTCTCCGCGTCGTTGCGTGTCAGTTAGGTACATGATACGTCAAAGTCCACAAGAGTGCCAGAACGCGGCAATTCCAAATGAGCATTTCAACGCACCTCGACAGAGGCGAGCACGGCCTCTGTGCCAAGGAGTGTGCCCTCTGAGGAGCGTATCTGCAGCCTTTCGCCCGTAGCAGAGTCGTACATGCCGCTGATCAGCGTGTAGGTGCCGGGCGCAGCATCCGGCGCAACAGCAATCGTGTAGGGGTCAGCGATGGTATCGCCGGCAAACCATCGTTCTGTGGGGTTGCGGTCGCAGACGGGCATGCCATCTACCTGCCCGGCCTTGGCGGTGGTAGTGAGGTCGATGATCTGGTTGAAGACGGTGTAGGTCGCGTTCATCGGGCGCAGGGCTCGCCAGTAGAGCGTCAGGTGCACGGCCTTGCCGGGGGCTACTTGCGCCCGGTCGAGCGCATAGCCGAGCAGCTCGATTTCGTTGCCAAGGCGGTAGTTGAGCCGATGTGGGACAAGGGGATTGACGACGCGGCCGCGCCGGTCGACGAAGTGTGGGTCGGTCAATTGGGCGTTGAAGCGAGCTTCCATTGTCTCCAGCTCGACTGTTTCCACGGCATACTGCCCGGGCTGGTCGAAGAGATGGAGTTTGGGCTGGCCTTTGACCGTGACGATTTGGCGCGGGCTGAACTCGTTGGCCACATTGTCCAGCAGCGCCTGTGCGGCGGCATCGGCCTGCGGTTCTGTGCGGCTGGCAACGACATAGTATTGGTTGCCGCGCGGGCAGATACCGGCGCCGCGCGTGTACCAGTCCACCACTTCAGGCTTTTCGTTTGTCAGAAAATTGCCGGCCCACCTGTTGTTCGCATAGCCTAAACCGATAACTTTCCAGCCACTGCTGTGGGGGAAACCAAAAATTGCCACCTCGGGCGGGCTATCGAAGGGCATCCAGTAGCCGGCAGGGCGATTTTCCGGCCACGTGCGTAGAATCTCGACTTCACTGTAGACAAAGAGACGGTAGAGGTAGAAGCCAAAGAGGCCGATCAGGGCGGCGGCGGCGAGTGCAGCGCCGGCCCATCCTTGTGCTGCACCGATGCGTTGGCGGGCAGCAGCGACAGCGCGTGCTGCCATCATTCCTCCCAGCAGCACCCATGGGATGAAGAAGGTATAGACGTGGGAATTGGGGCGTTGCACCACGAAGATCGAGAAGACAAACAGTGTGCCGAACCACCACCAGAGCAGCCGTTCGGCTGGTGCAACCCTGGGCAGCAGCCACGGTGCGAGCAGAAGCAGCACGAAGAAGCTCCACGTAGGGTCGGTGTTGCTAATGGTGGGCCAGCCGGGCCTGAGCGACAGAGCGATCAGGCCTGCACCGGCTGCAGCAGCGGCGAACCATGCCCACGGTCGGGGCAGATTGCGGGCATAGATTGTGGCCAGTGCTGCTGCGGTCAGTGTTATGAGCAGAAAGAGAGAGTAGGCCGTGCCGTACAGCGATGCCCGTGCAAAGAAGTCGGCCAGGTTGTTGTAGGGGAAGCCGCCTGCATCGACACGATAGCCGACTGCGTAGGCATAGGCCGTTGCAAAAGTCGGGTCGCGCGCGAACGGTACCACAAAGAGCAGCACTGGGCCGAGGAAGAGCAGCAGAGGGATGGGAAGAGTGCGCAGCAGGGGGGCAGGCTCGGTGCCTGAACGCCACAGCCGCCATAGAATATAGAGCACTGCTGCGCCGATGCCGGCAGCTTCATAGTGGCCAAGCACACCTGCGGCCATCAGCAATGCGGCGACAGCCAGGTACCGCCACAGGGCAACGCGCTGTTCCAGCATGCGCCACAACACGAGAATTGTCAGCACGACGGCGAGAAAGACCAGGCTCTGGTATTGGACGATCCGTGCAAATGCGACGAAGTAGCCGGTCAGTGCAGCCAGCATCCCTGCGCTGACAGCGGTGCTGGGGCCAAAGAGCCGTGAACCGAGCAAAAAGATGGCGGCCAATGCGGCCAGCCCTGCCGCAGTGAAGGGCAGCCGTGCAGCTGCCTCATCCATCTGACGTGTGACGGCGTAGGTTGCCGTCATCAGCAGGATTTCTCCTGGCATCTTCTGGTGGGCGAAGAGTGCGTTTTCATAGCCTTCGATGACTTCGCTGGCGCGCAAGAGAACGCGCGCCTCGTCGCCCTGAAATTCGCTGTAGCCGAGGTCTGGCACGCGCAGGGCCATGCCCACGGCGAGCACGAGCAGGAGGCCAAGCCAGAAGGCGCGGCGGCTGGGCCAGGTGCCCGCAGGAGAACTGCCCTCTTCTGCACAGGAGGTGCGTTGCCGCCAGAGCGCAGTGGCTGCCACGGCGAGCATCCCATGGATCGGTGCAAGGATCTGCCAGCCTGCCACCCCTCCCGGCAAGAAGCTGACAACCAGCGCGGTCGTCATCAACAGCGCGAGCCCGATACCAAGCCCATAGAGAAATTTTTCGAGCCGATCTGCGTCGCTCCGGCCGTAGCGGACGCCGAGCAGCCACTCTGCCACCAACACGCCGGGAGCGCTGGCGGCCACCAGCACAAATGCGACGCGCACCGTCACCGGCAGGGCGGTCAGCCCTGCCATTCCACTGGCCGCCATCCCAATGGCTCCTACCACAATGACGAGCCGCCGTCTGCCGCTGCGGGTCATGATACGACCTCGATGTAATATAATAATTGGTGTCTACAGGTAGGAAGCGGTCGAGCTCATCTGAGCAGGGTTTGCACGGCCTGGGTGAGTGCTGCCAGGTCTTCTTCGCAGTTGTAGCCCTGCACCGAAATGCGAATCAGCTGCTGTCCTTGCCAGGTCAGGCAGGGCACTTCGATCCGGTATTCGTCGTAGAGCCGTTGTTTGAAGTGGGCGATGTCGGGCTGGGGGGGGACGGGGGCAATGCCCATCTGTCGATACAGGGGGGCTCCTGTGGTGGGATAGGGGGAGGCCTGCCCTGTGATCTCTGCCAGCGCTGCCAGTGTCTCTGCCAGCAGTGCATGGCACTGTGCACGCACGGTCGGCCAGTCCTGTGCGGCCTGAAATTCGATCGCGGCCGGCACACTCAAATAGGCGGAGACGTCGTCGGTGCCCAGCCATTGATGGGCGCTGACA
The DNA here is from genome assembly GCA_018969295.1 of Chloroflexota bacterium. Lineage (GTDB taxonomy): Bacteria > Chloroflexota > Anaerolineae > Caldilineales > Caldilineaceae > Caldilinea. The sequence goes on along the minus strand of JAGWYN010000014.1, from coordinate 11,285 downwards.
AAAGCGTTCTCTTCGAACAGCGACTGTTCTGGTCCGTAGCCCCAGCCGACGACGAGCGGCTGGATGTATGGCTGCATTTCGGGGCGGGCCCACAGAAAACCGGCCCCTTTGGGGGCGCAGAGCCACTTGTGCAGGTTGCCGGTGTACAGATCGGCGCCCAGCGTGTGGAGGTCGAGTTCAATCTGGCCGGGGGCATGGGCGCCGTCGATTACGGTCAGGATGCCAGCTTCGCGTGCCCGCTGGCAGATCGCCTGGACCGGCAGGATGAGCGCGGTCGGCGAGGTGATGTGGCTGAGAAAGATTACGCGGGTGTGGCGGGTCACCCCTGCCCAGAGCTCTTCGATGAGCTGCTCTTCGTCTGTGACGGGCAGGGGGATCGGCTGGCGCACGTAGCGTGCGCCTTGGCGGCTGCAGGCAATTCCCCAGGCATTGTTGCAGGCGCCGTATTCGTGTGTGGTGGTGAGCACTTCGTCTCCGGGCTGCAGGGCGAGTGCGTGGGCGGCGACGTTGACGCCGAAGGTTGCATTGTGTACAAAGACCAGATCTTCAGCGCGTGCGCCGAGATAGCGGGCCAGGCTTTCGCGGGCAGTGTGCAGGGCTGGGCGCAGCTGGTGCATAAAAAAGTGGACGGGCTGGCGTTCCATGCGCCGCTGCCACTCCAGGCAGGCGGCAAAGACCGGTTCGGGTGTGGCGCCAAACGATCCGTGGTTGAGAAAGATGACAGCAGGGTCGAGTTGAAAATAGCTGCGCAGTCTGTTCATGGAGTGATTTCACCGTCCCCAGCGTTGGGCGACATGCGGGCGTAGAAAAGCCAACCCGGCGCGTACAAACTCGGCGCCGTCTGGACAGACATTGTGGAACATTCCGCGGGAGAAGGCAAATTCGTCGATCGAGGAATTGTAGGCTTCCATCACCAGCGGGCCCGTGAAGCCGACGGCGTGGAGTGCGTCGAAGAGTGTCTCCCAGGGGACCAGTCCGCCGCCGGGGACGCCGCGGTCGTTTTCGCAGGTATGCACGCACCAGAGGCGGTTGCCCAGGGTTTGCACGGCGGCGGCGTAATCCCGTTCTTCGGTGATCAGGTGGTAGGTATCGAAGAGGGCGTAGAGGTTTGGGTGGTCGGCGAGGTCGATCAGCTGCATCAGCTGGCTGCAGGTATTGACCAGATGGGTGCGGAAATGGCTCATGGGTTCGAGCACGATTTTGACCTGGCGGGTTGCGGCGTAGCTGGCGAGGGAGTGCAGCCCTTCTGCGGTCCAGCCATACTCGTCGGCGGGGGGGCGGCGGCGTTTGACCACCCCGGGGTGGCCGTACAGGGCGCCGGCGTAGGCGAGCGCGCCGAGTTCGGCGGCCAGGTCGACCTGGCGGCAATGCCAGGCCAGCCCGGCGCGGCGTTCCTCGGCGTGTTCCGCAGAGAGATCGGCGCTCAGCGGCCAGGCTCCGCCTGGCCCGACCGTGAGGGACAGGCCCAGGTTTTCGGCGTGGCGGCGGGTGCGTGCTGGGGTGAAGGTGACATCGTCGCCGACAGAGAGTTCGACCAGTTCGAGGCCCAGGGCGCGCAGTGTGTCGAGAATGGGCAGCGACTGGTCGCTCCAGCGGTCTGTGAAAAGATAACAGTGGGCACCGTAGTGCATAAAAGACATCCTTGTGAACAGATTGGCGGTATCAACCGGTCAAAGCAGGGTCGTGCAGCCAGCACAGGAGTGGGCGCAGGGACGGGGAGGCTCTGACCCTTTCCCGGGTCAAATGTGCCGTCAGCGCGGTGCCAGTTGGCTGCTTTACACGACTCTATGGTATTGTAGATCTATGGGGCAAACAAAAAAACTGCATCGCTCGTCGCGTGTACGCTCTCCCAAGGCGTCGAAGACTGAGCAGACGAGTGAAGGGACAAGCAGTGAGGCTGCCAGCGAGCCTTTCATGGCGGTGACTGGCATCGTTCAGATTCATGCGCAGGGACATGGCCATCTGCGCGACCCGTTGCGCGCTTTTGCGCCGCAGCCTGGCGATGTTTTGGTGCCGTCAGAGCTGATCCGCAGCTATGCGCTGGTGGAGGGGGCGGAGGTAGTCGGGGTTGCCGGCACGACGGGCAAGGGGTTGCAGCTGGTGCGGGTCGAACAGATTTGTGGGCTGGGGCCCGAGCAATTTGCGCGCCGCAAACCATTTGAGCAGTTGGTGGCCATCAACCCGACCGACCGTTTTCGTCTGGGGGACAGCAAGGTGATGTCGATGCGGGTGGTGGAACTGATCGCGCCGATCGGCAAGGGGACGCGTGGGCTGATTGTGGCGCCGCCCAAGGCGGGGAAGACCCAGCTGTTGGAAGAGATGACCCATGCCATCCATGCTAGTGCGCCGGAGGCCCGCATCATTTTGTTGTTGATCGACGAGCGACCGGAAGAGGTGACCCATTTTCGGCGTACGGTGCCGGCCGAAGTTTTTGCCAGTTCCAACGACCAGGGGTTGAGCGACCACACGCGTCTGGCCGAGCTGACGATGGCGCATGTGCGTTGTGAGCTGGAGTGCGGGCGGGATGTGGTGGTGTTGATCGACAGCCTGACCCGAATGACGCGTGCCTTCAATCTGGCTGGCCGTGGTCCCAGCCGGACCATGTCGGGGGGGCTCGATGTCAGCGCCTTTGAGATGCCGCGGCGGCTCTTCGGCCTGGCGCGCAACATCGAAAAGGGTGGGTCGGTCACGGTGATTGCGACAGCGCTGGTCGAGACCGGGTCGCGCATGGACGACATGATCTTTGAAGAATTCAAGGCGACGGGCAACAGCGAGCTGGTGCTGGACCGCACTCTGGCCGAGGCCCGGGTTTTTCCAGCCATCAACATCAAGGCAAGCGGCACGCGCAAGGAAGAGCTGCTCTACACCCCGGCTGAGATGGAGAAATTGGTGCTGCTGCGCCGCGCCTTGGCCGACCGCGACAACAAAAGTGCGTTGGTTGGGCTGCTCAACCTCCTTGAACGGGCCAGCAGCAACGACGAACTGCTGCGTCGTCTGCGCAAAAAAAGCTGATCAGCGCACCTTCTGGAAAGTAATCTCATACGAAAAGTGAATTGCCGAGATCGGCCACTGGCAGCGGATCTCCAAGGTAGGGCAGGCGCCGTACTCGTAATTGACGTCGCCCAGCTTGCCGACCAGGTCGGGCAGATGGGGGAAGACCAGCCCCATCTGATTGGAGATCTGGCTGCTCACGGGGCCAGAAGGGTCTGCGACGACCGTCAGCTTGAAGGGCTCATAGTACATGGTGATCTCGGCTTTGCCTGGCCCTTTGCTGCCAGTCACCACCTCGCTCCGGTCACCGACCAGGTTGCGCACGACGGCACCGTCGACGCCGTTGCCGCTGGGGTCGAGCACGGTCAGGAAGATGTGGTGCTGGGCAGTGCTGTCGCGAATCCCGCCATTGTTCTCCTCCAAACCGAGCACGTTGAAGGCCACGATCTGGTACTGGGCATTGGGGTCAAAGAAGCCTGCGCTGGAGGCGGCCGGGTCGGGTGGGGAAGGCTGGGCAGCAGGGGGAGGAGCGGCTGTCGGCTGCGGGGTGGGGAGGGAGGCCGTTTCAAGGGTGGGGAGGGAGGCAGTTTCGACGACTGGTGCGAGCTCGCCGCCGGTCACGGCGACCAGTTCGGCGAAGACCCAGCCTGGCTGGCTGTCGATGCAGCAGATCTGCCACCAGTCGCTGGCAGAGGTACGGCCGTTGACAGAAAACTGTTGGCCGGCGCTGGCCATGCCGACCAGGGCTGCTGTGGTGGAGGGCAGGGAGCGCACGTTGACTGTGTCTGCCGAGATGGTCAGCAGGGCAGTGGCCAGTGGTGTCTCTGTGGGTGCAGGCGGGCTGGCAGGAGGAGGCTCTGGTATGGCTGTCTCCGTGGCTGTCTCCGTGGCTGTCTCCGTGGCTGTCTCCGTGGCTGTCTCCGTGGCTGAGAGCTGGCTGAGGGGGGTGGGTGTGAAGGTGGGCAGCGGGGTGCGGGTGGGCAGGGCAGTGGGTGCAGCGGCCTGGTCTCCAAACCAGCCGCAGCCTGCCAGCAGGGTGAAGGCAAGCAGGGCTGTCGTACAGACAAAGACCGTATGCGCTGGTGTGCGGAGAACACTCAACTGTTTTGGCGGATGGGATCGTAGGTAGGTCATGGGTGTGACTCTTTCAAAAAGAAATTCGGCGTTTTTTTCAGTCGCCGTCATCGCTGCGTCCGCCCATGATCACCACTTTGGGGGTCATGCGTGCTACCACTTCCACGAGGATGCCCGCCTGGAGGGCGATGACCCTCTCGATATCTTTGTAGGCGAAGTAGGTTTCGTCGGGTTCGAGGCCGAAGTGCAAAATGTCGAGTGCAGCCATATGGGCTTGGAAGTCCTGTTCTTTGTGATGGCGGCGGGCCTCTGCGCGAGAGAACGAGCGTCCAGCGCCATGGGAAGACGAGTGCAGGCTGGCGGTGTTGCCCAGCCCACGCACCAGATAGGAAGCTGATCCGCTCGAGCCGGGGATCAGACCGATTGTCCCTTGTTCGGCGGGGGTGGCACCTTTGCGATGAATCACGCCTTGGGGTTCGATCCAGGCATAGTTGTGGCGATTCCAGATGCGATGGCGCAACCTGAGTCTGGCAGCAGCCTGAAAATGGTCGTGGATCAGGTCGTGGTTGGCGCGGGCATAGTCGCCCATCAGCTGCATCGCGGTCAGGTATTCTTGTCCTAACTCGCTGTGCAGGGCCAGCCATTCGTAGCCGCGGGGGATTTGGTGTGCGATTTGGTCTGTGTACCGCGCGGCCTGGGCAATATAGTGGGTGGCAGTCTGGTAGCCGGTGCCTCGGCTGCCGCTGTGGGTGAGCAACCCGACCGCTTGTTCGCCGGCACGATAGGCTGCGTACCCTTGTAAAAATTCGACGACGACGAGGTCGGCAAAATGGTTGCCGCCCCCTGATGAGCCGAGCTGTCGGGCAGCAAGGGGTCTGAGCTCGGTCAGGACAGGGAGTGTGCGCCAGCGGGCATCCTCCAAGACAGGATGCTGTCGCTGGCCCGGTCGGAAGTCGGAGCCGACGCCGAAGGCGGTCTCATTGCGCAGCAGAGCGGCTAGCTGCGGGCGATCTGCCATGAATTCAGCCGGTGTCAGGTCGAAGAGTGACAGCTGCATCATGCAGGAGATGTCGTAGCCGACAAAGGAGGGAGAGATTGTGTCTTCCAGGCTGACGACACCGCCGATTGGCATGGCATAGCCAAGGTGAGCGTCGGGCATCAATGCCCCTCTCCGTGCTGTGGGCAGGCGCATGACGGTCTGCATCTGTTCGATGGCATTGTAGGGGATGTGAATGCCAGCTTCTCCGAACATAGCAAACGGTGCTGGCTGCGCGGCGAGCGTCAGCTTTGGTGTCAGGCCGACTGTCTCGGCGGGTCTGTCAGCTGTCCGTGCTGGGCGGGCGCGTCGTGGTTTTGTTTTGCGAACAGGCATATCTTTTGTTTTGGCCAGGTGCTCCTGACAGACCGGCCAGCCTCTGTGAGGAGTATTCTATGGTAAACAACCTCTGACACCCAAATTGGGCGAGGTTGCTTCCGGGTCAAGGGAGGGCAATGGTCAGCAGCAGTGAAGCTATCTGGCCGCTGCCAATGGGTGCTGCCGTCCTTAGCGGACGCTTTGACCAGATGGGGGACGCTGCCCAAAACCTGCCCCCAGCGTGAAGTAGACCCTTGGGTTTGTCTGCCCCGCGCGCGTTGACAGCTGTTTGTATCGGATCTACAATACAGAGCTGTCCAAAACAAGCACGTTTGTGCGTCGACCAACAATCCGCCGGCGGCAGTGTCCGCCCAGCACACAAGAGCATAGGAACGGTATGAATGAACTGTTTGCTGATCTGACACCTGAACGGCTGCGTGATCTGCTGCATCAGATGCTGTTGATCCGTGCGTTTGAGGAGTCAGCCGAGCAGCTGTATCTGCAAGGGTTGATCCACGGGACGATGCACCTGTCGATCGGGCAGGAAGGATCGGCTGTAGGTGCGTGTGCGGCGCTGCGTCCGACCGACTATATTTTGAGCACGCATCGGGGGCACGGCCACTGTATCGCCAAGGGAGCTCGGGCTGACCAGATGATGGCCGAGTTTTTTGGCAAGGAGAGCGGCTACTGCCGGGGGCGTGGCGGTTCGATGCACATGGCTGATGTCGACACAGGCAATCTGGGGGCCAACGGGATCGTGGCAGGCGGGGTGCCGATGGCTGCGGGGGTCGGGTTGAGCATTCAGATGCAGCGTCAGGATCGGGTGGTGCTGGTCTTTTTTGGCGACGGTGCCAGCAACGAAGGGGCCTTTCATGAGAGCCTCAACCTGGCAGCGATCTGGAATCTGCCTGTGATCTATTTTTGTGAAAACAACCAGTATGCGATGTCGATGTCGATCGCGCGGGCGAGCAAGGTGGACCGGATCAGCGACCGTGCGGCTGGGTATGGGATGGCTGGCGTGACGGTAGATGGCAACGACCTGGTGGCGGTCTATCGGGAGACGCATGCGGCAGCCCAGCGGGCGCGCGGCGGCGGTGGGCCGACGCTGATCGAGGCGCGCACCTATCGGTGGAAGGGGCACAGCAAAAGCGACAAACAGCGCTACCGCACCAAGGAAGAGGTCAAGGAGTGGCAGGATCGAGACCCGATCGCCCGGCTGGTGCGGCACCTGATCGAGGCTGGGCTGCTGAGTGAAGCGGGCTTGGGCGACATGCAGGCTCGGGTGGATGCGGAGATGGCTGCTGCCATCGAATTTGCCAAAAACAGTGTAGAGCCGGATCCGGCCACCATTTTGGAAGGAGTCTACGCATGAGCCGTGAGTTGACCTACGCCGAGGCGATTCGGGAGGCCATCGACCTGGCGATGGCGCGCGACGAGCGGGTCTTTTTGTTTGGCGAGGATGTGGGGGTCTACGGCGGGGCCTTTGGGGTGACGGAGGGGCTCTACCAGAAATATGGGCCGGAACGGGTGCGGGACACCCCGATTTCGGAGGCGGTGATTGCCGGGGTGGCGACAGGGGCAGCGCTGACTGGAATGCGTCCGATCGCCGAAATCCAGTTTATGGATTTCATCACGCTTTCGATGGAGCAGCTGGTTCTGCAGGCGGCGAAGCTGCGTTTTATGTTGGGGGGAAAGGTGACGGTTCCTTTTGTGTTGCGCACGCCGGCGGGAGCCGGTACGGGTGCGGCTGCGCAACATTCGGAGAGTCTAGAAAACTGGTTCGTGCATGTGCCGGGTCTCAAAGTGGTGATGCCGAGCACGCCGGCGGACGCCAAGGGGCTGCTGCTGGGGGCGATCGAGGACCCCAACCCGGTGATTTTTGTCGAACACAAGCTGCTTTACCGGGTCAAGGGGGAAGTTCCCGAAGGATATTACACTCTGCCGCTCAGCCGCAGCCAGGTCAAGCGCAGTGGCCGGGATGTCACGATTGTGGCGACGTCGCTGATGGTGTCGCGAGCATTGGAAGCGGCGGCCCAGCTGGCAGCGGAAGGAATCGAGGTCGAGGTTGTTGACCCCTGTACGCTCAAACCGCTGGACTCGGACCCGATCGTGCGTTCGGTGGTCAAGACGGGCCGTGTATTGATTGTGCACGAGGCATGCAAGACGGGCGGTTTTGGGGGAGAACTGGCGGCGGTGATCGCCGAATCTGAAGCGTTCGACTTTCTGGATGCGCCGATCCGCCGGCTCGCCGGCCTGGATATTCCGGTTCCCTACAACCGTGAGCTGGAGCGGCGCATGGTACCGCAGGTCGATGACATTGCGACGGCAGCACGTCGTCTGGTGCGCGAGGCACATTGAGAGGAAGAATGCAGATGTCGACACCGGTCATCATGCCCAAATTTGGCATGGCGCAGGAGGAAGGGACGATCATTCGTTGGCTCAAAGAGCCTGGGATGGCAGTTGAAAAGGGGGAAGTGCTTCTGGAGGTGCAGACCGACAAGATCGATATGGAAGTCGAGGCGACTGCCAGCGGCATTTTGGTGGATGTCCGTTATGGGCCAGAGGCGACCGTGCCGGTGACGACGGTGATCGCCCAGATTGTTGGCCCGGACGAGGGGAAGCAGGCCGCGGCAGGGAGTGCGACGGGGGGTGCCGGGGAACGACGTGCCAGCCCGGTGGCGCAGCGGATGGCTGCCGCCAGTGGGCTGGATCTGAGGCAGGTGGCGGGCAGTGGGCCGGCTGGGCGCATTACCAAGCAGGATGTGGCGGAGCTTCTGGAGCGGGTGGGGGCTGAGGAGGTTCCTGCCCGTGTGCGGGCGACCCCAGCGGCGCGGCGGCTGGGACGCGAACGGGGGGTGTCGTTGGTGGCTGTGGCGGGCAGCGGACCCGCTGGACGGATACAGGCGGTGGATGTGCCGTCTGCGGTGAGCGTGCCGGCAGCCTCTCCTGCTGCAGGGGAGGCTGTTCTCCAGCTGCCGTTGGGCAGCAGCGGCGAACCGCTGCGTGGGCGGCGGCGGGTGATTGCCCAGCGGCTCGGGCAGAGCTGGCAGAGTGCCCCGCACATTTTTCTGACGACGTCGCTCGATCTGACCCGGGCGGATGTGTTGAGCGCTGAACTGGGGGCTGCGGTGGCTGTCGGGGGGGGACGTCTGACGCCGACAGTCTGGATTGCGCGTGCAGCTGCCGCCGCGCTGCAGCGCCATCCGCGCCTCAACGCCTGGCTGCAGCTGGCTGGCGAGCAGCTGCTGTTTCAACAGCACCAGACGGTGCATCTGGGGGTGGCGGTGGCGGTGGCGGATGGGCTGTTGGTGCCGGTGGTGCGCGATGCGCAGCAACTGGGGTTGACAGCGCTGGCGGCGGCAGTCGGCGACCTGGCGCAGCGGGCCCGTGCCGGCCAGATGCGGCCTGAGGAAGTCAGCGGTGCCACATTTACGATTTCCAACCTGGGCATGTACCCAGTGGAGCAGTTTACGGCGATTCTGAACCCGCCCGAAGTCGCGATCCTGGCGGTGGGGCGGGCGCAGATGCAACCGGTGTGGAACGGCAGCCTCTTTGAGCCGAGACGGCAGCTTCAGGTCACCCTTTCGGCTGACCATCGTGCGGTGGACGGGGCGGTGGCGGCGGCGTTTCTGGCCGAGTTGAAGGAGCTGGTCGAAGCGCCGGCCCGCCTTCTGTTGTGACAGGAAGGCGGTGAGTTCCGGGAGCGTCTGCGTCAGCTGGACTCATCTGACCCGCCGGCTGAACAGCTGCACTAGCGTTCCGCCTTCGACACGACGTGTGGGCAAGTGCCAGCACTCAGGGAGTGCCTTCTGTGTGCAGGATCTTCCGCAGGATCTCCGCCAGCTTTTCGACATTGGGTGGATAGAGCATGGTCGTGTGCCCTCCCGGTGCATCATGGCGAATGACCGTGCCGTGGTATAAATGGCGTAGGCCAGATGGTGGGGTTGTACAGGGCTGTGCAGATTGGTCGTGGGGTTCAACGCCACAGCCGGCCAGTCCCGGTCCAGGCAAAGCAGCTGCGTCTCCACAGCCGGCAGGGCTTCCAGAATCGATTCCTGGGTCAGCAGCACAGACACCGCTGCGTCCTCCAGCATGAAGGCCAGCCGCTCCGCCGGGTACGTCGGGTCGAGGGGAACGTAGGCGCCGCCCGACTTGAGGATCCCGAGCAGTCCCACCACCATCTCCAGCGAGCGTTCCACGCAGAGACCCACCAGCACGTCCGGTCCCACCCCAAGCCCCTGGAGCGTATGCGCCAGCTGGTTGGTCCGGGCGTTGAGCTCGGCATAGGTCAGCTGCGCCTCCTCGAAGACCACAGCGACCGCGTCAGGCGTGCGGGCCACCTGCTCCTCAAAGAGCGTGTGGATGCACGTCTCCTGCCCAAAATCGACGGCAGTCTCGTTCCACTCGACGAGCAGCTGGTGGCGTTCCGCCGCGGTCAGCAGCGGCAGCGCTGCTACCGAGCAGGTCGGGTCTGCCACGATGCCCCGCAGCAGCAGCTCAAAATGGCCCGCCATACGCTCGACCGTGGCCCGGTCGAAGAGGTCGGTGTTGTACTCGAATGCAGCGGTAGAGACTGCATCGTGGTTTTCCACCACGGTGAGGGTGAGGTCAAACTTGGCAATTGAGTACGCTGCCTCCACCGGTTCCACTCGCACACCGGACAACGTCAGCGGCGCAGCTGTTGTCTGCAGCAGATTGAACATGACCTGGAAGATCGGCGAGTGGCTGAGTGCACGCACCGGCTGAAGCCTTTCGACCACCTTCTCAAAAGGCACATCCTGGCGGCGCTGCGCGTCCAGCATATTCTGCCTGACCTGCTCCAGCAGCGCAGCAAAGGAGAGCGGGGTTTCTGTCTCATTTTGCAGCCGGCTGCGCAGCGCCAGCGTGTTGACAAAAAGGCCGATGAGCGGCTCGATCTCCACTCGGTTGCGGTTGGCGACCGGCACCCCCACCACAATGTCGCTTTGGCCGCTCCAGCGCATCAGAAGCACCTGGAAGGCAGCCAGCAGCACCATGAAGCGTGTGGCCCCGCTCTGGCTGGCCAGCGTGTGGAGCGCTTCCATCAGCTCCGGAGCCAAGGCAACAGTGTAGATGGCCCCTCGGTAGCTCTGCGCCGGCGGGCGTGGCCGGTCTGTCGGCAAAGTCAGCAGCTCAGGGGCAGCGGCCAGGTACTCCTGCCACCAGAGCAGCTGTTCCTCCAGTGCACCTTCAGCCAGCCAGCGGCGCTGCCAGAGCGCAAAGTCGGCGTACTGCAGCGGCAGCTCCGGCAGCTCCGGCAGCGGCGTGCTCTGCTCCTGCCTGAAGGCGTTGTAGAGCAGGGTCAGCTCCCGCTGCAGCACCTCCAGCGACCAGCCATCCCCAACCGTGTGGTGCAGGTTGAGCAGCAGCACGTGCTCTTGCTGCGGCTGCAGGCAGAGCAGTGTGGCCCGGAAGAGCGGGCCCTGGGCCAGGTCAAAGGCATGGTGGATCTCCTCAGCAAGCAGACGTTCGACCTCTGCACCCTGGCTCTCCAGCATACTCAGATCGATGAGAGGCAGATGGAAGGCAGCAGGCAGAATCTGCTGCACAGGCTGCCCCTCCTGCAGCTTAAAGACTGTGTGCAGCGCTTCGTGGCGGCGCACAATCTCCTGCAGGCTGCGCTCCAGCGCCGCCACATCCAGCTCACCCGACAGACGCACTGCGCCGGGCATGTTGTACGCGCTGTGGCTGCTGTCGAGCTGGTTCAGAAACCAGAGGCGCTCCTGGGCATGGGAGAGGGGCAGCGGCTGGCTGCGGTCTGCTGGCAGAATGGCCGAGAAGGCAGCGGCTCCGCTGGCTGGCCGAAGTTTGTCCAACTCAGCGGCCAACCCTTCGACAGTCGGGGCTT
>JAGWYN010000042.1 GCA_018969295.1 Chloroflexota bacterium | reverse complement strand
CCCACGCGATTGATAGCCAAAGTTGACCGCAGCAGCACCGATCCCATCCAGGTTGACAGCCACCTCTACCACTCCATTGGCGACCAATGCGTCAGGCACACTTGCTTGCACAGTGTAAAGCCCAGCAGCCAGCCCCAAGAACCACAATCGTCGCCGCCGTGTCCGCTGCGGTCGCAGTCACCGTCCCACTCACCACCTCATGGGCCACCGTCCCGCTGTACGACACAGTCGCACCGCTGAACGGCGCCGGGTTCAGCGGAATGTTCGCACCGCCCCCCGTCGCCGCACTCAGATTGCCCAGATCCGCGTTGCTCGACGGCGCACGCGTCACAATCACCACATACGTCCGGGTCGTCCCCCCATTGGCTGCCGTAACCGTCACCGTGATCGGATTGGGGCCGACGAGCAGCGCAATCGGACCGAACCCCGTACCCGAAATGGCTCCTGTACCGTTGACGTCGATCGTTGCATTGGGCGAACTGGTCGTCGATGTGACAACCAAGGTATGAACACTGTTGGGCACTGCAACGGTGTAAACCGTCGTGCTCTGCACAAACGAAGGCGTGAGCGTTCCATCGCTGATCCGCAGACTCGTGAGATCCACGCTGTCATACAAGGTACTGCGCTCGTAGGCGCCGATATCACAAGCTGTCCCTACAGGCCGCTGCAGCCCGCGTTGGTTGGTGGCAGGACACCCCACATTGCTCCCGCTGTCAATTGCAGGAGAGCCTTCGGGCAAAGCCATGGTCCAGGTAGGGCCACCATTGTTTTGCAAATTTTCCAAGTCGAGCGTGCCAATCCAGTTGCTTGTGCTGATAGCAGGAGAACCGACAAGATCGCCGCCGGCATTGCCTGACGTCAGGCTGTTTGCAACAATAGTATTGGTCAGAGCCACAGTACCGCCCCCGATGTGGATTCCTCCAGCATTGGTGGCGGCTTCGTTGGCAGAGAGGGTCACATTGACGGCATCAATCTTGCCGCCTGCACTGTCGATACCGCCCCCTGTCGTTCCTGCCTGGTTGGCATGCAGTGTGACATTCGTCGCTGTCAAAACACCCGATGCACCATTCGCGATCCCACCACCGCTGGTTCCTGCCTGGTTGCCGTCCAACGTGCTGGTCGTCATGCTGAGCGCATCCTGGTTGTAGATTGCGCCGCCCTCCCCGCTGGTTGCAGCGTTCATCGAATAGCTCGAGGAACGAATGGCCATTTCTCCAGAATGGTGGTAAAGCGCCCCTCCACTGCCGCTGGCAGTATTCGTATAGAATCGACTGGTGTCGATCTGGGTCGTAGCGTTGCTGTGGTAAATGGCCCCCCCGTTGATCGAAGTGTTGTCGTAAAGGTCGCTGTCGACCATCTCCAGGCGTCCATCTTCGATATAGAAGGCACCGCCATCGTTGTCGGTGTGGTTGTTGTCGAATCTGCTGCCGACCACCAAGACAGGGCTTCGACCATAAAAGGCGCCGCCGTTCACAGCTGCTGTATTCATCGAATAAGTCGACGAAATCACCGTCATGTCGCCCGAAGAGAGGTAGACTGCTCCCCCACTGGTGCTGGCGCTGTTGGTGTACCAGGTGCTGTTTGCGATCTGAGTTGTGTTCGTGTTGTTGTACAACGCGCCACCATTGCCGCCAGAGGCCGTGTTGCTGTACAGAAGGCTGCCGGTAATCACCAAAGTATCGCCTTCGATGTAAATCCCACCGCCATCCCCGGCACGAGCCGTATTGGAGAAAACCTCGCTCTCTACAATCGACAGAATGTTGTAGGAATAGAATCCCCCCCATGATTGGAGTGGTTCTCGTAGATTTTGCTCTGGGCCGTGACCGTGATCACACCGCTGCCAGGCTCATAGACACCCCCACCGTTGTTGGTGGAAGAATTGTGATGGATGTCGCTATCAACGATCAGCAGATGATGTCTGTCGTTTGTAATACCGCCGCCGTAGCCGTCAGCATAATTGCTGTACACCTCCGAATTCTGGAGAGTGGCAATCCCATACGATTCATAGCCGCAGCAGTTTTTGAAGTAAATGCCGCCCCCCTTGCTGGAGGCGTAGTTGCTGTACACCTTGCTGTCCACGATGGTTGCGGGCCCGTACGCATAGAGACCGCCACCGCTGCCAAAGGTAGTATTGCTGTAGATGGTGCTCTGCGTGAGGGTAAAAACACCGTAGGCATAAAGGCCACCTCCCCCATCTCCGTAGGGGCCAGTCATATTGTTGTAGATCTGGCTGTTGCTCACCTTCAGCCAACTGCTTCCATCGAAGAGCGTTTCGTAAAAGTAAATGCCGCCGCCATCGTAGCTGCTTACATAATTGTTGTAAATCGCACTGTTGGAGACCTCCACTTGCGCACTCTCGATGCCGTTGCTTTGCAGAAGACTGGCGTCGATCTCTCTGTGATCTTCGATGATGTGACCGCCTTTGTGACGCATGGACAACCTGCCGACAGCAAGATGCTCTCCCATTTCACCAGCTCTTCGAGGATCTGGAAGAGCCGACTGCGTTCTTTTTCCTAGGCTTTCTCGGGCCTTCTCGGTGGGAAGAGATCAGGATGGGTCATCCACCATTTTGGCAAAGAGGATCGCCCACGCCGCCGGGGAACATCGTGCCTGCCAGAGCAGGAGCACTTGCAATCCACATGGTTGTAGCAGCGTCGTCTGCATACACGCACACGTCGCTGCTACAATTCCTTAACAACTTTGTACACTGTGGGCTGTTAAAAAAGAGCTGGGGGACAGGGATTCGAACCCCAACTGCCTGATCCAGAGTCAGGTGTTCTGCCGATTAAACTATCCCCCATCAATTTCTTATTCAAGAGTATACCGCAGGAAGAACAGACTGCCAAATTGTGTGCCCTGCCGCACTCTTTTTCCGCACCCCCCGGCGCTCATCCAACCGCCCGCAGCGCCGCCATCGCATTGGCCATCCGCCGCAAAGACTCCTCACGCCCGAGCACATGCATGCTCTCAAAGAGGGGCGGCGAAACCGCCCTGCCCGTCAGCGCCACGCGCACCGGGGCCAAAAAACTGCCCAGTTTGATCGCCATCTGCTCCGCTTGGCCGCGGAAGGCCGCCTCCAGCACCGACACCTCAAAGGGATCTACGCTGCCTGTCAGCTCGGCACAAACCGCCAAAACAGCCAGACTTTCCGCCGCCGTCAACTTCTTGCCGATCAACAGCGACGGATCTGGATAGGTAATCTGATCCGCCGACACAAACGCCCAGTCGATCAGCGCCGTCGCCTCGCTCAATACTTTGATGCGCTCCTGGATCAGCGGCACCAGCTCGACCAGCCGACGGTCCTGCACCAGCTGACTCTCCTCGATGCCCAGCCCAGCAGCGACATAGGGCACCAGCTCGGCGTGCAGCTGCGCCGGCGCCCGCTGCCGGATATAGACCCCATTCATCCAATCCAGTTTACCAAAAGGCAGGGCAGTCGCTTTGGGCGAAATGTCCGTCACCTCAAACCGCGCAACCGCCTCCTCCCGCGTGAAAATTTCACGCTCGCCGTCGTAGCTCCACCCCATGTTGGCCAGAAAATTGAACATGGCGTCGGGCAGGTAGCCACCCTCCATATAGTCGTGCACAAAAGGCGAAAATTCACGGCCGTCCACCACTGTCTTGCGCTTGCTCATCTTGCCTTTGCCGCTCGGATCCAGAATGACGGGCAGGTGCACAAATATGGGCGCCTCCCAGCCAAAGGCGTCGAAAAGCAGCTGATGCAGCGGCGCCGATGGAATCCACTCCTCCCCGCGCAGCACATGGGTGATCTCCATCAGGTGGTCGTCTACAACGACAGCCAGGTGATAGGTGGGCAGACCGTCGCTTTTGAGCAGCACCGGGTCGACCACGCTGTGCGTCTCCACCGTGATGGGCCCTCGAATCGCATCGTGTACCGTCGTCGTGCCACTCAGCGGCGCCGCAAAACGAACGACAGCAGGACGCCCCTCAGCCTCCAACGCCGCCTGCTCTGCCGGTGTCAGGTTGCGATGCCGACGATCATAGGGCAGCCCACGCGCCCGCAGTTCTTCCAACTCTGCCTCGCTGGTGTAACAACGGTAGGCCTTGCCCTGCGCGATCAGCCAGCTCGCATAGTGCTGGTAGAGCTCCCGCCGCTCGCTCTGGGTGTAAGGCGCGTGCGGGCCGCCGACATCCGGCCCTTCATCCCAATCCAACCCCAGCCAGCGCAGGCTGCGCATCAAGTTTTCCAGACTAGCCGGGTTGAAACGCTTCTGGTCGGTGTCCTCGATCCGCAGGATAAACTGCCCACCGGTGTGACGCGCGTAGAGCCAGTCAAAAAGCGCAGTGCGCAACCCGCCCAGATGCAAAAATCCCGTCGGACTCGGCGCAAAACGCACCCGGGCCGGCCGGATGGAAGCTGCTGTCATCGATCACTCATTTCTGTGGGGTGTTCCCCGCACCCTGTCGGCTCTTCTGCCAGCTGCTGCCTGAGCAGCTGCTGCACCTGTCTGGGGTCTGCCTTGGCCCCAGCCAGCCGCATCACCTGCCCCGTAAACATGCCCAACAAATTCTGTCGACCAGAACGGTATTCAGCCACCTTGGCAGGCAGCATGGCCAATACCTGGGCCACCATGGCAGCCAACTCCCCTTCACTCACACTGCCATCCAGCCCCAGTCGGGCGACAATCGCCCGCGGCGTGCCCTGCCCGGCTGCCATCTCCGCATAAACCCGCTTGGCCGCTGCGGTCGTCAGCGTGCCGTCGTCGACCCAACAAAGCAGTTCCCCCAGATCAGCACCGCTGAAGGGCAGCTCCGCCATCGACCGCCCTTTGCGGTCGCGCAACACATCGTTGTTGATCCAGTTGGCCGCAGCGCGTACGCTGGCCCCGGCAGCCAGTACAACATCCAAAAAACGAACCACTTCCTCGCTGCCGGTCAGCGGGTCGGCCTGCTCTGGGGTCAACCCCAATGTCTCGGTCAGCTCGGCATAGCGGCTGGCCAGCCACGGGTTCGCCGCCCGCACCCGCTCACGTTCGTCTGAAATCGAACCGACCCCTCCCTCGGCGGGCTGGGCGACCGGCTGACGTATCTCACGTCCTTTGCCCGCCAGCTTGCTGGCAAAGGCGTCGGGCAGGTCGACAATCCGGTTGAAAACCAGCAGACTGCCCCCAGAATCGCTGTCGACCACAAAATAGCCGTGCCGCACAAACTGGTAGCGGCTGCCCACCGCCGCCTCCGCCAGCACAGGCTCGACATAGGCCCGACCAATCACCTCGACCGACCCCGGGTTGAGATACTCCTTGAAACTCTTGCCTTCCTCTCCCTCATCCGGGTTGGGCACGGTGAAAAGCCGGTCGTAGAGACGCACTTCCACCGGCAATGCCTCGTCCGCCGCCACCCACTGAATGGCGGTGCTGCGCTTGCGGCTGGCCGTCGCCGACTTGCCAAGCGAATCCGGGTCGTAAGAGCAACGCAGCTCCACCACCTCACCGCTGGCCGGGTCGGTGACGACCTCGTCGCAGCGGATCACATACGCATGGCGCAGCCGTACCTCTCCTCCAGGGACCAGACGCGTCCAATCCTCCGGCGGGGCCAGGCTGAAGTCGCTGCGCTCGATGTACAGCGCACGCGCCAACGGCACCCGACGCGAACCCGTCTGGTCAATGTCGCGGGGCCAATACTCGGCCTCCAGCCACTCGACCTGCCCCGCCGGGTAGTTGGTCAACGTCACCCGGAGCGGACGAAGCACCGCCATCACGCGCGGCGCCCGTGCATTCAGGTCGTCGCGAATCGCATTCTCCAATGCCTCGATCTGAACCCGGCTGTTGGTTTTGTCTACCCCAATTCGCCGACAAAAAAGACGAATCCCCTCCGGGGTCACCCCGCGACGCCGCAACCCCGCAATCGTCGGCATGCGCGGGTCGTCCCACCCCGACACATGCTTTTCCTCGACCAGCTGCAGCAGCTTGCGCTTGCTCATCACCGTGTAGTCCAGGTTCAGCCGGGCAAACTCATACTGGTGCGGCCGCGGTTCCCCATACAAATTGTCCAGCGTCCAGTCGTAGATCGCCCGGTTGTTCTCAAATTCCAACGTGCAGATCGAATGCGTGATGCCTTCCAGCGCATCCGAAACCGGATGGGCATAGTCGTACATCGGGTAGATACACCAGGCGTTGCCCGTACGGTAATGCGCAAAATGACGGATGCGGTAGAGCAGCGGGTCACGCATCTTCATGTTGGGCGCCGCCAGATCCCCTTTGGCACGCAAAACATGCGCGCCGTCCGGAAACTCGCCCGCCCGCATGCGCCGGAAAAGATCCAGATTCTCTTCCACCGAACGGTCACGGTAGGGGCTCGGCTGCCCTGGCTCGGTCACCGTGCCCCGACAACGGCGGATCCCTTCCTCGTCCAGGCTGTCTACATACGCCTTCCCCTCCACAATCAGCCGCTCCGCCAATTGATAGAGCTGTTCGTAATAGTCGGAGGCAAAAAACTGCTTGTCAGCCCACTCGTACCCCAGCCAGCGCACATCGCGCTGGATCGACTCGACATATTCCATGTCCTCGGTCTCTGGGTTGGTGTCGTCGAAGCGCAGATGGCAGACCCCGCCAAACTCCTCGGCGATCCCAAAGTTGAGCGCAATCGATTTCGCATGCCCGATGTGCAGATAGCCGTTGGGCTCGGGCGGAAACCGGGTGGCGACACGGCCACTGTAGCGCCCGCTCTGCACGTCGCGCCAGACCCGCTCGCGAATAAAATCCATTCCCTCACGTCGCTCCACCGGTCGGTTCGCCTTCTCAAGCTCTGTCATACCCAGTTGTCCCGCTTTGTCTGTGTCTGGATGTCGCTGCCCCAGCAGTCAATCTTTTTTCGAAATGCCCAAGCCATACCAATAGCACGCGAAAGGTCAGGTGTCAAAAACTCGACTGTGTAGGCTCCGCTTCTCGCTCGCCGTGCTCCCCGATCAGGCCCCGGATGTGCA
The DNA here is from genome assembly GCA_018969295.1 of Chloroflexota bacterium. GTDB lineage: Bacteria > Chloroflexota > Anaerolineae > Caldilineales > Caldilineaceae > Caldilinea. Next base: position 28,316 of record JAGWYN010000042.1, on the reverse strand, counting down.
GCGCAACCGCACCAAACGCCGGGGTGTTGATCATCGCCAGCGTGCGCGGGCGGGGCAACCCGACCACAACCTGCTCAGCCAGTCGGCCCGGCCGCTCACTGAGCACAAAGATGCGGTCCGCCAACAACACCGCCTCGGTAATGCTGTGTGTCACCATAAAGATCGTCATCCGCTCGGCTGCCTGCAGCCGCAGCAGCTCCAGGTTGAGCCGCTCGCGCGTCAAGGCGTCCAGCTGGCCAAAAGGCTCGTCCATCAACAACAACCGCGGCTGCTGGAGCAAGGTGCGCGCCAACACCACACGCTGGTTCATCCCCCCAGAGAGCTGACGCGGGTAGGCCTCCTCGAACCCGCCCAACCCCATCGCAGCCAGCAGCGCTGTTGCCCGACCCTGGTCGGCATCCGTTACTTTTTTTTGTTGAACCTCTAATGGAAGCAAAATGTTTTGCAGAACAGTCCGCCAAGGCATCAGGTTGGTCTTCTGAAAGACAAAGCCGATCGCCGGGTTGGGCGCCCGATGGGGCTGGCCGGCAAACCACATGGCCCCCCCATCGGACGCCATCAACCCCCCCATGATGCGCAGCAGCGTGCTTTTGCCGCTGCCGCTCGGCCCGACCAGGCAGACGATTTCCCCAGCCTCTATTTGAAAGCTGACCGGCAGCAGCGCCTGAAGGGGGCGGCCGTCGACAAATTTCTTGGAGATGTGGTCTGCCACAAAGATGGGTGGGGTCATGCAGCGTCTATTCGCCCGGCACAAACTGGTTGGTGAAAAGCTCCTCTGCCGGGACCACACGGTCGACCAGCCCGATGCGCTCCATCAATTCGGCCGCCGCCTGCCAGTCTACCGCCGCACTCACCCCGATCGGCTGGCCCGACTGGGGGGTCCAGTAGGGCAGCGACGCGTCAAAGACCGCCCGGCTGGTCGCCTCGTTTTCACCGCCCGCCTCCGGCACCGCAGCCAACGCGTTGGCAAATGCCTCGTCCGGGTTGGCCAGCGTGAAGGCGATCGACCGCTGCAGGGCCCGTGCCATGGCCGCCACCAGCTCCGGCTGTTCGGCAATCGTGCGCTCATTGGTGACCAGCCCGTTGGCCGGCACCACCAGATAGTCGTCGAGCCCGATCACACTGACTGCCGTCCCCGCCATCGAGAGAACCACCGGCCCATTGACCGCATAGTCGACCGCAGCCTCTACTTTGTCCTCGAGAACCGCCGCTGCCTGGGTGAACCCGATGCTCTCCAGCTGGATCGACTGCTCGTCCAGCCCGGCCGCTTCCAGGATCCCACGCAGCGCCACGTAGCTGGCGCCAAACGCACCCGGAATCCCAATCTTTTTCCCAGCCAGATCTGCAGGGGCCGTAATGGCACGGTCTGCCTTGGCAAAGATCACGACCGGGAAGCGTGTGTACCAGTTGAAGACGTAGGTGACCGGCAACCCCTGCGCCCGGCCCAGCACCACCTGGTCCCCGCTCCCTATCATAAACTGGGTTTCCCCAACCCCGACCAGCTTGAGGTAGTCGTTCTCATAGCCGTAGCTGAGCGACAGGTCGATCCCCTCCTCGCGGAAAAAACCCTGTTCAATCCCCACATAAAAGGGGGCAAACTGCACGTTGGGGATAAACCCCAACCCCAGCTCGACCGGGGTCAGCTCCCCTGAATCCTTCCCCTCTGTCGCCGGCACAGGAAGCCCTGTACAACCCGCCACAATGGCCAGCACTACCAGCAACGTCACTGCCTTGCCCGCCAAACGCATCTTCTTTGTTCCTCTCTTCACAAGGGTTGTGCCATGCACACGTAGGCGTGCACACGGCGATCTGTCTCTGCACGCCTACGTGCAACTTGTTTTCGCCTGGAGCACCGCTCAACGCTGCCAACGCAGCAGGCGGTTCTCCAGCAAAACCACGGTCAGATAGAGCGCCTGGGCGATCCCCACCAACAGACCGATCGCCACAAACATCAGCGGGGTATCCAGAATGCCACGCCCCAGGCTGATCAGATAGCCGAGCCCGGCACTTGCTCCCATGAATTCGCCGACCACAGCGCCGACCACGGCCAGGGTCACACTCAGTTTGAGCCCACCCAAAACGATCGGCAGCGCAGCCGGCAGTTCCAGTTTCCAAAGAATCTGGCCGCGCGTGGCGCGCAGGCTGCGCATCAGGTCCACCAGATCCGGGTCGACGCTGCGGATCCCGACGACCGTCGCGACCAGCGCCGGGAAAAAGGTGATCAGCGCCGTGACTGCCACCTTGCTGGCCAGCCCGCTGCCCAGCCAGATCACCACCAGCGGGGCAACGGCAACGATGGGAATGCTCTGGCTGGCCACGATGTACGGGGCAGCCAGCCGCTCCAACCTGGGATGTTTGCCGAGCACGTAGCCCAGGCTGAACGCAGCGCCCACCCCCACGGCCAGCCCCCCTGCGATCGCAGCCAGTGTGGCGCCGATATGGCGCCACAGGTCGCCGGCGGAAGCCATTTCCCCAAATTTCTGCCAGACCCGCGCAGGGGAGGGCAGGATGAAGGGGGGGTACTGCTGCCATTCGACCAGCCACGCCCACAACACAATTGCCCCCCCTACCGCCACCAGCGCAGCCAGGTGTCCCCCGAGCCAGCGCAGCCAACGGCGCCAGCTGGCAGGGGCTGGCTGCCGCAGTTCGATCTGTCGTTCGTGCATGTTGTAGAGCACACACCCCTCCTCTTCTCTCCGCTTTCAGCCGTCCAACGCTGTCCGAGCCATCCACCACCAAAAACGTCCAAAGGCCATTCGACCTTTGGACGTGGAAAATTGCGCGCAACTGTTCGGCCGGACAGGCAAATTGCCTGCCGGCCACCAGCTGTCCCTGCCGGTGGACAACAAAGACCCGGAGCCAGAAACTGGACTCCGGGACACAAGTTGGCACAGACAGGGCACTGCCGCTGCTGGCCTGCCCGTTGCTGGCGCCTTCTTCCATCCGGACTTTACCGTCGGCGTCGGAATCCCAGGCGAACGCTGGTCACCGCACTCCTGCCCGACGACAGCGTGCTGTCGCCCGGCTCGCGGGCTGACAGGTCCAGCAGCTGCCAGACCTGATCACCGCCGGTCGGGAATTGGGCTGTCGCCCTCACCCTGCCCCGAAGGTACGCATACGATTCAATTGCCTGTTACTATAGGGGGAATCCTGCGTCGCGTCAAGTAAGTAGGGTTACGAGGTTCGGCCAGCGCGTCGATCGACGCGCTGGCCTGGACATTCAGACGCTCTACCCCAGCTCGTGCTTGCGCCGCGCCATGTACGCTTGCAGCTCGTCGTCGACGGCAGGGTCGAGCGGCGGCTGCTCGTAGTCGCGCAGCAGCTGGCTGACTTTGCGGGCGGCCCGTTCTTCGCTGCTCTCCCCCCCCCCAGCCTCCCAGGCCTCTGCCGCCTGGTAGTCGAAAAGTTCGGCGCGATAGAAGGCGTTGCGAAAGTTGCGCAGGGTATGCGCAGTGCCCAGATGATGGCCGCCCGGCGGCACCTCGTGCAGGATCGACTCCATCGCCCACCCTTCCTCTGACCAGTCCACCCCTTGGAGGTAGGTGTGCAGCATCCCCATCACCTCGCAGTCGAGCACGAATTTCTCGTAGCCGGCCACCAGCCCATTTTCCAGCCAGCCAGCCGCATGCAGCACGAGGTTGACCCGCGCCATCACCCCGGGCAGCATTGCCATGACCGACTCATAGGCCGCCTGGGCGTCGGTAATCTTGGAGCTGGCATACATCCCAGCGCTGCGGAAGGGGATCCCATAGTGGCGCGCCATCTGGGCACTCAAGTAGAGGGAAAGCTGACTTTCGGGTGCGCCGAAGACCGGAGAGCCCGAACGCAGGTCTACAGCTGCCAGAAAGGAGCCGTAGATACACGGGGTGCCGCGGTTCACCATCTGCACAAAGACGATCCCGGCCAGCGCCTCGGCGTTGAGCTGGGCCACCGTCCCGGCGATTGCAGCCGGCCCCATTGCCCCAGCCAGGATGAAGGGGGTCATCATGACCCCCTGCCCTGCGCGGGCAAACTGTTTGATCGTGCCGAGCATCTTGTCGTCCAGCCGCCGTGGGCTGCTGACGTTGATCGTGCAAAAGATGCACGGGTCCGCCTGCTGCATGCGCTCGCCAAAAACGATCCGGCTCATCGCAATCGAATCGGCGGCGGTGTAGCCTTCGGTGCTGGCCCCCATGAACCCCCGATCCCCGTATTTGATATGGGTGTACAGGATGTCCATGTGCCGGGTGTGAAACGGCAGGTCCAGCGGCTCGACGATCACCCCCCCCTGGTGGTGCAGGTAAGGGGTCATCATCGTCAGTTTGATAAAGTTCTGCAAATCGACCAACGTGGCCTCTCGCCGGCCACGGGCCTGATCCCGCACAAACGGCGGCCCGTACACCGGCAGAAAGGTCATGTGGTTGCCGCCGATCACCACATTGTTGGCCGGGTTGCGCGCCTGCAAGACAAACTGGCGGGGCACAAAGCGCAAAAACTCGGCCACCAGCTCGCGATCCAAATAGGCGATCTCCCCCTCCACCCGCGCACCGTGGTCGCGCAGGATCTGCAGCGACTCAGCGTCGTAAAACGCAATCCCCGCCTGCTCCAGAATCTGCATCGAACGGTCGTGGATCTGGGCCACACGCTCTTCGTCGACCAGGTCATAGACTGGCAGCTGGTGCAGCGGCTGGACAAAGCTGGCTGTACCGACAGGGGCAGCTACACGGCGCTGGTCACGGCGTGAACGGCGGAGAGTCGTTTCCATAAACAAAAATCCCTTCGATTTGACTGGCTGGCATCGGACAGGTTTCAGACAGGCCCGGGCCGGCGAACCCGGAGGAGTGCCTGGCATCGTGGATGTCTCTTGCCATTATATGCAAAAAAAGTCCTCCAGACAAACCTGCTTTTGTCGCAAGGCCACAGGTCAGTCGGTGAGATAGGCCTCCAAAGGCAGACAGGTACAGACCAGATGGCGGTCGCCGTAGACGTTGTCGATGCGGGAGACAGAGGGCCAGAATTTGCGCTCACGCACCCAGGGGGCCGGGTAGGCTGCCTGCTGGCGGCTGTAGGACCTGCCCCACTCTCCCACCAGCACCTCCGCCGTGTGGGGAGCCTGCTTGAGTGGGTTGTCCTGAGCGTCGCTGCGCCCTTCCTGAACCGCCACAATCTCGGCGTGAATCAAAATCATCGCCTGGCAAAACCGTTCCAGTTCTGCCAGCGATTCGCTCTCGGTCGGTTCGATCATGAGCGTGCCGGCGACCGGGAAAGAAAGGGTGGGCGCATGAAACCCAAAATCCATCAGCCGCTTGGCCACATCCTCCGCCGTGATCCCAGTCGCATGCTCCAACGGACGCAGGTCGAGGATGCATTCGTGGGCGACCCGGCCCCGCTCGCCTTTGTACAGCACCGGGTAGTAGGGGTCCAGCCGCTGGGCCACATAGTTGGCATTGAGGATTGCCACCCGGGTCGCTTCCGCCAGCCCATCGGCGCCCATCATCGCAATGTAGGCGTAGGGAATGGCCAGAATGCCGGCGCTGCCCCACGGCGCTGCAGAGACCGAACCGACCGCACGCTCTCCGCCGACGCCGGCCACCACCGCGCTGTTGGGCAGGAAGGGGAGCAGATGGGCCGCCACACAGATCGGCCCAACCCCAGGCCCGCCGCCTCCATGCGGGATCGTAAAGGTCTTGTGCAGGTTGAGATGGCAGACGTCGGCGCCGATCGCCGCCGGGCTGGTGAGCCCCACCTGCGCATTCATGTTGGCACCGTCCATGTAGACCTGCCCCCCCCGCTCGTGGATCAGATCGCAGATGTCGTGGATCGCTGTTTCAAAGACGCCGTGCGTCGACGGATAGGTCACCATCAGCGCAGCAAGCCGGTCCGCATACAGATCCGCCTTGGCGCGCAGGTCCGCCAGGTCGATGTTGCCCTGGTCGTCGCAGGCCACGACCACCACCTCCATGCCCGCCATCACCGCACTGGCAGGGTTGGTGCCGTGCGCCGAGGCCGGGATCAGACAGAGGGTGCGCTGGCTCTCGCCGCGCGCCTGGTGATAGCCGCGGATCACCAACAGCCCGGCATACTCTCCTTGCGAACCTGCATTCGGCTGCAACGAGACCGCTGCAAAGCCCGTGATCTCCGCCAGCCAGCGCTCCAGACGGACAAACAACTCCTGATAGCCCAGCGTCTGATCAGCCGGCGCAAAGGGGTGCAGGCTGGCAAACTCCTGCCAGGTGACCGGCACCATCTCGGTCGTGGCGTTGAGCTTCATGGTGCACGAGCCCAGTGGAATCATCGACTGCGCCAAGGAAAGGTCGCGCGCTTCCAGCCGCTTGATGTAGCGCAGCATCTCGTGCTCGCTGTGATAGCGGTTGAAGACCGGGTGGGTCAAAAAGTGGCTGGTGCGGGCCAGAGGCGCTGCGTAGTCGTACCCCACCTGATTGGCCAGCGCAGCCAGGTCAGCAGAACCATCGTCCCCAAAACAGGCCAGCAGCGCCTGCACCTCTGCCAGCGTGGTCGGTTCGTCCAGCGCCAGACCGATGCCCCCATCCTCGTAGAAACGAAGGTTGATCTGGCGCTCAAGCGCAGCGGCTTGAATCTGCGCCTGGCCGACAGGTCCACCACTCACCTTGAGGGTGTCAAAAATCGGGCCCGCATTGGTTGTGTACCCCCGCTGTTCCAGCCGGGCACGCACCACCTGCGCCCACAGATGCGTGCGCCGTGCGATCGCACGCAGGCCGTCCGGCCCATGATAGACCGCATACATCGAGGCCATGACCGCCAGCAGCACCTGAGCCGTACAGATGTTGCTGGTGGCCTTGTCACGACGGATGTGCTGCTCGCGCGTCTGCAACGCAAGGCGCATGGCCGGGTTGCCCTGTGCGTCGACCGAAACCCCGACCAGCCGGCCGGGCATCAGCCGCTTCCATTCTTCGCGCGTCGCCATAAAAGCAGCATGGGGCCCCCCAAAGCCGAGCGGGACGCCAAAACGCTGGCTGTTGCCGATGGCAATGTCAGCGCCAAATTCGCCGGGCGGCGTCAGCAGGGTGAGCGCCAGCAGGTCACAGGCGACAGTCACCAGCGCTCCGACCCCATGGGCCCGCTCGCAGAAGGAGTGGTACTCATGCACCGTCCCTTCGCTGTCGGGATATTGCACCAGCGCCCCAAAGGTCTCCGCAGCAAACGGATAGGTCCGGTGGTCGCCGACCACCACCGTGTACCCCAACGGTTCGGCACGGGTGCGCACGACTTCGATCGTCTGGGGATGGCATTTTTCCGACACAAAGAAAACCTGGCCGCTCTGCCCACGCTTCTGTGCACGCTTTGCCATGGTCATCGCCTCCGCCGCAGCAGTCCCTTCGTCGAGCAGCGAGGCATTGGCGATCGCCAGCCCGGTCAGGTCGATGACCATCGACTGAAAGTTGAGCAGCGCCTCCAGCCGCCCCTGGGCGATCTCCGCCTGATAGGGGGTGTATTGGGTGTACCACCCTGGATTTTCGAGGATGTTGCGCTGGATGACCCCCGGTGTCAGCGTGCCGTGGTACCCCATCCCAATCCAGGAGCGAAAAAGACGGTTGCGGCTGGCCAGCTCGCGCAGCTCGGCCAGCACCGCAGATTCGCTGCGCGGCGGCTCCAGACGCAGCGGCTGACGCAGACGGATCTGGGCAGGCACGGTCTCGTCGATCAGGGCCTCCAAACTCTCTACACCCAACACCTCGACCATCCGCTCCAGATCGAACGGAGAAGGCCCCAGGTGCCGGCGGGCAAAGGTGTCCAGCGGGTTGAGCAGGTCAGCAGGATGGGTCAGTGGCATGGCAGAAGCTCCTTGTACGGCTGAAAAATTGGTTGACGCTGCCACAACAAAAAACGGGCACTCCAAAGAGATGCCCGTTGACCCTGTCGTTGACCTGAGAGATTGACCGGTCTACCAGCAAAGACCAGTTTGCCCCGTGGGTGGCGACGGGCGACATTGCCCGCTGCACTTTCCAGAGTTGCCTGCGTGCTGCGATCCTTCTGCCTGAGAGTGTCACAGCGGGGCAGTGGCTTGCCAGCGCTGCTTGCACCTTCGGCGACTGGCTGGCCTGATGGCGCCAGTTCTCTCTCGCAAAACGTTTGCGGCCTGTTCGTCTATCCTACATCATACCATCATTTTGTGCTCGTTCAAACCTCGCAAAAATGGTGGATCTACTTCACGCTGGGGGCAAGATTTCGCCCGCCGGTTGAAACCCGGTGTCGACTACGAGAAACCGGCTAAAGCCCAGCTGCCAGACAGGATGACCGCCGGTGATATAGTGCGTTTCAACACACTTTTCGTACCTACCGGGAGGTTCAACCCTCGGCGGTGCATCCATGCCCCCAACTTGAATTACACCCCAAACGTGTGGGGGGACGAGCCCGGCCCCATGAATCCCGGCCATGAATCCCGGCCATGAATCCCGGCCATGAATCCCGGCCATGAATCCCGGCCATGAATCCCGGCCATGAATCCCGGCCATGAATCCCGGCCATGAATCCCGGCCATGAATCCCGGCCATGAGTAGCCCGGCCATGAGTCCCGGCCATGAGTAGCCGTCCATGAGTAGCCGACCATGAGTAGCCAGCCATGAGTAGCCGGCCATGAGTAGCCGTCCATGAGTCCCGGCCATGAGTCCCGGCCATGAGTAGCCGTCCATGAGTCCCGGCCATGAGTCCCGGCCATGAGTAGCCCGGCCATGAGTCCCGGCCATGAGTAGCCCGGCCATGAGTAGCCCGGCCATGAGTCCCGGCCATGAGTCCCGGCCATGAGTCCCGGCCATGAGTCCCGGCCATGAGTCCCGGCCATGAGTAGCCGGCCATGAGTAGCCGGCCATGAATCCCGGCCATGAATGGCCGGGTTCAATTCAAGCGCCCCTACGGGGCGCAACGGGTGTTTGCGATCTGTAGAGGCGCCTGAATTGAGGCGGGCATGAGCACCCCGGTCAGCAGCAGCACGAGTTTCTGTCGAAAAATTGCACTCTGCGCCAAACGTATGGCAATATTGATGAAAGCCAACGACCGCCGAATCGCCAGCCATTTGTGGTGGCCGAACGATGCATTTGCCGGGGGGCAATGCATCGTCTTGCTGCATCTGTCTGCTCAGGTTGAAAATGACCTTGTGTTGGCGAACCAAGAAAGGAATAAATTCCACGGGTCATGGAGAACAGTTTCTTTGCACACCCCATTCTCAATTCACCCTATGCCTATCCCGGACGCCACTGGGAACTGGACAGCCAGGGGCAGCCGACCCAACAGATCATCGAGCGCCGCCGTCGTGCGGAGTTTATTACGCCGGTGCCCAAGCCGCGCAAACGCAAGACTGCCGTCAGCCAGCAGGCGATGATCTTTGATGAGGGTGTCGGCATTTCGACGGCAAAGCAGCAGTACGACCCCATGCCGATCATCAACAACCTGCGCCAGCGCGTCGACCCGTGGCGCATGATTGAAGACCCGTCGCGGTGGGGGGTGACGCCGGAGACAGCGCGCCTGCTCCGTCATTGGCGACACCACGCATTCAACAGCTACCGCCCTTTTTTCTGCCAGCTTGAAGCAATCGAGACAATCATCTGGCTGACCGAGGTCGCGCCAAACGACAAATTTGGCAAGGGCTTTTTGGAGCATCTGGAGAACGCCAACAACGACGCCAATCCATTAGCTGGAAGTGCATCCACAAACCGGCGCGGCGCAGATCGTGGAAGTGCGCGAGCGGGTGGAGGAGATCGTCATCCCGCGCTACGTGGAGGAAGTACGCCCTGCGCCGTCGATCTTCGCCGCCACCCAACCAGAGACGCTGCTGCGTTATGGCGTCCCCTCCGAGTGGGTGGACGAAGTGCGCCGTGTCTCCGAAGACGGGCTGCTTGATTTGGCCTACCACCTGCCCGCGGAAGCGGCGGAGGCGCTGCTGCAACTCGCTACGGGCGTCACACCGCCCCTGCCGAAGACAGGGGACGAAACCGCCGACCCCTTCGAGCATCCCGACGCACAGCGCCGTTTTCGCATGGTGCGCAACGTCGAAGAACTGGCCGCTGCGCTGGACTATCCGTGGGAGAGGTGGACGGTCTTTCTGCACCCGGTGCAGCGCGAGGCGGTGGAGCGGGCGTACAACGGCCCGGCGCGCGTCTCCGGTTCGGCTGGCACGGGCAAGACCATCGTCGCCCTGCACCGGGCGGTCTACCTGGCGCGCACGCAGCCGGATGCGCGGGTGCTGCTGACGACCTTCTCCGACACGCTCGCCAACGCGCTGCGCCAGAAGCTGAGAATCCTGCTCAATGGCGAACCGCGCCTGGCCGAACGGATTGAAGTGCAATCGTTGGACGCCATCGCCCGGCGTCTCTACGAGCTGAACTTCGGGCGGCCACGGCTGGCGACTACGGCGGACGTGCGGCAGATCGTGCGTGCGGCGGCACAGGCTGTACGACGGGAGTGGTGAGGGTGATGATCCGAACGCACAGAAACTCGGGTTAATCGAAGATGAATTCTATGACGAGCAGTACGGAGACAACTATATCGGGCAAGGACGCCCGGAGAGCAATGGTCGATTTGGTTCCGTTCCGCTATATGACGACTATAGCGATGAGGGATCGCCTGACTAATTGATAGTAATGCCCACCTACCTGCTCTCCTGGAACCCAAACCACTGGCACTGGCCGTCCCTTGCCGAGACAGCGGCCAGCATCGCAGCGGGCGAGCGCGTCACCGAACGCTGGAGTTGCGGCAAGCGGACGCCGACACCGCGTGAGATTGAGAAAGTGCAGGAGCGCATCGAGGGGCAGGTGGCAGCAGGGCGAGTATCGTTTTCGTGGCGTAGAGGCGGGTGACAACACCTACCGGCAAACAAGGAGTGCGGACATGGCGCTGACTTCCCAACAGATCGAACTGATTCAGCAGGCGCTGCTCAGCGGCTTCCCAACCAGAGACCGCCTGACCATGTTGCTGCGCATGAAGCTCGACGTGGCGCTTGACGCCGTAGCCGAGGCCGACGACAACACCTTGCGCACCTTCAAGATCATCACGTGGGCAGAGCGCACCGGCAATGTGCGCCGCCTGATCGACGGTGCGTTTGCCCAAGTGCCCGGCAACGCCGAGGTGAAGAAGCTCAAGGAAGCCAGCTGCAAATGGGTGCTGGACACCGACAGCGAACCTGCACCGGCCCCGGACGCCATTCCCGCCGCCCCCGCTTCCGCCGACGCCGATGCACAGGCTGCGCACGACTACCTGTCCTTTCTCTACACCCGCTACAAGCATCTCGACTTCAAGGGCATGGGCATGGCCGACCGCGTGCCGCTGCAACTGCCCGTGGCCGAGATGTACGTGCCGCTCAAAGCGCGCGTCGAACTGCCGGACGGCGAGACATGGTCGCACGAACTGCGGCTGGCCGGGCGCACGATGACCAAAAAAGAAGCGGAGAACATCGGTGAACGCCTCAGCGGGCCGCAGCCGGTGCTTGACCTGCTCAAGCGTCATGCCGGGCTTGTCATCCTGGGCGACCCCGGCGCAGGCAAGACGACCTTTCTCAAGTATCTCACGGTGCTGCTGGCGCTCGACCGCGTCGCAGAGGTGGGGCTGGATCGCCGTCTGCCTGTGCTGGTACCGCTTTCTGCCTACGCCACCGCCCTGGCACAGCATGACGTGTCGCTGCAAGCCTTCATGGGTGACTACTACCGCAGCCGCGGCATCGACCTGCCCGTCGATCAGTTGATCATCCGTGCGCTGGAACAAGGCAACGCGCTCGTCATGCTCGATGGACTGGATGAAGTGCAGCAGTTGGCGCAGCGCACGCTGGTGGTGCAGCGGGTGGAGGAGTTCTTCGACTTCCAGCGCAAGCGCGGCAACAAGTTCATCCTCACCAGCCGCATCGTCGGCTACCGCAGCGTGCGGCCAGCGGCGGACGATCTCAAGGAATGCACGCTGGTGGACTTCGACAACGACGACATCCTGCTCTTTTTGGAGAAGTGGACGCAGGCGCTGGAGCAGGCAGCAAAGGGCGCATCGACCGCTACCCAGTTGGCCGCCGCCGAGGAGAAGGCCGAGCTGCTCTTTGCCCTGGAGCGCAATCCGGGCGTGCGCCAACTGGCCGCCAACCCGCTGCTGCTGACGATCCTGGCGCTGATGAAGCGGCAGGGCGTGCTGCTGCCGGAGCGTCGCGTGCAGTTGTATGACCAGTATGTGCAGACGCTGCTGCGCCACTGGAACCTGTCGCGCGGGCTGGATCGCCGCGTGGCAAGAGACCTGGACGTGCTGGAGACGACGCGCGTGCTGGCTCCCCTGGCGCTGTGGATGCAGGAGACCAGCCCCGGCGCAGGCTTGGTCAAGGGCGCGGCGCTGCGGCGCAAGCTGGAAGCGATCTACGCCGAACGCCACGTGGATGACGCGGAGACGGCGGCGCGCCAGTTGCTCACCGACGCGCGTGACTACGCCAGCCTGCTGTTAGAACGGGGTGCTGGCGAGTTCGGCTTCATCCATCTCACCTTCCAGGAATACCTGGCCGCCATCGCCGTGGCTCAACGGGGGCAGAGCAACCTCCAGCCGGTGGTTGCCACTCTGGCGAAGCACATCGACGACGCACGCTGGCGCGAAGTGGCGCTGCTCACCATCGGGCACATGGGCATCATCCAGCAACGTGACGAGGCGGCGAGCGACGTGCTGCTGCACCTGCTGGCGCGCAAGCCGGGTAAGGCGGGCTCAGCCCTCTTTCTGGCAGGCGAGGCGGTGCTGGACACGTGGCCGGGCGGGGTGACGCAGAAGTGCCGGGACACGGTGAAAGAAGCGCTGCTGGCGACCATGATCGACTGCGACAACGCGCTGCCAGTGACGCGAGCGAGCGCCGGTTCGCTGTTGGGGGCGTTGGGCGACCCGCGTGATCTGGAGGAGATGGTGTTGGTGCCGGGCGGGAAGTTCATCATGGGCAGTGAACAGACAAATGACGAGATGCCTCGCCACGAAGTGCATGTCGATAGCTTCTACATCGCCAAGTATCCCGTTACCAATCAGCAGTATGCTCAGTTTGTGGCGGCGACCGGACACGAACCACCTCGGCGCTGGCGAGCCAAGACGCCACCGCGCGAGATGTGGAATCATCCGGTAGCATACGTGACTTGGTACGATGCCTGCGCCTACTGTGCGTGGCTGAGTGAGGTGCGGGGTGAAAAAGTGCGCCTGCCCACCGAGGCGGAGTGGGAGAAGGCAGCCAGAGGCACGGACGGCAGAGAGTACCCCTGGGGTGAAGGCGCAGACCCCAACAAAGCAAACTACGATGATAGCAAGATCGGTGGCACGAGTCCAGTCGGCTGCTTCCCGAACGGACAAAGCCCTTATGGGTGTCTCGACATGGCGGGCAACGTTTTTGAGTGGACATCGACGCTCTATAACTCCTACCCTTACCGGGTAGACGACGGACGGGAAGACCTGAATTCACGCAACGTTCGCATCCTGAAGGGCGGATCGTGGCGGGCGTCGGGAAAGTGGGTGCGGTGCGCCGACCGGAGCTGGGACGATCCCGGGGACGGGAACGACGACGGGGGATTTCGTCTCGCCAGAACTCTCTCTTAGGCTTTTGTCTTTTGTCTCCTGTCTACTGTCCACTGAATACCTCTCCAATAGAGACGTGAGGTGGTCTACCATCCGATTCTTCAGCCCGAAGGGCTGATCGAATTTTGTGGAAATCGGTCAACCCATCGCTGGCGGCGCGGTGCATTGCGGAAAGCGGTGGCGCAAAGCCTGCTACCGTGACAATCGAGAACGTGCAGCAGACGCTTGTTGCTTGTGCGACGAGCCTCGCAGCGCCGTTATTGGAACGGGTTGCGGCGGGCAAAGCGCTGAACTATGTTGGCGATCCCCGTCCTGGCGTCGGGTTGCGGGCAGACGGCCTGCCCGACATTGTGTGGTGCGATGTGGCAGCCGGTGAGTTTATCATGGGCAGCACAAAGCAAGCTGATGGCATGGCACGAGACGACGAAATGCCGCAACACTGCCTGTTCCTGGCCGCATTTTTCATCGCCCGCTATCCGATTACCAACGCCCAGTTTCAGACGTTTATTGACGACGGCGGCTACACAGACAAGTGGCGGAAGTGCTGGACGGAGGCGGATTGGGCGTGGCGCAGTGATCGGTTGCTGTGGGAAGGCGGCATCACGCCGGGACTCTACGTCAGCCGCAGCCTATTGAAGGAGAAAGGGCTGGATTGGCCCGACCCCGACATCAAGCGCTTGGTGCGCCAGTACGACCCGCAGACGGAGATCGTGGTGGCGATCCTGACCGGGCTTGACCAGGACTACTACCGCGTTGGCGTGCCCGGCAGGACACCCGCAGCGGCGTTTGCGGCGGTCGGTGCGCAGTTGGGCGAGATGGTGCTGCGTCCGGGCGAACTGGAGCGATGGACGAAGGGGAAAAATAGGGCGAAGCGCCGCCGTACACCCTACGGGAGCCTTCATGTACAACTTCTATCTACGCTTCAAAATGGCGCACAAACGTGTTGAAAAATTGACCGGTCTCGCGAAACCCAGTGCGGCGGTAAAGCTGCAAGGCCCGCAGGTTGCTTGCCTGGGTCCCCAAAAGCATCCGACGCATCCCCGCCTGTTGGGCCAGCTGCATCCCTTGCCCCAACAGCGCCCTGCCGATCCCCTGCCCCTGCCACGACGGCTTCACCGCCAGCCGAGCCAGAAACGCTGTGTCGTCAAACCACCCCAATGAGAAATAGCCGACAATCTCGCCGCCGCAGCGGGCCAGCCACAGCAGCCCCCCCGCCTCTGAGAGCCGGGCAGATGACCAGCGCCAGATGGGGCCGAAGGCCTCCTCGTCCAGCTGAAGCAGCGCAGCGCGGTCGCCAGGAGCGGCCGGCTGCACTGTGCAGCCAGCAGCCCGCTGCCCGCTCTCCCAATGGTATCTGAACAGCTGATCCAGTTCCAGATAGAGCACCTGCTCGCTCCACCCCAGCCCCACACTCTCCAAAGCACGATCAAACCATCTCTCTGTGCTGAAGGCGATCAGACAGTGTGCCCCCGGCCCCAACAGAGCGTGCTGAAAAAAAGCGTCGCTCAGCTGCCGCAGCACAGCCTCCGGCGTGTCCGCACACTCCATCGCAAACGCACGAAAAAAGCTGCGGCTGGGGACCGACAGCGCCGCAGGACGTCTCTCGACTTCCACCACCAAAAAGGCGGAGAGCGATTTCACCCAAACGTTCTGCTGAACAGGCAAGACCCAGAAGTGCCCCTCCTCCCAGGCCTTTTTCAGCTCGGCGGTGTCCATGTGGATCTGTCGTCGAGACGCGCATGCCAACAGCCACCCACAGGCTGTTTCATCCTCCACACTGGCACGACGAGCGGCTGTCACAGCGGCCTCCCCCCCTCACCTACCCAATCACCTTGCGCTGGCCGTACAGCCGCTGGTAGTAGTCCTGGAACTCACCGCTGCGGATCGGTTCCCACCACCAACGGTTGTCGACATACCAACGCACAGTCGCACGAATCGCAGCCTCATGCGTGTAGCCCGGCTCCCAGCCCAACGCCATCAATTTGTCCACGTTCATGCAGTAGCGGCGGTCGTGCCCCTGGCGATCCTCGACATGTTGAATCAGGCTGCGCGGCTTGCCCAACTCATCCAACAAAATTTCGACCATCTCCAAATTGGTCATCTCACGGCCCGTACCGATGTTGTACGTCTGCCCGATCTCGCCCCGCTGCAGCACCACGTCGATCCCCGCACAGTGATCCAGCACATGCTGATAGTCGCGCATCTGCCGGCCATCACCATACACCGGCAAAGCCAGGTCGGCCAGCGCATTGGTCACAAACAACGGAACGACCTTCTCAGGATACTGGAATGGGCCGATGTTGTTGGCCCCACGGCTGATCGTGACCGGCAACCCATAGGTGATCCAGTACGCAGCCGCCATATGGTCGCCACCCGCTTTGCTGGCAGCATAAGGGCTGCGCGGGGCCAGGTTGTCGCTCTCCGTGCTGCGGTGGTCGCCGTGAATATGGCCGTAGACCTCGTCGGTGCTGATCTGATGGTAACGCAGGTTGCCAGCCTTGCGCGCAGCCTCCAGCAGGACATAGGTCCCATAGACATCGGTCTGGATGAACGCGTCCGGGTTCAAAATGCTGCGGTCCACATGGGTTTCCGCCGCAAAGTTGACGATCGTGTCGACCCCATACTCCCGAAGAGCCGCATCCACCGCCGCAGCATCGCAGATATCCCCGCGCACAAACTGCAAACGGCTGCCATGTCGATTCTGAACATCCACCAGGTTTTCCAGCCGTCCAGCGTAGGTCAGCTTGTCGTAGACCACAACCGAGCAGTCTGGGTACCGGTCCAGCATGTACCGGACAAAATTACACCCGATAAAGCCAGCTCCCCCAGTTACAAAGAATTTCTGCATTTTTTCTCCTCTTCAAACAACGCAATCTGCCCCATTTACTCAAACTGCTCTCCGGGCAGACGGCTGTAGAGCCGCTGCCAGGTGCGCCGCAGGCGGCGTCTGCGGCCAGACTGGAGAAACACGGGCAGCGGCAGGTCCACAGACAAGGTCAGGCTGGGCAGCTCCTTGACAGCCAGCGGGGCCCAAGGTCCAGCTGGCCGCTCCCCACCGGCGCGCTGCCAGCGCGCCCGCTCTTCGTCGGCAGCGCTGTAGGCCAGCAGCGTGATGTCTTGCTGCAGCGCTCTCTGGGCTGTCCCCAATACCTCCAGCAAGCGACTCCAGGAGCGGGTCAACGCATTCTGCCAGCAGGGGGTCATCTGCGGCGAGTTCTGCCCTGCACAGCCCTGCACCGCCTGAAAAGCAGGCAGCAGCGCATCCAGATAGACCACAACATGGACCGTAGAGGCTCGCTCCACAACCCGGGTAAGCAACGCCGCCTGCTCCTCGGTCAAATCAAAATAGGGGCCCGGTTCAAACTGCTGCCACTCCCCATAGGCCTGGCGGAGGCGGCGCAGACGCTCGGCGACATCGCCGGCCAGCTGCGCTGCCGCCCTTCCCTCTTCCTCGACACTGCCGGGCCGCAGGCGATAGAACGGCGCCAGAGAGCGCCCAGAGAGCACGGGGCTTGCCTCCGCAAACGGGTCTCCTGGCCGCCAACGGCGCAGTGCAGCGGCCAGCGCCGCCACCGAGAGAATCGGAGAGAAGGACAAAGACTCGGCCACAGCCAAACTACAACAACCCGACGCGCGAATGGTCTCCCAACGTCATCTTGTACGCCTTGGGTTTGATCGGGCTGTAGGTCACCTCGACATCACGGCCGATGATGCTGTCCTCGATCCGGCTCGGAATCCCCACGATCTTGCTGTGGTCCAGCACAATGCTGTGTTCGATCTCGCTGTCTTCGATGTGGGTATGGTGAAAAATGCTGGTGAAAGGGCCTACATAGCTGTTGACAATGCGGGTATGCTCGCCGATGATGGCGGGCCCGCGGATCACGCTGTTGATGATTTCTGCACCCCGCTCGACAGTCACCAGATGGTCGACTTTGCTGTCCCGGTCCACATAGCCCTCCACCCGATGGGAAAGCTCGGCCAGCACTCGGTTGTTTGCCTCCAGCATGTCGATCGGTTTGCCGGTGTCAATCCACCAGCCCCGATGAACATACGGGTGCACAGCGTAGCCATTTTCCACCAGCCACTGGATGGCGTCGGTGATCTCCAGCTCGCCGCGCCAGCTCGGCTTGATGGCGTTGACCGCTTTGAAGACGTTGTGGTCAAACATATAGATGCCGACCAGCGCCAGGTTGCTCGCCGGGCTGCGCGGTTTCTCGACCAGCCGACGAATCCCTCCCTGTTCGTTGAGCTCGGCCACCCCGTAGTGCTGGGGCTGGTCGACCGCCGTCAACACCACCTGGCTGTTCCAGTCGCTGGACGCAAACTGGCGGATGAGGCCGCTGATTCCCCCCTGGATCACGTTGTCCCCCAGAAACATGACGAAGCGTTCGTCGCCCAGAAATTCCTGGCTGATCTTGACCGCATGGGCCAGGCCAAGCGGTGCCTCCTGAGGAAGATAGGTGATCCGGACGCCCCAACGCCTGCCGTCCCCGACCGCCTCCCGAATTTCCGCGCCGGTGTCGCCGATCACAATGCCGATCTCCTCGATTCCCGCCTCCTGGATCGCCTCGATCACCCGAAAGAGCACAGGTTTGTTGGCGATCGGGACCAACTGTTTGGCGCGGTTGAAGGTGATCGGATACAGGCGCGTGCCTTTGCCGCCACTGAGAATAAGCCCCTTCATCTGTCCGTTCTCTCCTGATTCACTCTGCATTCAGCAGCACGGCGCCCAACAGCTTGGCCTGGACTCGCTCCAAGATCGCTTTGGCGCGTTGTGCCTGTGTTTTTTGTGTGCTGCCGCCGCTGACCCACAAAACCACGCCGTCGACCTGGCTGGCCCAGAGCGCAGCATCGGTGACAGAGAGCAGTGGAGGTGCGTCGACCAGCACATACTGCGCCAACGCGGCCAATTCCCCCAGCCGCTCTCCCAGCCGGCGCGTGCTCAGCAGCGCGACCGGGTTGCTGACGGCGGGCCCGCCGGCCAGAAGGCGCAGATTGGGGAGCACCGTCTGCTGCAGCGGAGGAGCCCCCCCCGCCTCCAGCCACTGGGCCAGCCCGCTGTGGTTGGACAGCCCGAACAGCTCGTGCTGGCGGGGCTGGCGCAAATCCCCATCGACCAGGATCACACGATCCCCAGCCTGGGCCATCACCACCGCCAGATTGGCAGCCGACGTCGACTTGTCGGTGCTGTTGTCTACAGCCGCCACCAAAATCGAATGCACCGGTTTTTCCAGGCTGGAAAACTCCAGGCTGGTGCGCAGACTCTGATACGCTTCAGCCACTCTGCTGTGCGGTTCGGACAGTGTGATCAGACTCATCGACCCAATCCTTCTCTGGTTCCTGTGCGGGTGACCCCAACCCGGCCAGCCACCACGCTCTCCTCTCCGGCGACCCGCAGACGTACCCCACTCTGCCAGTCATACATCCCAACCACGACGCTGTACTCGCCCGCTGGCAGGGTGTCGGGCAGCGACACCCTCAGTTCCTGACGGCCCCGCCAGCCGGGCGGCCACGCGCTGACCGGCAGCTGCCCCACTGCGTCGGCAGGCGCTCCGTCCCATTGGGCAAGGTTGTTGCCCGCTGCATCGTGCAGCTGCACAAAGATCGAGCTGTCGGCCGCAGAGCGCTCAGTCGCCCGCCAGTACAAGGTCACCGGCAGTTCCTGGCCGGCTGCCACCTTGTCTGGCCAGCTGGCTGCTTCGAGCTGCAATCCGCCCACAAACGTCTTCTCCAGCTGCACGCCGCCCTCGCCGGCGGCTGGGTCGATCGGGGCCCAGCCTGCCCCTTGGCGGGCAAAACCCGCCAGCCGGACCAGGCTTCCCTCCGCCCACACGGGCATGGCCGGCTCTGTGTGCACGACATCCAGCCGCTTGCCGCCCGCCCAGCCACCTTCCCCTGCAAATACCCCAACCGCCAGGCCAAACTGGGCATCCTCTACCCGCCAGGGCAAGGTCTGCATCTTCACGGCCCGGCCCGGTTCCCACTGCGTGGTAGGATACCACAGGAGTGCGGGCGGCGGATAAAACTGGCTCTCCTGAAATGGCTGGCTTTGTGGGTCCAGATAGGCGATGTAAAAGTGCAACTCCTGCTCAAGCGGACGCAGCGCCTCCCAGAGCAGGGTCACGACCAGTTCTCCGTAGCGGTCCGAGGCTGCGGCATAGCCGCGCAGCGCCAACAGCGCTCCCTGCTCGTCGCCGAAAAGGACTTCAGTCTCGGCCAACCCAGCCAGCCCCTCTGGCGGCACCTGCCAGGCCGAGAAAAATGCCGGGGGCAGCTCGCGGGCAGCAGCTCCACGCTGCAACAACAAATAGCCGTCCTCGGCCGCGGCAACCCCAAAATCGCCCGCCAACAGTTCATCGACCGTCCGACGCAGATCGCTGGGATGCTGTGGCCAGGCCGAGGCAGTTGCATCAAGCAGCACATAGTCGGCATCCTCGACGCGCGGGAAAAGATAAAGTGTGCGTCGCCCACTGACATGAGGGTTGAGACGATCCTGGGCAGACACAGCCGCTTCCGGCGGGATCTGCGCCAGCACTGCCTGGGCCTTGCGGTGATGATCCGTCACCTCCAACGCCAGGGAGTTGCCTCCACCCGGCAGCCACCCCCACAGCTGCTGGCCCACCAGAGCACCGCCCAGCACCGCCAACGGTGCTGCCCGCCCCACAAAACGCAGGGCGCGGCGGGAAGCCCGCTGGGCACGCGCCACCCCCATGACGGTGGCCAGCAGCACAAAGGGCACCACAGGGGCTGCATAGATCAAGGTCGTCACCTGATGCATCGGCGCAAAATCAGCCAACAAATTGATCGCCAAGGAGGGCAACGCCAAAAACAACAGCTCAGGAGCCAACAACGCCACAAATCCCACAGGCAGCAACAGCTCAAAGCCGTAGCGCAACGGAGCCGCCCGCTCCAACTGGGCCCAGACCAGGTCAGGCCGGGTCACCAGGCTGACCACCTTCTCGACGGTGCCTTCCCCAAGATAGGCATAGCGGCCCCAGTGAATGTTGCCGCCAGCCACACTGGCCTGAATGCCCAACACTGCCAGCAAAGACCAGCCGCCGGCCAGCAGCGCTGTCACCAGCCCCAGCCGCGGCCGGCGCAACACCCACACAGCATAGAGCCCCTGCATGGCCACCAGCAGGCCGATCTCTTCCTTGCAGGCCGCAGCCAGCAGCGCAAACCCCGCAAACCAGACGGTCCGCCCAGCCACCAGGAAGTAAAAGGCGGCCATCAGAAAGGTCGGCACCAACGTCACCGGATGAAATTCCAGCCAGTTGGCCGCCTGAAGGGTCGGGTTGAGCAAATACGCCGCCGCCAAGAGCAGACCCAGCCAGTCCCCCAGCCCGCGCTGGCGTGCCAGGGCAAAAAGAGGCAGCGCCCCCAACGCCACCACCGCCGCCTGCAGCACCAACAGCAGCTCCGGTGCTGGATAGAGCCGGTAGATCAGCGCGATCGGCAGCAGAATGGGCTCGACATGGTAGCCAAGCCGGTTGGTGAGCCCACTCTCCTGGTTGGTGATCCGGAACCAGTCGCCCTGGGCCGTGTTCCAAATCGTCTGGTGCAGGTTGCCCATGTCCAAGGCACGCGCCTCAAAAGCATGCAGGCGCGTCACCGTCAGAACGCTGAAGGTCCAAGCGTAGGCCACCACCGCCAAAAACAACAAAAACAGCGGCAGCCGCCGCTGCCCCGCGCGCAGCACAACCGCAAAGGAGAACTTTCGAGCAGCCAAGAAGAATTCGGCAGAGCCGCTCAGACAGTCTTTGCAGCGTCCGCACGGGCGACGCCTGCACGGACGCGCGGGATCGCGCCGAGCACCGGCAACCCCAGCGAGCGTTCAACCGCCGCAGGCGTGCGCAGCAGATCCGCCTCCATCCAGGTCAGCAGCAGCACCAGCCCGATCCCCAGCAGCAGCCCCAGCACAGCCCCGGCCACTGCGTTGAGCAATGGCTTGGGCTGGATCTGGCTGTAGCCGATGTCCCGGCTGCGAATCTTGACCTCGATGCGGTCGCTCTTGTCGAGCTGGGCGTAGTAGGCAGTCCGCTCTTCGAGAAACTCGTCGGCAAACCCCAAAGCTGCCTGCTTGGCAACCTCCCCGTCGGCGTTGCGCACCTGCACTTTGATCGTAAAGGTGCTGGAATCCGGTTCGATCTGCGTGTCGGCCAACAGATCGTAGGGGTTCATGTCGAGCTGTTGACGGGCAATCACGCGCGAAGCGATCTCAGGCGTCTTGAGATTGGCCGTGAAATTGCGCATCAGATCCTTGGCCGTGTTGCCCAATCCCCAGTCCGGCCGAGCAGGCACCGTGCTGACTTCCACCACGGCCTGGTAAAGTTCCTTCTGGACAGCGCTGATGCCAAAAGCAGCCGTCGCCCCCAGCAGCAGACCCAGCACAACCAGCCAGCCCCACCTGCGGAGAATCCGCCCA
Organism: Chloroflexota bacterium; assembly: GCA_018969295.1. Lineage (GTDB taxonomy): Bacteria > Chloroflexota > Anaerolineae > Caldilineales > Caldilineaceae > Caldilinea. The sequence goes on along the minus strand of JAGWYN010000042.1, from coordinate 6,370 downwards.
TATTCCTGTAACGTCACACCGCACCTCTTTTGCCCCCAAACCAGGCAGGTGTTCCCTGCCGACAGTCCACTACCGGCGCCGAGGGATACTCCCCAGCACCGGGATTCCAAGCGCTTCCAGCTCCTCTTCCAGCCGAATCGACCCATCCAGGTAGTGCAACCAAAAGATCAGCCCTACCCCAGCCAGAAACGCCAGCAGCACACGCAGCGGGAATTCGATCTGTTCCCGCACGCTGCGCCCGACCACCCCCACCGTCGGCCCGTCCAAGAGCGTCACCCCTGCACGATCGGTGCCCAGCTGCTGAAAATAAAAGCCCGTGTTTTGCGTCAGCTCGTCGGCCGCCGCTCGCGCAACCGCCTCGATCTGTGTAGCGTCCCCCCACGTAAAATTGAGCGTGATGATCCGGTGCAGTTTGCCGGTCGCAGCGCTGCTTTGGATCACCCCCGGTGGGAGCGAAAGGCCTTGCAGCCGCTGGCTGACCCGTTCGGCGAAGAGCTGGCTGCGCACCACCTCGGTGAAGTCGTCGACCAGATACTCGCTGGTCAACCAGGCATAGTAGCGTGGGTCGTAGGCGGCCACATCCTGTTCGGCGGCCGGCAACACGCCGACCAACATGCGCAGAGAGGCCGTATAGACCGGCGGGGTAGGCTGCCATGGACGCAGTTGAATCAGACTCAGCACCCCCACCAACAGCGCCAGCCCCACAGGCAGCCAACCGCGCCGTTTGAAAATGACACCGTACGCTTTCAATTCCATGCCCTGTGCCCTGTTGACCCTTCCAGCCTTGGTTCGCTGCTCATGGGCGCTCTCCTGCTTCAGACGACCTGCCGGGTGCGGTCTGTACAGCCATTATACATCAGACAGAGCCAACACAGTGTCCAGGTACGCCAGCAGCTTGTGCCGGAACGCCGCCGTGCTGAAGCGTTCGGCCTGCGCTCGGCACTCTTCCGGCGCGTACGCCTGCCAGTCAAAGAGCCGCAGCGCCTCCTGCAAGCTCTCTGCACGCTGCTCAGAGAAGAGCTCGCCTGTCTGCCCAGGGAGGATGGTGTCGAGCGCGCCCCCTCCTGCAAAAGCGATCACCGGCCGGCCGGCGCTCAACGCTTCGACCGGTGCAATGCCAAAATCTTCCAGCCCAGGAAACAGAAAGGCACGACAGCGCTGCAGCAGGTCTCGCACCCGCTCGCGCGGCTGCCAGCCCAAAAAGGCGACATTGGGGGTCGCTCGTGCCGCCAGCTCGGCCCGGTCGCGACCGTCGCCGACAACGACCAGCTTTTCGCCGGGCAACCCAGCAAAGGCCTGCACCGCCAGGTCGATCCGTTTGTACGGGATCAGCCGGCTGACAATCAAATAGTAGTCGCCAGCCACCAGACGCTGCGCCGGCTGGAAGTAGTCGGTGTCCACCGGGGGGTGGATGACGACGCTCTCTCGTCCGTAGATCGTCCGGATCCGTCGTTGAATTTCGCTGCTGATCGCAATGAAATGGTCGACGCGCTGGGCCGCCGCATAGTCCCAGCGCCGCAACCACGCCAGCAACGGCTGCAGCCCGGCACTCAGGAGCGGGTGAATCTGCTCGCGCACACGATAGTGGTCAAAAAGCCAGAGAAAACGGGTCGGCGTCAGACAGTAGCAGACGTGCAAGGCACGGCGCTGCGAACGGGCAGTCTGGACACCATGGCAGAAGCCGCTCTTGTTGCTGAGCACCAGATCGTATTCGCTCAGGTCGGTGCGAGAAAAGGCAACCGGGTAGAGCGGCAGATAGCGCTGGTGGTGGTGCAGGACCCCTGGCAGTCGCTGCATAAAGGTCGTGCGGATCTCCCACTGCTGGTAGGCAGAGGGCAGGGCCTGGCGGTCGTACATGCTTGTGTAGACCGGCACCCCAGGAAAAAGCCCGACCAGCACTTCGAGCACCTTCTCCGCGCCGCCCATCTGGTTGAGCCAGTCGTGCACCAGTGCCATCCGGAGACGGTTTTGCAGCGGCTTCAAAGCGCCATTCATGTCGCGCAAGGGTCAAGCTTCGACCGGGACAAAATCGACGTCGTAGCCAAAATAGCGGGGGCCTACCACCGCCAGCCCAGCTGGCGTGCGCCAGTGCGGGTGGCTGGGCATCCCAATCACATTGACCCGGAAACCGTAGCGCAGCCCTTCTGTGGTGATGGGCTCGCCGGTCTCCTCCTCCACCATCGAGATCAGATCGGGCACGCTGACCTTGACGTTGCCGTCGCGGCGAGCGATCAGGTTTTCATTCTGAAACTCGATGCTCATCTGACTGCCTGCATCCACACCGATGCCCTCCAGAATGGCTTCCCCGCGCGCAAAGCCCGCCACAGTACGCCGCTGTACATCGACCACCTTGCCCTGAAAGATCACCTGTCCTTGCGTCACGGCACAGAGCCGGGCAACGACATCGACATGGGCGGCCCGGGCCTCGCGAATCGTGCGCCCGATCGTCTCCGCCAGGGTCATCGTGCCGCGCACGGCGGCCTCTTTTTGCTGGCGGCCCGACGCCGCATAGGCGGCAATATGCGCCGTGGCCCCCATGTTGACGGCGATGCTGCGCGCAAAGGTCTCCATCCAGCGGTTGTCCACTGTGGAAAGCACTGCGCTGTTGCCTTTTTCGTCCGCCATGGTGAAGGGCGTCGCCGTGATCCCAAACAGGGTGTGGGTGACCATCTGGATCTCCGGGAAGGCCCGCCCCATGCCATCCAGGTCGATCATGGGCATGCGCAGCTGGGCCGCCAGCGCGATCGGGATCGTCGAGTTGATGCCCCCGGCCTCGATCGAGTAAAGGTAGCGGATCGGGCGGCCCAGAAAGCTTTCGATCGAGCGAAAGGCATGCTCTGCCTCCTTGCCCCCTGGGATTTTTTCGACCATCACCGTCGGTGCCCCCATCATGGCGATCGCGACCGACCAGTCATCGTCGTCGACCTCCTCCAGAGAGACCAGTTCGACCGGCCCAAAGTCTTCAATGGCCTGCACAGCCATCAGCCGACCGATGTAGGGATCGCCCCCGCCGCCAGTCCCCAGCACGGCCGCCCCCAACGCAATGTCTTCGATCTCTCGAACGCCAATGGTACGACGCATGGTTGTTCTCTCCTTGTTTATTCGATGCCGACCCCAGCTACCTTGGGCATCGGCACAAAGTGGACTTCCGGGTAGCCAAAGGCCGCAGGCCCGACGACCGCCAGTGCAGCGGGGGTGCGCAGTTTGTCCGAACAGGGGATGCCCAGCACCGTCACCCGCAGCCCATAGCGCAGCTGTTCGGTGGTGATCGGCTCGCCTGTCTCGCTTTCAACGATACAGATCAGGTCAGGGACCGAGCACACGACGCGTCCGCGCTGCCCCCGATCGTCGCCTGCCCACGCCACCAGGTTTTCGTTCTGAAAGGCCACCTGCAGCCACTGCCGACGGTACTGCCCCGCCCCTTCCACCACCAGCTCCCCGCGCGCAAAGCCGGCGACGGTGCGTCGCTGCACATCCACCAGTTTGCCGGAAAACAGTTCGCTCCCACCAGTCACCGCCAGCACAGCGTCGGCCATCGGCTCTTTGGCGGCCCGCGCCGCCCGCACCGCATCCCCCAATCGTCTGGCCAAAGAGAGGGTGTGGCGCACCGCTGACCGCTTGACCTGCGCCCCCGTCATCACCCCCATGGCCAGCTCGGCGGTGCAGCCCATCAACACGCACAGGTCACGGGCATACCGCTCCAACGTCGACGGGTCGGTGATGGCGCTGAAGATCACCCGGTTGTTTTTTTCATCGACCAAGACGGCAGGGACCGGCGGCACACCCGCAATACAGTGCGTGCTCATCTGCAACTCTGGAAACGCACGCCCCATCGAATCGCCGTCCAGCACCGGTTTTCCGGTCAATGCGCCGGCGACCAGCGGCTGAATCGAATTGGAGCCCCCGATCTCGGCGCAGAGAATCGCATCCAGAGGCCGCCCCATGTACCCTTCCAACGCCTCCACCGCCCAGCGCGGCTCCGCCCCGTGGGGCAACTTTTCAACACCCACCGTCGGGGCCCCCATCATTCCGACTTCGGTCACCAGCGCGTCGTCAGCAAGGGTGTCCAGATCGACGACTTCTACCTGATACCCCTCTTCGAGCAGGCTCAGCAGGGTCAGCTTGCCCAGATAGGGGTTGCCCCCTCCTCCTGTGCCCAGGATCCCCGCACCGATCGCTATCGACTCCAGATCTTCTCGTGTGATCTGCCACATAGGGACTACTCCAGGGCCAACGCCCCAACCGCTTTGACCCGGATGCGCACAGCATTGCCCGGCAGATAGGCCAGCGGGATCTCTTCCACCTCGACGATCTCCACCGATTCGGGCAGCGCGCCCTCGCGCAGCACACGCTGTGCCGCCTCTTCTTTGGCCTGGACCAGCGCCTGTGCGCGCGGGGTTGCGTCCAGGCTGAAAACGCGATCCACCTCCCCGCCGACCTGGGCGATCGCCGCGCCGATGGCGTTGGCGACCGCTGCATGCTCCGGGCGGTGCAGCTCGGAGACACCGTTGAGCCGGTCTCCGACCAAAAGGGTGCCGCCGCCCACCAAAATCACCGGCACGTCGCCGGCCGCACTTTTCATGCGGTCGATGCTGGCTTCGATCATCTCCGTCATGCGCGCCACCGCTGCGGCCACAAAGGCCGGGTCCAGGTGGGCCACACGGCTGCGGTCGCCGATGTCCGCCAACCCTGCCGCTACCGCCACATCGGAGGCTGTCAGGTCGCTGCCGCCAAAGACCAACGCCCGCCGGGTGATCTCGTAGCCGACACTGCGCGGGCCTATCTGCAGTGGGTCGCTCTGGACATGGCTTCCCCCCCCCAGCCCAAACGAAAAGACATCCGGCATGCGAAAGTTGGTGCGCACGCCGCCCACCCGCACGGCGACCGAGGCATCGCGCGGGAAGCCGTTGACCAACACACCGACATCTGAGGTGGTCCCCCCAATGTCGACCACCACCCCATCCTTGACCCCTGACAGAAAAGCGGCTCCTCGCATGCTGTTGGTCGGCCCCGATGCAAAGGTCAGCACCGGATATTTTTCGACAAATTCAGCGCTCATCAGCGTGCCGTCATTCTGGCTGATGAAGAAAGGGGCCGAGATTCCCAGCTCCTGCAGCGCCCGCCGAAAGGAGTTGACAATCCGCTCGGCCAGATGCACCAGACAGGCGTTCATCGCAGCTGCGTTCTCTCGTTCGAGCAGGCCGATCCGCCCGATTTCATGCGAGAGACTGACCCGCACCCCCGGGATTTCGTCGGCCAGCAGCGCCGCCACTTGGATCTCCTGGTCGGTGTTGACAGGCGAGAAGACCGCCGACACCGCCACACAGTCGATGCCGGCCGCACGGATCTGGCGGGCCGCTGCGCGCACCTCAGCCTCGTCCAGCGCAGCGATCGGACGGCCGTCAAATTCGTAGCCGCCATGCACCAGATAGCTGACCCCGCCGATGGCCTCCACCAGGTCTTTGGGCCAATCCACAAATGGGCGCAACGCACCGGTTGCCGGCAGGCCCACCCGCACCACAGCCGTGCGGCTCAGCGAACGGCGCTCGACCACTGCATTGGTGAAATGGGTCGTCCCCAACATGACCGCCGCGATCGCGCTGGGGGCAACCCCCGTTTCAAACAACAGCTTGGCAAGCACCCCCGTGATGCCGCTGCTGACATCCAGCGTCGTTGGCGACTTGGCCCAACCCACCACGGTGCGCCCGTCCATCAGCACGGCATCCGTGTTGGTGCCGCCGACATCGATCCCGATTCGCATGGGATACACTCTCCTCGTTTTGATCTTCAAAAAGTATGCAGATCCTCTGCACACGTCTGTTGCATCGCCCTTGAAAAAAACTATTCACACGCTTTCTCCCACCAACAGAGGATGGGCCAGATGGCAGGCCACCCGGTGCTCGCTCTCTGCCAGCGCCTCCAGACGTGGTTCCAGGGTCGTACAGGCCGCAACCTGCCGAGCGGGGCAGCGGGGGGCAAAGCGGCACCCCACGCCTGCCCAGCGCACGCTGAAGCTGTCCGCCTCCAGGCTGACCCGCTCCAACATCCGTTGATCCGGATCCACCGACGGGACATCGTCGAGCAGCGCCCGTGTGTACGGGTGGCTCGGCGCCTGAAAAATCCAGTCGATCGGCCCCTGTTCGACGACCGCCCCCAAATAAAGCAAAGCAGCCCGGTCGCACAGATAGTGCACCACCCCCAGGTCGTGGGTGATCAGCAGATAGGTCAACCCCAACCGCTGCTGCAGGTCGAGCAGCAGATTGAGCACCTGCGCCTGCACCGACACATCCAGTGCCGAGGTCGGTTCGTCCAGAATCAACAGCTTCGGATGCAAAATCAGCGCGCGCGCAATCCCGATCCGCTGGCGCTG
>JAGWYN010000095.1 GCA_018969295.1 Chloroflexota bacterium | reverse complement strand
TCGGTCTCCTGAAGGCGACGCTCGCTCTCTTTTTGCATTTCGATCAATTCACGCAGAAGCTGCCAGACTTCTTGGGGGGTCGTTGTTTCGTTTTGCTCGCGCATTGTCTGACACTCCTTTGTCTTCGACAGAGACCAGTACACCTTCATATTCTGACTGGCCTGGCTGGTCTTGTCAAGACTGTCAACTTTTTGGGTCAACTCAACTCCCACCAACTCTCCCCCTGCCACTGGGGACAACGGCAGGAGCCGTCTCTGCCGCTCGGTCTCGCTACAGAGGCGGCGGGCCCGTGCTGGAACGCACCACCAGCTCGTTGGCCAGGCTGGTATTGTGCACCGCCTGCCCCTCCAGAAGATCGAGCAACATCTGCATGGCCAGCTCTCCCAGCCTGAGCTTGGGCTGGTGAACTGTGGTCAGAGGAGGGGTCACATAGCGGGCAATGTCGACATCGTCGTAGCCGACCACGCTCATCTGCTCTGGCACCACAATGCCCAGCTCGCGGCAGGCCATCAGCGCCCCAACCGCAATCAGGTCGTTGTAACAGAAGACAGCAGTCACATCGCTGCCCAACAGCGCCGGCAGCAGCGCCTGCCCATCCACCACATCGTCCGAACGGGGGTTGTTCAGAATCGGGGCCACCCGCACCCACTGCGCGTTGACCGCCACCCCTGCCGCCGAAAGGGTGTCACAGTACCCGGCAAAACGGCGGCGGTTGGACTGCCAACGGTTGCCGACCCCCAGATAGCCGATCCGGCGGTGCCCGAGCGACAGCAGATGCTCCACCGCCAGCCGGGCCCCGGCGTAGTCGTCGGCGTCGACCGAAAGCAGCCGATCCGCTTCCGAGTCAGCCTGCTGGTTGATCATCACGGTCGGCATCTTGATCTGGGTCAGCCGCTGCACGTAGGCTCCCCGCATCTGCGCGGTGGCGCTGATCACACCGTCGACACGGCGCCGCTGAAAGGTCTCGATGATCTCCAGCTCGCGCTCCGGGTCGTTGTACGAAACACTCAAAAGCAGGCTGATCCGGTTGGCCTGCGCAATCTCTTCGATGCCCCGCACCACCCGGCCGGCAAAGGGGTCGGCGATCGAAGAGATGACCAGCCCCACGGTGTGGGTGCGCTGCCCTTTCAGACTCTGGGCCACCGCATTCGGGATATAGCCCATCTTCTGCGCCAGTTGCTGAACCCGCAGCCGGACCTCCGGGCGGATCAGGTCGCTGTTGTGCAGGGCACGTGAGACCGTCGAGTGGGAAACCCCGGCGGCCTCGGCGATGTCCTGGATCGAAACAGGACGGCGGGCAGAAGTGCGTTTCGGTCTATCAGGTATTCCCACGATCCCCTCGGCTCGAACAACACACCTCTTTGCACACGTGTGCACCATCGTGCAAAAGTATAGTGCAGAGCCTTCTCGCTGTCAACCACAGCAGCTGAACCTCGCTACCAGATGAATCTTCCCTGGGCGCGAAAACGGGCAAAAATCGAGATCGGCAAATAGGCGGAGACAATCCAATGGGGGGCATCGACCACTTCGCTGATCTTGAGATCGACAGCTGCCCCGCAGAGGCTGTACGCCTGCTCCGGGCTCATCGCATGCTCGGCGGTCAGATACTCGATCTGGTAGCGGATGGCGTTCTGGCTGTTGGTGAACAGGTCCGGGCCATGGGCGGTCGTGACAAAATAGCCCAGTTCGTCTGCCACCGTCAGCCGCTGATGCGGGGCCGTCACAAAACGCAGTTCCCGGATCGAACGCCCTTTGTGCAGTTGAAACCGCAAGGTCACCGTCATCGGCGTCTCGATCCCAGTCCCATTGACCTCTCCGTCCCCTTGTGCGGCGTGGCAGTCTCCGCAGGAAAACAGGGCGCCCGCCACATGGACGGGAAAAAAGACACGGGTGCCTGGCGTCAGATGGCGGATGTCGATGTTGCCCCCGTTGGTGCGCGGCGGGGTGGTGTTCAAACGGCCGCTCTCTTGGGGCCCTACCCCCATGACGCCGCAAAAAGGTTCAAACGGAATCCGAATATCGTCCCGAAAAATACATTCCCGGCCCACCAGCTGGTAATGGTGCAGATAGGGGTGCAAGAAATCGTCTGACAACAAGCCAAATCCAGGGATCACGCCGTTCCATCCCCACCCCTTGTGCTGCAGATCCAGAATTTCGACTTCCAGCGTATCGCCCGGCTCGGCTCCCTCGACAAAGACCGGCCCTGTCAGCGGGTGGATCGGGTCAAAAGAGAGGGCGCTCATCTCTGCAACGGTCGATTGTGGGGTGATCTGATTGGCAGAGGCCTCCAGGGTTTCAAAGACCACCGTCTCCCCGGGCGCAATCGCAAGGCGGGGAGGGAGCGTCTGGTCCCAGAAGGCATGGGGCTGTGTGTCGTCCAGGTAGTGTGTAGCCATGTCTGTTTCCTTTCGATCAACGGCTCAGGCGAATACGTGGGTCGACCAGCGACTGCACCAGGTCGACCAGGATACCACTCAACACCACGATCAGCGCGGTCACGCTGACCGTACCGAGAATCAGCGGCACATCGACCGTTTGAATTGCTTCTACGGCTAGCCGCCCCAGCCCCGGCCAGGCAAAGACTTGTTCGACCAGAACCACCCCCCCGATAAACCAGGGAATATCCATCCCCGCCATCGTGATAATCGGGTTGAGGGCATTGGGCAGCAGATGGCGCCAAAGCACCAGGTGTCGGCTTTGCCCTTTGGCGTGGGCTGTCCGCACATAGTCTGCAGCCAGCACCTCCAGGGTGCTTGACCGCATGATGCGGGCGTACCAGGCAGCGCCCCCCAGCCCGGCAGTCAGGGCCGGCAGCACGATGCTGGTGGGATGTTCGACGCCGCCCAGCGGAAAAATCGGGATCTGAAACGCAAACCAGTAAAGCAGCATGAGCCCCAGCCAGAAAGGGGGTGCAGAAACGCCGAGCAGAGCCACCAACATCCCCAGCCGGTCGGGCAGGCGGCCGCGCGCCAGCGCAGAAGCCAACCCGATCGGCAGCCCCAGCGCCAGCTCCACAAAAATTCCGCTCACGATCAGCATCGCCGTATAGGGCAGCCGACTGAGGATCAACTCCAGCACTGGGGTCTGCTTGCGGTACGAAAACCCCAGATCCCCTTGCACCAGCTTGCCCAGATAATTGGTGTACTGCTGCCAGAGGGGCAGATCCAGCCCCAGCTCACGGCGGATGCGGTCCACCGTTTCGACCGTCGCGCTGGGGCCGGCGTACATGCGCGCCGGGTCTGCCGGCAAATAATAGATGAGGACAAAGGTGATGATTGAAATCCCCAAAAGGACAGGCAGCGTCAAAACAAGACGGCGGGCCAGATAACGCCACATACAACCTAATCTCTTCCACGCTGGATCGGGTCCAGCGCATCGCGCAGCCCGTCCCCCAGCAGATTGAACGCCAGGACGGTCAGCATGATTGCCACACCTGGGGCAACGACCAGCCACGGCGCAGTGCGATAATAGGCCTGCCCCTGCTGGATCATCCCGCCCCAGGAAGGCACAGGAGGCTGCACCCCGATCCCAAGATAGCTCAGGCTGGCTTCCAGCATCACATTGGTGGCGATCCCCAAGGTCCCCCAGACGATCACGGTCGGCAGCAGATGGGGCAGAATATGGGCGAGCAGAATACGCCGCCGGGGGGTGCCGAGGGCACGCGCAGCGGTCACAAACTCTCTCTCCCGCAGAATCAACACCTGGCCGTAGATGACGCGCGCGATCCAGGTCCAATAGACCAGGCCGATGACTGCAATGATGATCCCCATCGAGGGCTTGAGAATGGCCACCAAGGCCATCGCCAGCAGCAGGGTTGGGAACGCCATCATCATGTCGGTCACCCGCATGAGCAGGGTCTCGACCCAGCCCCCCCAGTATCCGGCAGTCGCGCCCAGCAGGGTGCCGATCGCGACCGTCAGCAGATTGGCCAGCACGCCGACGGTCAGGCTGACGCGGGCACCGTGCAGCAGGCGGCTGAAAAGATCGCGGCCAACCGCGTCGGTGCCGAGCAGAAAGCGCAGGCTGCCCTCCGGCAGTGTGCTGGGCAGCGGCTGCCCGGCCGGGGTCAGGCCATCTCGAAACTGCTCTGCCGGGTCATACGGGGCCAGCCAAGGGGCTGCCAGGGCCAACAAGGCGAGGATGGCCACCAGCGCCAGGCCTGCAACCGCAGCCCGGTCGCGGCGCAGCCGCCGCCAGACCAACGGCCAGTAGGCCATTGGGGTGACGCCGGCCCGGGCCGGCGCCACCCCGACAGAAGACAGAGCGGGTGCACCCACGTACTACGGCTCCATCCACATCGTCTCGTAGATAAACCCATGCTCCGGGTGGGTCAGCAGCGGCTGGCCGTGCAATTTCTCCGAGTGAGCGACGTTGTACTGGTCGGCAATGACAGGGACCCAGACCGCCGCATCCATGAGCGTTCGGAAAAATGGTTTGTAGGCTTCGAGGCGCGCTGCCCGATCGGTCATTGCCAGCAGCTCTTTGCTCTGGGCATGCAGCTCTTCGTCGCAGTAACGCGACCAGTTCCACCCACCCGGGACATTGGCGTCGCATCCCAGGATCGGCGCATAGAAGTTGTCCGGGTCAGGGTAATCCTGTGTCCAGGCCAGGCCGCCCGACCAGGTCAGCGGGTTGAGCCCGTTGCCGGCGTTCTCGATCACATTCGGCGCAGCCAATGTTTCGATCGTGAGCTGGATGCCGACATTGGCCAGATCTTGCTGGAACGATTCGCACAGTTTGGGCTGTGGATCGACTGCAATGCACTGGATTGTGGTCTCAAACCCGTCGGCGAAGCCGGCCTCGGCCAGCAGCGCCTTGGCCTTTTCCGGGTCGAACGCATACCCTTCATAGGTATCGTCGTGGCCTGGCATAAGCGCAGGCAGAATCTGGTTGGCGACAGATGCGCGCCCGTTCAAGAGCTGGACAATGCGCTCTTTGTCGATCGCATGGTTGAGTGCCTGGCGCACCTTGACGTTGTCGAAGGGCGGGGTTGTGGTGTTGATGGCAATGTAGGTCGTGTTGACTTTCGGCTGCACTTCGATGCGGTCTGTCCAAGCCGGGTCAGCGGTAATGCGGGCCCACTCGGCGCCGGGCGGTGGGTCGCCCATCAGGTGGATATCTCCTTTTTCCAGCTGGAGGACGGCGACGCTGGGCTCGACGCCGACGCGGATCGTCACTTTGTCGAGCATAGGCCGCCCCGGCTGGAAGTAAGCAGGGTTGCGCTCAAAGACCAGATATTCGCCCGACTTCCATTCGACGAGGGTGAAGGGGCCAGTGCCCACTGGCTGGCGGCCAAAGTCCTGGCCGGCGGCCTCGACCGCTTCCTGGGGAACCAGAAAGGCAAAATTGAGCGCCATTTTGTTCAAAAAGGTGGCATCCGGCGCAGTCAAGGTAAACGCGACAGTCTGCGCATCCAGTGCCTGGATCCCTTCGACGGTGGCTGCACTGCCGTCGATAAACGCCTGCGCCCCTTGAATTCCGACATAAAACCCTGCACCAGGGCTGGCTGTCGCCGGGTTCAACACACGCGTCAGCGTATAGACCACATCGTCGGCGGTTACCTCGCGGCCGTTGGAGAATTTGACACCCGGTCGAATTTTGAAGGTGTACACCAGCCCATCTTCAGAGACAGTCGGCATTTCAGCGGCAATGCGCGGCTCAAGCGTCGTGCCGCTGTCGTAGCCGAGCAGGCCATCAAAGACCATTTTGATCGTCGGCCAGTTGGTCCAATCGTACCCGATCGCAGGGTCGAGGGTCGCCAAATCATCTTTGTAGGCCACAACAATTTCACCGCCAGCCTGCGGTGTCAGCGCCTCCGCTGCCTCCGCAGGCTGCGCTGCCTCAGGAGCCTCCGCGGCCGGTGCCGGTGCACCGCAGGCGCTGATCCAGAACATCATCATCAGGAGCCAGCTGACAATCACTTTTTTCTGCATCGGTCCATTTCTCCTTGCGTGCTGTTGGGTGGGTTAGAGGGATCAGGCAAGGACAACGTGCTCAGGTGGGACGCACGTCTTCTTGTATCCTGACAGAATTACAATAAAAAATTGTATAAGATGGCGGATCGGCGTGTCAAGCACAATATTGCACAGACACCGTTGCACGATTGCAGTGCAAATTGTATAGGATGGTGGAACAGTCTGTCAAGTGTCCCCAAAATTCTCAGGACTGTTCGACAAACTGCTAGTAATGGCCGATCACACGGGCGACCGCAAGGGTCGCCCCTACAGGTGCGTACCCAGGATGAGACCATGACCGATCGTACGGCCGACCCTGTAGGGGCACCCCTTGCGGGTGCCCCCGATGACACCGCGGGTAAGGGTTTGTAAAAGCACGGGCGACCACAAGGGCGACCGCAAGGGTCGCCCCTACAGGCGGGTGCCCAGGATGAGACCCATGACCGACCGTACGGGCGACCCTGTAGGGGCACCCCTTGCGGGTGCCCCCAATGACACTGCGGGTAAGGGTTTGTAAAAGCACGGGCGACCACAATCCCACGGGCGACCGCAAGGGTCGCCCCTACAGGTGCGTGCCCAGGATGAGACCATGACCGATCGTACAGGCGACCCTGTAGGGGCACCCCTTGCGGGTGCCCCCAATGACACCGCGGGTAAGGGTTTGTAAAAGCACGGGCGATCACAAGGGCGACCGCAAGGGTCGCCCCTACAGGTGCGTGCCCAGG